>JAFEBA010000087.1 GCA_018266105.1 bacterium | reverse complement strand
CCGGCACGATGGCCGGGCCGACGGACGATTGGGAAACAGGGCACGGCAAGTGCAGGGTTTCAATCCACGGCCCGGCACGATGGCCGGGCCGACATCTGCTGGTGGCGTTCGAGCAATTTAACGGATTCTGTTTCAATCCACGGCCCGGCACGATGGCCGGGCCGACGACGGCGCTTTGGCGCATGGCGTTGAGAATGGGCGCTGTTTCAATCCACGGCCCGGCACGATGGCCGGGCCGACCTGCCTCCGGTCTATTCATTCAACAAGGACTGGGAGTTTCAATCCACGGCCCGGCACGATGGCCGGGCCGACACCGCCGGGCCCTACTCATCTGCTGCCTACTAGCCAGTTTCAATCCACGGCCCGGCACGATGGCCGGGCCGACGCAAGCCTGCTGGCGGACGGGTCATGCGGACAGGCATTGTTTCAATCCACGGCCCGGCACGATGGCCGGGCCGACGAGGGCGCCGAGTATTCCCCCTCCCTCAGTCCATAGTTTCAATCCACGGCCCGGCANNCGGCACGATGGCCGGGCCGACGCGAAGATTTGTCCGACGGCTTCGCGATTGCAGAGGAGTTTCAATCCACGGCCCGGCACGATGGCCGGGCCGACGTGCTCCCACCGTCCAGGCTTAGCCTCTGGTCTTGTTTCAATCCACGGCCCGGCACGATGGCCGGGCCGACGACCCGGACGGACCTGCCTTCTACTAGCCCATACTACAAGTTTCAATCCACGGCCCGGCACGATGGCCGGGCCGACTCAAGGAGGGCACTGAAGCCAGGGCCGGGGCGGTGTTTCAATCCACGGCCCGGCACGATGGCCGGGCCGACGATTCCGTTTGAGCCGACATATCCGCCTGTGTGGGTTTCAATCCACGGCCCGGCACGATGGCCGGGCCGACTGATGCCCGGCCAGTAGCGCTCCAGGAGCTGGGAGTTTCAATCCACGGCCCGGCACGATGGCCGGGCCGACATAGTCTTGTTCGTCGGCCATTTCAGGCAACGGTGTTTCAATCCACGGCCCGGCACGATGGCCGGGCCGACCCATGCTCGCCCAGGCGCTCCCACAGTTGGGAATGGTTTCAATCCACGGCCCGGCACGATGGCCGGGCCGACACCTACCTCCTCTAAGGCAGGCGGGGCCGTAGTTCTCAGCGCAAACTGCGCGAACCTCCTGGCGGCATACCGGGCAAAACACCAGATTTGGCGCAGAGTTCGGCGGGCGATGTACAAAGGCAAGGCAACGCGAGAGCCCCGGCAATGCCCGCCTTGCTTGGGGTTCGCGCATCATTTCATAGGACGAGCGGTCCAGAGAAGTCTTGCCGGCGGAACTGGCCGAATTCCTTAACGTTGCCCTCGATGGGCGATGCCAGACTGTAGATTCGCAGGTTGTCATCCTTTAGCGAAATCTCTTTTAGCAGGCGCTCTTCGAGCTTGGCGTAGGTTTTGTTGTCTACTTGGCATTCAAACACGGACTTCTGTACCCGCTGGCCATAGTCTTTGCAGACCCGAGCGATTCGCCGCAATCTGCGCCGGCCTGCGGCGTTGCTGGTACTGACGTCGTAGGTTACCAGCACGTGACGCACTAGCGATTTCGGAAAGGCAAGTAACTCTCGAGCTCTCCCCTGAGAGTGCGGGCAATGAGGCGAGCTTGTAGGTAGGGGAGCGAACCAATCTGGACCTTTCGATTCAGCAGAGGATACTCAATTTCTGTTCGCTTTCGCTCCTGGTAGGCCCGGATGAGAATCTTTCGGGCGCTCGCATCCATTTCAACCTGACCACCCGGCCGGTATTCGAACTGCCCAACGGAAAGTTCACCACGATTTATAAGGGTCAAAACCAGTCGGTCAGCGAGTGGGGCTCTGAATTCCTCCATCAGATCTAGGGCCAGTGCCGGCCGGCCCGGCCGAACCTGGTGGAGGTAACCAACCTGCGGATCCAGTCCAACAGACTCCAATGCTCCACGGCAATCGGTTGTCAAAAGGGCATAGGCGAATGAGAGACAGGCGTTGATCGGGTCTGGCGCTGGTCGCCGTTGCCTCTTTCTGAACTGGAAATTACGCCTTGCTCCCGACCTGAGGTGCAGGCCGAACGTAGAAAAATACTCAGCTGCTGCCTCACCTTCATGTCCTCTCAAAATGTCCACCTGCCGACAATACTCTGCACTCTCCTGAGCGCGCCGCATTCTTTGAGCACTTGTCTGAAGTTGCTGCTGCTCGTCTTCGGACGGACACTCGCGAGCAACTCGCAGTGCTGAGGAACGAGCGTTGCGAATCTTTCCTAAAACGAATTGGCGGGCCAATTCAAGGCTTCGACCGGGATCTCGATAGGCATCATACTGTGCCAGTCGCAAAAGCACATTACCCGTAGTAGGCCCCTCGACCCTGGCGCCAAAACGACCCGACCAATTCAGCCAGGTAATCGACACGCCCCGCTCCGCACAGCGAACTTGCAGGGGTCCGCTGAGCCGCACAGATTCCAAACAAACAATGCTGGAAACGTGATGAAAGGGTACCTGGACCTTTTTCTGCTCCTCCATAGAAATTAGGACGGTTTCGCCTTCCAAGCTGGCGTAGGTGTCGGGGGTCGTCAGGTAGATTGTATTACCGTAGGCCGCCATGGGCTGCCCTCCACAGTTCAGGTTCGCAAATGCCGCTGAGCGAGCATTCGCCGCATCGGTGGCGCAGGTGGGTGGGCGCGGGCAGCTGCCCGCTGCTCATCAGGCTGCGAATTGATTCAATCGCCTCGACAGTTCTCTTCCTCAGGTCGGCGGTCAGTTCGACCTTGCGGAGTCGCTGGGATTTCCGGTGGAAGATAGCGCACTCCAGAATCTGCAGCCCCAGCATCTCCTCCAGGCACAGCGCCTGAGCCGCCACCTGGAGGTCGTCATTCTCCCAAGGTTTCCGTTTTCCCAACTTGTATTCCACTGGCCGCACCCTACCATCATCGTAAAATTCGACCACGTCGCACCGACCGGTCAGGCGATGCTGATGGGACCAGATGGCCAACGCCAGCTCGACTCGAATCCCCTCTCTCAAGTCGTGCCCGGCGGCATCCACTCGCTGGTGCTCTGCGACACCAGCGAGTGTGTGCTCATTGTTATCGAAGTCTCCCTCCACGTGAATCAGCCCGCATCGTCTGGGGCAATAGCTCCACTGATTTAAGGCCGACACGGGGAGGTAGTCTTCCATTCTCTTAGCGTTCGATCAGTTCGACGCCGGGCGGAAGCTTGGAGCGGTCTACAGTCACCGTGTAGTCCGAATACCGACGGGCTGGTTTTGAATCATCGGTCGGTCGAATCGAAACCACTTGTCCAAGTTCGATCAGCTTGTGAGCGGGCGCGCAGCCAAGGCGAGCCTGACGAGTCCGCTGTTGCGGGTCGCTGTCGGTTCCGATATGCTTGAAGATGAACAGAGCCCGGCTCGACATCAGACCCTTGCTGGCGGATCGGTCGTGGTCGTACATCCCCAGCAGCGCAGTCCAGAATAGCTCCAGGTCGTCTTCATTGAAGCCAGTCGACTCGGCTAGATGAGCGCTGATGAAGCCCTTTGCGACGTAGAGACCATAGGGAATCAGCGCTTTGCGGCCCATGGTTCGCAGTTTGTCCTCTGGCTGTTCGCTCTCCCATTTCTGGAGGTCGGCACTGCTGTCGTGAGAGTTTCCTTCGGCGACGGCCATCCTGGTGATTGAAATGTCCAAGGGCAGGATCGGATCCACGGACCGCGCAAAAGCAAACTGAATTGGACCTCGAACCTGGCCTGCGTTGGCACCAGTCGACATTACAGCACCGAAAGCACGCACGTCAAAAAAGGTCTTGCACATCCAGTCCCTGGCCTCGGCAACCTTGTCTTTGGTGGCTTTCTTGCCCTTAGCGGGCACCTCGCCGTTGGCCTCGTGAGCCAGCGCTATTTTTCGATTCAAGTTGGTCGCGTGTTCCACGAAAATCGCGTAGGGAGCAGTGTTGTCTCGAGCCAACTGCACAAAGTTACGGACGCGGCGCTTCATAGCAACATCCGACACAAGACCATGCATATCCTCTGGGTCGATTCGGGGCGAATTGCCGGCGTCGGGATCACCATTGGGATTTCCGTTCTCACAATCGAAGAGCAGCACAAATTCGTAACGATTTTGAATAGACATTAAGCTTGGACCTCCTGATTTTTGTCTTGATATTGCTGGGCGATCTGTTGGTAGTAACCGAGGGCGAAAAGGGCTTGTCTTTCCAGGTTAAGGCTACGCGGGAACTCGGCCCCTACCGCTGCCGAAATTCGGCCGATGAGCTCCTCGTAATACGGGGCGAGTTTTCGTTTGCGGAAATCACCCCGTAGCTTGTTGAGGTGATGCTGACTTCCGCTCAGGAGCCGCCCAAAAGATAGGGCTGGAGCCTGACTGGACGCTCCAAAGAAGCGTTGCACAACCCCCGCGCCGACGTCACCCAATGCCTCATACTGAAGTTTCGAAAGAGCGGCCAGCAGGCGTCCGCAATGATAAGCCGGGTCGGGATGGTCCTCCGCCACCAAAGCACTCATAGAAAAACCTCCTTTTTTTCTTAAAAAATACGCCTTCATAAGGCCCATGCGGGCCGCCCGGAAAGGTTGATCACCGATGAGGTCTACACGAAATCTCTGCAGCGCCTGTGCCAGGCAGCTCTTGGGAATCGGAGTTCCCAATGTGGCGGAGCGAAAGAGCTGCAGGGCCTGATTGTCGACGATGTCTTTTGTCTCGCGATACAGACTGGCCACTACCCCGAATAGTTTTGGCGGCTTGGCCATCTGACCGTCTCTCGGACCAATGATTTCCAGGTCCTCATACCAACGCGCCACATTGCTGCGCAGCTCCTGGAGATTTCCTTCGCTCCAGTCGCGCACCATCACCCGCCCCGACGAGCCGCTCAAACTCAAACAGTAAAAAACGGTCTTGAGGTCCAGGGGGTCGGACTCGCCTTTGCGGAGCTTTAAGATGACTTCACCAAACCTGGTTTCGTCTTCGTCGCCACCGAAAATCCAATCCATTGGATCCGCCTCAAGTTTCCGGCTGAACCAGTAGCATATCTTCACATTGGCGAACTTCTTGCTGTCCCGCAGCAACTGGTTCAGCACATCCGCGTAGAGGCGGGCTGAGTTCTCCGACATCGCCGCGTTGAGGGATTGGTCCAGGCCATATGACTGGAATGCCGCCTTGTCGAAAGAGACCAAACTGTCACCAGTGCCTAAGCCTCCGATGCCAGCCAGCCCATTGACCTTGAAGTGAGTGGGAGCGGGAGTCACAAGTTCGGCTGTGAGCAAATCCAGCATTTGCACCTTGTCTTCTCTCTTGCTAGGCTTTGTGGGCTGGCTGGATCGATATCTACGCCACCAATCTGCCCATGGCCAATCTTGAAGGATGTCGGCTCCGTCCAGTTTGAGCGTAACCTGGTCGGTCAGTTTGACCTTGTCGCGTAAAGCCTGCTCCTGGAGACTCGCAAAAAGCCCCTGATTTCTCAGAAATTCTGCGCAGACGCCCAGGCCCTCAAGACCCGGTTCTTCGGAGGCTTTTGCTAGCAAACCTAGATAAAATTCGCGTCTGGGCTTGGCTTTCTCCAGGTCCTCCGGCGTCTTGCCCAAAAGAAGAATCGCGGCCACCGATTCCACCAGAAACTGGCTGCGCTTCACTCCTCCCGCGATCATTTCCGGCTGACTTAAATTGGGGCAACGGTCGTAGAGCCTCCCTTTTCCGTCGCCCAGAGGGATCAAGCTCGCGCCCTGGCCATCAGAATCGATGTCGAGCGCATAGTGAACGGTTTTAGCGGCAAATCCAGGCTCAGAAACGAGACCTCGGTCTTCAGCATACTTTCTAAGTTGGGCCAGCATCAGGCTACCACCTGAGCTTTTCTAACCCTTGAGTCACTGTAGTCCGGTATCTCCAAAACCCCCTGACGTATGACTGCGTGAAACAGGCTGATCGATGGGGTGCTGCGGTTGTGGCCGGCATTTCCCAAATCGAAAACGTCATAGAGCATCCAGCCAAGATCCATATCGAGCGGGACTGCCTCGTTTGCACTGAGCTCCAACGAAAAATAGGCTGGGAATTCGCGACAGCCGAAGTAGGGCTGATAGATGCATTTGCCCTGCCTGGCCCTTCGCTCAAACTGGGCGTCCTGTGCGGATAGACCCCGTCCTCGTCGTGAGCACATGGCGGCCGTGATGCGATAATGCACATTCTTTAGAGCCATGGTTTGACGCTGAGTGCGGCCTTTGGCCTCCTCGCCGGTCGCGTCTGCATACAGAGGTTCCGGCTCGGCCTTGCCGTTGGCCCAGCTGAGGATGGTCGATTCTCCGTCGGCCTTGTTCTTCACCTCATTCCGCCGTAACGCCAGGAAGCGAGGAAGGCGCAAGATCTCGATGCGCTCCACCTGCCAATAGAAGTCCTCGTCGGGCTTCCAATAAATCGCGTCAAAGATGCCTCGAGCGGCGGAAGGTGTCGCGACAGGGTAACTGAGCCGCTCCACCTTGGCCTCCGGCCGAGTGAAACAAGCCAGGTCTCCCCAGACCTCCAATACGTGACTTTTTCCTTTCATAGTCCTCCTCAGTAGATGAAAGATGCCGGTTCGTCCGGCAAGACCAGACCTAAATTGCGGTGATAATGCTCCGGATGGGGATAGAAATACCAGTCCTGCAGCGGCCCCCCACGAGCCATGACGGGAATCAGAGGGGCTGACTTCGTGGAAGTGCGAAATAGACTGACCGAAATCGGTCGGGCGGCTCGGAACCAGGAGCGGTTTACAGCCTGATGCTGGAGTTTTTCATAGAGTCCCATTCTGGCGGAATAAGGGACCAGGACGTTGACGGTGTCGTCCTTGATCAAGCGGTAGCTTTTCGCGATCTCAGGAAAATTATGATTGTCAATCTGACTGGCCAGCTGCTTGTCCTCAAGTTCTGATACTCCGTAAAGGCCGGTAAAGAATTTTTCAACGAGGTCCGGGTCGTCTAAATGGGCCCCCGGGTTACGGCGAAGCAGTTTGCTGGCTTCCTTAGTCGCTTGCTCATAGTAGCGGTCTGGATAGCTTTTTTCGTTCAGGGAAAAGAGCGTGACGCACCCTTCCTGCAAAAGCCCCTCTCGGTTGCATCGGCCGGCGGCCTGCACCATGGAGTCCCAGGGCGCGATGGCTCGAAAAAGCCTGGGAAAGTCAAGGTCCACCCCAGCCTCAATGCACTGAGTGGATACTAGAATGACAGGCAGCTTCGCCTTCAGTCGGGCTCGGACTCTTTCCAAGACTTCGGAACGATGAGCCGCACACATGGATGTGGAGAGATGTTCAACACTCTGGCATCGAACCTCGAGCCCTCGCCAGACTTCAGCGGCCTGGCGTTTCAGATTTACAACCACCAGAGCCGAACCCTCAGCAGCGACCGCGTCCACAAGCTCGGCCGCCGACCACTCTCCGGGTTGCACTTCGTAACGCGTCCTCCGCAGCTTCTGAAAATGCGGTTGGGGATCGGCCACGATTGGCCTGGTCGTCCAGCCTGCGGGATGAAGACGAGCGACCCGGCTGGCTAGGGACGAAAAGGCGGGTTGGGTGGCAGTGGCCATCACAATGGTGCAGCCCCAATGTTGCTGTAAATGGCTCAGCGCGGCCAGGGTGGGAAGCGCCAGTTGGCGTGGTAAAGACTGCACCTCGTCCAACAGAATGACGCTGTTGGCTAAACGGTGCAGCTTGCGACACTTGCCTGGCCGGTGAGCAAAGAGACTCTCGAAAAACTGAACATTCGTGGTCAGGACATAGGGTGCGTCCCAATTCTCCGTCAACTGCCGAATCCGTCGCAGCTCAGGGAGCGCAGCCTGGTCAGTGTTTTCGCCGTTCGACAAGGAGTGATGTTCAATTAGCATTTCTCCGGAAGGGATGATCTTCCGATAGATTGCGCCCGTCTGTTCAATCAGCGTGAGGAACGGCAACACGGTAACCACGCGACGCAAATTGTGGACCTGGGCGTGCCTCATGGCGAAAGCCAGCATGGCCAGAGTTTTCCCAGCTCCGGTCGGCGCAGTCAGGGTGAAGATGCCCTGAATCTGTTCCGCGGCCTCCAGGCAGGCCTGGAAGACCTCGTCTCGCACTTGCTTGACGACCTCCGTTGCGGCTGAAGCGCCGGCGACCTGGGCACGAAAGCTTAGCAGCCTCTCCAAGTCCGCGCCAGGTTCCAGCCTCTCGCCCTGTTGGCGAGCTTTGTCCTGAAAGTGCTCTTCGGTATCCAGGAAGTCCGCGTCGACCAATGCCGAGAAAAGACGCCGAATATCGAGTTGGCAACCAAGGGTTCCGAGCTTCTTCCGGTTGTCTGGAGTCAAGATCTGAGATGGAGAGTCCGGGCAAACGATCCCATCTGCCTGAGCTCTGCCCAGCTGTTCGGCCAGGTCGTGTCCGGTCAGACGCAACTCTCGACTCTCAAAGTTCTGCAAAGTTGGCTTGCCACAAATGAAGCGCAGTTCCGGTAATCCCACGTGGTGCCCGTAAACGGCGAGGGCGGCCGCAAATGCCTGATGAGGCGCCTGCAGACAGGCCAGGGTTCCCGAAGACCAGTGGTCAAGGCCCTCTTCCAGACCCTGCAAACGGCGCTGAAAGGCTTCCGTATATTTGCCCAGGTCGTGGAGAAGGGCGGCCAACCTGGCTTCATCCTGAGCATACCAGCCCTCCAGCGCCTCGCACGTCCGTTGTTCAACGCCCCGAATGTGCTCGACCAGCGGCTGAGTGCGGCCAGTTTTGCTTTCCGAATGTCCAAGAAAGATCTCAGTCATCTATCCCCACTTTATGCGAGACCTGGGGCGACCACGGTGTGCGATCGCCCCAGGCATGGCGCTAGACCTTAGTCGGATCAGCCATTAAATAGCCTTGACCTGCCGACGGCGTCGGAGGAAACGGCTCCCGTTTAACGACCGTGCGCTCATGTCCAGACCGAATTCGCGTTCGTGCGTTCACGATAGCCCACTGACCAGAGGCGGGGCAGATTTCACCGGGATGATAGATACGTTCCATTATTCCTCCAGAGGAGATGTGTTGAGGAGAAAGGAAGAGAACGTTTGCGGACGGGGCGGCGGGGTAACCCGCCGTCTCTTCTTTACTTCCCACGATTAGGACGATACTCGAAGCAACTCGACTCGTCAATGGGTTATGTTATAACTAAGTTTCTCCTGGTCGAGTTTGGGAGTGGATTGAAACATGTTCTAACTCACATGAAAGGCCACCAGGATACCCTGGTGGCTCTTCTGTTTGCGCCCGAAGCATGGCCTCGAGCCGCTGCCGATAGGCTTCTCGAACTTTGGCGGGGCCGAGAACACGACAGGTGCTCAAACTACAGACCCAGCGGAGAAAGGCATTGGTGTCTCGGACTTTCACCTTCAGGTCAATGCCATCCAGTTTCTGGCTGGGGTGGACCGGGTTTTCGACCAACCATCGAGCAATCGACTCGTCTACCTGGCAGTGCACCTCTACAGCTTCCCTACCGGCAATGTCCCATCGATGAAAATGGGGATCCTGGACCTGCTGTTCGCGCTGGAACACTTCGTGAGTGAGTTCGCACTCGCAAATTCTGTCGGCTCGAAACGTCTTGCTGGACATCGCCGCAGGGTCCCAAGCCGATAAGTACCATTGATCCTGGAAGAACAGTTGCCAGGGTTCTACCAGACGCCAGCGAGCCGAGCGATCGGAGAGCCCCAAATAAAGCAAACGGATTCTTCGACTGTCCAACAGCCCGGTGGTCAAAGTGGAAATGATCGGCAGCGGCATTCTGGCAGCCGATTGGGAGGACAGCAGAATGGGGAGATCGGCTTTGGAACGTCGCTCCCGTCCGTTGATGACCGCGTAGTGTAATTTATCCCACCCCCGACGCGCGAGTTCGCCCAATTCTGACGGGCCAGCCTGGTGAAGCGCCAGAGTCACGGCCAGCGTCTCCTCGAGGTTCAACTTTGCTCCGGCCCGTAAGTTTTCCAGGCGATACCTTGGTTCACGTTGCCCGACCCATTCTAGTGGCACTCCACACTCGCGAAGCTTGTTCAGGTCTCGTTGAATGCGACGTGCCGTCGATCTTGTTGTCCCGCCTAATTCCTTTACAGTCAGTCCCTGAGAGCCCATCAAACGGCTGACTAACGCCAGAAGCCGCTGGAATTGTTGCTCTCGATCACCGATCATAAATCCGAGTCTAAAGCCCACGGCGACAAATTCCGTCGCCCAGTTGTAAACTCTGTGGCCAGTCAGTTGCAAGGAATACGACTCTCATCCAAATGGATTAGTCAAAAATAACCAAATGTTAGTGTTTCGGAGGAAAGAAGGAAGATGGGCTATGCGCTCAGAGGCCTCGCTTCGAGGCGAGAAGTTTCCGACCGATATTGACCTCCCAAAACCCCTCCGATGTTCGACCTGCTCGAATCTCGGTTGCTGTCCAGCACTTGGAACTTGCTGGAAAATAACCGCCAACTCCATTCGGTGACAACGTCCTGAGCTGCTACGATTGCTCAGAAACCCTCTGACCACCCCGTAGTCGAGGCAAGGAGAAGCCCCTGGGAGGAAACAGCCACCTGGAAACAAATAGAGGTAAGCATCAAATCCACTGGGGGTGAACATGTCCAAGAAATTCGTTCTCCGCGTTAGCGTTGGCCTGCTTGTGTTAACTGGAGCGGCGTCGGCCCAGATTTTTCCATTTGGAGGCCCCAAGTCGACCCGCGACCGCCTCTATCAGAAAGGATTTGAAAATTCTTCCAGCGGCAAAAGAAACTCCCCCAGCCCAACCACTGGCTCCTCCAATGGGGCAGCGGCAGCTTCTCAGCAACCGGTGCACAAAGCTGCTCGCGGGGGCCTGCTCGACGAACTGAAGAAGTTGGAGGCGAGCGGCCAGTCTCTTAATCTGGCGGACAGCCAATCGAGGACTCCTCTCCACATGGTTAGTGAGAAAGGGCACCTGGACTGCGTCGAATATTTACTTTCCTGCCCCAGCGTCCTCAAAGAAGCACGAGACCTGCAAGGCAACACCCCTCTGTTATTGGCTGCCAGGTCGGGCCAGGCTGCAGTAGTCGAACGCCTGGTCAAGGGCGGTTGCGACCCGAATGCTCTGGCCAAGGACGGCTCCAGCGCCCTGCACTATGCCGCGGCCGAGGGTAGTCTTACCACCGTCGAAGCCTTGCTGGCCGCCGGATGTGATCCTCGATTGGAAAATGGGGCCCACAAAACGGCCCTGATGCTGGCGACGGAAAAGCAGAAGGGCGACTCCTCGGTCATCATCACCGTTCTGCAAAAAGCCATCAAGGAAAACCCTTGAACCCCTTGTCCAAGAATTGAAAGCCGCTGGGCTTGCGGTCCCGCAGTTAGCCCAGGGTGCCTTCCAGCCGTTCTGCCCATAGGCACCGCCGTAGTCCCATTTATACTCAACCTCGGCCGAGTCGCGGGCCACGCGGGTGAATTGTTTCCTATCGCCAGCCAGGCGCAGGCGACCGGGTCCATTGATGAGGAACCAGGATTTGCATCAAATAGCCACTGTGGCGCGCAAGCCACAGGCCGTCGTCCATTGAGCCCCTCAGGAAGCCTGCGCACTCACCAACCAGGCTTTTGAGCAGCCAGCGAATCTGAGCTGTGCTGGGGCGACCTCTCTCCAGCACTGCTTGCAAAACACCATTTTGGAAACTTCTCTTCATGAGCAGGCGGCGCCGCAGGCGCTCCGGCGGGATGCGATGGACCACCCTCATCTTCGGCCAGAAAGCCAGTGGCAGGCCCTGCTCACTCAAGGGACGCGTCCAGATTGTATCCACCCCAACCGGATAACCAGAACTGCCCGGGCCAAAATGCTCGGGCCAGGGGCCGGCGCGCAAGGCAGCCTCCCGGGCAAGCACAGCGTTACACGTGCTTAGTTCCGTAGGTTTTTCTGGATAGCCCTGGGTGTCGGCCAGCAATCCAGCGCAATGGGGAGTCCACCACCGCGGCAAATCGCCCTGCACCACGGTCGTGACGCCTCCCTGCAATCCTGCTGCTTCAGTTGCCTGGAAGCCCGCCAACAGTTGCTCAAAGAATCCTGGCTCAAAATCCACATCGTCGTCTGTAAACACCCAATAGTCGCCCGTGCTGCGGCTCATTGCCTGGTTGACCGCCCGACTTTTGCCCGGAGCCTCAACCGAGATTGGCTTGTAGATCAGCCACTCAGGAGGTTTCTCTTGCTGCACCATGGAGGCGGTCAATGGACAGCCGCTGGCCACCATCACCAATTCAGTGGGACAAGGAGGTGGACCCAGAGCGTACAGACTGTCCAGAGTGCGCCGCAGTGAACAACAGCGACCTCGACTGGCGATCAGCAAACTGATCATCGACTCGGCCTCCCTCGCCATTCAGCCCAAGCAAGCAACGTCTCCTCCCAGAGCGGTCCAACCTTCTCCAGCTGATAATCCGAAACCCGTTCAGAACCCGCTGCAGCCAGTCGTTTCCTGAGCTCGTGACTGCTCAACAGTCGCACCAATCCCGACTCCAGTCCTGCAAGATCAGCAACCTCAACCAGCAAAGCGTCTCGATCGCTTTCCAGCAGCTCCTGGCAAGCTGGGAAGCTGCGAGAGGTCAGGCAGGGCAACTGATGCGAGAGGGCCTCCAAAAGGGCGTTGGGCATCCCCTCGCTTTCCGAGAACAGAACAAAGGCAGAGGCCCGTTCATACTCTTCAGTCACGTCCTCGCGCCAGCCCGGTAACTCCACCCGGCCGTTTAAGTCCTGCTGACGGGCTCGTGCTTCCAAGCTTGGACGCATCGGACCTTCACCTGCCAGACGCAGCCTCCAGCTTGGGAAAGCTGGGGCCAGCCTGGCGAAGACATCAAGCAATTCCAACAATCCCTTGCCCTGAACGAGGCGGCTAACACAAAGAAGCAAAGGCTGCCGTTCGGCCTGCGGAGTCCCAGAAGCTACCTTTCTGACCAATGGATTAGGCAGGATTCGAATTCGTCTCTCGGGCAAGTAACTCCGAGCCCAGTCGGCGGCGGCACCAGACTGAACAATGCAACCTTGAGCAAGTCGGTAGGTCAAGGCTCTCCAGAAGCGCACCGGCCAACGCCTGGCTGAAGTCAGCGCCTCAGGATGGCAACGTTCCGAGAAACAAAACGGAATCCCGGCCAGCAGGCTGACCAGTCCTCCCAAAATATTGGCCGACTCCATGAAGCAAAGCACCAGATCCGGCCTCAGGCTCCGCACGATGGGCAGCAGCTGCCAGGCATTGTGTAAGAAACTGAAGAAAGGCAGCCTCTTGCCCAGCAGTTGAGGGGCAGGCAGCAGATGCCAATGGAGACGCCCCACTCGCGGACCCAGCCGGTAGGCGTCGGGTGCTTCCCAGAAAGTCAGCACCGTCACCTCGTGACGTTCCGCCAACCAGTTGCTCAGGGTTGTGGCTACCCGCTCGGCTCCGCCCCCTGCCAGGGAATCAATAAACACCAGCAATCTCACGCGCCACACTATACAGGAAGGGCCTCTGGCTGCCAAGAAACCGGCCAGCGTGCTAACTCTTCTGCTACCGACCCGAGGTCAGGGGCAATCGCCCTACTTCAATCAGGCCTTAGATTCGGTGTTGACCCAACGCGAACATCAATGGAAGCTGCTCGTGATTGATGGGGGTGAAACTCCTATTCCTCTGCCTGAAGACCCAAGAATCAGTCGCCTCTGCATCTGGCCTGAGAAAGGGGTCGGGGTGGCACTCAACCGCGCCATGGCGACTGTCTCAAGTCCCTTCGTGGCCGTTTTACACGACGATGATTTGCTCGACCGTCAGGCGGTTAGCCGACTTCTCGAGGCGCTTCAGAACCAAACCGAGGTCGACTACTTTCACTCCGGCCGCAGGTTTATCGACGACCAGGGGCGCTTGATTTCGCCTTACATTGAGCCTCGCGCTTGCATTCAGCCCGGCAGCTTTCTAGAGGGGGCCGGGGTGAAGCATCTTCACTGCTGGAGGGTGGAATCAGCCTTAAAGGCCGGAGGAATTGACGAAAGCCTCCAACTCCACGGGGCCGACGATTACGACTTTCCCTGGCGCCTGGCCGAAATGGGCTGCCGATTTCAGGCCCTCAACCATTGTCTTTACTATCAGCGGGACCACCGCAGCGCCGAGCGTCTGACCACCCACGTTCCCCTTGAGACGCAGCTGGATCTGGAACGAAGAACGTTGGAGAAGCATCAAATCGAACCCGAGAGGATTCAGTCCGAGCTCATTGCGCGTGAGAACGGCTACCTGCGCCAGGCACTTTTTCGCGACGAAGCCGACCGCCAGAGCAAACTCAGTCAGGGTTTTTGTGCGCAGACTGGCTGGCGTGAGGATCCTTGCCCCGGAAAGCAGTGGAAAGGCCCCTGGTGGAAACGTCTTTTTCAGTTTTAGTCGCGGCTCAGGGTGAGCTTCCCTGGCAGGCATTTGCCGAAGAATTCCATCAAACTCTTCTCTCTTTGGGGGCGGACAGTCGTCTGTGTCTGATTGGTTCCAAAGTTTCGGAAAGCCCCGGACTTGCCCTGGGACCGCTGCCCCAGGCCGATCAGCTGAGCTGGCTGTTGCACCAGCTGGAATGGACCTTTCAATTGGGTTTGGGAGTGGGCACTCAGGGATTCAGGGCTTTGCCAGCCCACCTGTCTCGGCGCCTGTTATGGCTCAGTGAGCGGGATTTGGGAAAAGCAGAAACGGCCTTGCACCAGGCCGATCTGGTGCTGCTCCCGCCGGGAGCGTTGCTCTCCCAGTTGCGTCAGCGCTACCCTCGGCTTTCTGGAAAATTTTGCGCCCTGGCTCAGGACCGGGCGACTCAGATGAGGGAAGCCTTCGAACTTTGCTGGGCCCTGACTTGAAGGCCCGTGATGTGACGGCCCTGGTGCTCAGTCGAGGCGAGCCGTATCTGAGCCGAGCCCTGGAGAGCCTGGCTCAACAGAGCTGGCAGCCTGGCGAGGTGCTTCGGGTGGACGGAGTCTCGCCCTTCTGCCAGGCCTTCAACCAGGGCGTCAGTCAGGTGACAACCCCTTTCTTGCTGCAAGTCGATGCCGACATGATTCTGGACCGACACTGCCTGGAACGCCTTCGCGGCGCCATTCAACCCCGCTCGGGGCTGATTTACGCCAGCCTGCGCGACGATTTGATGGGTGAGGTGGTGGGCATCAAACTGATGCGCACCCATCTTTTGCAGCGCTTCCCTTTGCCAGACTCCATATCCACCGAGGTTGATTGGGTCAGAACAATCGAGACCCAGGGCTGGGAATCTCAGCGCCTGAATGAAACTTTGGGCCGCCACCAACCGGACTACACTCCCGAGTATACCTTCATCAAATTCGCGCGCTGGTCCGCTTCCTACCGGGCACTCCGAGATCTGGGCGGATTGCGCTGGCACGTGCGAGAGTTGCTGGCTCGAAGGCACCCGGCCCGGTTTTGGGCTCTGGCTGGTCTGGCTGAGGGTCTCAGTCGAGCCAACCATACCTACGCCCTCGGAAGAGAGCCCGCCCCACCCGACCTCAAGCAGCTCGAGGCCTTCCTCAACCAGCACTGGCCGGAGGCGACGCCTCCCTCGTGTGGTTCCGACCAGGCGGCCTTTCAGCTCGGTCGGATTTTGGGCCGAAATGGCCGACTTTGTCTTTGGGATGGTGCTCACGCCTGGGCTGGGGCTCTCGGTTTGATTTCAGGCTTGATGGAAAGAGTCTATGGCCGGCCGCATTTTCCGGAGATTGCCTGGGAGCAACTGGGCCCCCAAGGACGCCGCCAGAAACTGAGAAGTGGCTACATTCGGGTTCGCCAGGCGCTCTCTCAACTAGCTCACCAATTCCGTTGCAAACTTGGCAACGGTCTCTACTTGGGGCTGACCCGGGCGCTGACAGGCTTTCCGCTGGCGCCCCACAGACCAACTTCGGGCAAAGCTGCTCTAAGGGTTGGCTATCTCCTCTGGCGGGCTCCCGGAGAATCCTTTGTGCAGCGAGAAATGTCGCACCTTGAGCAACAGTCGGTCACCGTGTTCCGTTTTGCCCTGGAAGGGCCCTCCCCTCACCAGGAGATCATCTACCAACCCCAACCCGGCTGGCTGCAAACCCAGTTGCGCAGCCAACCGCTCACCTGTCTCCGGCTGCTGGCTTTTTTGCTGGGCTGCACCTACAGAAGTCAAAAGCAATGGCCACTGGACCTGGCTCTATTCCAGCAGGCGCTCTGGTTAGCCCGACAAGTCCGTGAGCACAACCTTTCGGCCCTCCATTCTCCCTGGGCCCACCCCTGCGCGTTGGTCGTCCTGCTGGCCGCGCGCTTGAGCGGAGTCCCCTGTTCCGTCCAGGTGCGAGCCCACGAACTCAATCGGGTGGAGTCTCCTGGTTTTTTGCCACGGATTTTACCGGGCTTTCAAGCGGTGGTGACCAATTCTAACCTGAACTTGAATCTGCTGCGAGGCCAGGTTGATTCCTCCAGGCTGCACAGGATTTACAACGGGACCGAGCCAGAGGCTCCCTTGCCAAGCAACCAGCCGCTTGATGGACTGTGGCGGATCTTGTGTGTAGCTCGGCTGGTTGATACTAAAGGCATTGAGACTCTGCTCTCCGCCTGCGCGCATTTACGTTCCTGGGGCCTTCCTTTTCACTGTACGATCGTGGGGGGGACCGAGGAGCCCATTTACATCAAGACTTACATCAGGGTCCGTCGCCTCTGGTTTCAACTTCAACTCCAGGATTGGGTGACCCTGAGCGGCGAACTGCCTCACCCCGAAGTGAGAGAACTTTACAGAAGCCATCAAATGTTTGCTTTTCCGGCCCAGATCGCTGAGGACGGCAGCCACGACGTTACGCCCAACAGCTTGCTGGAAGCAATGGCGGTGGGTCTCCCCATTGTCACCACCCATATCGGAGCCATATCCGAGCTGGTCGAACCCGATGTAAGCGCACTTTTCGTCCCTCCCCGCCAGCCCGAGGCTCTGGCTCGAGCTCTGCAGCGCCTCATGCAGGAACCTGAACTTGGTCGTCGGCTGGGAGAACAAGCTCGTCGGCGTTGCCGCCAGCAATTCACCAGCCAGCGTCAGGCCTGCGAGCTGGCCCAGGTTTTTTCTGGTCTGACATGAGTTTCGCAGGCCTCCGTCGACTCGGGGCCCAGGCCCTTGGGGTCTGGGTTGGACTGTTGGGCCTGAATGCCCTGGCTGCTCATTTATTGCACGGCAAAGCCAATGAGATACAACCTTTTGGAGCCATTTTTTCTTCCCAGACTGTGACCTGGAGACTGGAAGGCAACGGGATCAGTCATTGGCTACCAGATGGTCTTCGCGACAACGGAAATCCTCCACTCGACGGCCGCCCCACCCGCGTCTTGATCTTAGGAGATTCAGCCACCGAAGCCTTGCAGGTGAATGACACAGAGACCTTTGTGTCTCTGGCCGAACGGCAACTGCGACGGGCAGGATGGCCTGTTGTGCTCCTGAACGCCGGCCGGGCCAGACGCTCGCTGGCCGACTATGTTCAATTGGCTCCCGCCTTGATCGACCGATTCAAACCCGACTTTACAGTCGTGGTCGCCAATCAGCAGGACTTCACGGTGGATGCTTGGGACCTGTCTAAAGTGCACTTCGCAGGCCCGCCCGGCCGGCTTCGGATCGGACTTGCCACGCTCCAGCCCTATGTGCCTTCATTTCTCGCGGTGGCGGGGCTGAACTCGCTGAGCGGGCTGGTGAGCTATCGACAGAGCCAGTTGCAGGAAAGATGTCCTCCGCTGCTCCCGATTCGTTCCCTGCCCCAACCGAACTTAGAAGCTCCCCTGGAGGAGGAGGTGGCTGCCATCGATGCGAGTTATCATCATCGCCTTGCCTTCCTGCTGTTGACTTTGCATGACCCTCCGGGTCAGGTTCAGCCCCTCAGTCCTGAGACCCACCGAATTGTCAGCGCCTGCCAATCCCGCGGCCTGGAGATCAAGATTACGCGAGCCACCTCCGGTGCCGGCAAGGCCTCCAGAGGTTTCTTCAACACCGCTTTTAACTCGGGCCACCTGAACCGCTGGGGTCATCAGCGGGTCGCGCCCGCGTTGTCACAGTTGTTGCTCCGGGTGCGACCAGCATGTGCGGAATAGCTGGCTTCATCCTGGGCAAGCCGGAAATGGAGCGGCAGCAACTGCAAGGTCAGCTCCAGGCCCAACTGGACCAATTGCGGCATCGCGGCCCCGACGGTCAGGGGATCTGGCTGGATGAGCGCTGGGGTTTAGCCATCGGTCATCGACTCCTCAACATCATGGACAGCGGCCCGGGCGCTGCCCAACCTGGCCAATCCTCAAGCGGTCGCTATACCTGGGCTTTCAATGGTGAGATCTACAATTTTCGGGAACTTCGAGCCCGGCTGGAAACCCTTGGCCATCGTTTCCAGGCTACAGGTGATTCCGAAGTTTTGGGCGCCTCCCTGGAGGAATGGGACATCACTGAGACCCTCGAGAAGCTGGACGGGATGTACGCACTGACCGTCTGGGATGCACAACTCGGTCGATTGCATCTGGTCAGCGACCGCATGGGCGAAAAGCCGCTTTACTGGTCACTGGCTGGCGGAGACCTGGTTTTCGCTTCGGAACTGCGCGGGCTGGAGGTTTATCCGAAGATCCCCAGCTCGGTCAATCAGGCAGCTCTCGGCCAATTTCTTCGCTACGGCTGCATCCCCGCGCCCCACTGCATCCTGGAAGGGGTGCAAAAGCTGCTCCCCGCCACCCTGCTGACTTACGAAGCCCGCACCCGGCGGCTGACCCAAAAGCGCTACTGGGCTGCTTCTCCTTCGCTGTCCACTCAAGCCAGCCAGGAACAGGTCGAGTCCTTCCACAGCCTGCTGAAGTCTCAGTTGTCTCAGCGCTGCCGAGCCGCTGTCCCGGTTGGGGTCTTTCTGAGCGGTGGCGTTGACTCATCTTTGGTTGCAGCGCTGGCGCAGGCGGAGCTGAGCCGACCCTTGCCAACCTTCTCGATCGGATTTGAGCATTCGGGGTTGGATGAAGCTCCCTTTGCCCGTAAGGTCGCCCGATTTTTGGGCTGCCAGCACCACGAAGACTACCTTTCCGGATCCAAAGCAGCGGATATCAGCGCGCGTCTTGGCCATCTATACGATGAACCGTTCGCCGACAGCTCTCAGATCGCCACCCACCATGTGGCCTGCCTGGCTCGATCACAAGTTGGCGTCGTGCTGACCGGGGATGGCGGGGATGAGCTCTTTTTGGGCTACTCCCGCTACGAGGCCACTCTGAGCCGATGGAGAACTCAGCTGCGGGCTTCCTCCTGGTCTGGCCGGAGTCTGCACACTCTGGCTGGTTGGTTGGTCTGGCTTCTTCAGGCCAGCCGGGCTGTTCGACTTCCATGGTTACGAAAGGTCGCTCGGGCCTTGCCTGAACGCTTCCCCGCCGCAAAACCCCTGGATCTGGTTCGACTCTACCGCCATCAAACCACCCTGGGATTTATCGAGCCAGCCGAGGTTCTGGCCCAACTTCCACCTCCAGAACCGCCGTTTTATGAGATCTTACCGGACACCGATCTGGCTCGTCTGCTCGGACTGTGGGACCTGGGGCACTATCTGCCCAACGACATCCTGGTCAAGGTCGACCGGGCCACGATGGCCGTCGGTTTGGAGGCCCGCGCCCCGTTTTTAAGTCGCTCTGTGGTGGAAGCGGCCCTGGCCCTGCCGCCCTACCCGGGGACTGGCAAACGGGTGCTGAAGGGGTTGCTCCAGCGCTATCTGCCCGCTTCCCTTTTTGAGCGGCCGAAACAAGGTTTTAGCGTACCGCTCGGAGATTGGCTCCGCGGTCCGATGAAGGCCTGGGCTGAGGAACTTCTGCTCTGCCGCTGCGGCTACCTGAAGAGCGGGGTGGTTGAGAACCTGTGGCGCCGGCATCTCGCGGGGGAAGAATTAGACCACGCCATCTGGGTGATGCTCATGTTTCGCCAATGGCTGCGCGTCCGCAACAGGCTCTAGAGGGGCTCCTCCTGGAGCAAGCTTGCAAACAGAGGAGAGCGCTTTTGCAGCTCTTTATAAGTTCCAGAATCGACCACCCGACCCTCGTGAATGAGATAAAGTCGGTCAAAATCCCGCACCGAGTCCAGCCGGTGGGCCACCACGATCAAAGAACGGGAGTCGCCAAGGTAGCTCCGTAAGCGGCCGAACAGTTCTCGCTCTGAGTGGGCATCCAGCGCGTTGGTGGCCTCGTCCAGAATGAGAATTTGAGACTCCCGGTAGAGGGCTCGGGCGATGCTGACCCGTTGCCGCTGCCCACCGCTGAGGGCCGTTCCGCGCTCTCCCAGGTTGGAGCGGAAACCGTCAGGCAAGAAGTCGACAAAGGCATGGATTCCGGTCACCTTGGCCACCCGCTTGATTTGTTCCAAATCATAGTGAGGGTGGTCTCCGCAGAAGGCGATATTGCTGGCCAGGTCCTGGTTGGCCAGCAAGTTATCCTGGGGCACGTAGCCCAGACATCGCTGAAACTGTCGAAGCCTCTCGCCCTGAAGAGGTTTCCCGTCCAGTTTTAGAAGGCTTCGGTCGCTGGCCAGCAATCCCAACCAAAGATTGAGCAGAGTGGATTTTCCGGAGGCGGTTCTGCCCACCAGAGCCACCCGTTCCCCCGGCCGGATCTCCAAAAAGCATTCGGAGATCGACTCTACCTGAGCACCGGGATAAGCATAGCTGACGGGTCCCACAGAAAAATGGCTCTGCATGGTGGGTCCTGAGTGCAGTGGGCCCGGTTCAGGTTGGGTCGAGCGGCCCAAATCAGCCCTTAGACGTTGCATTTGTGGCCAGCTTTCTCTGAGCGTCAGGGTACAGCCCAGGCAGGCTTGCAGGCTGGGTATGAGCCGGTAGGTGGCCAGAGCAAACAAGCTGACCCGAGGAATCAGCTCTTCGGGCGTGGCCAGATTGAGTTCCAAGTAAATAATCAAAGCCAGAATCGCCGCCTGGCTGGCACTGTGAATGAAGAGCCGGGGCAGTTCGTGCAGTAAAATCCTGCGCGAGTGCAACTCGCCCAACCTGTCGACTTCCTTCTCATGCGCGTCCACCAGGCGTCGTTGGGCCCCGGCAAGATACAGGGACTTCCAACTGTACAGAACGTCACCAACCGAGGCTTTCAAGGCCTCGTTCATGGAGTCATGGCGAAGGCTCAATTCTTGCAGAAGGCCTCGACAACGCCAGTACATGACGGCCACCATGATTCCCAACATGACCGCCACGGCCAGGGTCACCTTCCAGTCCACCCAGGCCAACAAACAAAAAATCATGACGCCGGCCAGTCCGTGCACGCACAGCCCGACCAGGGGGCGATAAAAACAGTCTCCAAGCGAACGGGCACGCTGTAAGGACTCCTGCAGATGAGAGCCGGGGTACTTCAGGATCCATTCATAATCGCTGTTCAAGTAGGTGTGGTAGACCCGGGCCGAAAGAACGCGTTGTTGTTCGCGGGCGAATCTGCAAGCCAGATAAACCAGTCCCACCTGGAGCAGATGCACAAGGGCAAGAGCTACCAGCAGCAAACTGGCCAGACCGACCATCAATTCTCGCACACTCCAGCCAGCCCAGGCCGTTTTGCGCAGCAAGGCCTGAGTCAGATGGCCATCAGGTGAGCTGACCAGGGCCATAAAAGGCATGACCGACCCGACCCCGAGCACATCAAGAATTCCGGCCAGGCAGGAACCCAACAGGAACAGGCCCAGTTGACGGCGTCCGCTGGACGGCAACAGCGCCACGGCCTGGCCCAGCGCTCTCAGGTCAGCCCCCCCGGCTCGAGCAACTCGCTCACGGGTCGGTCCAAGCTCAGGTCCTTCCAGGCGGCGCGTGGGCCCAGATGATGTGGCTCCAACCGACCGAGGGTACCCGCACAATGGGAGCATGCTTGCAGAGGAGTCGCTGAATTGAGATACTCAAGCAACCTGGATTGGAAGTCTTCCGTCTTCTCCAGGCGGAGTCCGTCCAGACTGGCCTCTTTTCCCAGCAGAGGCAGCAGGTAAGCCGCCCGAGGACATTTGAAAAACCAGCCGTCCTTGAGCATGTGGCAACCCCACAGAAAGACCACTTTGCAGTTTCGGTAAATGCGAAAAACCAGATCCGAATCAAGATTCTGGTGTCGGCTGAAATTGGCGCGAAAGTGGCTGTAGTCCACCACCGTGAAGCGAACTCCACGCTCTTGAGCAGTCTGGCGAGTTTTCTCCAGGTTGGATTCACTCAGCACTCCAGGATAGCGTGACACTTCGATTTCCTGAACCAGATCCCATACCCTCGGGTCCAACCTGTGCAAAAGGCTACCATTGGTGGTAATGAAGACCCAAGGAGAGATCCCGCTCTCGCGCACGGCTTGCAGGATCTCGACCAGTCCCTTATGCAGCAGGGGCTCTCCTCCCAAAATCTTGACTCGCTTCGGACGGTAAATCGGCGCCAGACAGGTCAGGTCATCCAAGATCTGCTGGGGGCGGGCCATCCAGGGAGAGAGTGCCGGAGAGCAGTGATTGCAGTGGCTACAGGTGAGGTTGCAGTGGTCACAGATCGGGAGCTCGAGGTCGGCCGGGGGCACAATGATGCCCTCTTTCATCTCGCTTAACTTTGTCAGCATCAGGCAGCTCTCGCCAAATCCAGAAGATCCTTCCGCAGCTTGCACATCTGGACCTCCCAAGCGAACTGCTGTTGAGCCTGCGGGTCCAAGCCAGGCTGTCGATCCATCAACAGTTGCAGTGCTCGCCGGACCTCATTCTCGTCGGTGGTGTCCAGGGTCAGGCCCAATCTGTGGGCACCCACAAGGGAGTTCATCTCAGCACAGCAATCGCTGGCCAGCACTGGAATTCCGGCGGCCAGATATTCAAAGAACTTATTGCAAAGGGTAAGACAGTGATTCAGGTTCCTCCGATCAAGCAGCACCAGGCCTGCCGAGGCGGTGGCGGTTACGGCCACCAGATCAGCCGGAGCGACCGGCGGTAGAACCATAAGGTCTGGACCCGCCTGAGCCGCCAGAGCCTGATAGAGTGGGCCGAAGCCAAGAAAGGCCAGGCGCAAGGGGAGTTCCCCTTTGACCTTGCGGAAGATCCGAACGAAATCCAGCAAGCCTCGATCTTCCACCAGATGGCCCTGGTAGAGGAGTGTAAACAGTCCTGGGCTGTGCAAATCCAAGACAGCCTGAGATGTGGAGACTTGAGGGTAGTTAAACAGGACCAGAGGGTCCCGAATCAGCCCATAATGCTGACGGTATTGCCGGGCCATGGACTGACTGACCGTGACCACTCGCTGGGCCTTCAAGATCAGTCGCCGCTCCAGGCCCAGCAACCAGCCGCCCAGGCCACGCCGGGTGGCCTCATAGGGCCAAAATTCGTGGGCATCATAGATCAGAGTCGCACCCAGACTTCGGCTCAGGGCCCATCCGAACAGAAGGCCATCCGCGTCAACCGACCAGACCAGACCTCGTCCCCCGGAACGAACGGTTCTCAAATAGGTTCTGAGCACTTCCAGAGATAAACCGGCCGAGGACAAAATTGCCCGCAACCCGCCCCTGCGAATTTGAGGAAGGTAGCGCCTGGCCAGAACGGTCCGGCCGGCCAGCTTTGGAATCAACGGCCGGGCCGAATCAGCCAGTCCTAACGTGGTGACCTGACCGCCGCCCAATTGTTCCGCAAAGAAGTGGCTCAGCCTGTGTATCCGGGAATCGTGAAGCAGCGGACTGGTGCTGACGATCACGCAGAAGTCCCATTTGTCAGGGAGCTGGCTCAAAGGTCTCATACTGCTTCGCGAGCCAGGTCCCGTCGGTCCCTCTTTCGGCTGTCCAGCCCTTCCATTGAACCCGGCCCATGTTGACCGACCCCTCGACCTCGTCGGCATGACCCCGAACGAAATTCTCGATCTCTTGCTCGGAAAAGCTACGCACTTGCAGAAGGCGGGGCGCCCGATAGGCCTCAGAAGACAACTCTGGCCCGGGAGCGAAAACGGGCTGAGAAGCATCGGCAGGAGGCGGCGCAGGGGGAAGCTCCTTCCCGCAACCCTCCAAAACAATCAGGAGGAACAAACAAAGACCGATCACGATGATCCTGGTTGGGCTCGTCCGCATGAAAATCCTGCCCGGCAGGAGCAGCTCGGGGGTCGCCTAACCTGCTGGCCTCGTGGAATTCTTCAGCCCTCGCTTCGCCCTTCTCTTGGGTGCCACCCTGGTCTCACTGGTCTTGATTCCACCCGGCAACTATCGAAGACTCACTCTTTGTTTGGCTTCCTGCCTCTTCTATGCGGCCTGGGATTGGCGCTACCTTGGCCTTTTGCTGGCGATCAGCGGGATCGACTATTGGGCCGCCAGTCACCTGACCCCCCCTCGCCAGCGGGCCCATACAGCCTGGCTGGCTTTGAGCCTGGCCACCAACCTGGGGGCCCTGGCCTACTTCAAATACAGGAACTTTGGCCTGCAAGTTCTGGGATTCGAGCCATCACCCGCTGAACTGGTGCTGCCCGCCGGCATTAGCTTTTACACATTCAAGTCTCTGAGCTATACCCTGGATGTCTACCGTGGCAAGCTCAAAACCTGTCCGAGGTGGAGCGACTACGCCCTTTTTGTCAGCTTCTTTCCTGACCTGATCGCAGGCCCGCTTGTGCGAGCGTCGATCTTCTTGCCCCAGATTCAGAGGGATCCTCCGATCACCCGAGCGCGCCTGGTGGTTGGCGCCAACATCTTTCTCCAAGGTCTGACTAAGAAAATTCTGCTGGCCGATCACCTCGGAGAACTGGCTGATCCCGTCTTTTCCAATCCGAGCCTGTTTTCGGTGACTTCGGTTTGGGTGGGGATGACCGCTTTCAGTCTTCAAATTTACTGCGACTTCGCCGGCTACTCTGACATGGCGATTGGAACGGCTCATATGCTTGGCTACGATTTGCCCATGAACTTCGATCGCCCCTACCAAAGCCGCAATCTGGTTGAACTGTGGAAGCGTTGGCACATCACTTTGAGCGAATGGATTCGGGATTACTGTTTCGTTCCCTTAGGGGGAGCCCTGGCCACCACCCGCACCCGAAATCTGCTGCTGGTCATGCTGCTGGTCGGCCTTTGGCACGGGCCAGGCTGGCACTTTGTTTTTTGGGGGCTGTTGCAGGGTCTGGCTCTGGCTTTTCTTCACCAGACCAAAAGGCAACGCTGGAGGCCCTGGCCGCGGCCGCTCGCCTGGGCGGTGACCTTTCTGTTCTGGACACTAGGGGGAATTCTCTTTCGCAGCCCCGACCTCTTGATCACTCTTCAGTTCGGGCTTCGGCTGGTTGCCTGGCCCCAGGCTGCGGGACTCGAGATTTTCTATGAATGGTTCGTGATCAGCATTGCCTTGCTATGGATGGGCCACTGGATCTGCGCTCAGGTCGAGCAGGGTCAGCCCGCCTGGCTGGGCTGGTTCGGTCTGAAAACCGTGGATCTCCCCCTGGCAGGTCGCTACCTGTGCTTTGTGAATCCAGGCTTTTGGGGCTCGCTCCTGCTCACTCTCTGGCTGGGTCTCCTTTTCACGTTTTGCGCCGCCAGCTCCACTCCCTTCATCTACTTCGCTTTTTAGCCAGAGCTTAAGGAAAGCATCCGGCTAAGGCGAAACCGAAACGACTTTGCGTATCCTGGCCCTCAGCCACCTTTTCCCCAACAGTCAGGAACCTCTGAGAGAACCATTTCAGGCTCAGCAGTTGGCGGCATTAAGCCGTTTTCATCCGGTCGAAGTGGTGGCTCCAGTCGGCTGGGTCCCCATCCTCTCAGGGTTATCCGCCAGGGCTCGCAGGCGGGCAAAGGTTCCACATCGGGAGCAATGGGCTGGACTCACCGTGCACCATCCTCGCATCCTGCATGCTCCCGGACAGGTCCTGAACGGAATTCTCTATGCGGCCAGCCTGTTTCGCTTTCGGCCTCCAGCCTTCCAAATATTGCTCTCCAGTTGGGCCTATCCAGACGGATTCGCGGCAGCCTGTCTCAGCCAGCTCTGGAGGGTTCCCTTCGTATTGCAGGTGCTCGGCTGCGATCTGAACCGACTGCCCGAGCATCCCGGCCTGCGGCCCCAGATTGCCTGGACCCTGCGCAGAGCGCGAAGCGTCCTGGCAGTTTCCTCTGCGCTGGCGGAGCGAGCCAGGCAGTTGGGTGCCTCCCAGGCCCGGGTACTCCCCCGAGGAGTGGACCTGGAGGCCTTTTCTCCTCGAGAAGTTGAGCAGGATCGCCTCAGTCTGGGACTCGACCCAAACCTCGACTGGCTTCTCTACGTGGGCCGGCTGGAGCAGGAAAAGGGCATCGCTGAACTCCTGCAGACCTTTGAAGAACTGGAGCTTCCACAAGTCGGGCTGGCCGTGGTCGGACACGGAAGTCTGCAGGACCTCTGTCAGCGCGCACAGACGCGATTGCAAGGTCGCCTGGTGATGGCCGGCCCTCGGCCTCACCACGAGATGCCCCGATGGTACGGAGCGGCCCGACTGGTGATGATCCCCAGCCGCCGCGAAGGTTTGCCCAACGTTCTGCGAGAGGCTCTCAGCGCCGGGCGTCCGGTCGTGGCCACTCGAGTCGGGGGAATTCCGGAGCTCCTACGCCATCCCTGTCAGGGTCAATTGGTCCCTCCCGGCTGCAGGCAGGCTCTGGCCGAGGCCATTTTAAAGCAACTGCAAACCCGACCCGAGCCCCAACAGATTCGTCGCTGCAGTCAGCTGCTCGATTGGCGGGAGAGCGCCGCCCTGCTTGCCGCGGAGCTGGAGGCCGTACAGGCTCAGTCTCCCCACCACTGCTGAAAGATGATCAGCACCCAAAGCTTGAGAGCATGCTGACCACTACCCAAAAACTCGCGCCAAAGCTTTTCAACCCTTTCAGGCCGGAAGAGCGCCTGACGCTTGAGCCGTCGGACACTCAGCAGGTCTTCCGCCCAGGCCCGCAACGAGCCTCGCAACCAGGCTCCGATCGGAACACAAAAGCCCTGCTTGGGTCGCTCAAAGAGAGCGGGGGGCAAATATTGACTGAGCAAGCGGCGCAGCAACAGTTTGCGGTTCCCAAGCTGGGGGGGCAGCGAGAGAACATAATCGACGACTTCTCTCGACAAAAAAGGCGCGCGCGCTTCCAACCCGGCGGCCATGGTGCCCATGTCCACGATATTCAGGATATCTCCGTTCAGATAGTGTCTGAGGTCCCAGTACTGCAGAAGGAGAGCCGGGTGATTCAGGCCTGACGGGCGCTCGCCATAAAGATTGGCGGGCTGTGTCCCGGCCAGCAGAATCTCGCCTGGATCCAAGAAGCCCAGCGCGGTGGCCCGAAGATGAAGAGACTCAAGTGACAACTTCCCCTCCGCTGCGGTCCCGAGCAAGCGGCGAATCTGTGCTCTGGCCAGGTTGTGGCGGCTTTCGAGCTGCAGTTGCTGGTGTACCCAACCCGCCAGAATACGACCATAGCGCTGGTATCCGAAAAAAAGCTCGTCCGATCCGTCTCCACTCAGCACGCCTTGAACTTGAGTTCGCGCCATTTGGGCCAGGCAGTGGGTGGCGATCAGGCAGCTATCCCCGAATGGTTCATCGTAGATCGCAGCCAACTGAGGTACCCTTCGGCCGGCTTCAGCAGCCGTCAGCAGGTGCTGGGTGTGAGGCAGTCCCAGATGGCTGGCAATGGCGCGAGCGTGTCCAGACTCGTCGTACTCGGCTTGTTCAAAGCCAATCGTAAAGGACGGCAAGGGCCGGGAAGTTTGCTCCTGGGCTAGGCAAGCCACCAGGCTGGAGTCGACGCCTCCACTCAAAACCAGACCCATCGGCACCTGGGAGCGAAGGCAGCGACCCACCGCTTTCTTGAGTAATTGATGCAGATGCTGGCAATGCTCTCGGGGATTCAAAACCGGCGAGTCCGCCCTCATCTGCTCCGTCAAATCCCAAAAGGATTCAATCTCGAGCTCACCCCGATTCAGCTCCAAAGTCAAGAAGTGGCCTGCTGAAAGCTTGCTGATCCCCTTTTGAATGGAGAAGGGAGCCGGTACCCAACCATGCTGTAAGTAGAGAGCCAGTGCCTGAGCATCAAGCTCTCTGCGGTAGGCGGGATGCCGGCTCACACTTCGCAGTTCAGAAGCGAAAACAAACTCGGACCCCAGCCAACCATAATAGAGCGGTTTCTCTCCCAGGCGATCTCTGGCCAGCGTCAGGCGCCGGGGGGATGGTTCCCAGAGAGCCAGAGCAAACATGCCGTCAAATCGTTGCAAAGCCTGACGGATGCCCCAGGCCTGAAAAGCCGCCAACACCACTTCCGTGTCGCCCTGTGAACGAAAGACAAACCCCAAAGCGCCCAGTTCTTGTTGAAGCTCTAGATAATTGTAAATCTCGCCGTTGAAAGCCAGCACCGAGCTTCCGCCCGGTGCTTCCAGGGGCTGGTCAAAACTGGGAGAGATATCACTCATACGCAAGTGGCTATGCCCTAAACCAGCCCCCTGCCTGAACCAGAGCTTTCGGCCATCCGGCCCCCGAGCAGACAGCACCTCGAGCATTGAAACCATGGCCCCCAGCAACTCGTCTCTGTCACGAAGCCCTGATTGGTCCAGCACACCCACGATCCCGCACATCAGCCTGAGCCGTTTGCGCCCATCGAGCGGGATCCTGCGCCCATTGATGCGAACGCGAGCGGCGTGAACTCCTGGATTTTGGTCGCCGCCTGGACGGGAGCCATTGTGGCCTTGAGCGGCCTGGTTTTTCGAGTCTGGTGGTTCAGTCCGCGAAGCGGCAAAACCGAATCCTTGCTCCTGGCTCTGGCCTTTGCATTGGTTGACCGTTCCTCTTTTGACCTACCCTTGGCCCGCGCTCTGCTGCTCACAGCTGGACTGTGTCTGGGCTGGAAGTACTCTTCTCGGCCTCGGGCCCTCTACGGTCAAGACCTCACTTGGGCCGAGCGAGTCGGACTGCTGGTTGCCCCTTTGTTGGCCTTCATCCATACCGCCTTGCTGCTTCCCCAACTGGTCCTGGTCAGCCGCCGTCGACGGCTCGTGCCCCCCTCGTTGCACGAGCGACTGGCCATTCACCTGGAGGCCGTTCTGCTTGCCTACGCCCTCCTCAGGACAATGACCGGTGATTTCGCCTGCGGCCCCCAGGCGGGTCAAGCATTTCAACTCTGCCTGCTGGCCACTCTGGCTGCCCTCTATGCGCGGCCGGGCTATCGCAAACTTTTCCATGGAAAGCGTTGGTGGCATTGGATCGGAAAGGTCGGTCTGCACTATCAATTGCTCGGCGGATACGCCTGGGGATGGTTACCGGCACTTCCGGTCCGATGCTTTGAGCGCGCGATCTGGGGCCTACGCTTTCTCAACGTCCCGGCGGCCGCCAGCGTGGTCCTATTCGAATTAGCCACCTTGACCTTACCCTGGAGGCCAGTCTGGGCCCAGGCGATCCTGCTCGGCTTGGCGCTCTTTCATCTGGCCTATCTGGCCTTAACCGGGGCTTGCTTTTGGGAGAATATGCTGCTCCTCCTGGCGGCCGCCCTTTCCCTTCCCGAGTTGCCGCCGGACTTCTTTGGCCTCTCGACTCTGACTCTTTTTGTGCCGGCTACACTCTGCCTGATCAAGATCTTTGACACACCAGCCCTAACCTGGTGGGAGCTACCGTTGGTGCAGCGTTTGACAACTGAAGTTGTGATCGACCGTCAGGTTCAGGTCCTGAGCCACGGCTGGCTTGACCCCCACGAAAGAATGTTTTACACAGGCTTTACCGAGTTGTCGCCCCGTCCACTCCTGACCCACAATCTAAGCCATACTGATTTGTCGCTCACCAAGGTCGAAGAAATTCTAGCTTGTCAGGGAAACCCCCATCGAATTCAAGAGTTGATAGGCGAGCAAACAGTTTCTCCCGAGGAGATCGAAAGGGTCAGGAACCTGTTGAGCAAGGTGTTTCTGGGCCTGGAAGCTCAATCCGGCGCCCCTCGCTACCCCTGCTGGAGAGCTCCGCGCAGCTACTGGGCGCGGGGGTCACGTCAGGAAGTCTATCAGGGTGACTGGCCGATCCAGGGCGCGCAGATCGTCTACCAAGAGTTCTTCTGGTGCCAGGGCCACATCCTGGAGGGGAGCCGACGGGTGGTCGCCCGCTTTGTCTGGCTCAGTCAGGAGCGCACTCTAAGTCTTTGTTCCCCAGAAGAATTGGCCGCTTCAGGAAGATCGATTCAAAGCCCACGCGAGAAAAGATAGACGCTGCAACCACCTTCGGCCGCAGGTTCAAGACGCTCCAGGCGCAAGCCTCGAATCTCACAAAACTCCTGAACTTCCGACGGTGAAGCCACCTCGTACGGAAGCCCGCCCAGCCAATCCACCAGATCGTGATAGGTATTCATGCCCCTGCCACCGGGCTGATTCCACAAAAACGGGTTTTGGCCGAGCTTGAGCCGTCTCCACATAAATCCCCAAATCCAGGGCAGTTTCATGCATTTTCGCCCCCACCAGCCAGAGCCAGCATACTTCTGTTTCAAAGCCAGGTCTCTCCGGTAATTGGGACCCTTGGTGTAGAGCGAAACCCAGAGCAGGCCTCCATCGCTGACGGCCGCGCAGGCCTGGTCAAGAGCTTTCCAAAGAGCGCGAGTCAACTGTCTTTAGAAAGCTGCGCCAGTTCCTTCCAAAAAGCAAAGCGCCTCAAGGCAAGAACTCCTGAACCTGTGCCCAGGCCTGTTCAAAAGCTTGTTGCTGACTCGAATTCGGCCGCTGAACGCGGGCACGTTGGATAAGGCTCCAGCCACCGACTGCTCTCAAACCCCTGTAGAAGAATGTTTTTAGCCAACTCAACAGCCAGCCGCCAACCGACGACACGGGTCGCTGCCCCAGAGTTTTTGCAAAGGTCCGCCGATTATAGGCCAGTCCTTCCAAAACCACCTCTGGCGAAGCTCCCCTCTCGAAGGCATAGTAGTAGGCGACCTCAGGCAGCACCATCGAAGCTCGGCCGGCCAGCAGACGGTGAAAAAAGTCGAAATCCTGGGACCGACGGAAACTGGGGTCAAATCCAACCTCTCGGGCCTGCCTGGTTCGCAGCATGGCGGCGCCAAAAGCAAATCCTTTGAGGCGAACTCCAACCAACCTGTGACGACGATCCAGTAGGCCTAGAGCCACGCTGACCGCACTGAACTCCGGATGGTCCTGCAAAAAACCGACTTGCAAACGCAGCTTTTCTGGAGACAACCAATCATCCGCATCCAGGAAACAAAGATACTCTCCCTGCGCCTGGGCCAGGCCCAGGGCCTGGGCCCAGCCCCTTCCCTGGTTTCGCGGGGAGTGAAAGTAACGGATTCTGGGGTCTTGGAACTTTGCAAGGATGACTTCGAGCGAGTCGTCGGAGCCATCATTGATGAGCAAACACTCCCAATTCGAGTAACTTTGCGCCAGCATTGAGGCCAGGGCCCTGGCAACCGTTCCCGAGTCCTGGTAACAGGCCATCACCACACTGACCAGAGGCAAAGAACGCATTTTCAGGACCTTGCGCGCTCCAAACCGCCCAATCCTCCAAGCTCGGTCCCCAGTGCAGCCTGGCAACCTTACCAGGTCAGCGGGCCCTTCAATGCCAGCCGTGTCTCCACGACGGTCAGCTTGAGTCGGGCGCGTTCCAACGAGCCCTGATCGCCTTTCGAATCATAGAGCTCGATCAGGCGCTTCAAATCCCGCTGCAGAAGGGGCGTGACCGGAGCGCTGCGCACGCGCTCTTCCAGACTCAAAATTTCGCTTTGATTGCGAAGCTCGTGGGCCTGATCGTGGTAGCCCAGAGCGGAATACTGCCTCGAAAGGACGCTCAGGGCCGGGCTGCTGCGGTTCGCCCCCTGTAAAGAAAGACTCAGGCCCCAAAGCTCCTCGCTGCGCTTACCCTGTCCCAGGCTGCGCGCCAGATTCTCGGCGTGGGAGGCCAGTTCGGGGCTGAGAGGCGGGTAGGTTTGCAGGGCCTCGCTCCAGATCTCATCATAAACTCGGCTGGCCTGCTGCGAGTTGCCCGAATCTGCGTGCACTCGGGCAATCTTCTGCTGGATCTCGGCGCGGCGTTCAAAGCCGGCTTGCTTCGGTAGCAGTTGCCGGGCCCGCTCGAGCAACGGCAGGGACTTCTCGGAGCCTCCGTAGAGCTGAAAAAAGTCGGCCGCCTTTTCGTAGAGCGAGGCGGCGTCTTTGCCCTCGACCAGGCAGGCCGGAATGAGCTTGTGCAGACTTTCCACCTCGCCTCGCTCGGCCAGTTCCTTTTCAAAGATTTCCAGAGCCTTGTTATAGTGAGTCGCAGCCTCGATGCCCTGAAGCTGGCCCTTGTGGTGATCGGCCAGGCTGACGTGGGTGCTCAACGTGTAGATCGAGTCCTTGCCGAAATTCTGCTGATTGCTCTTGAGCATCTTCTTGAGCCGAAAGACTTGTTGCTCGGGTCCACTGCTTGGCTCCGCCTGGTGGGCCGACACCCAGCCGTCAACCTGGCTCTGAATGGTTTCCGTCAACAGGTCGGCGGTGCGCTGGAGGAATCGCTCGATTCGGTTGGGCTGATTGGGCTGGATTTTCACAACTCAGCAGATTTCGAATCGAACACTTTCAAAACCTCTAAATTTCGAAACAATAGGAGAGCCGTGGCGTCCGTCCTGACTTCGGCGGAGAGCCGCTGACTCGACGATCGACGTCCAGCCTCAGCGGCCTCGGTCCCTGCGTGGCGCCAGCAGCTCTTCTCAAATTGACACAGAAAACTACAATGAATATACTTCGGCGACCTTCGAGGAACGTGGAATGGAATGTCGAGTTCAAAGAGTTTGGAATTGACCCAAGGGGTCGTCCGCCAGGAGATCGGGGCGGAGCTGCTGATCTACCATCCGGCCCAGGCCGAAGCCTGCTTGCTGAGCGCCCCGGCCCGCCGGGTGTATGAATCCATCGGCTCCTTCACAGAAGCCGACCTGCAATCAGCCCTGAGTGGAGAAAACGGACTGGAGACTGATTGTGCTGCCGCACTGCGGGAACTGTGGGCTCACGACCTGTTACGCACAAGCCAGGGTTTCGACCGACGCGAGATGCTCAAGCAAACGGCGCGACTGGCCGCCGTTCCGCTGATCGCCAGTCTCCTTGTCCCTCCCCCGGCGGCGGCCGCATCAGGCGGGACGGTGACCTTCAATACAGCCGGCACATTTTCGTACGTCGTGCCTTTGGGAGTCACCTCCGTCAACGTAACCGTCACGGGGGGCGATGGGGGGCTTGGGGGCTCCATGTCACCTGGAGCGATACGTAATGCTCTCGGAGCGAAGGGCGAAACCAAGAACAATCCCGCGCTTCCCGTCACCGGTGGGGAAACTCTGACCGTCGTGGTGGGCGGGCCAGGGGGCCAGGGAGGCCAAGGTAATTCCTTTGGCCCGGGAGCGGGGGGTGCCCCCGATGGCCAGCCTGGCACGGCTGGCTCTAGTGGGTTTTCTGGAGGAGGGGGAGGCGGGGGCTCAGGCGGGTTCAGTTCGGTCACGGGCGGGTCCGGGTCGATCTCGGCCCAGGGCGGAACCGGAGGAGGAGGCTTTGCCGGACCCCTCAACTCCGGACAACCCGGAAATTTTGGGGGGGCGGGCGCAATCGGCAGCTCCCCCTGGGGTAATGGCGGAGCCGGCGGGAAAGGCGCCACGGGAACCGGAGACGGCTCGGTGAGCGCGGGGTTCGTGACCATCACTCCCAACTAGACCGGGCGAGGTTGCTGGTATGCGTGTTTCGTTCAGAGATTGGAAACTCTCACTGCCAGTAATCTGAAGCGATATGCTGGTGCTGGAGACACGCCCCGTCAGGCCCTCATGCTGCGCGTTGTTGACAAAGAGGGACACAGCTACTCTCAGAAAACCTGGAATGTCGACCAGTTCAACCGGTTTCTTCCGGCTTTTTCTTCCCGACATGGGGCTTCAATCAAAATGTCCTTGAAGAAGCCCTCTGTGCCTGGTTCGTCATTACACCAATATTGGCGCCGTGGACGAGCCTGGTCAGCGACACTCGTCACCAGGTCTCTTTAACCCGCGGCAGTCGTATCCGGCGCGGCATTCTGCACTCAACCGCATTGTTTATTCCTACCTATCGACCCGTAGATAGAAGCCTGTTAAACATTGCAGATGTTTTCGCCACCGGTCCACAGGGCACCGTATATCGGGGCGGGAGCGTTGAGGCCCAAGACTGATTCACTGGGGCCGCTCGAGAAGTCCCGAGCAGGCAGCCCTAACCCGGGCAGTTAACGGCGCTGCCGCCAAAGCCGGCACAAGGTGCAAATGGGAAGGACGCAACCGGTCCGACACAGCATTGTACGTCACAATTAACACCCGCGGTACAACACACCGTCGCGGACCGGATCCCCTGGGTCCCCGGGACGCAACATCGGGGCGGTCCTTGGGTGCAGAAGTTGGATTCACATTGAGCATTGTCTGAACAGCTCGCAAGCAGTGGGAGTAATGAGGCGGCCTGCGCCGGAGTGGGCACAGTGGTCGACAAAATCGCCGGTAAAGCAAACATGGAAGCAACTCCGATCTTTGCGAGGACGTCGCGTCTGGAGAGACCCGCCCAGGGCGAATTATAAACGTGGCCCTCGTCCAGCAAGTTCGCTCCCCGGAGTTCGTCAAGCGCCAGAAAGATAAGGTCATCTGTAAGCCCGTGTTTGGCTCTCAGCTCGGCAAAGGATGTCTTGCCGTCACAGGCCTGAAAAACAATCTTCAGGGTGTCATTTAAGCAGAAGGCTTTATCGTTTTTTGAGTCATAGACCAGTACCTCTGTGGCAAGTTCCTGCACAACCAGATCATTCATTCTTGCCGGAGGAAGGTGAGTCATACTATCCATTGGGTTCCTTTTTATAAATTAGGCGGTCTTGTTCCAGGGCAAGTCCTTTGAGGCCTTCAACTCAGGACCTATAATCTCAACCTCGAGATCCGACGGCCCCACGGGTTTCAAGGATGCCGGCGCTGCTCGGCCGGTTCGGAGAACGGTTGGCTGAGCGAGATTCGAATCAAGGCTTCGATCTCGTCTGCGCCGCTGACCTGGGGGTGCAGGAGGAACCCGCGTCGGTCCACCAGCATGGCGCCCGGAGTCGGGCTCTTCAGTAGTTTGAACTGCCGGCTTTCCAACACGTGCTCGGCGTCGGCCCCTTCCAGGTATACGGGCAACAGATTCAGCCGTCCAGATAGGGTGAGCTTCCATTCCGCCAGTGAGGCCTCCAGAAGCTTGCAGGGACCACACTGGGCGGAAAGGAGCAACAACACGGTGCGGTCACTGCTTCGCAGCAGGTCCTCAAGCCATCGTCTGGAGGCCAGTCGTAAGGCCGGCAGCCTCTGTCCCACCAGCAGTCGGGCGGCGTCGGCTCCCAGGCGTTTACGGCGACGAATGGCCGCGCCCGTCCCTCCCAGCACCAGCAGCATTCCAAGTCCGATCTCGAGAGGGTGGTGGCTCAAAGGAAAAACTGGCAGGCAGGCCGAGATTCCCGCCAACAATGCCAATAGCAGAGCGCGAAGGACGGTGTCTTTCCCGACCGGGGCGGAGTGGACGGCACCAAAGCAGTGGCAGGGTGGCCGCTTGTCCTGGAGCAGCAAGTTGATCAGTCCCAGACTGAACGCCAGCATCAACAGGCTCAAGCCCAATCCGGCGAGCTGGCTTAGGGGATCGATCAGCAGAGCCAGGGCCAGGGCCAGTTCGATGAGTGGCAACGCCAGGCTACTCCAGCCGACCATGCGAGCGGGCACCCCGAAGTCAGCCATGGCCTGACGTGTGCCCGTCATATCCGCCAGCTTGCCAACCGCCGCGACCAGCGTAACGCTGGCCAATCCGACCCGCAGAAGGGCGTTGGCCACAGCGGATTGCCCCACCCCCAGGCCCCCAACACCAGTATTTAAAACAAAAGCCAAAGATTGCATGGCGCCAGGTTATTGTCCAGCGGAGGAGAATCCTCCGCCCCTATGTCCGGAACTCTTGCCTGCTATGGGATTGGTATTTGGCTGGAAGGCTTTTCTCCTCAACAGATTCAGGAGTTGGAGCGTGAAGGTTTCGAGACGACCTCCCACCCGCACCCGCCGGCGGCGCTGACGTTTCGGCTGCAAACGGAAGGGCGCTACTTTAACTTTTGGGTGAGCGAAACTCCCATTGTTTCTAACCAGACCTGGCCCTTGATCAAGCAGGTGCTGCTGAGCTACCTGCAAGCGGCGGTCAGAGGAATGGTTCCTGAGCTGGTCTTTGTTCAGGCGGACGCGGTCGCCTGGGCCGGTGGCGCCATTCTTTTGCCCGGCCGCAACTTCACAGGCAAAACCACGCTGGGGCGTGCTTTAGTGGAGCGCGGCTGTCAGCCCTGGGCCGAACGCCATTGCGCGCTCGACCTGGCAGGCTGCGTCTACCCTTTCCCCAGATCCGAGCAACCCACTCAAGGCCTTCCGGTGCGCGGAATCTTCGAACTCACATACCTTCCGGGTCATTCCTGGTCGGTCGCACCGCTCACTCCGGGTCAGGCTTCGCTGAGCCTGGCAGCTCTGCTGGCCAGTCGGGGTGAGAGCCCGGGCGCCTTTCTGCCCCGGCTGGCGGAAACGTGCACCCGTGCGGCTGTTCGGTTGCAGGGCAAGCGAGGAGAAGCCGGCCCGGCGGCCGATTCTCTGCTGGCCGAACTGGCCCTTTGAGCGAAGCCATCAGATCGTCAAGGGGCCTGAGCGCTTGAGAACGTTGAAGTTTTCTTACTTCGGAGTGAATTTGGCCCTGGCTTGGGAGGACCCAAGTTTGGATGAAGCGGTGGGAAGCCTGATGCTGCCGATCTGGCATCCAAACCCCCTGCTGACAGCCAACGCAACGTTCCGGGTGCTTTCTTCGGATGGAGAGCTGGTGGTTGAGGCCCCCGAGAATGAGCCCCTCCGTACCTATCGTCAGGACTTCCTGCAGGCTCTGGAGCGACGGATCCATTTTTACCTGGCCAACCACTGTCAGGATGTGGTATTCGTTCACGCTGGCGCGGTGGCCCTGGGCGGCCAGGTCATCTTGATACCGGGCAGCAGCTATTCAGGCAAGTCTACCCTGACCCATTCCCTGGTTAGGGCGGGCGCTGAATACTTCTCTGATGAATATGCGGTGGTCGACCGTTTGGGTCGAGTCCATCCGTTTCCTCGACCCATCGCGCTGCGGAGCGATGGCGGACGCCGAGTTTCTCCGCCTCGGGCGGGTCTGAAGCCCGCGGCGGTACGGGCCGTGATCGCAACGCAATTCCAGTCCGGCAGCAGCTGGCGTCCGAATGAGGAGAGCCAGGGAGCGGCTGCTTTGAAGTTGATGGCGCACACCGTCACGGCGCGCAAATCTCCGGCACTCAGCCTGGCGTGCCTGTCGGCCTGCGTCTCTGGGGCCATCTACTGGGCCGGAGCTCGAGGCGAAGCGGACGAAACGGCGGAGCTGATCTTACAAGTCCTTGAACCAGCTTCGAATCGATAACGGCCCCTGCCGAAGTTCAGGCTCATCTCCCAAAAGGTCCAGACCCCTTAGCAGCCGCTGTCCAATCTGGTAAAGCCTGCCCGGAGCCCTCCGTCCTTGAAGACGATGCCCGACTCCTGGGCGGCCAGTGACTCGTCCAGCTCGTCCCCCAACAACCCCGACCGCCCCGTCAGGCATTGCGAAAGGGTAGCTCCGTTCCGCCCAGGGCGAGCTGCTGGCAGACAAATCGGGTGACGCTCCTCGCTGACCTCTGGAGCCCCATCCCCAAGGGGAGGCCGTTGATCTGCAGTTGGGGGACTTGCTGGAGCCGAGTCGGGCTTTCTTCCGTTGGTAGTACTTTGGTAGAAATCGGCCAGCTAGGCTGGGCTCATGAACTACTTGAAGCAAGCACGTGAGAAACTCGGTTTGACTCAGACGGCGGCGGCGGCGCGCCTGGGGATTGCGCGTCAGTCGCTCAACCGCCTGGAATTGGGCAGGGCCGTGGCCACACCCGCGCAGGCTCGCAGCCTTCGTGATCTCTATGGAGTGGCGGTGCTTTCGGTCGAAGACCTCGAGGTCGGGCGCCGCCAGTTGGACCGGGCTGGGGTTCGGGCCTTTGAGCTGGAGCCGGTGAATCCAGAGCCCTGGCGGGCCGCCTGGAAGTTTTGGGGCGGGCGGATGCGCTTGCAGCCGGGGGTGTGGCAGTGGCTGAGCCAGTTCATGCCGGCGGACTCTTCCCACGAGTGCTATGGCTGGGGCCAGTTCGCCTCGCGGGGCGCGCGGCCGATGCTGGGAAATCCCGCGCACTGGGGCTTTGACCAGCACGTGCTGGTGGACCGGCTGGGCCAATTGCTGGGAGCCCGCATGCTGCCGGCCCTTAGTTTTCAGAGTGAGGAGGTGGACTTTGTTCTGTGGCCGCAGGTCTGGGTCTGCACGGGTGATCACACCTTTCGACTGGACGGGCTGGTGTTCTTTCGGGTGGGGGACCGCCGCCATTGGCTTGTGCTGGAGTTTGACGGAAAGGGCCACAATGGCAGCGGGGACGCCTTTCGCCGGGCCCAGTTGCAGATGATGGAGGTGCGCATTACTGGGGATGAGATTCGCGCGGGCCGGACCTTCGAGCTGTTTCTCGAGCGGGTCAGGGAGGCGGTTCGGAAGGGCCCTCCTGGGGCGGCGCACGGGTTCAAGACGGGGTGGCGCCGGGGGCGGGGGGCCCGGGGCGTGGGGCGCTGAGGCGTTGTCCGGGTGGCTCGCGGTGGGCGGACATGGTGCCGGGTTTTGCACGGGGTTGCGGCGGGAGGTGGGCGCTGGGGCGTTGTCCGCCAGGAGAGCGGACTTTGTCATCGCTGTGGGCGGACAGGGCTGGGAGTCCAAAACTGAAATTACGGTGGCCAAGAGCAAAGAGGCGGGCAATCAGGCTACTTCGGAGCCGATCACAAGCCTAAAGGATCAGATGCTCTTCCGGAAATTTCCGGCCATTGTTGAGGTCGCCCCCTCCTGGCTCGCCTGCACCTTCCCACCTCGAATGACGTCCTGAGCCAGCATCACCTGTCCCGGCCGCGGGTCGTAATCCTCGGGAGAATCGTCCAACTCTCGATATCGGCGCATGTAGCGGACCCAATTTACCTGACTCGTGCCAGGCTCGCGAAGGACTGGTGAACTGGCTATTTCCAAGGCATGTCCAAAGGAAGACAGGCGACTCCTTGGGGAGCACGTCCTTCTGGGCAACGAGCTTAGCGAGTCAAGTGGACAATGGGGAAGCTGCCGGAGCCAACGAAGCGCGTATTCACCATGGCTACGACCACGGCCTGAAAGGTGCCGCCATTCGTCAGGACTGAGACGTCGCAGGGGGAATCGTTGGTGGACAGGGTTAGGACCTGAGGCGAGCCAAATCCCTGACTGGAACCCGGGAAGACGCTGAGCAGGCAATCACGAGTGGTGAGGCCCAGCAGGGTCAGGCGACTGCTACTCTCGATCGTGACCAGATCGGCCTTCCCATCTCCATTCAGGTCACCCAGATCGATGGCCTGAACGCGATGGCCGGTGGTACCCTGTTGAGGATTGACGAGCGCGCCCCCGGCGCTGCCGAAGAACAAGGTCCAGTAGCGATTTCCGTCCTGGCGGTTCGAGATATAGCACAGGTCCTGGCGCCCGTCCCCGTCAACGTCACCACAGGTCATATGGTCGGTTCCATATTGACCCGGGGGTAGGCTGACCGAACTGAGAGGGGTGAGGTTGCGAAAAACCTGCAGCGAGTTGCTGCTGGCCACGATCAGATCGGTGCGCCCGTCTCCATCAATGTCGCCCCGCCCCAAGCCGGTCGCGCCACTGCTGACCAGAGTGCTGGATTGATCCAGCACTCCGCCCACCGAGAGCCTGACTTTGACCTTCCCCTGGGCCAGGTAAGCAACGTCGCTGCGTCCGTTTCCGTCGAAATCGCCGACCACGGCCTGGGAGACTCCCTGCGGTTCATCGCTGAATTCGGCCAGTTGTAGCGAGCCGGTGGTGGAGAGCACGACGCCATAATCCGACCCGGAACTGTTGGTGCGCACTCCGGCGTAAAAGACCTCCGTGCGGCCGCTCAGGCCGCTAAAGTTGCCCACTCCCACCGAGGTCAGGCCGCGGGTGCGCGCCAGGGTCACCCCGCTGCCCCGCACCCGCAGAGTGTTGCCCCCGGACTGAGCACCCGTTAGCCTGAACGGGTCGGGATTTCCCTCGCGTGGGAACTGATTGATGCCCAGTCCGCTGTTTCCCGGACCGACGGTCAGATTCAGGCCCAAATCGCGAGAAACGACCGCGACCGTTGGTTCGACGGCCAGGCCGTTATAATCGGGTGGATTCCCCTGGCGAAAGGCGTAGCTGGCATAGCCTCCGGCTACCGGTGGGGTGACGAAGGGCGTAAAATTAGCCATCAGAAAATCGACTCCCGAACTCACAGCCGTGGCCAGAAGATTTGTATCCACGTTGACATGAGCGGTCGAAGGAATGGATACATCCGCACGATTGGTTTGGGTGGTTCCGTCTGTCAGGGTGGTGAGGGTGCTGAGCTGGAGAGTTCCCGCCGCCTGCAGGGTGGTCGTGCCGCGAGGCAAGACGCGCGCGCGTAGCGGCACGGCGGCAATCCCGGTGAGGCTGGCCCGGGCCGTCAGGCCCTGATAGGATGCGGTCAAATGAGTGGTGCCCAGACCCGTGCCCGCGATCAGGCTGGAGTAGCCGGGAAACCAGGGCGGAGGCACCAATATGATACCGTCCGATTCGTAAGCTACGGGTGGAAGGCCACCGGGTTGGGCGATATTGTTGTCATCGGAAGTCACCTGGGCCAGGCCTGTGAGGTCGAGCACGGTGCCGTTGGCATAGCTGGCGTTGACGCTGTACTGGTAGTTGACCCCCTTAGGAAGCTGCAGGTTGTCAGGGGAGATTTGCAGATTGGTCAGGGTCTCGTTCACGGCGACCGTCAGAGCTGTGGTGCCGGTGCGATTTTGGTAGTTGGCCTCGATGGTGGTGTTTCCGGGCGTGCGGGCGGAGGCCAGGCCGCTGGAGTTGATGGTTGCGACACTGGAATTGCTGCTGCTCCAACTCTCGGCCGTGACCTCCTGACTGGTGTTGTCGGCCAGTTGAGCCAGCAGGTGGTAGGAGACCTGACCACCTTCCAACTGAGTCGCCTGTTCAGGAGTGACTTGCAGACTGACCAGCTTGGGAGGGTGAACCTCCAGCGCGACCGACTGGCTGAAAGCGTCAAGCCGGGCCGTGAGGGTGGCCGTGCCGACGGCGCGGGCGCGCAGCAGGCCGCCCGCCTCCACCTGGGCCACGGCCTCATCGCTGGAGCTCCATTGCACGGCCGAGGTCACGTCCTGTTCGGTGCCGTCGGCATAGGTTCCAACGACATTGAGTGTCTGAGTCTGGCCTCGATCTAAATCGATCCGGCTGATCAGGCTGCGCAGTCCTGTCAGAGCATAAGTCACGTCCGTAAAAGGAGGATCGACAACTTCCGTTTCCTGACCAGCGCTGACGGTAACCGCGTGGCTGCCGTGTCCGCGCACAATGGAACCTTCCAGGTAGTCGATCTCCAACCTGACGGCGCTGGTGGGTACCCCATCCAGCACGGTGCGGGCTGCTTTGGGCAGTTGAGTAGGGCCGTAGACCTGGTTGCCTCGGGCATCGAAGGCGCGGAAGACCAGAGAATCAATGGTGGCGGGAATGCCGCGTAATAGAATGCTGGTAACGACAATTTTGCCGGTCATAAAATTAGAGGGGGCCAAACCGCCAGCGCCGCTGTTGTTGGTGGCGCCGCCCCCCGAATTGGATGAAGAACCCCCGCCACCGCCGCCACAGCCGGCTAGAAGGAAGATCAACAGCGCGAGCGATAAACTCTTTTGCATCAACGGAGCCTCTCTCAGAACAATTCCTGTCCATCGGGTTCCGAGATTTTTTGGAAAATCCTGGCAATTCCGGAGCGACCCAAGTATTGGTGGTCATCCACTTGGGAAAGCTGAATTCCGCCGCCGGCGCGGGAGTTGATTTTCCGAGGAATTAGTTGAAGCCCTCTTGAATGGTAGAGCCCAGGAAATGGAAGAATCGCAGTTCTCAACTGTGAAGCCAGGTCCAGGGCGGCGACCTTCAGCTCCACTCCTGAGGTTAGCCCAGATGCCACTCCAGCTCGGCGGGCCGCCGCACCGGGCCGTCGGCATCGATGCGCATAGGCTCGAATTCAATCCGATATCCTTTGGCTTGGAAGCGCTGCTGAAAAAGCTCCACAAGGAAATCCGTGCGTAGCACCTGTTCCCGGGAAAAGCAGGCGGATTGCTCGCCCATACCGGCATCGGAGGGATCGAATTTGCCGTCCGTGCGGCCGACCAGGATAAGGTCGATGTCGCGGGTCTGTCCTGTTTCCTTGGAGAGACCGCCGTAGTAATTTCCAATGAGCCAGTCGCCGGCCGGACTGAGGGCCGCTTTGTTCTGAGGCAGAAAAACAGACAGCCGTCGCGAGTTCCAGCCCGGCAAGTCGCGGATCGTCTGGAGCTTTTCTGGTGGCAGACCACCGCAGTCTACAAAGCCATCGAGGTCGGAGACGGCCGCCGCCCGACCCTTGCTGATTCCGCCAGAAATCCAGAAGTTTGCGTCCTCAGGGAGGTGGGCGGCCAGCTCCCGCATCCCCTGCTCGAGCTGATGCAGTCGCTCCAGCACCTGCGTGTCCGTGTAGCCGGCTTCCAGATCGCGCGAGACTTTCTCACCCCAGCGTCCAGTGTATTCCTCGGTGGGCAGGTGCTCGAGATACGATGCCAAATTTTCCCGCAGAATGGCGTGGCCCTGCGCAGGAATATTTGCCTTCGTCATCAACCGCTCGGCCCGTTGGAGAGAAACTTTTCCTAGCTGAGAGAGCATTGCTCCAAGAATATATCCTGACCGCGTAACTTAAGCGTTATTCGCCCCTCGCAATGGTTACAAACCAGTTAACCTTGACTCTCGAGGCGACCAGGCTGGGGCGGCCCCCCATCAGATTGCTTCCAAACTGTGCTCTGGGAAGGCGGTAAATTAAACCTCATGGGCCTTCCAATGCAAAGGCTTTCCTGAGTGCGTAGGTTCAGCTTCCTTGTCGCGGAGCCTCCCCCCCCAGCGCTGACAACCACTGCATTCGTAGCTCAATCCTAACCCAGGTCATAGTCTCCTGCCGGCCGGAACCTCTATTGTAAAAGCGCAAGGAGGTGCTCATGAAAAAAAGACTTGGTGGGTTTCGAGTCCTGACTGCCCTGGCAGTGGTCCTTGCACTGGCCTGCGCGGCCTGGTCTGAAAAGGGTCATCTGCCACCTCCCCCGGAAGAGAACTACAACTCCATGATCCTTGACTACATTGTCACCGGAGCCTTCTTTCACAAGAAGACCTACAGCGACGACTGGACTCGGGAATATCGTTACGAAGGCAAACTTGACCCTTCCTTCGGTGGAAAACTCAGGGTCAGCGGGCACGCCCAGTGGCTCACCTACCCCGGCCCAGAAGCAGGCTATCCCTGGACCGTCTCGGTGACCGTCACGGCCGGAAGCCGGACCGAACGCCAGGAGTTCTCTCCCAAAACCAAGATGCAGGAGTTTGATGTTTCGGTTCCGATCGGAAATTCTTCATCGGGCTCATTCGCGATCCGGATGACACGTAGCAGCAATGCCGGCAGTCGGAATATGGGTGCGCTGGGCACGATCGAAGGCCGGGTGGATGTGGCCTCGGTCCCGTCTCAGGGCCAAACCGCCTCAGCCGGGGTTCTCAGCTCGGAGGAGGCCAAAGCTCTGCTGGCACGTGAGCTGGGTTCACCTCAAAAAATCGCCGAGCGTCAAGTGCTGTACACGGGTAACGATGGTGGAGTTCTCAACGGCGGCAATTCTCCCCGCTTTCGACTGAATCGCCGGACTCGTATCGGGATGATTATGAACTTTCACTACAACGACGGCAAAGGGGCGCCGGCTGGAACCATCGCTTTGCGATCGCTTGAGGGCAAGCTCTATGGACCCTTTAAGGCGACCACCGTGAACGGAGTCTACTGGGTAGCGCGCGCCGGTGTGGAACTGCCGCCGGGGGACTACGTGGTGATCGACTCACATCCGCAAAGCTGGTCTCAGAACGGACCGGCACGCCTGGGCCATACCCTGATCAAGTCCGAGTAGCACTGCGATTTCCCCAGTCCAAGTCGATGCACTGTTTGTAGCCACCTGGACCCTCGCAAGTGCAGTCGATGGCCGACCAGCATATTGCCGCTCCGGTCGAGATGGGCAGAGCCGGCAGCGACCACAACTCGCAATAGCACGCCGGGAAAGCTGCAATGGCCTAGCGGCTGACCAGACTCTGGCGATCTGTTCGCTGAAAGATCTCCACGATATCCGACCGGGTAATGGGTCCCAGTGCGTTCAACTGGTTACCGTCACCGTAGGTTTTGACCGCGTATTCGGCGATACCCTCAAATTCCGAGCTATTAAAGCCCAGGTCTTGCAAGGATTGGAGCAGGCCGTTCTGCTGCAACCAGTCCTCGAAGAGCTGGATAAAGCGCTCGGCCCTTTCAGCCGGGCTTCCTTCCTTCACTCCGAAAAGGCGGGTCCCCAGTTGAGCCAGGCGGGCCTGAGCCCGATCCTTTCCCAGAAGCCAGCGAAAATAGGCCGGATAGAGCGTAGCCAGACCCCGTCCGTGGGCCAGCTCGGGATGCTTGGCGCTGAGGGAATGCTCGATTGAATGGAGCACGAATTCGGCCTCGGCCCTTCCCGCCTTCTGATAGTCATTCAAAGCCAGAGTTGAGGCCCACATCAGGTCGGCTCGGGCCTGCAGATCGTGAGGATTCGCAAGCAGCCTGGGTAGCGTCTCGAACACCGTGGACATCACCGCTTCGGAGTAACGATCTGCCAGGGGCGAAATGTCTGTACCCAAGAGATAGTTCTCGATGACGTGGCTAAAAATATCGGCCGCGCCGTCCTGGGTAACGGTGGCTGACAGCCCCTGAGTGAAAGACGGATTCAGCCAGGCCAGGCGCGGCTTGACGAACTCATGGCTGATGATAGACTTTCCGCCCACCTCGCGGTTGGAGATGACGGCAAAGGGCGTCACTTCAGAAGCCGTGGCGGCGGTGGTGGGCACAGCCGCAATCGGCAAAGCCCCGCTGAGCTGAAAGGCTCTGGCTTCGCCCGCCACAAAAGGCCAGATATCTGCCTCACCAGTGTAAGCCAGGGCGGCGATGGACTTGGCGGCATCCATCACCGAGCCGCCACCCACGGCCAGCACAAAATCGGCCCCCACGGCTTTTAGCTGGGCCGCAGCTCGATTGATGGTGGCGGCCTCCGGGTTCGGTTCAATGCCTCTAAAATGGGTCAGCTTGACCCCCAGGTTGGCGAGTTGCTCCGCCAGCGGCTGCAAAAATCCCAGCTTCTCCACAGTTCCGCCGCCCAACACGACAAAAGCATGCTTGCCCAGCTGGGCCGCCCTCTCGGCAAACACGTTGATCTGGTCAGCACCAAACAGGATGCGAGTGGGAGTGTAAATTTCAAACGAATTCACGAACCATGTCCCTTCGAGCGAGCTTGACGCTGGCTCCGTTGATTTCTATACTCAACGGTATACAACTACCCCGCCGGGAAGTCAAGAGGTTTTATTCCAAATGGTAGAAAAACACAAAAAGCCCCCGGGAAGACCTCGCGGATTCGATATGGAACAGGCCATTCAGGCCGCTCGCGACGTCTTCTGGAACAAAGGCTACGACGGCACCAGCCTGGACGATCTGCAAGAGGCGATGGGAATCGGGCGTCCCAGTCTGTATCACGCTTTCGGGGACAAACGCTCGCTTTTTCTAAAGACCCTGGAGCATTACAACCAGAACGTGGCCGCCAAGGCTCTGGGTCAACTGCGCAGCAGCTCGGATGTCCACCAGGCCATGCGAGCCCTTTTTTGTCAGGTGGCCAGCAATACCTACGCCGACTCCCGGCAGCTCGGCTGTATGGTGGGTTGCGTGGCGGCCAGCGTAGACGACCCCACCGTTAAAGCCTATCTGAGCTCGTCGGGAGTGGCGGTCCAGCAACTCCTGGAGACCCGCCTGCAAGAGGCCGTGGAACAGGGGCAGCTGCCCGCGGATTTCCCGGTCCACTCCCGGGCCCGCCGAAGCTTCGAGCTGATGCTGGGCCTGGGCTTTCGTGCTCGCTCCGGAGCAACACTGGATGAACTTCTGCTGGACGCTGAAGATTGCGCCAATCTGATCACAGCCAGGCCGGTGGCAGACAAGAATTAGCGCAACAGGGCCTCGGCGGCAGTAGTGCGCTCATCGATTGTCAGACAGACGACATGCAGGTTGTGCTGAAAGCCTTTCCAACCGCGCCCTTAGATCCCAGAAAATGGCTGCTGCGCCCGCTCAGGAATTAGTCCAAATCGCGAATTCGCTCCACCACAACCGGATCAAACCGGTGGATGTAGCACCAAAACCGGTCACTGTCGTCATGGTCGTCAAATTCCGCGCCGCCGTGATCGAACCAGCCCAGGCTGGCCCGCCCCATTCCAATACTCGACGGCCACCTTGGAACCCCTCCAACCATCAAACACGCCCTGCACACGGTCGGCCACCAGAGCAACCTGAATCCACGCGAGGTCCGCCCGGCCTACGTGGCCAAGAACCTGGCCAGGTGGAAATCCCGGAAGGAAGTCGTGTCTCATCGCGTGTCGCACCACGCTGCCCGCCACCTCCGCCACCGGCACGGCCAGGGACGCCATCAGGGCCACCGTGCCCGTAGCACAGACGCGCACACCGGGCAAGTCGTTTCATTCCTCTGGAAGCGGCGCGAAGAGCGCGGCTAAATCCAGCGATTTGCCCCGCCACTCCCAGCGATCATCTTCAGCCAGGCTAGCCTCCAAACGGTAGGTCGCACCGTCGAGATGGTAGACCTCAAAGCTCGGATCCTCTGGGTCGATAATCAGATAGAAAGGCACTCCGCAGCGGGCATAGGCATTCATCTTTTTCACCCGGTCGAGAGAAGGTTTTGACGAGAGAATCTCTACCAGCAAGTGCGGGATTCCCTCGATGTAGTTTTCCTGGATCAGACGCCGCTGGTTTCGATCCAGCACAATCAAGTCTGGCTGAACCGGGGTGCATCCGGGCATGAGCAAGTCCATGGGAGCATCAAAAACAAACCCGCTGCCTTCCAACTCAAACTGATAGAAGAAGAACTGCAGGCGCCGGGAGACGATTTGGTGTTTGCTGCGGGGGGAAGGAGACACGTAGAGAACCCCGTCAATAACCTCATAGCGCTGGCCATCCTCGGGCAAGCGCTGGTAGTCCTCGTAAGTCCAGAAGTGCTGGGAATCGAGCGACAATGTCATAGAGTAAGTTTCCTCTTCTAATCGCCTCCTCCTTCGCAAGGACGCGCTGCCGCTAGCGACGGCTGCAACCACCCGCAGGTTGTTTATCTCCCCCCAGAAACCTGCGACCCTGCGACGTGTCCTTTCGGCTACTGCACCTATCCTGACGGCGGCGCCCCCGATATGCTCCAGAAAGTATTCCAAAGGAGTAGTCAATGGCGCCCAACACCGAGAGCAACCAAGCCCTGGAACAAACGCGAAACAAGCTGGCCGCGTGGCGGCAGCGCAACAAAGCCCCCAAGCCGATACCTGGCGAAATTTGGACAGCGGCCGTCGAGCTCAGCCAGCAGTTGGGCCTTGGCCCTGTCTCAAGAGAGCTTGGGCTGGACTACGGAAGCCTGAAGCGCAGGGCCGCCGAGCCTGCGCGGCAGCCGATGCAATTCTTCGAGTTCATGGCTGAACCAGCGGTGGGTCTGTTGGAGTCGTGCGTCCTGCAGGTGCAGTCAGACCGCTGTCAGGCCAACGTCCAGCTCCATCAGGTCAGTCCTCAGGCGCTGGGAGCCGTTTTGCGAGAGGTTCTGTACTAATGTTGCAGTTGACCCCACAGATGAAGATCCTGGTGGCTGTCGAGCCAGTCGACGGCCGCAAGGGTATTGATGGCCTGGCTCAGGTTTGCCGGGAGAAGCTTGCCGAGGACCCTTTCTCGGGTTGCGTCTTCCTTTTCCGAACCCGTAAGGGAACTTCGATCAAGATTCTCGTCTATGACGGCCAGGGATATTTCTACGCCCAGAAGCGATTGTCTCAGGGCTCCTTTCGCTTCTGGCCCATCGGTGCAGACTCATCCTTCTCCCTTCAGCCCCATCAAGCTCAGATGCTGTTGGCGGCAGGCAGTCCTTGGGTCAAAGCGGCACCGGTATGGCGAGCTGTCAGAGCGGAAAGCCGGCAGGTACCTGCGTGACCGTTAGGGAAACGAAGCGGCCATGGGACGGTCGCGCAAACGGAAGACTTCCTCGAAGAACTATAACATCGACCTGGCTGAAGTAGGCCGCATGGTCGATGCCGTCAGCCAAAGACCCCTAAACGAAGACGAGCAGAAGCTGTTGCGGACCTGCCACGAAGTCTTGACCGAGCTGCTCGTGCGTGAACCGCGCAATAACGAGAAGCAGGATAACATCCTGAGAGATTTGCAAGAGGCAGCGGCAGCGGTAGAAGCCGAGGGTGGGGACGAGAGCGAACCAAAGAAGCCACGAAAGGGGGGGCAACGGTCGCACCCCACGAGAGGCATACTCCGCCGCGATCGACTGTCCCCTGGCACACCCTGAACTGAAGCCAGGCGATCTTTGCCCCTGTGGCTGCGGCTACCGTCTCTACTTATCCCAGAGAACTTCCCCGTTCCGGCATTTCGTGGGACAGGTGCCGATAAGGGTGACGTTTTATTACCGGGAGCAGCTAAAATCGGCGGGCTGCGACAACGTCTACACCGCCCCGCTGCCGGAAGGCGTCGGCCCAAGTCACTACGACGCCACCGCCGTTTCCATGTTTGCCTTGATGCGCTATGGCCTGGGCTTGCCGATGTACCGGCAGGCTGCCATGCTTACCTATCTCGGCGTTCCGATCGCAGCCTCTACTCAGTTTGAGGTCGTCGCCGAACAATTTGAAACCTTCAGGCCCATTGGTCAGGAACTCGTGCGCCAAGTGGCAGACGCCGAGGTCGCCTACCTCGACGACACCGGAATGACCATTCTCAAGCAAATGAGAATCCACTCCGAGCGGACAGGGACTTTTACTACGGGCATTATTGCTACGCGGGAGGCGATTCAGATCGCGCTTTTCTTCACCGGGGAGAACCACTCTGGAGAGAATATGAAACAGGTTCTCCAGCACCGCTCCCCCGATTTGCCAGCATTGATTCAGATGAGCGACGCGCTCTCGCGGAACTTCTCCGAACTGGAGGCTGATGAGGTGATCCAGTGCAGCTGCATGACCCACGGCCGACGAAACTTCGTGGATATCGTGAAGTCCTTTCCAGAAGAATGTCACCTGGTTCTGCAGGCCATCGGAAAGATCTACGCCGTCGACAAACAGGCCAAAGATGACGGGCTTGATCCCCCACAAAGACTGGCGCTCCACCAGGAGCTGAGCAAGCCGGTGATGGATGAGCTGAAAAAATGGCTGGACGAGCAATTCGAGCAAAAAAGGGTGGAACCCAACTCCCCCCTGGGCTCCGCCATAAAATACATGAAGAACCACTGGGACAAGCTGACCCAATTCCTGCACGTGGCCGGTGCCCCCTTGGACAATAACGTCGTGGAGCGAGCTCTGAAGAAGGTTGTTTTGCACCGTAAGAACAGCCTGTTCTACCGGACAGCCAAGGGAGCGGCGGTGGGCGACCTCTACATGAGCATCATACAAACCTGCCAACTGAACAAAGTAGACCCATTCGACTATCTGACCGAGGTCCAACGACACGCTCCGGCGGTTGCGGCCGCCCCTTCACAGTGGCTGCCGTGGACCTACAAGGAGACTCTGGTGGCTCTCGCAGGCGGGGCGGCGCCGCAACTTACCCCCGAGTAGCGTCGATTGGCGGCCCGCTGATCACTGGCCGAAAGGACACCCTCCTTCGCAAGGACGCGCTGCCGCTAGCGACGGCTGCAACCACCCGCAGGTTGTTTATCTCCCCCCAGAAACCTGCGACCCTGCGACGATGGAGGACGAGACCGTTGTCGGTAGCCTGGCCGGCGATTTGGAAGTAGAACCTCAAGCGATCGAGTTCTCCGGGCCGCGCTACCGCACCGGGGATCGGCCGGTGTATCCACTCCCCTGATTCTCTTTGCGAATGAGTGAGCTTTGGTGTCCGAGGTGCGCGCTGCGGAGCTTGGTTATGGGGTTTGCTCCAGCGGGGCCGGCGGGACGGGGGCGGCTTGTGTGCCTATAGTGTGCCAGGGTTGGAGGCCGCTGGATTGCAGACACGAAACTGATGGGCAATCTGCCCAAGGTGAACAATTGTAGATCAAAGCCCCACAGCCGCCAGACGGGATGTAAAAGATGAACAGCCTGAACAACGGACAGGGAGGGCGTAATGCCCCTACCAGGCGAACAGCACCGTAGTCCATAGCGGGAGGACCAGAACAAGAACTATGTCCAAGAAGCCGGTTCATACAGACGTGCTTGTAATCTGTGCCCTCCCAGACGAACTAGATGCTCTCAGAAAGGTCGCCTCTGGCGGAGAAGGTAGCTGGACAAAATACATCGACTCCTCAGGCTTCCCCTACTATTGGAAAGAACTGCCCCATGCGGATGCGAAAAGTACTTATTCTGTCGCCGCCGCTCAGGCTTCCTCAATGGGCGGGGACTCCACAGCTAACGCAGCCACGCGCCTCTGTATGGAGCTCAAGCCTAGATGTCTTGCGATGTGTGGGATCTGCGCAGGAGATAAATCGAGCGTTCGTCTCGGGGATGTGGTCTGTGCTGACCGCGTTTACCGATTCGACTACGGCAAACTCATCGCTGACGAGAAGGGGGAGACCTTTCTCCACGACATTACTACGTATAATCTCAAGCCTTCCTGGAAGCAAGCAGCCGAGAACTACGGGACCCACTGGGCGCAAGGTCTGCAGAAAATGCGGCCGGTTCCTCTCGAGGACCAGCTAAACTGGTTTCTCCTACAAACAGCTAAAGACAACCTCTCCGTCGAGCAGCTATACGCCAGTCGGGGACGCAGTAAACGCTGTCCAGACTGGAATCTGGTCCTCGAAAAACTCTTGAAAAACCGATGGATTAAGCGGGACCTCTCATCAGTGACCAAGTCCGGACTCGCTGCAGGGCTCCGTATGTTGACGCAATCTCCTGAGGGATACAAGAAGCAAGACCTGCCAGTCAAAGTTGCGGTTGGTGCTATGGGAACGAGCAACAACGTCCGGGAGGATCGAGAGCTATTTTCTCGTCTCAAGCGAGCGGGCGTTCGCAAGACCATTGCCGTGGAAATGGAGTCTTGCGCGATCGGACTCGTGGCGGCCAACGAAAATATCGAATATCAAATAGCGGCGAAAGCCGTATCCGACTACGGGGACCCTGAAAAAGATGACGCTTTTCGAGAATTCTCCTGCAGGTCATCCGCCACATTTTTACTGGATTTCCTGACTCACAACTTGCCTCCGCTGGATCATCGGAACACTTTTTTTTTGACTCCGATACAGTATTCTGACCAGCTGGAGAGTAGCGGGGCCGTCTACCTCAAGGGAAATCTCCTGGGTAGGGACCTGCTTCTGCAAGATCTTACTACCTTAGAAAAGGCGAACTGGCTCACCATCGCTGTCGGCCCCGGGGGGATCGGCAAGACGAGACTTCTATTGGGATCGTGCTCTAGTTCAGATGAGATAAAAACGTTGTTTGTACCGGCCGGAGTACATTTCAACGAAAAATATCTCAACGAACTTGTGCCAGGGAAGAAATATAGAATCATAATAGACGACGCCCACCGCAGGGGGGACCTATCGAATATACTAAGCCATTTACGCCAAGAACAGGTTGCTTCTGTGGTCGCCATCATTAGACCTGGATTCGAGAATGCAATAGAAAATAGCCTGCCTCAGGGTTTGAATCACTCCAGAATGAAGGTTGGACGACTCCGTAGGGACTACCTCGACCAGATTTTAATCAATCCACCTTTCAACCTCAAGATAGAATCCTTAAGAGCGGAAATCCTCTCCATTGCTGAAGGAAACCCACAGCTAGCAGCCCTTGCAGCACAGCGAATCAACTTAAACCACTCCATCCAAGTCGGCAGGCGACTCGAATTGGTCGAGTCCTTCTGCAAGGGATTTGATAGCTGGGCAGCTTCGAGTTCCTCCACCGCCCGCAGACTGCTGTTGGGAGCTGTCGCAGCAGCGCGCGGTTGTACGAAAGAAGACCTCACAATGCTTGCGGAAGCTTCAGAGATCGGCCTTGCCGACCTCTGTCAAGCGCGCTCGGATGCTTTAGACGCTGGAATCCTGCACGAGCAGGCCGGCGGGCTTTTGCAGTTTAAGCCGGACATAATCAGTGACGGATATCTATCATATTGCTTTCTTGGCGACCGCGAAGGCGCCATCTTTCCGTACTCCTGGTTTTACAATAAGTTCAAACTCAACCGGCGCGATCGACTTTTAGAGGCACTGGGCGAAGCTATATCGGCGTCCGAACTAAAAGAGAATAATAAAGCCAGAGTTGTAATCGAGGACTTCTCGATACTCTACGCCCACTCAGCGAGAGAGGCCTTGGGTTACTTCAAACGCTTCGCGTCGGCATTTCCCGACTATTCTGTTATTTTTTTTGAACGAGCTTTTGCGGATATAAGGAAGGAAACCCACCCTGAGCTCAAAGACGAGCTGCTCTCAATGCTTTACTTAGGCATGGCCACAGTGAAATTCCGCGACCTTCAGGCAGCTTGGCGCCCGTTGCTAAAAATAGGTGAAGAAGCCTTCCTGTCAGGCTCCACAAAGACTATTAAGGAATTCTTAGATGACATAAACGACTTTCTTAAACACTGCCCACTGCCGGAGACCGCACTCGCCGTGCACACGATGGAACAAATTCGAAGATTTATTGCGGAAGATAGCCTCGCATACTGGGCTGGAAATCAGAACAAGGAAGCGTGTGCAGAGGTTGTCTCTGCCGTGAGTCGCGAAGTCCTGCGAGTAACCACTCATTTCACAAGGCAGGCTGCTAGCAGTTCGCAAGCTTTCCGGTTCGGCACTTACTCTGTTCAAGCAATTCCAGGCGTCACCGAGATCAGTCTTAAAATCGGGGCAGATCTCTACTCGCAAACGTTTCTATCACTGTCGACAAAATCTCAACGCACCCAAGTTGACTGGCTCAACTCGATGTACGCAGATTTGCAGCAGCATCAAAACAATGAGATTGGAGCCATCTTCAACGGAATTTTGACTCAAGTAATCGAACCCTTCCTCCAGTCGTCCTGGAAAAGCTTCAGCCTTTCACTGCAAGCCAAGGTCACCAGAGTTTTCTTGCGACACCGACCCTCGTTGGTCGGTGGATTGGTGACACCGGAACTCAGAAAGTTTCTGCTACTCGTCTGCGACGAAACACTTTCTGAACAAAAAAGACCAACAGGCGGGGTCGATTATACCGAGCTAGTGGCCCCGCTCGTCGACGAGCTCGGCGCTGACTCAAATCCAATACAAGCCCTTAGTGTTTGGTCCAAGGAAATAGATTCACACGTCGCTTGCGGAGGCGACTTTCGTGGATTTTGGCCCATGAGCCAAGTGATTGCTTCACTTTTAGAAATCAAGCCGTTTCTAATCGACGATTTCTTCGCGCGACTTCACGACTCCCTCTCCACTCTTGCTCCCTGCGCAACCCTGGCATTGCGGAAGCTTACCGACGAAACTCAGAAGACAAAGATACTCGTCAGTTTGGCAAATGCCGCGGAAGTCCGCCTTAGGCTTCTGGCTGCAGAGGGGTTGGCTGGCATGAAAGTTACAGGCCTAAAAGACTTGTGGTCGCGCCTAGCACTCGACTCCTGCGCATCCGTAGCCGAGGCGCTTTACCTATCCCTGCCTACGCAGCTCGACAGAGAGTGCCTTGAGATCATCGACCTTATTCTAGGGGCTACTACAGACAACTCACTCATCGAAACAATAGTAACGGATCTTACACTAGATCCGAACCAGCGGTTTGGAAAGAAGGTTTCACTCGAGGACACCGCCTGGTACGACAGAACTATCCTATGGACAGCAACCAAGGATATCCGAGAACAACGCCTAGCGGAAATAGTCAATAGACGCCTGTTGATACCGTGGGTTTGGGCACGTCTGGAAGCTCAGAAATCAGGCTTGCTAACCGATTCACTTTATCCTTTCCCACGAGAATTACGGCAACCCCTCCGAGAACTCCCAAGGAATGCTGAGTGGCACCAAGCCCTTGCACGAGCAGCGAAATGGTGTGAGGAAGCCAGTCTAACCAAGGACTGGTCCTTAGCCGGAAGCGCGAGATGGCTCCTGATTTCTCTTGGGGTCGACTCCACTGAATTCAATGAATTGCTGGAGGGCTGGGCGACTCAGGGGCCAGAGCTTTTTGATCTAGCCCTGGACTTGGTAGCTGAGTCGCATTGGTCCGAACATTTTGTGGAACGTGCAGCGAACCTTCTCTCGATAAACCCAAGCCCAAGCGTAGAAGACCACTTAATTAATGCTCCATACCCAAGAAGTTTCATTAATTCTGAAGAGCCCTACTACCGGAAGGTCGGCGAGAAATTCAAATCTTGGGAAAATCATCCTAACCTCAGAATCAGAAAGGTCGGGCAAAAAGCCGTCGATTTCTATACCAAGTTAGCGGATCAAGCCGCTGAGAGGTGGGATGAAGAGCACAACTATTGAGAAGGGTCCAGCGAGGAGAGAGGCAAGTCACGTAACCCAGAACAAAGAACAAAGAAGTCAAGTGCCTAAATGTTCGGATGGGAACGAAAAAACTGCCTAAGGAGACCGCTAAACATCTGATTCTCTGGAATAAGAACATCCAGGTCCAAAGCCGGCTGAGAGTCGCGCAACTCTAATGCATTTTTAAGGTAGTCACGGCGAACTTCTCTGAGCCGAAATCGGTCTAGCCGCAGGATCTTTATAGTGGCCTCTCCGCGCGGGCAGGAATTTACCGACACCACCTCACCATTTGGAAGCAACTGGAGGTGGCGTTCAGGACTGTCCTGGCAGGGGTCCAACAGAAGAGGAGACTCTCTTGTATGGTCGCCCTCAGAGGACAGCCTAGCAGACTCATCGACCAGCGGAAACTGATCCTGCTTGCCCCCTCCTTGATTGCAGCGAGGACAACTCCAATAGAGATTTGTCCATTCGTAAGTAAGCCATTTATATCCCGGGTGTGTATCGACACCTCTGACCGATGATTTGGGCCGGAAATGTTCGACATCTCCCTGTTCAGCATAGCTTTCGCAATAAGCACATTTGAGCTTGAACATTTCAGTCAGCTTCGCAAGAATTATTTTTGCCTTATAGTGATTAGTGAGCTTATTTGCGGCGTGCAGTTGGCGAGCCTTTTCTAGCCACCGAACAACCTTGGGATCCTTTTGGTCAAGCTCTGGTCGTGACACGAACTTCAAGCGCTGGCCAACCATCGTGCCAGGAGCTGATATTCGTGCTGCTCCTCATCGGTTCTTTCTTTGACTGTCATTGCTGAAAGAGCCCGCCATCGTTCCAGTCTAGCTTGAGTTTCGGGGCTATATGGCGACACATCGAATAAATCGGGATCTGTAAAGACATCCTCGATGCTATACGAAGTCAAGTCGGGAGCGGGCAACGCTTGGATTTGGCCGTCCCTGTTGCGGAGGTGGAGCAACTGTTCGGCGTCAACTGAGAGAGCCACGAGTGGACTGTGGGTTGTAGCAATGCAATGCATGTTCGGCAGGGCTTTAGTCAAGCGATGTAGGAGCCGCGACTGCAATTTGGGATGCAAATGAAGTTCCAATTCGTCGATTAGTAAAAGTCCGGTGGGAGAGTTTGGCGGATCAGGTTGGAAACTGTCGAGCGCGAAATGCCAAAAGTCTATCAGCCATTGTAAAGTTAGACGATATCCGTCCGCCCAAGAGGCAAGCGGCACCACCCCCCGGTTACTTTTCACTGCGACACCAAATTGGCGTGAAAGGTCGACCACGTAGTCATCTGACAAGTCAAGCAGGGCCCTAATGGACGCTTGGACGGCGAGTTGAACGTGGTCGGTGTAATACTGCCTCAACCGAAGAAAAAAGGTCTCTGGATCCACCAGTTGACTATGGTATTGAAAAAGCGTGGCTACACCGCGAACCAGAGCGTCTTCCGACGAGGCGCTGGCTCCGTCCATTGCCCTGCCAGCACCATACCCGTAAATCTGAAACTGAATTGGACATTCCTCGGCGTCGTGTCGCATAATCAATTCTGTCCCATCACGACCAGACTCGATCTCACAAACCAAAGTCTCAGGACCGTCAGCAGAACCAAGCTCAACCTCAATCCTTCCAACGTGATCAGGGTTGCGCAGCAGTCTACACAGTGGAGAGCCGAGCAGGCTCTGAGCGAGTGCTTTCGGCAAAACCGCCAGCGCCAAGCAACGTAAGAATGTGCTTTTTCCCGTTCCATTTGGCCCAATGAGGAGCAGAGGACGTCGCTGAAGTGGACTGGACCAAGTGAAATCCTCAAAACCGCGGATGTTCTTAAGATGAACTCTGGAGAGCTCGATCGGGCTAAGGAGAATTGGACGCCGCAATACCTTGCCGCCGGGTCTCGCGTCTAATTTTTTTATTTCTGAAGCCCAACCGGCGAATCGGTGACGCCAATCACTAACATTATCGGGATCTGATGCCCGATAAATTTCGGTGTGATAATTTACAAACCCAGGCATCGGATATAAACTTAGCCCAACCGCCAGATTTTTTGTTGATCGGTCGCTCGCAACGTCCAGTTGGATAAAGGCTGAACTTTTGCTATCCTCCAGCCTCCAAGACTCTCCGGATTTTCTCCACTGGAATCTGGACAAAGGTAAGCCTTCGCCGCGCAGACTAACTGCAATTATCTCCAGTTCCGAGAGCAAAAGGTGTTGCCGAGCAGATTGGGCTCCACTGACATCCGGCCAACTTAGGCTGTAATTTCGCTGCTCCTTAACTCCTTCAGCCCAATCCTCCAGGCTAGAAAGCAGCTTGGATTTAGAGCGCAATACATCTCGACCCAGGAAGCATCCCTCGCCTGGGTTATACCAAACCCCAAAATGCCGGGGTCTCGATGTATCTAATGCAAAGTAAGAGCCCGTATGGCGCTCAATTATCGCGTGTTCTGAAATTTCCGAGGTTAATTGGACGAACGCAAAACGAAAATCAGCCTGAGCCCAGCCGAGGTCGACAAGGTGTTCTATAGCCAGCTTCTGCAGTTCGGGCGTCCAAGTCACAATAGCCCGGTTTCTCCCGAAAAGATCTCAAAACCTCCGCAACGAGGACTAGGTGAAAGGATTTGATGTGCTTCGGAACCGCCAGTCCGAACACTGCCTAGGCTATAGGGAGTGTCAAGCATCTAACAATCTCACTTGCTGGCCAGTGGCCTGAGAGGCTTTAGAGTGCTTGTCTCGATCCTCTCGGACAACTCGTTCAATGTAAAGCCGCGCTCCTTCGGGCTGAGCGGTCACGTATTGGTGCACATCTGGGTCTACGCGAATCGTAAGCCTCGGAGCGCCGTACTCTTGTTCGGAATATTTCTTTGGCCGGCCACGCTTGGGTTCATCGCTCATAAATTTGCTCCCACATTATCTGCAGACAGATATTGACTTATCTGTCTGCAGATAATATACTACAAGTATCCCCCTCTGACGAGATCTTCCCTCGAGATGGGCAACAGTTCTACCAAAATCCACCGCTCTCTTCTCAAAAATCCAGCTGAAAGCATGTGGCGTCGTGATTCTTACACCACGCTCTCTTACCCCACTACGCAGCCCCGGCCCTGGCTTTGTGCTGCCCAAAACCGAACAACAAGGAGAAACCAACGTCATGAACCGTAAGTCTATCTCTGAAAAAGCCGACCGCCTGAACAAGAACCATCGCGTCATTCTGCTGAGCGACGTCAAGGCCCTGGTCATCGGGGACCACGATACCTACGACGTGATCAAGCTCAGCTTCCGCTGGAGCTGTAATTGTCAGTGGGGCCGGTTCAAGAGCCACTGGGCGGATTGCTCCCACGTGGTGGCCGTGCGCACGGCGCTCAAGGACCCCGCCAGTCAGGCGCCGGTGGCCCGCCTGGCCGAGATTCTCCACGACGCCATTCACTCCACCAGCGGACGGAGGACGGCTTAATCATGAGGTTCTTCACCGTCGTCGAAATCGCCGAACTGCTCAACCTCTCCCCCGACCGCGTCTACGAGGCCATTCGCCAGGATTTGTTGCCCAGCGTCCACATTGGCCGCCAGGTTCGCATCGAGGAGCAAGCCTTCAACGAGTGGGTTCGTCAGGGCGGCCTGCGTTACGCGCCGGGCCACAACCGCGCCAGCTAAATACACGGGGCTGAACGCCCCTTATGCTTACAAGGAGGAACCAAAATGGCGGGACAAATCATCAAGCGCAGCGAGAAAGTCTACCTCGTGCGCATTTTCATGGGCAAAGACCAGCGCACCGGCAAGCGGCGCTACATCAACAAGACCATCCACGGCACCAAGAAGGACGCCCAGGCCTACCTGAACGGCGCGCTGCGCGACCAGGATATGGGCCGGTTCGTTGAGCCCACCAAGGTGCAGCTGGAGACCTTTCTGGAGCAGTGGCTGGAGGAAGTGGCCAAGCCCAAGCTCCGGGAGGCCACCTACCACGGCTACGCCGACGTTGTGCGGCTCTACGTGAACGGCAAGATCGGAATGCAGCGCGTCAGTGAGCTCACCCCCTACAAGCTGCAGACCTATTATGCCAAGCTGCGCGAACTGGGTGTCGGCAACGCCTCGCTCAAGAAGCTGCACGTGGTCATCGCCTCCAGCCTGCAGCAGGCGGTGCACTGGGGCCTGATCACCATCAACCCGGCCAAGAGCGTGGTGGTGGCCAGCCAGCGCTCGACCCTGCGCGAAGAGAAGGTCCGCGTGATGACGGCCGAGGAGGCCAGGCGGTTTCAAGAGGCAGCCCAGACCCACCACCACGGCCTGGCCCTGATCCTGGCTCTGGCCACGGGAATGAGGCCCAGCGAATACCTGGCGCTCACCTGGAAAGATATCGACCTGGACCAGGGCAGGCTGGTCGTGCAGCGCTCGCTCTATCGCCTGCGCCAGGGTGGCTGGCGTTTCGAGCCCCCCAAGACAAAAGGAAGCCACCGCACCATCACCCTGCCCGCCGGCCTGGTCGAGCTGCTTCGAGCACATCAGGCCAGCCAGAAACCAACCAGCGCCGACCTCCCGGACTTCGTCTTTCGCTGCTACAACGGTCAGCCAGTTCACGCCATCAATTTGCGCCGCCACGCCTTGCGACGGACTCTGGAAATGGCAAATCTGGACCCCCGTTTGCATTTATATTCGCTGCGTCATTCGCACGCAACGATAATGCTGCAGGCCGGAGTGAATCCCAAAATCATGGCCGAACGTATGGG
>JAFEBA010000086.1 GCA_018266105.1 bacterium | reverse complement strand
GGATCTAGGGGGGGCTCGCCGCCCCCCCTAGGACCCCCGGGCTAACCGAACAGTTTGAGGACCTGTTGGGCCGACTGGTTGGCCTGAGTCAACATCGAGAAGCCGGTCTGCGACAGGATTTGTCCGCGCGAGAAATTCAGCATTTCTTCGGCGAAGTCGGCGTCGCGGATGTTGGATTCCGAGTTGCGGATGTTCTGTTGGGCGACGCTCAAGTTGCGCTGCGTGCTTTCGAGAACGTCCTTTTGGAACGAACCGATCTTGGCGCGCAGGGTGCTGACCTGGCTGATGGCCGAGTCAATGACCTTGAGGGCGTCCTGAGCACCGTCGCCGGAGACATCACTGACGTCGATACTGGCCAGATTCACCTGCGTCATCGACTTGGTGCCAGTGGCAGCCGTGCCCAGGCGGGCTGAAGAGACCGAGTCGATGGACAGATTGACGGTTTGCTCGGTGAAAGCGCCGATTTGGAACTTCAACGAGTTGTTGGCCACGGTGGTCGTACCCATCGCGCCGGTGCTGGTAGCGGTCACGCGCAGTTGCAGACCTTCGGCGTCGGTGCCCGCGTTACCGGTCAGGAACTGGCCCTTACCGGTTGCGGCGGCGCCGCCGATGGTGCCGGCCACGTCCGCGCCAGCCGTGCCGCCTGCATTGGCAGCGGCGATGTTGTAGCTGGTTCCGGCCGCAGCCGCCAGGCCGGTGCTACCTGCACCCGACTGGTTGGAGCTGAAGGTGTTGTTGACCGAGGTGGATGAGCCATACTCATCATTGGTCAATTCGAAGGTGTTGTTGGTCGAATTGTAGCTTGCCGTTACCTTGATACCGGCAGTCTTATTGGCGTTGTTGATGGCAGAAACCGCAGCCGACAGAGTGCTGCCGGCGGTCAGAGCCACGTTGACGGTGTTGGTGCCGTTGGAGAAGGTGAGCAACTCGTCCTTCTGCAGCTTGCTGGCACCGTTGGCGGCCGCAGTGGTCGCCTGCTCGGCAGCAGCATTGTCCACGCCGATAACACCCTTGGTGTCGGCACTATCGGTCTTGACGGTCAGGTCGCTGCCGCCGCCACTCAGACGGTCGCTGGTAATCTTCAGCTTACCGCTGGAGACTGAGGCGGTCAGGCCAGAAGCCTTAACGTTAGCGTCGGCATTGATCTTGGTCACGGCTGCAGCCAGATCGTCACCGGTAGCGATGTTCACGGTAATTCCCGCGCCGCCGTTGGCCAGTGCGCCACCAATCGTGATCGAACCGCCCGCAGCCGAGGTGCCGCTACCGGAAGCGCTTCCGGTAAAATCAGCCACAGTGCGACCTGCAGTGGCGGCGCCGTCGTTGGATGTAACCTTGCCGCGCACTGCGGCGGTCGTAATGTTGACCGCATAAGTGTTGGACTTGGTCGCCTCGGTGCCGCTAACAAACTGCACGTTGGCATTGGTCACGGTGGCCTGGGTGCCGGACGAACCGTCCAACACCTTCTTGGAACCGAATTGAGTCGTTCCGGCGATGCGGTCAAGGGTCTGCAAAGCAGCCTTGATCTGTTGCTGGTCAGCTTTCAAAGCCTCGGTGTCGTTAGGCCCGGTATTGGCTGCGTGCAGCGCCAGATTGCGGACGTTGCGCAGAATCGAGCTTACTTCGTCCAGAGAGCCTTCAGCCGTCTGTACCATGTTCACGCCATCCTTGGCGTTATTCATAGCCTGTCCCAAGCCTTCGACCTGAGCTCGGTATTTTTCCGAGATGATCAGGCCGGCCGGGTCGTCGGCGCCGCGCACGATGCGCAGACCGGAACTCAAGCGCTCGATGGCCTTGTTGAGTCCCGAGTCGTTGCTGCGAACGTAGCTGAGAGCAGTCTGGGCGCTCAGGTTCTGGTTAATGCGAAGTCCCATGGTGGTTAAATCCTCCTTGATGCTTACGGCCGACTTCCGTGTCGACACATTTGAGCTATCGGCCCCAAAATGAAGGACTTAAGGGGTTAAGTTTTTGGCCAACCTGTCGATAAGTGCTCTAGCATGGATGAGACATTCAATGACCTGAGCCAGCGTCTGGACAAATTTGAGCCTTACCCCGCAAAGGGGCGAGTGGATCAGGTCGTGGGCACCCTGATCGAAACCTGCGGTCCCGCCTGCTGCGTAGGGGACATTTTGCTGGTGGAGACCCAACACGGACAGCCGCTTACCTGTGAGGTGGTTGGCTTTCGCGAAAAGAAGGCTCTTTTGATGCCCATGGGTTCACCCGCCGGCGTGGCCCTCGGAAGTCCGGTGCGTCGCTCGGTTTCCAGCCTCAGCATCGACTTTTCGCCCGACCTGAAGGGCCGTATCCTGGATGCGATGGGCAGGCCCATGGATGGCAAGCCCATGCCTCCCCCACTCAAGAAAATTCCGCTGGAGTCAGCCCCCCCGAATGCGCTGGAACGACAGACCATCAACACCCAGTTCGTGACAGGCGTGCGTGCCATCGACTCGCTGCTCACGCTGGGTCGAGGCCAGCGAGTGGGCCTCTTTGCCGGTTCCGGGGTGGGCAAGAGTACCCTGATGGGAATGATCGCCCGCCGCAGCTCGGCCTCGATTAACGTCATCGCCCTGGTTGGTGAGCGAGGACGGGAAGTCAGGGAGTTCGTAGAACACGCTCTGGGGGAAGAAGGTATGGCCCGATCGGTCGTTGTGGCGGCCACCTCCGACCAATCGCCTCTGCTTCGGGTCAAAGCCGCCATGGTGGCCACCGCTATCGCCGAAGCCTTCCGCGACCAGGGGGAAGACGTCTTGCTATTGATGGACTCGGTCACGCGTGTGGCCATGGCTCAGCGCGAAATCGGACTGGCTGCTGGCGAACCCCCTACCAGTCGCGGTTACACACCCTCCGTCTTCGCCTTGCTTCCCAAACTACTGGAGCGCTCTGGCTGCTCCAGGGACGGTTCCATTACCGCCATCTATACCACCCTCGTGGAAGGCGACGACATGAATGAACCCATTGCCGATACCGTACGCGGCATCCTGGATGGCCACATGGTGCTCTCACGAGCACTGGCCCACCAAAACCACTATCCGGCTCTGGACATCCTCAGCAGCGTGAGTCGTCTGATGAATCAGTTAGCCACTCCCGAGCATCGCGACCTGGCACGTCAGATGCGCAGCATGATGGCAATCTACAAAGAAAATAAAGAATTGATCCAGCTAGGAGCTTATCAACGCGGGAACTCCGCCGAACTGGACCGGGCCGTGGACACCAAGCCCCTCATCGATGTCTTTCTCAAGCAAGAATTCGAGGAATACTCCCCCTTCGAAACCACTCAGCATTATCTACAACTTTGTATCCAGGCCCATCAGTCCGGCTGAGCGCAGGCGACACAAGGCCCTGCTGCGAACAGCTCTGCCAACAATGCGTCCGCCAGAACCGAACGAGCCCGTCGCAATCACAATTCCGACCAAAAACCGGCCAGGCTATTTGACTGCTTTGCTAGCCTCGCTGGCGCACCAGAGCTATCCGCATTGGATGCTTGTCCTGAATGACCAGAGCGAGTCTCCCTGCCAGACCGTGAATGTGATCAACGACCTGCTCAGAGGGATTCAAACTCTGGGACACGAGGTTCGAATTATCTCCCGGGGCCAGGGTTGGGAGCGGCATCAAAAGACAATGGAAGCCGTTCCGGAGCACATCGAATTTATCGTGCGGATCGATGACGACGTGGTCTTGAGACCAAACTACCTGGAGTTGCTGCTGGAGCCCTTTCGTCTACTCTCTCACACGAAACTAGCCGCCGTGGGAGGCACTATAGCTGAGCCGCAGCTTGCCCCCCGGGACCTGGAACTCTGTTTAATGAGGCCCGACTGGCTCCCTCAGGCGAAAGAGCCGACCTGGAGACTACAGGGTCACCCCTACCATCAGTCCGAAGTCCTGGAGGTAGAGAGTCTGCTCGGACATAGCCTTTGCTACCGTCGCTCGGCAGCGATGGAGGTGGGAGGTTGGGCCGTATCGGGATATTCGGCCCAGGCGCACCGTGAGGAATCCGACATGTGTGCGCGCTGGCGAGCAGCCGGCTACACGCTCGTGGTGACGACCGAGGCCCGCGCCTGGCATCTCTATTCTCCAGATGGAGGGTCAAGGCAAGTCAAGAAGAGCGACGCTGGCGTCCACCTCGTATCCGACCCTGCCTTCCTGACTCAGGACGAAGAGCTATTTCGAAGCCGGCTGAGCCAGCTCTCCTGGCCCTCACCAGAGCTGAGACGCTATTCTCTACTTGAGCTCCGTCGCGGTCGGTCTGTTTCTCGCTCGATGAGAAGCTGGTGGGGCTGGCTGAAGTTCCAACATCTCAGGTGGCGCAGTTGGTTGAGTCGCTTGATTCGTTGAAGAGTTTTCTCAAGTATCGCTTCGGCAGATTCCTGGCCTGCCTACCAAGAAGATTGGCCATAAAGAGCTGTGACTTTCAGGCTGACCTCCTGGACTGGCTCCACACCCGTCAGCGCCAGGCGGCCCTAGCCAGACTCTTTCCCGAGCTTTGCTCGGCTGAACTGGCCGCCGTGAGCCTTGGCATGTATCGGCGCAAACTGCGTGCACAATACTATCGACACTATCAGCTGGCATACGGCCTCGGTGCTCAGAAAAGCGACGTCCGCTGGCTGACCACGCCGGAACTGGACGAGTGCATCCGTCACCGCCAACCCGTTCTATTCGCAGGCTGGCACTATGGACCCAGCTACCTTTTGCTCGAAGCGCTGATTGGATGGGGACATCCAACTTTGGCATTGCTCGGCGAGGGGACGCGACCGGGAAACTTTGCCAACCTTGAGATCGCTTACCTCGACTCCGCAGAACCTGTCTCGCGACACAGTCTTTTACTCTATAAGGCCTACCAGGCTCTTGCCTCCGGAAAAGTCGTCCTGGTCATGGCGGATGCGGCCTGGGGCAAACCGGACTCGGTGGAGTATTTAGGCGGCCAACTGCCGATCAATCCTGCTCTCAAGCTCCTGCTCAAACGCACCCAAGCCGGGCTATTTCCTCTGATCGCACTGGAGCAGCCGCTCGGAAATCCGCAAATTCAGCTGGGTCCCAAGCTAAGCCAGGTATCAGACCTTGGGAATTGGATATCAGAAATGACCAGGCGTTATCCCGAGGATCTACCAGAAGTCAGGCTTTGGAGTCGGCTAGATAGAGCTGCAATGCCCCCAGAGTGACGGGGTTTCCCGAACTGAGCAGCGGTTCGGTTAGAGGCATCGAAAACTCGGTCTCACAGGTCAGCAAAAAATCCAGGAGCTTGATCGAATCCAGAAAATCGCCAAGGGGGGCATCGTCCGAGACGCAGTCTGGATCACAGTAATCCTGCAAAATCTCCCTCAAACGCTTCACTGGTTCCGGTACTCGCTGCAGAGCCACTTGCCGCCCGACATTTTTTCAGCTGTCCAGTTTCTCCAACGAAGATAGTCGGAGCTGACGAACTCGATCTCATTTCGATGCGTAAGAACAAATTTATCGAGTTCATCTGTTGTCCAAACCTTGGTTTGAAGCAAAGTCCCGACCGAGCCATTAGATGGACCACCTTCGAGGGCAGGAGGGGGGCCAAAGGATACGGGAGTCTTCGTTTCGGACTCAGGCGCCGGCTGCATGAAATAGAAGGCCCCACCGAAGGCCAGCAAGAGCCAGGTGAAAAACAGCAGCTTGTCCATACCGGACTTTTCTCAGTGAATCTCGGGGAATCCTGGAGCGAACGTCGTATCCGGCCAGCGTGGAACAGTTCTGCATTGATTCCGAGCGTGTGACTGCCAGCATTCTAGATGACGAAGCTGTACTCGTAAATATCGATACCACCCATTACTACAACCTGAACGCTTCCGCTACAGTCGTTTGGAAGCTGCTCCAGGAAGGGCCAGCCACATTGGAGCAGGCCGTTCAGTCCGTCTCTCAAGCCTACCATATTCCAGAAAGTTCGATTGCGAAGGACATCGAACGCCTGCTCCAGGAACTTGTATCCGAAGGTTTGATCATTTTGCGTCGGTAAGCCAGACCCGGGCGGCCCTAAGCAGTCGCAGCCTGCGCTGAGCTTCCTCGCGGGCCAATCGATTTCTCCTCGGGAGCGTTCTCAATTCCAGGTTCGCGATGGCATCCTCCAGACGCCGACGGCTCGCCTCCCAAGACCAGTTCTGAGCTCTTATATGTGCCTTCATTCCCTTTCCCAAAAGGTCTGCCGGATTTGCCACGAGACGCCGCAAGGTTTGCGCCAATGCCTCCGGATCCGTCTCCAAAAACTCCACTTGCTCCAGACTTTCGGCCATTCCTAATGAATTGAAGACCCATCGACCCGTAACTGGTATGCGCAAATGCCGGCAGGCCACGGGATAGCTGCAGTCCCTATGGACATAATCCCAGCAGGGCCCCCGATCGGGCACGACCACCGGAAGCCCGACAGCCATTGCCTCAAGAATGGGCAAAGCAAAACCTTCTGCTCGATACGGGAATACGGCAGCGTTGCAACTGCGATAGAGGGACGCCAATTCCAAATCGCTCAGAAAGGTTGGTAAATAGACCACCTCGGGGAGTGAGGGGTCTGACTGAAACTCGGCAATCTCACGAGAGTAAGTCTGGCCGGAGTAGAAGACGTCCGCTTCGCGGTCTTTGATGACCAGACAGACATCATCACTTCGCGAGAAAGCCAGCGCGTAAGCTTTCAACAGAATGTCAATCCCCTTGCGATAGATGCTCGCCCCCAGAAAGAGCAACCGATGGGTTTTCTCGGTTGCCAAAGGATAGACGGGACCAGCGGGATTAAACAGCTGCAGGTCGACACCCGGTGGGAGCACTCTTACTCGGGCAGCGGAGATTCCCGAGGCCACGGCCTGGCGCTTCGTCCATCGACTATAGACCCATAACTCGTCAAACTGACGCTCAATCTTTTCCACCCAGCTTCTAGGGTAACGGCCAAAGTCCCAGGTGCGTACTGCAACCCATCGACCCTCCGATGGAGGCTGAAGCCCAACAAAGTCCTCTCGATAATCGTGGTGTATGGTGAGATCTCGGGCCAACCAGGGTGGCGCGGGCCGAGCACCCCAGTGAGAGTTTATCGCCATATGCGCCGTCCGGGTGGATGCTTCGCCTTGCCAATGCACGACTCTACGAGGGGAGGTCGGCGATAGCTCTGCAAGAAGATCAGCCATGGCCCCTCCAGAGTCACGGTAAATCAAGTGACGAACTCTGCCTGCCAGATGTTCTGAAAACTTTCGACTCAAGGCGGCCTCCAGCTCTCGACGCCAGGCGATGGACGAACGAAACGAACGAACGCAGTCACCATTTAAAATCTCGACCAGGCCTCCGCAGCCACTGGCAAGAACCGGAATATCGTTAGCCATGGCCTCAACTGCCATTCGACCAAAAGGCTCAGCCCATTGGGCAGGTGCTAGCAAAAGCCTGGTCTGAGCCAGCCAACGGCGGGGGTCACCAAGTCTGCGAAACTTGACGTTCGGCAGACACTCCAGCAGCCGCCGAAATTTTGGTAAGACGGGCCCGACCATCAGGAAAGGGAGATTCGGGAAAGCACGAGCGAGCTCAAGAAAAATTCGAACTCCCTTGTGTGGCAAGCCACATACCCCGCTCACATAGCGCCCCCGCCTCGGCCGGTCCAGCATAAATCTCTCGGGCTCGAAAGCCGGCTCGATGACACGAGAGTTCAATCCGTGAACGCGTAGCAAGTAGTCCCGAAAGTAGTTACTGTTTGCCACCAGGACGTCGGCCTGTTCTAATGCCCAGCGGGTCTGCTCGATAGGACGAGGAGGCTTGCCCATACACCAAAGCCTGGCCTTCCAACGAGGAGGCGGACAGTATTCGTAGCTATGCAGGTATGCCAGACAAGGAATTCCGTAGCGTTTACTGAGTCGCACTGCATCGAAAACGGTATCGCCTGAGCAAACGATACGGTCCGGCTCAAAGTCCAGGCTGCGACGGCGGAGGTCATCGAAATCTCGATAATCAGTCAATTGACAAGCGTGCCCCAACGTTCTAAGCCGAGCCACCAGCGCCTGGTCGGTGAGCGCGGCCCCCCCCAGATAGTTTGGATTGGAACTTAGATAAAGAATTCTCATCAGATCAACTGCTGAAGAACTTCACGAGCAGACCCGATTAGCTTGCGGTTGGCGCTTAGAATTTGTCGGCGCGCTTGCCGAGCCAGATAGCGAGAACGCTCACGATCGGATAACAAACCTTGGATCTGGTCAGCAATCGCCTCTGGATCGTCAGCGCGAATGACCTGCATGGGTTCGCGGAGTTCCTTTTTGAGCCAATCGAGAGGTGGAACCATGCTGGAGCCCAGGACGGGAATTCCCCTGAGTAAATGCTCGGTCACCAGGTATCCAAAGGACTCCGAAAAGGAAATCTGTAAGCCCAGGTCCATCTGATCCAGCAGCTTCGGCATGCGCTCAGACGAAATCCAGCCGTGGTCGAGAAAGGGTATACCCAGGTCGAAAAGCAGCTCTTTGAAACCCGCGACCTCTGACAGTCCGTTCAGGTGCAATAAATAGTTGGGAGGCAAGCGGGCCAACGCGAACAGACAGTTGACCAAGTTTTTTCTGGCTCGCTCCCCGGGACCGCAAAACAAACTTATGTTGGGGGATGGTCCCGGAGCAATGGATGAGAGCTTTATACCCTTGCTGCAGGTGTTGGGCAGATGTCGGAATCCAGGGTAAACCAACAATCCGGGGGAACTGCAGAGTCGCACGGTCAGTCTCGAGTCCCTTAGCACCCGGGTGAGCCCGGCTAACTCATCCCCCAGTCCAAGTTGGCCTCCTGGACTTTGGACCCATAAGCCCAACGGCACTTGTAACGACTGCGCAAACCGCTCATAGAGATGGCTCCAGCCCCCGCAAAAAAGCACGAGAGGAGGGTCGAGTTCTTTAAGATGCTGCAGAACGAAGGTAGACTCCGGCCCCTGAGGGTCAAACTGAGTCAACGTAAAATGCCGCGTCAAACCGGTATTGAATTGGAGATGGCGGCAGGCCTGGTCGACGCCCGCATATCCGTGATCGCAGAGAGTGATGATTCTAGTCAAGCAGGACGAGTCACCAGAATTCGCTTTCGCTTCAGTTGAGAGATAAAAAGGTTGACATCCTTCTCTGCCTGACGTTCGCCAATTCCGAAAGTCGTGCAAATCTCCTGAACCAGGTCGGCGGGAGGCCGGCCCTGCATTAACCCCTTCCAAATTAACTGACCGCTGGCATTCAGAGTGTAGAGATAAGAATCGTCTGGTAGGAGTAACAACAATTGACCTTCGATTTCTCGATGAGCAATGTCTGGAGAGACCGCATATCCGTGTTCAACCATGCCGACGTTTTCTGACCAGACAAGCAACCCCCTTTAGGTTAGTTCCAGCAATCGGCGACGACCCGCCTCCAATCCCTGCAGATCGCCAGCCGCCACCACAACAGCCTGATAACCCAAAGAGAACGGACTCCAGGCAAGACTGATGAAAGCTCGACCGGGTCCGGGGTAATCGGACTGAGCGGTGCGTGGCAACAGCTCGCTGGCTTGGAGAGCGCCCATGAGAACGTTCGAGCTGGAGTCCCCCAAAAGGACCAGGTGGTGGTGGCACTCCCAACACTCCGGAGTCTGAGGTTGAAGCCGATGTCCAGTAAATCGTCCCAAGCGACGCCAGGGCACCGACCACTCCTTCCGCAGGTCAGGTGTCACATTTTCCAAGCTGCGCCGCCCACCCACCACCCGCCAGCGCCCGTCTCTGTGGAACCGGAGAGTGCAACCGGGCTCGCACAACAGCGCCTCCTCCGGCTCGAACCAGCCGAGCGGCCCCACAACCCCCCGTGCCCCGGCCAGAGCCCGAGGCACTCGGTTTGTCTCTATGGTCCACGGGCTCCAGGCCGCCGGTCGATCAGGGCGAACCCGGGTCACCTGTCGAGGCCAAAGCCGAGGATAGTGAGCTCGCCGGGAAATTTCCTCGGCAGCCCAGCTACCGGCTTTAAAGCCGAGCTGAGAAAGACGAACAGCCAAATCCTGCGAGGTCGGGCCAACCAGGTACAAATCCGGTCGAAGGGATAAGAAGTTGCGGAGTTCGGCCTCGTCCCAGATTCGGACCGGCTGCTCCAGTAGCTCGATCCGAATCGGACGCTCCACCCAATCCAGAAAAGTCTCCTGGCTCAAAATGCCCAGGCAGCTGCTCACACTCAGTTGCAGGCGAGCTGAGGGGAAATTCGCTCCCATGGGAAGGTGCTCGGAGAAGCGCCCCTGACGATTGGTAGCCCTCTGCAAGCGGTACAGAGTGCTGCCGTCATCCCGAATAACAAGTTCGATAGGCCAGGGCATTTGTAAGCCCAGGAGCTCAACCTCTACCTGGATGCCACCAGAGTCGACGTGCGCGGCCAGACGTAAACCGGAAGGCAGGCGAGGAGCCTGGACCAGCAACTTCATCTCGCCGGGCTCAAATTGGAGGCTCTCGGGTGTCTGATGCAGCAGGCTGATTCGGTCCATCTGCAGGCCTTCCACCAGGAAGGTCAGACCCTCACTGTCGGGAATCTTGGCGTGAAAGGTCCAGGGCGCGTGGTTATAGACTGGAACGGGCTCATCCTCGGGACCGTTCGGAAGTTCTTCGTAACCGTTCAATAAACACAATAAGCGCCCCTCGCCTGCTTTCCGGCTTTCGCCGACCACTTCGAAACCGTCGGCTGTGAAAATCTTTCCCTGCAAGTCGGGAACCAGCTCCGCCGCCTGGCGACACGGGAGATCCATAAACCAGGTGGTGCAGAATCGACTGCGGGCCCGGGCGCTCAGCCCATCCAGGCGCTGAAACGGCTGCCAACGACGCGGAAGCTGACTGAGGAGGGCTTCTAGTTGTTCCAGACGCAAGACCTTCCCGCGAAAACCAACCGGTAAGGTCGGCACTGGCCCGACCACGAGGAGCAGCTCACACTCCCACTCTGAGAGCAAATCCTGATGCACAATCTGACAGGCATAGCCGGCACGCAGCAAGGCCTGGTGGGTAGCCATCACCTGCTCAATGTAGTCTGGGCCCTTCAATGCTGGCGACCAGAGCAGAGCTAGCGAAGCCTTCTGCAATGGCCACTCGAGAAAGAACGGGCCCCACCGAAGCGCAGGCTCGTCCAATCTTGCCCGTTCAGCCGGCGTCACATACTTCAAGTTTAGCCACCAGTGACTCGAGAGGCCGGCTGCCAGAAGGCAGTTGCGCATCAGGGCATAGGCCGCAGCGCGCCTGGATGGACCTGGATCGGCACCGTGAAGTTGCCCGTTCATAGCGTGGGCGATCGGATCCAGGGGACGACTGCATCGAGCAAGCGCAATTCCGCTCAGAATGCCCAATTTGCCACAGCCTCGATCAACAAAGACATGAGAGCAGGGAACGTCGTTGATCAACTGTAAAGCAGGATCGCAACCCGAAATCCAAAGGTCGGTGCTGAAGACCGCTTCTGGCCATACTGCTTTCAAATCCCTTTTTGCCTGTTGCATGATTTGAGCCAAAATCGGTGGGTCGTCCGGCAGAAGTAAAGGCTCATCGATCATCCCCACACTGCGAATCGAACACCCAAATCTTCTGAGTCGCTGAGCCGCGTGCAGGCTGGCCATGCGAAGCAAGCGCAACATCTCAGGTTCGGCCCAGGAGTGACCAGGACCCCATGGCTGATGCGTGACTGTGCCCGACCAGACGGCGTAAACCAAAATGGAGCGATTGCTCGCCAGACAAGCATCCAGTCGCTCCATCCCCGGTGAAAGCTTGCCAACGGGTCGCGTCTCGAGTCTGCCCCCTCGCCTGAGTAACGTGAACTCAGCGGGATTGCAAATCGAAAAGTTGCCTGGACCACGAAGCTCAGACCAGGGCATTGAGGAGTCGGGTACAGCGCTGACCACTCGGAATCTGATCGGAGCGGCTCCCTTCAGCCGAAGCTGGTAGTCCCCCGGTGCCAAACTTCCCGGTAAGAGCTCAAAAGCACCTGGAGTTCCGTCAAAGATAGAGATCCTTGTTCCAACCTGTAACCAAATCAGCTCCACCCGGCAGGTCGCCTGACGGGGAGACCAGATCCCCACTTCGATGGGCTCTTTACAACGGTAGGCTCGTCGTCCGGCGGGAAGAAAAAGCCTCGGCCTCAGACTGACCCGGCGGGCCAACGCCCAGCAAATGAGGCCCAGGAGCAGGAACTTGGTTAGAAACAAGTGCGCTCACAGACCTGCATAAGCCGCTGGACCTGAGCCTCCATGGAGTAGCGACTGGTCACCCACGCCTTTCCCTGGCGAGTGATAACCTCGCGTTCTTCCGGCCTCTGAAGATAATGATCGATCAGCTCCAGACATTCCTCGGGGTCACGATACCAAACCAGGTGACGGTGATTGTCAAACATGCCCTCAAGACCCGGCACGTAGTGGGTCAGATGAAATCCTCCTGCGGCCAGAGTGATGTAGGTCCGATTCGAAAAGTAACCCGGGATGTGGTTGAACAAGTTGACTCCCAGCACGCATTGGCTGGAACGGCAAACTTTAACCAGTTCTTCATTGTAGGCAGGCCACTCTCTGACTGGATAGGGCTGGCTGCCCCAACGCTGCCGGCTCATTGGGTATCCCTGTGGCCCCCAGACTTTCAGTTCAAAACGTCCAGCCACCAGCTTTAGAAGCCGTTCTCGATAGCCCGCGGTGATCGGATCCGGAGCCGGATGATAGATACTGCCGACAAACGCGACCTGACTGGAGTACAAAGATGGTAAAGGATCTGTCGGCTCAGGGAAGCACTCGATTCTCGCGCCCTCGACCAGCCAGTGCGCATCCAGTCTCTGCGCCAGATCTCTGGACGTACAAAAGAAGGCTCTGAGGTAGGGCAACCTCCGGCTCAGCCATAGAGGCACGCCCTCTTGAAAACAATCTACGTACCAGGCGACCGTGGGAACCTTGATACTCTTGAGGGTCTCCGGTGAAACTCGGTTCAAAGCCAGCAGAATGAGCAGGTCAGGATGCTCGGTCTCTACCCGGCGTCGCAAAACCGACTGCAGAGGCGCCAGAAAATTCGCAAAGACGAGGTCAGGGCTATTTTTGTGGCAGGCGGAAACCAGTGCACGGCGGACGGTGGCTGGTTTCTGAAAAGCCTGGGTGGACAAAGTACTCACTTCGTGCCCCAAACCGCTCAGGATTTCAACCAGATGACGACCGAGATCCCAAGCAGAAAAGCCGGGAGCGACGATCAGAACCCGTCTGGCACAACTCATCCGCTCCATTTCGTTAAAGCGCCAGGGGTGGCCTGGCAAAATAAGAAGGCATATGGATGAACCGGTTTCGGGACCGAACTCTTGCAATGCCCCATTGCTGCCGCCTCCAGCTCGGCTCCTGGAGCCTGGCCGTGCGCAGCACGGGTCCTCTGGACGCCTCCATTCTCGCATTCCTATACAAAGGGAACGTATCCAAACTTGGGCCCGACGACTGGTGGACTTGCACTCAGCGACTCTGCCTCGGAACTTCACCGAGCGGATCCGAACTGTCTGGGCCCGACGCCCAGGGTCATTGGAATCTTGACCTCAGCAAGAGAGAACGCGGCTGCACCCACCTGCTCATGAACCGACTCAACCAGAGTCTACAGAGCCTCGTGCTCAAGAGCGAGGTTTTGGTGCTCCACGCCTCAGCGGTGGCGTTCGAAGATGGCCAGTGCTGGCTTTTTCTCGGCCCAAGAGGGTCTGGCAAGTCCACCTTGGCCCTGGCCCTTACTCGGCAAGGCGGAGTGATTCTAGCGGACGACCGGGTCGCACTGAGAAATGCGGAGCGTCCATCGGTGAGCGGCTGCAATCGAACCGCCAAACTAACGGCCAAAACTGAGCGACATTTTTTCAAGCAAGGCCTGAGCGAGCGAGCCAAAAACTACCAGGGGTTATCGAAAAAGATTTGGACCATTCCAGACGACTTGTCCTGCCCCCAGCAAGACCACACTCCGACCCGTGTCTTTTTTCCCCGCGTCGGCGAGAAATTCTCTCTACAAGCGATGCCCGGTTCGGTGGCGCTACTGAGACTGCTTGACCAAAGCCGAGAGAGCCTGGGGTATGCTGGTTCACCCGAGCTCCCCCGCCTGGTCGGAATGCTGACCGAGTTACTGCGAATGGCACCTGCTTACGAGCTGAACCTCAGTCCCAATCTAGACTTTTTGCGTACAATACGCCTCCGCCTGGAAGGGCAGAGGCCAAACCGGTAAGAACCGTAAGGAATGAGTGAGAACAAGCCAGAAACCCGTAAGCGTAAGGAAAAACCGAAGAAATTGCCCGCCTACGAACCTCCCAAGCTGATCAAGTTCGATCGTCTTGAAAAACTGATCCAGGGCGGCGAGTGAAAAGCTCAGCAAGGCGATAGAGTGCCAGTCGGGTATGGCCTCTTAACATCTGCACAAATCCGCCACTCTGAGCGTGGCGCAGGAAGTTCAAGATCCAACAACTGCAGCGGTCCCCTCGAGCCCTACTCGCGAAATACTGATGGTCGGGCCATCGACCGCGCCGATGCGAAAAATCAGGCGCCTCCAGCTGGACTCCGTGGCGACTCAGAAATTGCAGAGTAGAAACCAGGGCAGGAACCACTCTTCGCTTTTCGGCCTCCAGCCAGATGACACCCCAGTCCATTCTAAATTCGCTCAAAAGATAGTCGGCATCCAACATCCAGGCGTGGGGGTCAGAGCCTAGGAAGGCATGCGCGCAAACCTGAAGGAGCAGATCTTCCGGTGCCAGGACACTCACCCAAACCCCTCCGAACTCGACTGAACTGGTTCTGCCCCACAATGGCCCGTCAAGTCCTGTCCAACGAGCATCGAACAGCAAAGTCCAGTGCAAGTCCAGTTGGTGCCTGCGCGCCGAAGAAAGTGCGACCGCGTGAGAAGCTCCCGGCTCGGCACGGGCGGCAAAGTCAGGCTTGAAGCCTGCCTTTCGCGCGATTCGCAAGGCGTGCTGGAACTGATCAGCTGGCACCAAAATATCCACGTCCGCCATGCATCGCAACAGACCATAAAGATTCAAGGCGGCCCCCTTGAGGATGGCCACGTCCACTCCCTCATTCCGCCAGATCTGCAGAAGCGGAAGCGTGGCCTGAGTTAGTGTTCGAAAATCCAGCAAAGCCTGAGAATAAGCACGGTGCAACTGCTCGATACCCTGAGGTGCTTGAGAACGTAATCGAACATAGGCCTCAGGAAGCAGACGCCGGCAGAAAGTATCCATCGGCCGTTCAAGCGCGCGCCACTGCCCCCAGGCTCGGGCATCGCCCTGGAGTGCGCGCCACAGCAGGCTGCGATCGAGCGGAAGCTCAGGGATCACGAATCAACTCCTCGGTCAGCTCCAGAAGTTTATTCCGAAAATGGCGCCAGGGGTACTTTCGAGACGTCTCGTAGGCAGCCAGGCCTCGCTGCTGGCAGGCCAGCCGGTCTTCGTAACTCTCCAAAAGAGCCTGTTCCAACTGCTCCTGAGAACCGGCCTGAACCACCCAACCATCGAATCCGCTGGTCAAGATATCACAAATACCAGTTTCATTTGAAACGATAGCCGGAACCCCCCGAGCCAGTCCATCAGCGACAGACAATGAAAAACTGTCCTCCAGCGAGGGAAGCAGTTGACAGTGAACAGTGTCATAAAGTTTCAGTAGCTCCCGGTAAGGCAGTGCATCGGCCAGGATAATGCTGGGATTGCGAGTTAGCAGCTTTAGCAGGGGGCGTGAGTAAAGAATCTCTCTGCCTGGGACACACAGGAGCTCGGCGCCGGGCAACCGCAACCGATCCCAGGCAGCAAACAAAAGTCGCACCCCTTTTCTAAAGGGATCGGTTGCCACAAAGAGATACCGAATCTTCTTTCCTCCTGGTGCAGGTCGGGGTCGACCCGCGCGGACGATGCCGTAGGGGATCACTCGGAGTTGGTGGGGTTGGAAGCCGGCCTGGAGGAAAAGCCGTAGAGTTGGCTTGCTGGGAACAACGATTCGATCAGCCAGCTCACATTCCAGGCGGTTTCTCCAAAACTCGATGGGCCGCTTGGAAAGCAGCGGCACCTCGCAGAGCTTGCGTTCACGGTTTGTAACATCAAGCCGCGCCTGCAAAACCGTCGTTTCTAGATGCAAAATTCGCCGGCTATTTGGCGCCCTGAGAAATGACTCCAAACAATGTTCCGATTGTCCAACCAACAGGTCGTAATCTCGCCGGGGAAAGAGTTGGTTCCGATTGGCGGAAGTGAAGTTCGTGTGTCGTTTAGACAGGGTCCGCTCGTACCAGGCGCAAAGTCGGGTCCAACTGACCAACCCCTTCCTGGCATAGTGGTAGCCCACGCAGGGAAATGCTTCGCTCCCAAGCCCGGCATCGGTCTGCTTGCGTAGTCGGCCAATCAGGTCGAGAAAACTCTGAAGAGTACGCTCCCAACCGTATGCCCCCACGCTGGCAGCCACCTCTCGTCTCTTTTGCGGCCCAGGTCTACCGCGCAAAAAGCTCTCTCGCATGAGCCGCCGCAATTCGTCCAGGTCGGGTTCCAAATGGAGGCCCCTGGTTTGGGCCGAAATGAAACTGGCATTGGTGTGGTTGCAGAAGTCCATAGGACCGGTTCCTCGAGTGACAATCACCGGCGTCCCGCAGGCCAGGCATTCCAAGATCCCGAGCCCGAAACCCTCACCTCGAAATGGAAAAACCCCCGCGTCAGCCTGACGGCAGTAGTGAGCCACAGATTCCTCAAAACCGTGAACCCAAATTACTTCCGGTCCCGGCCGCAAGCGCGTCGCGCTCAGCCAGTCCAGTCCTACTGATGTGGCGATCCGCTCAATCCAGTCGTGCCGGTGTTGCATGCGATAAGACTCTTTAACAATCAAACGGACTGGCTCATCCGCCCTAAACTCTTGATGGAAGGCTTTTAGGACCAGGTCGAAGCCTTTGCGAGGATTGGCAGCCCCCAAATACAGAAACGTAAAAGGCCCTTCCACTTCAGGATCGGAAGGGGAGAACTCGAGCGCATCGACCCCCCAGGGAATGACTTCCACCGGAATCTTCAGGCCAGCTCTCAGCAGCATGTCCCTGATGAAGCAACTGGGCACCATCACCGCATCAAAGCGTTCATTGAGACGCAAAATCAAATTGCGCTCGGAGGGCCGAGGTTGAGAATATTCGTAATTCAGAATGAAAAGGTTCTTGCGCCCTGGCGCGCTCTCCAAATCTTGAGGCCAGCCGTGATAGACATAGAGCTGGGGGGGCTTTGCCGGCAAAGAACCTGGTCTTTCGAGAAAAACATCCGACGCCATCGTAACAAAGGGAACACGAGCTCGTTCTAGAGCTTCTAATAGCCGGTCGTTGATCAGCTTGAAACTACCCGGGTGGTGGCGGTTTCCCTGAAACAGGACGTAGTCTTCAAATCGAACCTCTCGTGGACGAACCATCGGTGCCGGTTCTTGAAGTGGCGTCCACAAAACCTCTGTTCCAATAAAATAAGGCCCCGTCGGCCTGACGGAGCCTTTTGAGTGCGGCCTGTTGTCCAGAGATTGCGAACTATGCAACCGGGATCTGATGTGGGGCAGCCCGAGGGTTCAAGCCCGGGACGTGACCCAAAAGGAGTGACCATTTTGTCGCCTCTGGTTAGCCGTAGACAAACCCCTCGAGGGCTCGAGATTTCGAAGGACCTGCCTGACTTGCTCATCATAGGCAAAAATTTGCCACCAAAAAAGGACGCAGATCACGGACTCAGACCAAGGGTCTGTGATATAATATCGGCTAATTTACGCGGGATCTTGTGATATTTTTCACAAGACGATCCGACCGGGTCCTCTGCAACGATAGGCAAGAAAACGCATCTTCGGGCTCGCCGATGCGGGAGGCCTTATTTGTCGAGCAAAGCGTTGGCGAGCTGGTGCGCGTCCGACCCGTATTGACCGGCCAGACTGACCCCAAAGCCGACACTCAGGCCGGTGCCGATTGCACCCAAGACTCCCGTGCCTGCAGCCACCGGACCGAGCATGAGCAGATAGCCCATCGTCTTTAATTTCTGGTTGTCACTGAGAGTGGCCAACAGGCCCAGGCTCAGACTCAGCAGTCCGATACCTGCCCCAATCGAGCTTGCCCCCAGGGCCGACAGTCCGCCCAGGGCGATTCCTCCGGCGATGATCGAGGCCTTGGCGATGCCTTTGCCTACCTGCCTCAATCCACTTTCTTCACCGCCCTTTTTGGCGCTGAGATCACCTCCACTCAGTTGAACCTGATCGCCGCTGCTCGCGGGGGAAGGGGTCTGACTGCTACGCTTGAGGCTGGATCCGGGTGTGAAGTTAAAGCCGCCGATTTTCATACGCTCGAATTCTGCAAGGGCAGGCCGGGGCCTGCCCGCGAAGGCGGCAGAATGTTCCATATCGCTGACCAATCCGCCTGGCAGGCCTGCCAGGCCTCCGGAGAGTATCGCCCCCCCAGCCTGAGCCAGGAAGGCTTCATCCACTTCTCCTATGCTCACCAGTGGCGCCTGACCCAGCAGCGCTACTACCAGGGTCAGGATGGTCTGGTGCTTTTGCACATCGATGAAGCCGCCTTGCCACCCGGTCTGAAGCAAGAAAACGGCTTCCCTCACCTGTATGCCCCCCTCCCTTGTTCGGCTGTAACCCGGGTAGAGGTCCTCACGCCTTTACGCGACCTGACCGTGGCGCTCCACCGCGGAATCCGTCCCGAGCCAGAGAGCCTGAGTCAGGTCCAGGCTGACCTGGTGGTTCTGCCCGAGTTGCCCTGGCATCGTTGGTGTCCGGCTCAACCCGAGCGCGATCCACAGGATGATGACTTGGGACGGGCCGAGCAGCAGGCTCAAGTTGCCCGTGATTCTGGCAAATGGCTGCTGGGCGGCAGCATTCTCAATCGCCGAAACACGGCTCTGCTCTACAATCCCCAGGGCGAACTGAAGCTGCGCTACGAAAAGGTGCACTTGCCTCAAGAACCAGGCTTTTGGGAAGCCAATCATTACGACCCCGGTCAGGAAGGCCCCCGGGTCTGCGATGACCTGGGCTTCCCGCTGGGGGTTCAGCTTTGCTCTGATATTCAACGTCCCTTTGGAGCCATGTTCTTGCGCGCTCAGGGAGCGGCCGCCATCCTGTTGCCGCGCGCCACGGAACGCGGAACCTACAAGAACTGGCGACTGGTGATGCAGGCCGTGGCACGCCTCAGCGGATGCTACCTGCTAAGCGTCAATCGACCCGACCTGGAGGACCCGCCAATCGGCGGCCCGAGCGTCGTGATCGGCCCGAACGGAGAGGTGTTGGCCGAAGATGATAGCCCCTGGCTGACCTTCAGGCTCAGCCATGACGAAATCGTAAAAGCGCGTGCCGAGTATCCCGGCTATCTGGAGGTGCCCCACGAGCTTTACGCCAGAGCCTGGCAATCTATCTGACGCGCAACATTTCGGAAACCCCTGAGGGGGCCGGGCGACCTATGCTATCCCTATGCAAGTCACGTCTCCTGAACACTTCTGTTGCCATCGCTTTCACCCCGGCCGTAAGGCAGGTGGTGCCCAACAACCGGACTCCGACCGAGTCGGAGCGGCAGGAGTGGGCGACCCCTACTTCCCCACCATGGGGAACGGTGGTTATGACGCCGATCACTACGATCTGCGCCTGGACGTGGACCCCAAGAACAATTTCCTGAACGCCAGCTGCGAGATGAAGGCCAAGGCCTTGCAGAACCTGGATACCTTCAACCTGGATTTCCGCAACTTCGACATCGCCCGCATCACCGTGAACGGCGAAGAAGCCAAATTCCGCCGCGAAGAGGGCGAACTGATCATCACTCCCAAAGAGGGACTGGTGGCCGGCCAGGACTTCAATGTCAAGGTTGACTACTCGGGCAATCCGGTTCCCTATCAATCCACTCACGCTCCCATTACGATCGGCTGGAACCCCACTGACGACGGCGGCAGCTACGTGCTCTCCGAACCCGACGGTTCCAGCACCTGGTATCCGGTGAATGACCACCCGCGCGACAAAGCCACCTATAAATTCTACGTAACCGTCCCCAACGAGTTTCAGGCCGTTTGCAACGGAGTGCTGAGCGAAAAGACTCCCCAAGGCCAGGACAAGACGACCTGGGTCTGGGACGCCAATGACCCCATGGCCAGCTATCTCTCCACCGTCAATGTGGGCAAATTCGAAGAGCAAACCCAAACCGGACCCAACGGGCTGCCCATTCACAATTTTTTCGCCACTAACGTCTCCAAGAACGCCAAGAAAGACTTTGAACGCGTTCCCGAGATGATCCAGTGGTTCTCGGACCGCTATGGCAAGTATCCCTTTGAGACCTACGGAAACCTGGTGATCAATGCCAACGTGGGTGGCGCGGCTCTGGAGACTCAGACCCGACCCATCTACGAACGCGGGATGGTGACCGGGGATCGTCGCCTGGAATATATCTACGCCCACGAACTGGCGCATCAGTGGTGCGGTAACTCCACCAGCGTTCAAAACTGGAAGGATATCTGGCTGAACGAAGGCTTTGCCAACTACTCCCACATGCAGTGGAAACACGAGCACGACGGCAGCTTCAAGAAACTGGACCGAGCCATGTATCAAATGTACATGTTCTTGCCTCGCAACAGCCCTCCGGTCGTCGATCCGGGCGAAAATGACATGTTCAGTGAGAATGTATACAACCGCGGAGCTGTAACCCTGCACCTGCTGCGTAAAGACCTGGGCGACGAAAGCTTCTTCAACTGCATGAAGACCTACTTTGAGCGCTTTCGCGGTAAGAACGTCACGACCGAAGACTTTATCAGCACCGTCAATGAGGTCAGCGGCAAAGACAAGACCGAGTTCTTCGATAAGTGGCTGCGTCAGTCCAAGTTGCCCGCCTGGCCGGGTTCACCGCTGGGCGCCCAGGCATAGCAGAATCTCCCCGGCCGCCAGTCGTCGGGAACCGGGATTGAGATGGATTTCACCGGCGGCATCCTGCACCGCCAGGGCGATCATGCCGCGACTGCCCGCCAGGTCGGCTACGCATTCAGCGAAGGCTCGGCCGTCCAGGCTCGCGTCCACGCTCACGGACTGAATGTTGTCGGCCTTGAGCAGTTTATGGAAGAAACGGGCATTGGACGAGTTCAGGGCGGCCTGAGCCAGAAGATGTCCGGACAGGTCCTGAGTCACGACCACTTCCCGCACGTGGGCCATGCTCAGATGGTGCTCATTACCGCTGTTGGAAAGCTCGGCGCAGGTGTGCAGATCAGGATTGAGCTTATCGATGGTCAGGGCCGCCAGCACGGTGCGCGCATCCCCATCCTGACGACTGTTGCCTCGCGAGGTATCGCAGAACAGCAAAGCCACCGAAGCCTTCATAACGTTGCCTTTACGCAGTACCTCGGCACGGGTAAAGTCCTCGCGAATGCGCACCACCAGACCGGGTTCCGGCAGTTGTCGATATCCCTGGAAGTCGTCTCCGTCTGCCAGAACAACGAAGGGCTTCTCGCGAAAGTCCGGGTGGCGCTGCAGCCGGGCCAGGGTGGCGGCCGAGCCGCTGTTCCAGCCGCAGACCAGCACGTGCCCCTCCAGATCCTCAGGTGATAAACCGTGCATATTGGTTCCCTCGCGTATCTTTTCAATCAGGAAAACGGACGCTGTGCCGGTCAGCACCGCAAACAAACTTAAACCGGCCAGTTCCAAGAAGATGATGATCAGTTTTCCACCCAGGCTGGGCGGAAAGTTGGTCACGTATTCAGCGGATACGGTCGAGAAAAAAGCCGTCCAGAAGGATTTCTCCATGGTAGAATAACCACTGTGGGCGCCTTCGAACCAGGTCAGTCCCAGGGCTCCGAGCGTGACCGAGAAGGCCAGAAAGAAGGCCAGCAAGAGATACTCGCCTCCGCCATAGTCAAAGAGACGACGGGACAGTCTGGTGCGCTTGCCCAGGATACGGAAGAGACGGAACAAGCGAAACAGCCGCAGCAGCTTCATAAAGCGAAAGATGCGAAAGGCCCGTAGCACCGGCACGACCGCCAGCACATCCACCCAATACTCACGAAGGAACCGACGCAACTTGCCCATGGCCAGGTAGCGAATGATCAACTCCAGGCAGAACAGGGCCGTGATGAATTCCTGGACCACGCCGATGGCCAGCCGGGTGGAGTCCAACCGGGGTAAAGCGATTTCGGGAAAGAGCAAGATGAGGTTGACCGCGATCAGAATCGCCACGGAAAGATCAAAGGCAGGGTGGGCCTGAATCTTCTGGCACGCGCCAGCCAGGGAGCTCAAGCCACACCCCGAGGGATCCGAGATTTGCAGAAACCCGGTTGCATGCCAGGCCAGTTTAGGCCTCGGGCCTGAAAGCACCTTGTTTGACGCGCGCGTCAAACTCCCGAGCCAGCCACAAGCAAAGCCACACGCAGGTCAGACTGGTGGCCAACACGCACACACTCAGACCGGGCAGAGTGACCGTGCGTAGAGGGAAAAGGACCAAAAGTGCCCCCAAAGCGATCCCGCAGCGGAAGAAAAAGGTGTCAATCAGAGTCTTGGCTCGATACTTAACTTCCGGGTGGTTGGGAAGATAGAGCACTTCCTTGGAGGCCTGGAAGAGGGAATAGTGGATCCCCAGATCCAGACTCAGGGCCCACATCAGCGTTTCCGGACTGGGAGACCAGCTGATGGCCAGTGCCTTGCAGAGCACGGCCAGTTGCAAGGCCAGCAGGCCGGGACCCGGTCCGTAGCGCTTGAGCAACAGGCGGGAGAAAATCAGGTTGAGCGCCAGACCCAGCGAGTTCGTCAGGCCAAACATGCGCGCGTACCACTGGGTTAGCTGAGGACCTTTCAGGCCGGCGGCATTCAGCAGCATTTGGGTCTGGTGGTCGGCAAACTCCGCCCCCAACATGATCAAAAACATCAAAGCGGCGATACCGGCCAGGTAGCGGTCCCGCAGCAAACCCCAGGCGCTCTGAGAGGAAGGAGGCGACGTCGGGCGGCCGCTCTCAGGTGCGCCCTGGGACAGACGGGCCCGATCCAGCGGGATGGCCAACAACACCACCGGCCCCAGCACCAGGGACGCCACCACCAGCAGGCGGTCGGGCTCCCAACCCGCCAGCTGATGGGTCAAAAATGAACCGGCCACCCCGCCAAAAATGCCGCCGGCCGCCACCAACCCGAAGTATTTCTCTCCCTGAGTCGTGGTAAAGGCATTATTGACCAACGTCCAGAGCAAGGCGGGGGCGAACACGCTAAAAACGGAAACCCAAACGTAGTAAATCCATGGCAACCAGTCCGGCAGCCAGTGCCGGTGCATACACCCGGCAAACCCCAGGATTTGTAGGGCCAGACAGGGTCCGCTCCAGATGGCCAGACGACCGGCCCGCCAGCGGCGGGCGGCCCGATCATAAAACTGGACCGCAGCCAGCGTAGCCAGGCAATTCCATAGATGAACAACAGGAAAACTGAAGACCCCCTGAGTTTCCAAGAACAGCGCCTCACGGATGGGCTTGAGCAAATAGTAGCTGGCCATGACCAGGGCAAAGTAGGTCATGCCCAGCAAAGCGCGAGCCAGTGGCGAACCGAACACTAGCCATTCGTTCGGGGGGGGCTGCGCCTGCCCCCCCGAATGGAGCAATCGCGTGATTATCGTTCAACTTTTCAATCAAAGCTTCGATCGCGTACGCAAGGCTCTGCCCAGGCTCAAGCGCCTGGGCGTCACTCACGTTTTGATCTCTCCGCCCCAAAAAAGTCACTCCAGCCGAAGCTGGTGGGCGCGCTATCAGCCCGTCGACTTCACACGCATCGAAGGTCCTTTGGGGAACTCTTCTCAGCTTCAAGAATTGTGCGCGGCCGCCCGCAGGTTGGGCCTGGCCATCGTGGTGGACACAGTGATTCACCATTTGAGCAATGAAGGGCGCTATCTGCGAACCCGCGGCGGGCGCATCGAAGCGGCTCAGTATCCTCGCTTTTCCACGCCCGACTTCCGCGGACTGCACCAGCTGGGCAAGGGTCGAGGCCTTCCAATCCTCAACACTGATTCACCCTGGGTGCGTTCGCAGCTGCGCGACTATATTCACGAACTTTTTGGACTGGGGGTGCGAGGCTTCCGAATCGACTCGGCCAAGCATATGGATCCGCACCTGTTTCCCTATCTGTTCCAGGACCTACCACCGGTACTGGTCTTCGGCGAGCTGGTCTATGCCAACCCTCAAGACTTTCCTCAAGCCTACTTCCAGACGATGCGGGCCTATGACTTTCCCCTGGCCCGAGCCATCAAGAGCGCTTTCGCCCCCGGTGGCGATTTGGGTGGACTGATCAGCGCACCGGCACTGCATCCAGCTCATTCCGTCCCGTTCGTCAATCATCACGACCTGATCAAGAATCGTTCCGCCTTTGACTACTTCCGAGTCGCCGACCTGCGCGACCGCCAGCTCGCTTACGCCTATATGTTGGCCCGACCCGAAGGGGTACCGTTGGTTTACGGCACCGACCTGAGCCGACGTGAAGTGAAAGCCGGGCTCACCTTCCGCCGTCTGGCCGCAGGCCGCGCCCTGGAATGGGAGCAAGCCAGTCGCACCACCCTGGCCGCACGGGTCGGACCGGCCCTGGCGCTGGCCATCAATAAGAGCGGCCACCCCTGGCGCTGGCACACTCGATTGCGCCCGGGAACCTATGTGGATCTGGTCTCCGGAGCACGATATTGGAGCCAGGGAGACCTGGAATTTTGGGTCGGCCCCCGACAGGCGGCCATGATCGCGCCAGGATAATCCGACGGCGCGCGGAACCGCCGGGCCATGGCATCCCCTTTTCTTGGCGAATTCCTGGGCACCATGGTGCTCGTTTTGATGGGCAACGGCGTAGTGGCCTCGGTCTTGCTCAAAGATTCCAAGGCCAACAACGCCGGCTGGATCGTCATTACAGCCGGCTGGGCCTTTGCGGTCATGTCCGGGGTCTTTACCTCGATCGCGGCCGGCGGGGCGGACGCCCATCTGAATCCGGCCGTCAGCCTTGGCTTTGCAATCATCTCGGGAGACTACAGCAAACTGGCCAGCTACATCCCGGCGCAGTTATTGGGGGCTTTCCTGGGGGCCACCCTGGTCTGGCTTCATTTCTTTCCGCATTGGGCCCGCACCGAAGACCCGGCCCTGAAGTTAGGCTGCTTCTCCACCGGTCCGGCAATTCGCTCGCCCTTCTGGAATCTGGTCAGCGAGGTGATCGGAACCTTCGTGCTGATGTTGGTGGTCTTTTCCATCTTCTCCAAGGCTGTCAGCGGCACGGGACCGGCACCGGCGCTGGGCCCCCTGCTGGTGGGCGCGCTGGTCTGGGGCTTGGGACTCAGCCTGGGAGGCACCACCGGCTACGCGATCAATCCAGCCCGTGACCTGGGTCCACGTCTGGCTCACGCCCTCCTGCCGATTGCTGGCAAGGGCGATTCAGACTGGGGCTACGCCGCGATTCCCGTCATCGGCCCCATGTTGGGCGCCGCTCTGGCGGCCCTGCTGGTCAGCGGGCTGCATCTATAGGTAACCCAGAATACGCAAGTTATCCAGGATATGCCGCACTTCGGGATCGGCTCTGCCCGGGTCGAAGCTGATCTCGTGCGCGCCTTTGCCATCGTAGAATCGCAGTTTCCAACTTCCACCCGGACTGCCGGGGTGGAGCTTTTGGGCCGCCAGGCGCAAATCGTTAAAATCCGTCTCAGCCAGCCGACCTTGCTTCATTCCGCTCACTTCACCCTGATTGCCCACACGCAGGTTTCCCTTGGGGTTCTCCAGCTCCAGAAGGAAGTGGGGCTCGATTCTGGGTCGGGGTGTGGGATAGTGCCGGGGCCAGGGCATAGAGCTACGGCTGGCATAGCCAAAGAGGAGCAGGGCCGCCATGCCGATGGCGGCCAGAAACTCCGGAATATTGCGTTTCAACATCGCCCCATTTTGCATGGATGCAGGCCTGCAGGCAAGAGGAGAGAACGTTCTTAGCATGCGAAAGAATCTCGGAACATTGCTGGCCGCCCTGTTGGCCGGCTCCCTGATGGCCCAAGCCCAACCGCCCGCCTACATGCGCAAAGCCAAAGAAATCCAGGCAGAAGCCCGCACAATGCAGGAGAATTCAAAGAACAATCCACAGCAGGTTCCTGATTTCTCCGATGACAAGCCCGCCGGCAAAACCAAGACCGCGCCATCCAAAGCCTCCAAGTCCGCCCAGAACAGCGGAAACGGAACTGGCGGTGAAGAGGATGAAAATGCCGCTCCCGGGAGTGCTGCCGCCAAGATGGGCAATCCCGACGTCATGAAGGCGGCCGCTTCTGGCAACTTGGGAGAGCTTCAGTTGCTGGAAGGCAAAGGCTATTCACTGACGGCTCCGGATGGGGAGCAGAACACGCCTCTGCACATGGCCGCCTACAAAAACCAGAAGGCCGTGGTCGATTACCTGCTCAGCCGGCCCGGCATTCTCAAAGATCCGCTGGACAAGCGCGGCAGCACTCCCTTGATGCTGGCCGCCAGCGCGGGCAACCTGAGCTGTGTCGAGAGTTTGCTGGCGGCGGGCTGCGACCTGAAGATCAAAGGCCCGGATGGAGCCACCGCTCTGCACAAAGCTGCCGCCCAGGGGCAGCTGGCGATCGTAGACAAATTGCTGGAGGCGGGAGCTGACCCCAAAGCCGTAGACGCTCGCGGCAACACCCCCGAAAAACTGGCAGAACAGAAGAAAAAAGGCGACTGGGATACGGTCATAACTCACCTGAAGCAGGCCCAAGCCAATCAACCCTGATGGGGGCCCGACTCGAAATCCCCATCGACCGGGCCTGGACCCCCACAGCTCAGGCCTTTGTGGAGCAGGTGGCTCGGCGTTACGGGATCCCAGCAAGTGGTTCATCAGAACTGGCCCGGGCCTGCGCCCCCTTGCTGGATGTCTTGCTGGGTCAAGAGTTTCTGGACCATAACCCGAGCCTGCAGTTGTTTGGACGGGTCATTCCCGGAGGACTGGAGATCGTGGTGGCTGACCAGGGTCTTCCTTTCGATCAGGAGATGTGGACTCGTCCCCAGGTGGCCTCGCGACTCCAGGCGCTGCAGGGCACCATCGACCAGCTCGAATTTGTCAATTTGGGCCTGAGCGGCAAGGAAACCCGCCTGCGCAAGTACTTTGCCGTGGCCCCTCAAGAGAGCGAGCCAGAACCAGCCGCAAGCGACCGGCCCCAGTCGCCCTTGCACGAGATTCGCGCTTTTCAGCCACAGGATGCCGAAGCCATCTGCCGCTGCATCTGGCGCACCTATGGATATTCCTACTCCGTCCAGGACGCTGTTTATCTGCCCGAAAGGCTGCGCGCGCTCAACCAGGATGGGCTGATGTGTTCCTTGGTGGCCACCAACCAGGCGGGAGAAGTGATCGGCCATATGGCCTACGAGCGAAGCCAGGTCGCGGATACTCTGGTCACCGCAGGCGTGGCGGCCGTGGAGCCGGCTTACCGCTCTCAAGGAATCGCCTCCCAAATGGCCCCCCTCCTCCTGGAGCGAGCTCGCCAGGATGGTGCGGAAGCCATGCACTGTTATGCCGTAACCAGCCACCCCTACTCTCAAAGACTGGTGCATAGTATCGGCTTCGACAGTTGTTGCGTGGTGCTGGGCGCCAGCCTCTTTTGCTTCGAGGGCATACCTATCGAGGGCAACCAGCGCGAGAGCATGGTGGGCTATTTTCAGGCCCTAAAGCCTCAGGCGCTGGAGCTGAAGGGCCCGCTCTATGCCCCCAACCGCCACCGTGCCATGCTGGAATCTTTGTGCCAGCACCTGAAACTCAAAGCCCACTTCGACGTCCCACCCCAGAGACTGGAGCTGATGCCCGGCGAATCACGCCTGCAGTTACAGGAGAGCCCGCCCCGTAAGACCGCCAAAATTCACGTGGAAAATTATGGCTCGTCCATTCTGGAGCGAATCCGCTCCCACGCTCGCTACCTGCGCCTGCAGGACTATCGATGTTTTCAACTGACCCTGCCGCTATACGATCCCTACACCTACCATATCCTGAAGCCGCTGGAAAAGATGGGCTTCTTTTTCTCGGGGATCCAGTTCCGCTCAATCGGACCCTGCCTGCTCTTGCAAGATTTATACGGGGTCACTCTGGACTATCAGCAGTTAAAGATCGAGGACGAGATGGCTCGCGAGCTGCTCAGTTATGTCCGATATATGGAACCAGAAGCGGTTTAGTGATAATCTGGAGGCAGACAGAGAGACACGCGAGGTCAGAGGGAAGTATGTTCAGCCACAATCTCTATGAGGCACTGTGCCAGAGTCAGAAAAGTGATGACAGCGCTCAGACTGCCCAAACCGAGGATCCCAGCGTAATGCAGGCCATCGAGCGAGCGATGGAGGCCTACCAGCGACTATTCGGCAGCGGCGATACGACCGAATAAGCCCCACTGTTCTGGACTCGGGCATTCTAAATTCATGATTTCCCCGCTGACGGGATGCTCCAGGCGCAATCGCCAGGCGTGCAGCCACATTCTCTGACTGGGTTCTCCTCCGTAGAGTTTGTCGCCCACGATCGGCCAGCCCCGACTCAAGCAGTGGACCCTCAATTGATGCTTACGCCCGTGGCGCGGAGACAATTCTAAGAGAGCATAACCAGATTTACTGCGGAGGCGCTTAAAGTCTGTGACGGCCGGCTTACCCACACGATCTGCCCGAACTCTACCGCCACTTTCCGCCAGAGGTTGATCGATCTGACCCCGAGCTGGTGGATTGCCTTTGACCATGGCCAGGTAGGTCTTCTGGATGCGACGCTGTTCGAAGGCCTGAGCCAGAGGTGGACAGGCTCTCAAGCTGCGCGTCAAAACCAGCAACCCGGAGGTCTCCAGATCCAGCCGGTGGTGCATCACCAGTTTTTCTGCCGTAATCTGCGTGCGCAGCCAGCTCACCAAATCCGGCCGGGTCGGGTCCGCGCTGGGATGACTGAGCAGACCGGCCGGCTTGTAGACCGCTATCAGGTCCTCATCCATATAGAGGATACGGGCTTCTAACTTCACTTGCCGGGCCTATTCGCGCAGGATTTGCTCCCCCTTTTTGGGGAAGCCAAACTCATGATTGTTGTTCTTCGCCCCGACCTGCAGCCCGGCCAACTCGAGTCGCTGCAATCGCTTTTAGCCCGTAGGGGGCTGGAAACCAAGCTGATTCAGGGGACGGAACGCCAGGTGCTGGCCGTGATCGGCCATACACCGAAAGACACCCGGGAGATCGAACAACTCCCGGGCGTGAGTCAGGTGATCAAGGTCGGTCGCCCTTACAAGCTGGCTGCCCGGGAAGCGGGGATGCAAACCGAGACCAGTCGGGTCACCGTCGGCAACTGGGAGATCGGGGGCCCTCAACTCATCGTTATGGCGGGACCCTGCTCAGTGGAGTCACGCGAAGGCTTGCTGGATATCGCCAGTCAGGTCAAGACGGCCGGCGCGCATATTTTGCGCGGTGGCGCCTATAAGCCCAGGAGTTCCCCGTATGCCTTTCAGGGGATGGGCCAGGAAGGCCTGGAGATTCTAGCCGAGGCCCGCAAGCTGCACGGCCTGCCCATCGTCACCGAAGTCGTATCCCCCGCCCATGTGGACCAGGTTGCAGCCTATACCGACCTGTTTCAAATCGGTGCGCGCAATATGCAAAACTTTGAGCTACTGAAGGCGGTCGCGGCCACCGACAAGCCGGTCTTGCTCAAGCGCGGGCTCTCGGCCACCATTGAAGAGTTTCTCATGTCTGCCGAGTATGTGCTGGCGGGTGGTAACGGAGTGCGCGTCATTCTATGCGAACGCGGCATCCGGACCTTCGAACCCAGCACACGCAACACGCTCGATCTCTCGTCCATACCAGTCATTCGGGCCCTCAGCCACCTTCCCATCATTGTCGACCCCAGTCACGGCACAGGCCACCGCAATTATGTGGCCGCCATGGCTCTGGCGGCTGTGGCCGGCGGCGCGGACGGTCTGATGATTGAGGTTCATCCCAATCCTCCCGAGGCACTATCGGATGGGGCTCAAAGCCTGTACCCCTATCAGTTTGATAAAGTGATGCGGGACGTTGCGGCCATCGCACCGGTCGTCGGTCGCTATCTGGGCAAGGAATTCAGGCGCACGCCAGCCCCCATCACGGTGGCACGGCAGGGTCAGTCACGGGCTGCCTACCAGGGAGAGCCTGGGGCTTATAGCGAGCGCGCCCTGCACCAGTTCTTCGGTCCCTCGGTGGAGGCGGTCGCCTGTCCAAGCTTTGCTGAGACCTTCTCCCAGGTGGCCAGCGGCTCGACCCAATTCGCCGTTCTGCCCATGGAAAACACTCTGGCCGGCAGCGTGCAGCCCAACTACGAGCTGATCCTGGAACATTCGGAACTGCAAGTGGTTGGCGAGCTTTCGCTGCGCATTTGCCACAGCCTCATCGTTCATCCAGGCACCCGGCTGGAGGACATTAAGCGCATTTACGCTCACCCTCAGGCGGCTGCACAGTGCGAGGATTTCCTGCGCGCTCATCCCGAGTGGGAGATCTTCCACGTCTATGATACGGCCGGAAGCGTTCATTACATTCAAAAGAACGGTCTGCGCGACGCAGCCGCCATCGCGGCCCGTCAGGTGGCCGAGCAATTGCAGCTCGATGTTCTGCAAGAGGGGATCGAAAGCCATCCTAGCAACTACACTCGCTTTTGGGTGCTAGAACGGGGGGGACAGGCCGTGGAAGGGGGCGACAAAGCCAGCATTATTTTCGATGTGCCCGATCAGTCAGGCGCTCTGCATCAGGCTCTCGGCAAGTTGACCGAGCATCAGATCAACCTGCACCGCCTGGAGTCCCGTCCGATCCCGGGCAAGCCCTGGCAGTATCGATTCTTCGCCGACATCCAGGTCCCCGAGCAGAGCGAAAATCTGCATAAAGCGCTGGAGTCGTTGCGCACCTTTTGCCCGTTTTACCGCCTGCTGGGAATCTATAAGGCTGCCGACTGATGTCCTTACCCTTCCGCCCCAATGTCTGCATGCTGGTCTACAACTCCCACTACCACCTGTGGATCGGGGAGCGATTCGGGGCCACGACCTGGCAATTTCCCCAAGGCGGAGTCAACAAAAAGAAGCCTCTACTCGATAGCGTGGTTCGCGAACTCCAGGAGGAACTGGGCCTCCTTCCCCAGCACCTGGGTCAGATTACCCAGTTGGAAGCTACGCACCGCTACGAGTTCCAGCGCACCCCCCCACGCTGGCAGGGCCGTTGGGCCGGCCAGGAACAGACCTTTTGGGCAGTCGAATTTCGGGGCATCGACCAAAATATCGACCTGACCGGCCATCACCCTCAGGAATTTTCCCGTTGGGAATGGTGCCCACCGGAGCAGGTTCTGCAGAGGGTTGAGCCCATTCGTCGCCCCGGCTACGAGCGCCCGCTGAGCGAGTTCCTGCAGAAGATTGCCCGCTTGTAAACAAGTGATAAAATATTGCTAACTTTCCGTCTATCGAAATAACTCCATCAAGGCTGCATACTGTAGCCATGATTTCTGGCATCAATAGCGCCCAGCCGCTCAAGCGTCCCGAAGAGCTGAAAGCCAGGAGCTTGCAGGCGCTGCAACAGCAACAGGCCGCCAGACAACAGCAAAGTGCCCCCGAGAGCCAGGAACTCCATCCCAACGAAAAGGTATCCCTCTCCAAAGAGCTGTCCGAGGACGTCAACGGTGCCTATCAGCAGGACCATCATCAGGGCCTGGAAGCCTTGCTGGCCAATATGATGGCCGCACAAGAACCCAAGAAGATTGAAGCCGTCCAGCCGATCAAAGAAGTTGGCAAGGGTGAGGAAGTGGGCAAAGTTGGCGAGGCCACCCGTAAGCCCAAGGAAGTGCACAAGCAACAGGCCCCTGAACTGAAGGAAGACGACAAGAAGGCCATCGAGAAGAGCAAAGACCCTAAGGCTTCCGAGCGTTTGGGCAACCTCAAGGTCTCTTCCAAGAAAGACTCACAAGGGGTCAAAGACCGACCGCAGCTTCCCTCCAGCGAGCAGGTCCAAAATCACCAGAAGCCGGGCAGCAAGGGTGCACCCAAGACCGACGCTCCGCGCCCGGTCGGCGCCACCGAGCAAATGAAGTCCTCCAAGCCGGACGGCAAAGTTGGGTTGCGCCAGCTGCCGCAGATGCGCAACGGCCGGGGCGGCGATGGCCTCGACCTTTCAGAGGAAATGAAAGAGCTCAAGCAGAGCGCTGTCGCCTGAGACTGGCCAGTCTCAATTGATTTGACCCCGGTCACCTGAGCTCAGAATGATTGGCCGGGAGCTCCCGCCCCGGAGGTAGCCGGCGATGCTGTCCACGATGCTATGGTCTCAGTCAGAGACTGATCAACTGCATTAACCTCGTGGACCAGCACCTGGCCGGCCACTTCCCCTTCGGCCCTGGGGGGGGTGACGTGGAACTCCTCGCGCACATCAGCCAATCGACCTGGCAGACACGGTACGCTTGAGTTCCAAGCGACAACCCCCTCAACCTCAGCCTTTAGTGGAACTGCTCGGCTTCGGTTGAGCCAGCCAGAGCCGTGGTGGAGGACTGGCCGCCCGTGGCAACCTGGGTGACTTCATCGAAATAGCCGGTGCCCACAAACTGCTGGTGCTTGACGGCTTCATAGCCATCCTTCTCAGCGGCGAACTCAAGCTGCTGCAGGTCGCTGTAGGCGCCCATGCCGCGCTGCTTGTAATCTTGAGCCAGTTTGAAGATTCCGTAGTTGAGCTGATGGAAACCGGACAAGGTGACAAACTGGAACTTGTAACCCATTGCTCCCAGTTCGCGCTGGAAACTCTCGCACTCGCCCTGTGTGAGCTTCTTGCGCCAGTTGAACGAGGGCGAACAGTTATAGGCCAGCAACTTACCCGGGAACTTGGCGTGGATGGCTTCGGCGAACTCACGGGCTTCCCCGATATCCGGATTGCCGGTCTCCATCCAGATCAGATCGGCATAGGGGGCGTAAGCCAGTCCGCGACTGATGGCTTGTTTGACGCCCATTTTCACGCCGAAGAAGCCCTCGTGAGTACGCTCTCCATTCAGAAACTCGGCATCATAGGGGTCGATATCACTGGTCATCAAATTGGCGCTATTGGCGTCGGTACGAGCGATCAGGATGGTGGGAACACCGCAAACGTCAGCCGCCAGACGAGCTGCCACCAGCTTGTCCACGAACTCACGAGTCGGCACCAGCACCTTGCCTCCCAGGTGGCCGCACTTCTTGACCGAGGCCAACTGATCTTCAAAGTGGACACCAGCGGTGCCAGCTTCGATCATGTCTTTCATGATTTCAAAGGCGTGCAGCGGTCCGCCGAAACCAGCTTCAGCATCGGCGACCACCGGAGCCAGCCAGTGGATGCTGTGATCGCCTTGCATGTGGTGAATCTGATCGGCACGCAGCAGTGAATTGTTGATCCGTCGGACCATGAGCGGCACGGAGTCGCTGGGGTAGAGACTCTGGTCCGGGTACATATGCAAAGCATTGTTGCCGTCGGCAGCGACTTGCCAGCCACTGACGTAGATGGCTTTAAGACCTGCCTGCACCTCTTGAATGGCCTGATTGCCGGTGATAGCCGAAAGGACGTTGACGTAGTCTTCGCTGTGCATCAAATCCCAGAGGCGGGTTGAGGTGAGCCGGGCCAGACTGTGTTCAATATCGTAAGAGCCGCGCAAGCGATAAACGTCTTCGGCCGAGTAGCGACGGGTGATTCCCTTCCAACGGGCGTCTTCTGCCCAGCTCTTCTCAAGATTTGCAATAAAAGTAGCCTTATCGCTCATACTTCCTCCAACGAATGATATAGGGTTGTTTGTTACAGGTGGTCATAGGCCACCAGTGTCAAAAATTCGGGTGAGTCTTCCGCCAGCATCATATCCAGGTACAGCTGACCTGCCTCAACAAAGCGATTGCCTGGGGCCGCATTCTCCAGCAGCCGCTGCAATTCTTCGGAGGAGATCTGACGCACCAGCTCGGGACTGACTTTGCGCCCGTCCTCCAGGTCCGCACCGTGACGCTGCCACTGCCAGACCTGAGTGCGGGAGATTTCAGCGGTGGCGGCATCCTCCATCAAGTTGTGAATGGGAACGCAACCATTGCCTCGCAACCAGGCTTCAACGTACTGAAGGCCAACCTCGATGTTGGTGCGCAGTCCAGCCTCGGTGCGTGTCCCCTCAGGCACCTTTAGCAGGTCCTGAGCCGTCACCTCGCCAGCTGGCAGGGGCTTCTCGATCTGATTGGCCAGAGGCATTCCCTTGTCGAAAATATCCTGAGCAATCCCGATCAATCCCGGGTGAGCCACCCAGGTACCGTCGTGGCCAGCCTCGACCTCGCGCTGCTTGTCCCGCCGGACCTTTTCCATCGCGGCATCGTTGGCGGTCGCGTCGTTCTTGATCGGAATCTGGGCGGCCATGCCGCCCATGGCGTGGATTCCGCGCCGATGGCAAGTCTGAATGAGGCGCTTCACATAAGATGCCAGGAAGTGCTTCTCCATGGTGACCTGGGCTCGATCTGGCAACAAAAAGGCTGGATGCTTCCGGAATTTTTTAATGAAACTAAAGATGTAATCCCAACGTCCGCAGTTCAGACCACTCGAATGGTCACGTAGCTCCCAGAGAATCTCATCCATTTGGAAGGCAGCGGTGATGGTCTCGATGAGCACTGTGGCTCGAATATTGCCCTGAGGCGCACCCAGAGCGCTCTGAGCGAAAACAAAGACCTCATTCCAGAGCCGCGCTTCCAGGTAGTGCTCCAGCTTGGGTAGATAGAGGTAAACACCGGTGCCCTTTTGCTGACGCTGCTTGAAATTGTGGAAAAAGTATAGTCCGAAGTCAAAGAGGGAGCCGGAAATGGGTTGCCCGTCCACCAGGAAGTGCTTTTCGGGCAGGTGCCAGCCACGCGGCCGCACCAACAGCACGGCGGGCTGCTCCACCATTCGATAGCTCTTGCCTTCGGGGGAAACATAACTCAAATCACCGCGATTAGCGTCCCGCAAGTTGATCTGACCCTGCACGCAGTTGCTGAACGTGGGTGAGTTGCTGTCCTCGAAGTCCGCCATAAAGACGCGAGCCCCGGAGTTGAGGGCGTTGATGACCATCTTGCGGTCGACCGGTCCGGTGATCTCGACTCGCCGATCCATCAAATCATCCGGGATGGCCGCAACTTTCCAGTCTCCCGCCCGGATCGAGGCTGTTTCAGAAAGAAAATCGAGGCGGGGTTCTCGATCGAGTTGGGCCTGAAGCTGGAGGCGCGCGGCCAGCCTTTGCTGACGCTCCCCTTCAAACCGCTCGTGCAGGCTGACTAGAAATTCGCAGGCGGCCGGTGTAAGAATCTCTTCGAATCCGGGCTCCAGGGGCAAAGTAGTGCGATAACGGCTCATTGGCATCTCCAGGTCTATGAGGCTATGGTTGCAAGTTTGCTGCAAGCCTTCGGGCCCGAGAGTCAAATCCTCCGCCTCCTCAGGAACGAAAAAAGCCCTCTCGAGGAGGGCTTTTTTCAAGAATCAGGGAGGCTTAGCCGTAAGCGCCGGTGCCGGCGGCCTTGGCCGGAGGGGGGGTGGCGTTCACGGCAACCGCCACATTGGTCTGAGGAGCGGGAGCAGTGTAACCACCGCCACCACTGTAGGCACCAGCATAACCGCCGCCGCCGTAACCGCCGCCAGCGTAGCCGCCGCCACCGTAGCCGCCAGCGATAGCGCTGCCCGCGCCCCCGGCGTTGCCGGCGTTACCAGCATTGCCAGCGTTGCCAGCGTTGCCGCCGTTGTTTCCGAGAATGCCGCTCCACTGGCCTGAAAGCTGAGAGATGGAGGCAATCAGTTGCTGGAGAACCTGGACCGCGTTGAACGGGTTGACCGGGCTGCCCGAAAACGGGCTGGCACCAAAGCCCGTGTTAAAGTTGTTGGACTGATAATTGTTGTAGAACTGGGGTACGTTACCGCCGAAGTTGATTCCGTTCGCCATTTGTATGTTACCTCCAAACTTGTTAAACTCAGTATGCACTGTTTAAGGATTTTTTCATATAAATCACTCGTTAAAAAAACGGCCTATTGTGAAAAACATGTAAACACCAGGCTAAAAATCTGTGATTTAACCCCCCGGCAACCTCGCCAGACAGATTTACATCTTAACAGTCACACTGTAAGATAGCCTTATGCTCGACGACACAACCAGCCCGGGTTGGGTCTCGCCCCTGAGAGAGGGCCTTTCGACATCCCCGCCCGAGGAGCCGCGATTAGAAGCCTGGCCCGCTCGCCGCCGCGTGAATCCCGCGCTGGTGGAGCCAGACCGAGCGCTTTTGCAGTCCTTGCCGGGACCCCTGATGCGCCTTCACAGGGCTCTTCCGCTTCAACTCCAACAAAACGTTTTGCTTTTGGGCATGGAGGACCCCAATGACCTGGCCCTCCCGGACACGGTCCGCAGATTGACGGGCTGGGAAGTCCAGGTGATTCAGCTTTGCCCCCAGGGAGGCCCACTTCCCCAAGGCAAGCCTGAGCCAGAGGAAGTGGATCCCACCCCCTCCCCTGCATTCCAATTGTGCCGCTCGCGCCTGGAGGTTCGACTCACTGGCTCGCTGGTTTGGGTCAGTCTCAGCCAGACCTATCTCAATTCTGGCAGCCAGCCCCTGGGGGGACAATATCGTGTACCTTTCCCTCCCAACGCTCAACTCCAAAATCTACGAGCCGAACTTTCCGGTCGAATGCTTCCACTGAGCCATGTGCAAAGGCTGCAACTGGGGGGGCAGGGATATGTCACCGGCTCACTGGACCCTCTTCCGCCGGGAGAACCCTTTCAGCTCAACATCCAGTACGTCCACTTACTGGAAAGGGCCGATGAGGGATTTCGCCTGTTTCTCCCCTGTCCGCTGGGCGACAAGCCGCTCGAAAGCAGTCTGACCCTCCAGTGGCCCGGCCTGAGCCCCCAGTATCTAAGCTGCAGCCGACCCGCCACCTGGGTCCGCACGCAGCAGGACCAATTGGAAATCCAGATTCAGCCGGGCGAAAGCCAGCATCATCAACCTTTGGTCCTGAGCTACAGACCTCCCCACCTGGAAAAGTCCTTGCACGGCCAGTTACTCTCGGATGGTCAGCATTTTCTTCTGTTCTTACAGGCTCCGCCCCGACCCCAAACAGCGCCCCGACACGTGATATTTTTACTCGATCGCTCAGCCAGCCTCGAAGGTTGGCCGGCCCTCCAGGGCCGTGAAGCTGTGGTCCAAGGCTTGAGTCAATTGCGTCCTCTGGACCATTTCGCATTGGCTCTCTTCGACGAGGAAGTGGTCAGTTGGCAAGATGGACGCTGGATCGGTGCTGGAGCAGTCAGTTCAGCCCGGCAATGGTTACAACAGCAAGCTGGCGGCGCTGGCACCACCGACCTGGTTCGGGCGCTGGAGTGGGTACGTCAACATTACCGCGACCAGACTGAACTCTATCTGGTCGTTTTGAGCGACGGTCAGGGAGGGCACCCGGGCGAAGCGCTTCGGCTGGCGGCCTCCCTGCGTAAGGAGTTGCGGCTCTTTACATTGGGGTTAGGTAGCCACTGCCAGACTCACTTCCTGAAGCGACTGGCGGAACTGGGTGGGGGAAGCTCAGTCCTGGCAAACTCATCGCCAGAATTGAAACCCGCCATCAACCGACTGATGCAACAATTGGGGCAGCCCTTGCTGACCAATGTTCAACTGGTCGGCCAGGGCTTCCACTCCGACCCCGCCCAACAACACCCGGAGCGGCTCTCTGAAATTTTCTGGGGTCAGCAACTCACCGTGCTGGGACGACATCAAGGGACAGGCCCGCTAATCGCCAGGGGCTTGAGCCCGCAAGGGCCGATGTCGCTCACTCTGACTCCGCGGATCACCAACCATCCGGGGCTGGGCAGTCTGTGGGCACAGGCTCAGAGGGAGGGATTACAGAACCGACTGGGTCAAGCCCGGGTCGCCGAACGCAATCGGATCGCGGAACAGATCCAGCATCTGGAACGCACCTACTCACTCGAACCTGCTGCAGATACTCAGCACTTCCATCCAGAGCTCTGGCGTCCCCGCGAAAGCTTCAAATTCCCAACCAGCATATCAGACTTGACCGTCGTGCAGCAGTTACTAGACCAGGCTGTTTCTCGCCAGGCCAGTCACATTCACATCGAACAGCAGTCAGATCGGCTCAAGGTCCGATTGCGGGTATGCGGCAAGCTTCAAGTATTCTCCGCCCCGTTTGGAGACGGACAGGCGCCTCAACTACTCACTCAAATACGGCAGTTGTGCAACTTGCAGAACGGAGAAGGCCTGTTTCAAAACGGACGCTTTCATAGAGATTGCCAGGGTCTATCCTACCTTTTTGAGGCCTCTTTCTGTCCCACCGTCAACGGGGAGAAGGTGGTCTTGGAATTGCGTCCCGCTCATCTGCGCAGCCATCAAAATCTGGCCGAGCCGGCCCGATCGGCCATCTCCGCTCTGTTGACCAGGCGCCGCGGGCTCCTGCTGGTGTGCGGAGCAAAGGGCTGTGGAGGCAATTCGCTGATCGTGGACTGGCTCGGACAGCAGTTCCCCGACCGCCACGCCGTGCTCTGCCACAAAGAAGAATGGTTTGGACTACAGGCAGCCAGCCAGGTGATTCCCACCCCGGACCTGGCCAGCATACTCCAGGAACTGGAAGGCCACGACATTGATGTGCTGGCCTGCACCGGCGCACGCCAGCGCGCGGCCTGGGAGAGCCTGCTGCGCAGGGCCGGTGAACGCTCGCTGGTGCTGGCTCGTCACCACGCTCCGCGAGCCGGCCTGGCCCTGGCCGAACTGCTAGAACAGGGGATCGATGGGCGCAGCCTGGGCAAAGCCTTGCTGGGCGCCATCTCGTTAAGGCAACTGCCGCGACTTTGCAGCTGCAAGGTCGCGGAACTGGACCCAAACGTGCTCTCCGCCCTTTCCGGCCAGGGCGATTACGCACGCAGAGGTGGCTGCCCTCTTTGTCACGGAGAAGGGCTGCGAGGCAGTGTCCTGTGCAGCGAGGTGCTGCTCTATCGCACCGAAATTTTTGCGGTGCTCAAGCCCGGGGTAAATCCGGATCGACTGGAACAGGCCTTCATCCGCTACCCGATGGCGCAGCAGTTACTACGATTGGCCCAACAAGGGGTCATTGAGGCGCGTCACTGTCTTTCCCCAGGCAGCACTTTTTGAATTTCTTGCCGCTGCCGCACGGACAGGGATCGTTGCGGCCGACCTTAGGACCCGTGCGTACGGGGTTATGTTGACCGCTGAAAAACATCCAGCGACCTTCTTGCTTGCGGAACTGGGAGGTCTCGCGGTGGGTGCCGTTCTCTCCGTTGGTCTCAAAGTCGGCTTCAAAGGTGACCGTCCCGGTGTCGTCATCTTTGCCGCCCCCCTCACTGCTCAGAACACGCAAGCGCTTAAACTGGGTGGATTTGGCCCAATTCTCAATGGTCTTGCGCTGAGGATTCTCCTCGGTGTCGCAAATGTAGTCCACGTTGCCGGTGGCATAAGCAGTGTACCGGGAGCGCATCAGCTCCTCAGCCGTTTCCGGCCGTCTGGCGCCCTCCAGATACGGGCCACAACAGGCCTCCAGGGGACGGTCGTGACCGCAAGGACAGGTTTGCATCGAGTGAACTCCTAACAACCATTTTATTTAAAGCGATAGCGCACAATTGTGGGCATGGAACGATTGCCTTCGGAATCGACGGCAAAAATCGACATCACCAGGTGCATGCCCGGTAGCAGAATGGGCAACCCATACTCCACGCTGAAGTTTCCTTGCTCATCCACATCAGCCGGAATGCTTCCGGCGGTTCCGGCCACGGAGTTGGTATTGGTGGTGGGAGCGGCCATGTCGTCCTGAAAACCCACCTTGGGAATCACGCTTACCCTGCAGCCCGGACGGGCCCGGCCCGTCAATACGAAATTCTGATCCACCAGGCTCCCGTCAGCTGGCGAAAGCACTCGGACTCGATAGAATCCTCCGAAAATTTTGACAGGTCCGGGGGCCTGTGCCTCTTCCTGGTGGTCCCCCTTCTGGTAGTGCACCGTGACCGGGGCGGCAAGTGAGGTATCGCTGTCCTTTACGTGGTAGCAGCCCTGGTACAGTCCGGGTTCCTTTTCCACCATCTCCACCGGACCCAAAGCGCCAATCGTGAAACTGGCCTTCCCCCGGGCCGGGGCTCGAAACTGGACACGCAGGTCGTCATCCGCAAACAGGTCTCCGGCTGCATCCTGGGCGAGATTCTGAATCCAGGGCGTAGGCGCGAGTTGGAAACTCCAGGCCTTCTCGAGGGTTTGCCCCTTCGGATCCTCAGCACTGAAGCGAACCTCCACCGAGCCAGCGGGCGGAGCTTTGTAAGGTCTGAAACTGAGGAAACGGCCGCTGCGCAAGCATTCACTGGTGACTTCCCGCCCATTCATCCACAGCCGGCAGCGATTGGAAAGCACCGTCCCCTCCGGCCAGCTGACCTGAATGCACGGGCGATCCTCACCGACCTTCTCACCCGGAGCGGGCAAGACGTCCAACTGCTGTCCCCAGACCGGAATCGTCAGGGCCACAAATAAAGCTAGAGGGCGGAGCACGTTTGCACACTTCTCGCTCGGGGCAACCTGACCCTATGGAACTGGAAATCCGTTACTGCGCCTCTTGAAACTACCAACCGCGGGCGGCCGGTCTGGCCGCTCTTCTGCAACGAGAGTTCGGTCTCCGCGGCCAACTCACACCCGGCCACCGTGGAGAGTTTACAGTCTGGCTTCAAGGCCAGAAGATGGCCGAGAAAAATCAGAACGGCTTTCCCAGCGAGTCGGAGGTGCTGGCCCGAGTCAGTCAGTTTATTGCAGCCGGGGGTTGACCAGACGGTTGCCCAAAACCGCGAACCAGTGTTGATTCTTGTCGATCAGCAGTCCCTGTGAGTCGGTGGCCAGAGTCTTGAGAGTCACGGAATCCTGTACATTGCCACCGATCACGTCGATTTCACCGGGCCGAACGGCCACCACCAGATCGGTGTGAGACGGATAGACCTCGGGCCGATCATCGAAAGTGATGCCGTCCGCTCTCCTGTAGCAAACCAGATCCCCGACCTGGGGAGCCCTTTCGCTCAAGCGATACCCGTAGAAAGCGCATTCAGGGTCGTGTTTGGCTCGCCCGTCGATGGCCTGATTGATGTAGTGGGCATGCCAATCCGAATAGTGAAAGCGCCCTCCCAAACCGGCCTCGCGCATGACATAGGACATAAAAGCGGCCGACCAGGCCTCATCCGTATCTTTGCCGGTAAAGCTCTCGAAGACACCGTTGCGCCAGTAGACCCCGACCCGCTGCCAGTAGCCTTCGTCCGTCTCTTTATGCCCGGGATTGGCAATCTTGCCGTCTTTGCCAATCGTCTGCTTACCAAAAAACTCCCATTCCTGACGAGCGATCTGCAGCATGCGGTCGGTCGTTGGCTCGGCCCAGGCGCAGCTGGTGAGCAGGAGTAAAGACGTGAGAAGGCGTTTCATGGGGCGCGAAATTCCCCTTGCAGAGGGGGAACCCTGCAGGCCGGGAAGTGACCCTGAAAGCCGCATGAACAAGAACTTTTCCATTATCCGCAACGTGGAGAACTGCTTCTTTTATCCCGGCCGCACCTGGATAGCAGAATTTCGCCAGATCGCCGGAATGAGCGGAGCCAGCTTCCAGTCTCACCTGGAGACGGGCTATTTTTCCCGAGGCATGGATTTTTACAAACCCATCTGCAGTTCGTGCCAGGAGTGTATCCCGGTACGCCTGCCGGTGGCCGAGTTCAAGGCCAGCAAGAGTCAGCGGAAACTGTGGCGCCAGAACGGCGACCTGGAAGTGCGGTTGGGCAAGCCCTCCTACAGCGATCAGCATCTGGACCTGTACGCGCGTTACCACCGAAATCGCTGGGGCTGGGTCAGTGTAGAGGCGGAGATTTTACGCCCGCACTTTCAAGAGCATCTCATCGTGGACTGGGGCGGGGCCTGGGAGCTTTCCTACTGGCTGGACGGCCAGATGTTGGGATTTGGGATCCTGGACGAAACGCCCAGCGGCGCGAATTCACGTTACTTCGTCTACGAACCGGATCTGGGTAAATCCCGCGGCCTGGGGATCTACAGCCTCATGCGCGAGATCGAATGGTGCCAACAGCGGCAAAAAGAATACCTGTATCTGGGGATGTATGTGGCGACTTCGCCCAGCATGAGCTACAAAGTGGATTTTCGCCCCTTTGAACTTCGCGTTCCGGGCGAAGGCTGGGTCAGGGTCCAAGACCGGAAAGGGCTGGCCAGCCTGATTGCGAACGGCCAGCGATGCCCAAAAAACGAGTTTTAGTTCTTTCCGCCTCGGTTGGGGCCGGGCACCTGAGGGCTGCCGAAGCTCTGGCTGTGGCGGGCCAGGACCACCAGCAACTGGAAGTCGTCCATCAAGACGTTCTGGAACTGATGCCGCGGCCCTTCCAAAAGCTCTACCGAGACGCCTACCTGGACATGGTCGGTCGGGCCCCGCAAATCTTCGGTTGGCTTTACGAACTCACCGACAAGCCTTTCCAAGAAGACGTTCTGCGCCAGGCCTTTGAAGAGGCGAGCGCGGGCAAGTTCTACGATTTTGTAGACAAGTTCAATCCCGACCTGGCTCTATGCACTCACTTTCTGCCCAGTAGCCTGATCCACAAGCGACGTAAAAAAGGAAAGTTTTCGCGCACACTGGCCACCGTTGTGACCGACTTCGACGTTCACGGAATGTGGCTGGCCACTCCCTCGGACCACTATTTCGTGGCTGTGCCTGAGGCCCGCGCCTACCTGAAGACCTTTGGCATCTCGGGCCGAGCCATCAGTGTGACAGGCATTCCCACTCACCCCGTCTTTTCTCAATCCCTGGATCGGGCGGAAGCTTCGGCCCGCCTGGGTTTGCGTGCGGACCTACCGACTCTGCTGATCTCCACCGGTGGTTTTGGGGTGGGCAGCGTCGGCCAGATCCTGGAAGCCCTGCGCGAGCTCACCACTCCCGTGCAGATCGTGGCCGCCTGTGGACGCAACGAAGAATTGCGTCAAGGCTTGCAGCAACAATTCGCGAGCGTGGAAAATTTGCATATCATCGGCTTCACCAAGGCTTTTGACGAGTATATGAGCTGTGCTGACCTGATGCTGGGCAAGCCGGGCGGCCTGACCACCTGGGAGTCATTTGTCAAAGGCCTGGCCTGGGTCGTGATCAACCCCATCCCCGGACAGGAAGAGCGCAACACCTATCATCTGCTGGAGGAAGGCGTGGGGATCTGGGCCTACCAGGCACGCACGCTGGCCTTCAAGGTGGATCACATGCTCAAGGAATCGGGCCGACTGGCTCAGATGAGGGAGAACTCCCGGCGCCTGGCTCGCCCCCGAGCAGCCCACGAGATCCTGGATATCTGCGCCGACCTACTCTAGGACTTCAGGCAGTTCGCCGTGCAGGGCGATGATGGCGGCGTCGATCAGACCCAGACTGTAGCCTGTGCGGAAGGTTTCGCTCAGCGCCCGCTCCAGTTGGACCTGGCCCGCGCCGGGCCGGCTGAGGAACTCCACGTTTTCTTCCTCGGTGGCGCGATTGAGGTGCTTGCCGTAAGCGGCCTGGAGCTGAAGAGTGTCAGCGTCCAACTGGCGCCACTCTCCATCAGCAACTTCCAAGGCCTGGCGCAGCAAGTCACCAATCGGATGGTCGACCACCTCCGGCTTCAGAGCCTGGTGATAAAGGTAGAGCCCGTCCAGTCCTCCGCACACCAGACCCACCACCAGAGACTCCAGGCTGTAAAGACGAATCCATTCAGCCTGAGCTTTGAACGTCAATTGCATCAGGGCAGGAAAATACTGTGCTTTCAGCTGTTGAGAAACCCCATCCAACAGCGACAGATCGACCAGAGTCAACCATTGATCCAGCTCGCGGAAAGCCTGCATAGGCGGTCGCGCTCGCAAGAGATGTTGGGCTGGCCCGGCTTGCAAACAAAATCCAGAAGAGGTCATGAGCAGGCCTGTTTGTCATCTCAGGGCGAACGCCCTTGGGCTTGCTGGAGATCTGTTGGAATCGGCCTTTGCTTCGCCATTGCGAGGGGCTGGCGCTGGGACTGAAACATCCTGTCCGCCTGGCCTACCTGAGCGATTTTCATTGTGCCCCCTGGAGTGCACCGATGCTGGACGGACTGGCGCGGGAAATGGAGCAGGCCCGGCCAGACATGATCCTGCTAGGCGGCGACCTGGTCGACTTTCCCTGGGGGCACGCGATCCTGGCGGCCTGGTTGGAGCGGATGGCCAAGCTTTGTCCCCTGGCCGCAGTCCCAGGCAACCACGATCGCTGGGTGGGTCTGAAGCGGGTCAAAGCCAGTTTATTCGGGCGTCTGCACTGGCTGGACGAAGGCCCGCTGGAACTGGACTGCGGGTTGCGCCTGTGTGGCCAGGTCTCCCAGGGCGCCAGCCCACGCAGCCTGCTGGTGGGACATGAGCCGGGCTTTGTCAAAGCCGCGGCCCGAGCGGGCTTCCCCTTGATGCTGGCCGGGCATTTGCACGGCTGCCAATGGATCTGGTTTCAACGGAAGGGCCTGGACTATCCGGGAGCCTGGTTTTTCGCCTACCATGGTCCCCGGTTCCAGGTTGGTCCGACCCGGCTGCTGGTCAGCCGGGGCGTGAGCGACACCCTGCCGGTGCGTATCGCATGTCCGCGAGACTACATATGGCTGGAGCTAACATGATCGGATGGTTTGATACACCCGGTGGCCCAACCCTGAGCGAGCTCGTCATCCAGGGGTTGTCTTCCATCGAGGGCGGCTACGACCGGCTCTCGGCCAAGTTCGACCACAGCGTTTTCCGAACGCCGGACCCGGTGCTGGACGGCCTGCAGGGCCAGTTCTTCCCATGCCAGGCGGCGCTCGACATCGGCTGCGGCACCGGAGCTGTCTTGCAGCGCCTGCAGCCATTCGCCCAGGAACGGGTGGGTCTCGATCTCAGTCGCAACATGCTGAGCAAAGCACGGACTCATTTGGGTCCTGAACCGCTCCTGCTGCGCCAGGACTTTTTGCGTACCTACTGGGAGGCCCGCTTCGACCTGATCACCAGCGTAGGTGTGCTGGGGCACATCGCCCCGTCCCAACAACACGAATTCTTTCGGCGTGTGCGCCTGGCCCTCAAGCCGGGAGGGGTCTTTATGACAGTGGTGGGCGACTTGCGTGGCCGCCCGCTGGTGTACCTGCCCGCCCTGGCGTTCGATACGCTCATGCGAGTGCGCAACCTGCTCTGGCGTCCCACCTTCGTGATGTACTACCTGAGTTTCGTGCTACCCCATGCCCGGACCGCGCTGGAAAGCCAGGACTTTGCTTGCGAGGTGATCCCCGGCCGCTTTCCAGTGCCCTTCAGTCAACTCAAAGTGCTGAAGGCGACCCGCCTTAGCTGACCATGTTGGCCAGCAACTGTCGATGGAGGTGACGCTGATGGTCGTCGGTCAGGTCCTTTTCGGCCCGGTTGACCAGACTGATGATAGCCGATGCGAGCACCTCTGCCCGACCCGGCTTGCCGTCGGCCAGCTTGTTTGCCATGGGGTGATTCGAGTTAATCACCACCTGGCCCCCCTCCACAAGGTCCAGCAAGCGGCCTTTCTTATTGCCGGCCGCGTGACTGAGACCTTCGAAAACGGGGGCGAGGTCAAACTCTTCAGGGGCCAGACCGGTCGCCAGGTTCGCACCGAGTTGGCGAACTTGAGAAATGAGAGCGTCCATAGGCCAACTTAATTCTCAGTTGCTACCGGCTGTACCCTGCTGGCTCGCTCCAGGGCAAGGAACTCTTCGAAATGCAATGTTTCAGGACGACGCTGCGGCTCAACTCCAGCCAGGCTAAAGTGTGCATCGCTGACCAGGCCCTTGAGCGAGCTGCGCAGCATTTTGCGGCGTTGCGCAAAGGCCCGGCGCAAAATCTCAAAGAATCGCTTGGGCTGACAGTCCTCGGGCGGAGCATGCATCTTGAAGCGAAGTACGGCCGAATCCACCTCCGGGGGAGGCAAGAAAGCCTTGGGAGGCACCTTGATAAGGTACTCGGCCATCGCATGAAAGCGTACGAAGTGAGTCAAGGAACCAGACAGTCGATGAGCCGGTCTCACGATACGTTCGGCGACTTCGTGCTGCATCATCAAATACAACTCGTCCACCAGGCCGTGACCCTGACTGAGCAGCTTCTCCAGGATAGGAGTGGTGATGTAATAAGGCAGATTGGCCACCACCTTGTAGGGGGGCTCGGGCAACAACTGCTGGAGGTCGGCCTGCAAGAAGTCCTGGCGAAGCACTCGTAGATTGTCAGAAGGCTTGAGTTGATTGGCCAGCTTCTCGTCCAACTCAACAGCCGTCACCTGAGCTCCGCTGAGGAGCAGGGGGTAGGTTAAGGCGCCGCGCCCGGGGCCGATTTCTAGAATGCGCTCCCCGCGTGCCGGTTTGGCAACGGAAAGGATCTGGTCAATGACCTGAGGATCGTGTAAGAAATGTTGACCGAGAGGACGTCCACCCATGAAGGCGCGCCCTTCGGGCGCCTCCCATGTTTACCTTCGAAGGTCGAGGGTATGCTGGTCTGACTCCCGCCAGGCCGGGTATAAAAGGAACTACAGGATGCAAACCGCACAACCGAATTCCCCCAAGTTGACCCGATGGCAGCGCTTCCGGCGCATTCCCAGCCTGCTTCGCCTCGGTCTTTTCTCTTTTTGCTGCATGGCCGGCGCCACCGCCGCCCTGGCCGCAGGTACACTGGCCCTCAAGCTGGACGCCGTACCCATCGAGCCCCCGCTGGCCGAAACCGAGCACAATGGCGTCGAAATCACTGCCAGACAGCCTCCCGGCTGCTTCAAAGACCACAAACGAATGAACATCCTGGTGCTGGGAATCGACTACAACCACGATTCCAAGAGCATCATCTACACCGAAGGCGCGCGTTCCGACTCCATGATGGTGGTCAGCCTGGCCTCGGACGGAAGTCTGCTCAACGTGGTCTCGATCCCTCGCGACCTGTATGTCCCCCTGTCGGCCACCGATGGCTCTGACCGCATCAATGCCGCCTACAGCTACGGCGGGGTAAAGAAAGCCAAGGAAGCTGTCAGCTACTTGCTGGGAATCCCCATTCATCACTACGTCATCGTCAAGGTTTACGGTGCCAAGAAAGTCATCGACGCCATCGGCGGGGTGGACCTCGAGGTCGAAAAAGACATGGACTATGATGACAACTGGGGCGGACTGCATGTTCACCTCAAAAAGGGTCGCCAGCATCTGAACGGCGACCAGACCGTGGGCTATGCCCGCTTCCGTAAGGACAACACCCGCATCGATCTGGAAGGCGATGTGGGCCGCATGCGCCGACAGCAACAGGTTATTCGCGCCCTGGTGCGGACCACCAAAGACCCGGCCATCATCTCCCGTTTCCCGGCCATCGCCCAGGCCGTCAAGGAAACCTTAGAAACAGACTTCTCCATCGATGACATGCTGGCCCTGGCCAACCTCTATAAGGGCTTTGACATCAAGCAGGTGCACGGGGGGCAGATCAAAGGTACAGATGACATGGTTGGAGAAGCCATGGTGCTGATCCCCACCACCGAGGAAAACAATCAGACGGTCCGTCGATTGCTCAAGGACTCTGTTGATCTGGGCCTGCGCGATGTGCGCATCCGCATTCTGAACAACAGTGGTGAAGTCGGACTGGGCAACCGCCTGGCCGATGATATGAACTCTCAGGGCTACAACGTGGTTATGGCTGATGATGTCGAGCACAAGCCCGTCAAGAAAACCCAGATCACCCTCTACACGCGCTGCCCGCGCGTGCAACCGCGACTGCGTACGCTGTTCCCGGGCGCCCACTTCCAGGACAGCGCCACCCCCAACTCCGACTACGATATCCTCATCACTCTGGGCACCGATCGCGGCTTCCTGGCCAAGAAGACTGCCCCCGAACCGCCTTCGGCCTCGCACTGGCCGGAGGCCCAAGAACTTCCCAAGCCCAAAGTGCTGATCAAGCCTGGCCTGCCCCTCACCAAATCGACCGTTATCCCTGATGAGGAGCCGGCCCCCCTGCCGACCCCCACTCACGCAGACGCCGAGGCTCCGTTACGCACTCACGAGCTGGCCGGGGACAGCGTTCGCGGTTAAGCCCCGCATCGAAAGTTTTTCAACAATCGCGGGGAATTTTTTTCAAGCGAGAGAAGTTCCGGCGATCGTCCATCACAGGAGGCCCCATGTCCAACTCCACGACCCGCTGGCAAAAATTCCGGCGCATCCCCAGCCTGAAGCGACTGGTCATCTTCTCGTCCTTCACCATGCTGGGGGCGATGGGTGCTTTGGGAGCAGGGCTGGTGGCCACCAAATACGTGCAAATCACGGGCGGGGCCATCAACGGCTTCAGCAGCCTGCCCAAGATGTTTCAGAAGAGCTACGGCAAGTCCGTTTTCGTGGGCGAACGACGACGCATTAACCTGCTGGTGCTGGGAATCGACTACAATCACGACAGCAAGGGAATGCCCTTCAGCAAAGGCGCCCGTTCTGACACCATGATGGTGGCCAGCATCGGTGACGAAGCCCAGTTCCTCAACATCGTCTCGATTCCGCGCGATACCTACACCACTATTTCCGACAAGATCGGACAGGATAAGATCAATTCGGCTTACAGTTATGGCGGGATCAAGCAAACCCGCGAGACTGTCAGCCATTTCTTGGGAGTGCCAATCCATTATTACGTCATCGTCAAGGTCCAGGGCGCCAAGAAAATCATCGATGCTCTGGGCGGCCTGCCCATCGACGTGGAAAAGGACATGGACTACGACGACAACTGGGGCCAGTTGCACATCCATTTGAAGAAGGGTCCTCAAATTCTGAGCGGAGACCAGGCGGTAGGCTATGCGCGCTTTCGCCACGACGAAGAAGGCGACTACGGCCGTATGCGCCGTCAACAGCAGGTCATCCGGGCCGTCATCCGCCGCATCAAAGACCCGTCCATCGTGACCAAGTTTGGCCAGCTGGCTCAGGCCGTGAAAGAAACCCTGGAAACCGACCTCACGGTCGAACAGATGGTCGATCTGGCCTTGCTCTACAAAGGTTTTGATCAGTCCAAGATGCGCTCTGCGCAAATCAAGGGCGATGACGATGTGGTCAATGGCGCCATGGTCATCGTGCCTTACGAGCCCGAGAACAATAAGATTGTGCGTCGCTTGTTAAAAGACGACATCGACCTGGGTCTCAAAGACATGCGCATTCGGCTGGTCAACGCCAGCGGTGACTCGGGCCTGGGCGTGCAAATCGCTGACGAGATGAACCTGGAAGGCTTCAACGTGGTCAAGGTCGAGGACAATGACCACAAGGTCACCAAAACCACTGAAGTGGTGGAGCACGTGCGCAGTCCGCGCGTCCATTCGCGACTGCAGGCCTTGTTCCCGGACGCCAAGTTCCGAGATTCGGCCGGCAAAAACACGGGTGACTACGACATCACCATTGTGCTGGGAAGCGACCGTGGCTTTGTAGCCGATCGTCCCGCCCACGAGCCGGTCAGCGCCTCACATTGGGATCAGCCCCAGGAATATCCCACTTATCGCGATAACCAGCCGGCCCAGAGCGAGCCCGCTGCCGAGCCTTCGTCTGAACCGGCCGCGGAGCCGGTCGCCGAGCCCCAGTCCGAGCCCGCTAGCGAACCCGTTCACGAGCCCTCGGCACCCGTACCTCCGCCCGCCAGTGAGCCTCCCGCGCCCGCGCCCGCTCCGGAACCACCTCCCGTGGCCCCGGCTCCCGCTCCGGCGCCACCACCGGCGGCTCCACCACCGGCTCCAGTCGCCCCTCCCCCGGCTCCGGTGGTGGCCCCTCCCCCACCCCCAGCTCCGGCTCCAGAACCGGTACCCGCTCCGGCCGCCACTCCCCTGTAGGGAACGGCCTTGGACCAGTTACTGGACCAACTCGCCAGGAGGGTGCCGCAGCCCTGGGGAGACGTACTGGACGCCGGCACAGGGGCCTCCTCCTGGGACTGGCTGCTGAAACAGAACTGCCGATCGCGAACCGGGATCACAGCCGAAGAACCACGAGCCGAAGCTCTGCGGCGTCGACCGGGTATGAGTTCCACCGACCGGGTGCTGGTCGGGCTGTGGCAGAATCCAGAATTGCTGGCCGGGAGTCAGTTTGATCTGATTCTGGCCGACTATCTGCTAGGAGCCTGCGACCGCTATGCTCCCCACTTCCAGGAAGAAATGCTGGAACGCCTGATCAGTCGCTGCCGCGGCTGGATCTTTCTGATCGGACTGGAGCCATTGCCCGCCCCCGCAAATCCTGGCCAGCAGATCCTGTTCGAAGTGGCTCAACTGCGGGATGCAGTTCAGCTGCTTTTGGGCAATCGCCCCCATCGAGAGATTCCCCAAGCCTGGGTAGAACGCCATCTAACCCGACTGGGCGCACGAGTGGCCTGGAGTGAGCGCTACCACAATCTATATGACGAGGGTTGGGTTGAGCGTGAGCTCGCTTCGCTAGAACTGAACCTGCAGCTCTTCGAAGACGGGGGATTGGCTCAAGTTTTACGACGTCGCTGCCACGCCCTGCGACGCCGGGCGGCCGAGCATCTGCGCAAGGCCGCCAGCTACAGCTTCGACTACCTGCTTGGGATCAGCGTAGAGCGGCCTGCAACAACTGATCAGCCTCAACACTGAGGCGGGTGCGAATACTCGAGAGCTCGCGTTCCAGGTTCTGCCCGGCCGAGTGGTGGGTCAGGTCACCCCGAGTCTTCTCCAGGCAACCGCGAGCAATATCTGTGCTGCGGCGTAACCCGCGGGTAATGGCGTCGGGGAAATCCATGGAGATCAGCACATAATAGATATCATCCATGATCGAGAGCAGGTTCTCGGCCCTCTCCAGGTCGCCCCGGCGCAGCAGATCGAGCACCTGTCTGCGCAACTCACCCACTGCCTCGGCCATTCCATTCAGGTAGGGAGCGAAGTCCACTCCCAACTCTTCGGGCGAGGGCAATGGCTTGCCGGAAACAATCCGGTAAGTGATCTGAGCCTCGGCGTATTCTTTTTCGGCATCCTGCAAAAAGCCGGAATAATACACGTCCGGATAACAGCGCAGCTGGTCGCAGGCGGTCGAAAGCAAAGAACGCGCCTCCTGCATATACTGGTCGATTTCGGCGGTCTCACCTCGGTGGACGGCGCGAATGGCCAGACTGCAATTCTTGATGACCTTGCGGGCGCTGATCAAACTTTGATCGCGGGCCCGGTCCATTTCTTCCAGACGCTGTCCGATGCGTCCGGCAATCTCTTGAAGACTCACGCGATCACCTCCAAATACCTTGACCATATCATCTCGGGGGTCCGTAGCCAAGTGACTCGGCCACCTTGCGGCCGCTGGCCACGGCTGCATTGAGCGAAGGATAGGCGGTATAATCGCCGCAACGCCAGACTCCCTCACTGACTTTCAAGGGGCGAGGGGCGATCCGTGGCAGGGCTCGCGTCACATAGTCCTGGCGCAGAAGCTGCCAGCGATCCACGGCGGTGCCGTACCACTCGCGTAGCTGGCCGCGCAAGTCGCTTTCATCCGGCTTTTCAAACAGCGAAGACACTGAAATCAGATGCTGACCCGGAGGCGCGTAGGCGGGCGCGAAATCACTCATGCAAATCAAGTGCTGGATGCAAGAATCCCGGCCATTTTCAGCATTCAGATGCAGCCGTCCGCCGCCGCCGATGGAGACAGGAGCGGCAAAATAGCTGGTGCAGGTCGAGCCCCATTCCAACTCGGAAGGCTCTTCCAGCAGAACGTCGGCGCCCGAACCATCCAGAGCAAGCACCAACTGGTCGCCCTCCCAAACTTCACCCAGCTGATCCCAGCAGCGAGTTCCCTCCAGTTTGACAACCCGGCGGTTGAGGCGCACCTGTCCCGGGGTCAGCCGACGCTCAATTTGAATCGGCAGCTGCTCCATTCCCTGGTCGGGCACGGCCACTCGGCCGAAGGAAAAGAGAGGCACCAGAAAGCGAAACATCTCGGCCGGAGTGGATAAATCCCAATCCAGAAAGACCCCGGCTAAAAACGGCCGCCAGAACAACTCGATAAACTGGGCGGGAAAACCGCATTGCTGCAAATACTCAAGGGTGCTTTGTGGGTTGCCCCTAAAACAGTTATCGGCATTGTTGCTCAGGCTGCCGAAGGCCAGCAATCCGACTCGAAGCTTGTCCATAAAGCTGCCGATTGGCGAATGCAGGGCGTCCAGCAACTCCCAGGGGTAATGCAGGGGGTCGTGCATGCAAACCCATTGACCCCGGGTTCGGATCATCGCGCCCGAGCGAACCTTACGCAGACGTAGGTTCTCAATATTCCAGAGTCGGCGAATCTCGGGATAACCCGTCAGCAAAACTTGAAATCCACGATCCAGCAAAAAGCCGTCCTGACGATCGGTCAAGACGCGCCCCCCGACTCGCTCGCCCGCCTCCAGCAAGTGATAATCCACTCCCCGGCGTTCCAGCTCCACGGCGCAGGTCAGGCCGGCCATCCCGCCGCCTACAATGATCACCGAACTCTTCACTCAGCCTTACTTTCCCCGGACGCCCCGGCTTTAACCAATTGCTGGCATACGCGAAAGGTATTTCGCCCAGCATGCTTGGCCTCGTAGAGAGCCTGGTCAGCCAGCAGCAACAGTTGTGCTCCCTCGGTCGAGTGCAGGGGACAGATGGAGGCCCCAAAACTGGCCGTCACGTGCAGGCGCTCGCCCTGAAAGCTGACCGTGACGGCTTCCAGACCCTGACGCAACTGCTCCAGGCGCAGCGAAAGATCTGGCTCACAGAGACTGGGACAGAGCAAGCAAAACTCCTCACCGCCGAAACGGCAAACCACATCCTCGGCCCGCACCGCTAACTGCAGGTAACTGGCCACTGCCTGCAGGACCTGGTCGCCCACTTCATGCCCATAATTGTCGTTAAACCGCTTGAAGTGGTCGACGTCAAGCATGACCACCGCCAGCGGCTGACTCCGGCGTTGCGAACGAGCCAGCTCTCGCTGCAACGACTCCTCCAGGAATCGACGGTTGTAAAGGCCAGTTAAAGCATCCCGAATGGACTGCTGGCGCAGGCTGTCACGCAGCCTGAGATTGGCCAGAGCCAGTGACAACTGCTCACAGATGGAACGCAGTAACTGCGAATCCCGCGGAGGCTCGGCATAGGTCAGCGAGATGACACCCAGCACCTCGCCGTGAGCCAATAGTGGAGAGCAAGAGTGCCACTGGTTCTGGCTATCGCCCCAGTGAGCACAGCGCAGCTCGGGTTGCTCCGGCGGCGCAACATGCTCTTTGGCTCGGCGTAGCGCCCAACAATCCTCGGCCGTGAAGGCCGGCTCAACTGTTTCCTCCAGGCCCCAACTGCCTGATAGTTCTAACACAGTGCGCGACTGATTGAGAAAATAAAGCGCTCCACGCGAGCCGGGTAACAGGCGGCTGAGACGAGGGCCCAGGAGCTTGACGGCTTCTTCCAGACTGGAAGAGGACTGCAACAGCTCCATCAATTGCTGTAGCTGGTGCACCTCCTGGCCCCGCTGCAAGAGTTCTTCGGCCCGCTGCTCCAGGCTCAGGTTTGAGGAGCGAAGGTCGGCCTGGACATCCAGCAACTTCTGGCGCTCCACCTGAAGCTGATCAGCCATGGTATTGAAAGCCTCTCCCACGGCCGAGAGCTCATCCGTCCCCTGAACGGCCAGGCGGAAGGAATAATCCCCTTGACCGACCTGCCGACTGGCCTTGACCAACAACTGAACGGAGCGAGCCATATCGCGATGAATCAGACCAGCCACCCCGCCGACCAGCAGCGCGCAACCCAGGGTCCCCAGCGCCAGGCCAATTCGATTGTTGTCGGTGCCATATGCTAGATTTTCCTGGCGCTGCTGCAGGAGCAGGCGCTCCTCCGCCAACAGCAATTCAAGCTGAGACTGAGTTTCCGCCTTTAGACGCCGTCCCTCGTCTGGATTGGGGGGGTTGAGACGCCTCTTCAGTATTTCGCGGAACCGCTGCAGGCGCTGATGCTGATTGGGCTCACTTTCTGACAGATCGAGCAGCCGGTCCATCTCTCGGTTCACCAATTGCTGATCCATGCTGCTGGGGTCCAAACCGATGTGCTCGAGATCCATTTCCAGCGTCTTGAGGTGCAGGATCGACTCGTGAGAATCCACCAGCAGACGAGCATTCACACTCAATTCCTGGGTTCGCGTGTAAAACGCGCCGCCCAGGCTGACCACCAGCAACACGCACAGACCAAAGCCAGCCAGCAACTTGGAACGAACCGACCAACGTTGCAGCATCTAGAAACCCCGAGCCGCGCCGAAGCTGCGAAAGTCCGCTCCAGCGCTGAAAAAGCCCTCTTCCCAGTGACACTCCAGAGCCGAGGCGTGGCTGCGACAGGCGTGCTCCTGCACTCGGTGACCTCGCTCTCGCAAGGCCTGGCGCAAGCTTTCCGGCACCTGAGGCTCTACCTCAAGGTGGTCCGGGTACCACTGGTGATGAAGGCGAGGGGCGCTGACTGCCTGCTGGATGTTCATCTTGTGCCAGACGCTGTTGAGCAGGATCTGCGCCACCGAGGTGGTGATGCGCGGCCCGCCAGCCGAGCCCAGCACCAGGCGGGGCTTCCCGTTCACCATCCAGATGGTCGGGGTACTGCTGCTGACTGGACGCTTGCCGGCCTGCACAAGATTCCAGGGAGCGGGGGCGAGATTGAATCCGTCCGGGCGGTGAGCGTGGGTGGTGAAATCATCCATGATGTTGTTCAATAACACACCCGTGCCGCCCGCAACGAGGAAAGAACCAAACCAGTGGTTGATCGATTCGGTGATGATCACGACCCCGCCGTCGGGGCTGGCCACCGCGTGAGATGCCGTGCCGCCAGAGGCGTAAGCCAGAGTGGGTCCGCTCAGCTGCAGGCTGGAATCGGCTGAAAGTCGAGCCGACCACTCCTCAAACCAGTCGCCCGTAAGAAAGTGAGCCGGGTCGGGCCCACCGAAATCAGGGTCGCCCGCGCTCTGAGTGCGATCGCGAAAGCTGATGCGCATAGCTTCGGCCAGCCAGTGCGCGTTTTCGGCTGGCGAGGCGTTGGGTCCGCCCCGGCGCTCCATCAGCCCCAGGACTTGAAGCAACTGAAGCCCCCCCGCCGAAGGCGAAGAAACCGTATGCAGTCTCCCGCCTCGCCAGTCCATCGTCAGCGGGGAGCGCCAGCGCACACGGTAATCCTGGAAATCCTGAGGCGTTATCCATCCCTGCAATGGGTCCAGCAGGCGCTCGGCCAGAGGGCCTCGGTAGAAGGCCGAGGCTCCCTGTTCGGCCAGATACTCGTAGGTGCCGGCCAGCTCGGGCAAGGCCACCACGGTTCCCGGGAAGGGGCTGCTGCCATCGCGCAAATAGAGTCGAGCGGCTTCGGGAAAATTGGCAAGAATCGTTTCTTTAGAAAGAGAAATGCGGTGCCAGTTCGGGTCGACAGGAACGCCCGCGCGAGCGGCCGCGATGGCCGGCTGGAAAAGTTCTTTCCAGGGAAGCCGTCCGAGACGCGAATGCAACTCCCCCAGGCCGGCCAGCGCGCCCGGTACGCCCACCGAGTAGGGCCCCTGGGTTGAGGCGCTGTCCGGCAACTCCTCGAAACTACGTTCGTGGGCCGCTGCCGGAGCCACTTCGCGGAAGTCCAGCCAGCGCGGAGAATCCCAGCCGGGCATCCAGACCAGAGCAAAACCTCCGCCACCGATACCGGTGTAATAGGGGCAGGCGCAGCCCAGTACCAGGGAAAGGGCAATCGCGCCATCCACGGCACTCCCTCCTGCCGCCATGACATCGCAGGCAGCCTGAGAGGCTAACGGGTGGTCGGAAACAGCCATACCTCGCCGGCCCAGACAGGGAAAGGGCGCGCATAGATGCCGCGGAAGCTGGTCTTCAGTCACTTAGCCTATCCGCCTCGCGGATTCATCTATTCTTGGCATAAATCGATTGGCGGCCTCGACAGCTGGGCAAAACCACTGGCATGAGGCCCTTGTTGCTTTTCATTCTCGTGGCTTGCTGGGCATTCCCCCTGAGCGCTCAGGAAACCCTGGAAACCACCGTCGGTCCGGTCGAGCGGCGCAGCCTGACCGGCGGAGCCACTCTGATTCAACAAAATTTGCCAGACCGTCCGGTTGTATCGATGACTCTGGCTATGCCCTGGGGTCGCGGTCATGACCCCCAGGCCTGCGACAGCCTGAACCGCATTTTGGCCCGAGGCGGCGGACGCTATCCTGCCGGCACGCTGCTCCTGCGCCTGGAAGAGATCGGCGGTCTGAGCAGCTTTCAGACCGGCCAGAGTTGGAGCTCCTTCACGCTGGTCGTGCCCCGGGGCTACGCGGCCTGGGCCCTTCAACTGCAACTGGACCGCCTCAGCGGCCAGTGGCTTCAGGGCGAAGATCTGGGCGGGCTGCTCAGCACTTTCGGGGCGCCAGCCAACCTCGACCCGACCGGCTTGCGCACCCTGTATTTACAACACTGGAATCCGGCTCAGGCCTGTCTGTCACTGGTCGGCGGCTACAACACCGGCGAACTCAGTCAGATACTGACCAAACTGGCCTCAGCCAAGCCGGGTCAGCCCGGACCGGCCCCAGGCTTTCGCGAATTTCCTAGCGGCAGACTGGGCTGGTCCTTTCCAAGACCGGCCAGCCCTCGCCAGCGCGCGGCCGCCTGGCTTTGGCGCGCCGCCCTGGCGGAGGAAGAGCCGGAGCTGCGACTGGACCTCTCGCCGGCCCAGGACGAATATTGGCTCAGCGCGTCGGCCGAAGGAGGGCTGGATGCGGCCCGCCAGAAACTGGCCTCGGCCCAGACCGGCCTGAAAGTGACTCTGGCCACCCGACAGAGGGCTGTGCGCGACTGGTTGGAAGAATGGGATGACCTGGGCTCGCGCAGCAACTTGTTGGCTCTGGAGCAAGCGCACGGTCAACTGGAACAGAGCCGCGAAACCTACCTGGCCCTGAAGAACTACGACCCCCTCCAGTGGAACGCGGACATGAGCTGGGCTCAAACCCATCAAGAAAGCCTTCCGGTCACCCTGCAGGGTCCCGCCCGAAGCATCCCCGGCAGCAGTAAGCCTAAAAATTCACCCCCACTCCCGGCTTCCTCGCCTGCCGCCCCTCCGGCCTTCGTTCGACTCGAGCCGGTCAGCGGCAGTAGCGTCTTGATCCAGACCCTCCCCGACCTTCCCTCCGTCTCGATTCGGGCTGTGCTGCCTGGAGGGAGCGCTCTGGACTCAGCCGCCCTGGCCGGCCGGGCCGAATGGCTGGCCGCCTACTGGCAGGCCTGCTTCGAGCCGGAACTGACCACCAGGGTTGAGGCCCAGTCCTACGGCTGGCAGTTTTCCACCTACCTACCCAAGGAAATGGCCGTTGCCTGGGTCCAGCGCTGGATGGAGGTGTGGGCCACCCGCAAATTTGACCCACTTTTGGCGGCCCGGGTTCAGCCTGCCTCGGAGGCCAGCCCGAGCCCGCTGCAACAGGGTTATCGCGAATGGCTGCGGCTGCTCTTCCCGGCCGACCACCCTTTGGGCCGCGAAGGCCAGCGCGTCAACCTGGCGCCGGAGCGGTTGCAGGAACTACAAGCCGAGGTGCGCCAGCATGCCCGCTGGAATCTGTTCCTGAGCGGAAACATCACCGGGGCGGAACTCAATCCCACCCTCGTGAACGCCCCCGCTGGCGGAGACGGCGGTTGGAATAGCGGTCTGGAAAGTCTGCCCACCCAGAGCCAACCACCGGCGGCACCAGTGATCCGCCCGGCACCGGTGCGCAACTGCACTCTGTTGCTGGGTGGCTACGGACCCGGCCGACGGGAGTCGGACTACTTCGCTTTCGTTCTGTTGCTCCAGGCTTTGGCGGCCGACCCGCTGCGCAGCCGTTTGCAGATGGATCTGAGACTCAAGCAACCGCTGGCAGAACGAGTCGATTGCAACTTTCTTTCCTCCAGCGGCGCAGCCCCGTGGCTGATCCGCATTGACTGTGCTCCAAGCCGACTGGCAGAAGTTCAGGCCCACCTGAAAGAACAGTTGGAGAACCTTCGTTCCAAAGAGATCAGCGCCGAAGAACTGCGCCTGGCGGTATCCCGGCTGGAGGGCCAGCAGCAAGTGGCCAGCAAGAATTCCACCGGGATGGTACTCCAGCTGCGAAACCTGGAGCTATTTCGCCTGTCCGACAGCTATAACCAGGGTTTCGCCGGCATTTACCACAACGTGACCGCCAAGGATTTGCTCAACTCCGCTCGTTTGCGGCTGGCCCCCGATCACCTGGCCACGTTGATCCTTACTCCGCAGCCTTGACCTTCTCACGAGTAACCAGCACCTGAATATCCTGACGCATCTGAGGATGGTGAGGAAAAAAGACCGTGATGGTAGCGCGCTGGTCCTCTTCGGCCTTGGGATCTGCCAGATAGTAGGCAATGAAGTTCTCGATCACCATGAGCTTGCCGGGCCCTTTCAGCACCCACTGCAACTCTTCAGCCACCGGTCGGTTGTTCAGAGTGGCGGCCAGATTGGCCTGAGCGCCTGGAGCCACCACCAGCGCGTCGGGCGTCACTTTGAACTCCCATTCGCTGGCCTCTTCCGTTTGCAGCGGAATCACGCCCATAGGAGCCCTGGGATCGGCCGATGCTTTCCGAGTCGCCTCCTCGACCTTTAAACGGCCCGACCAGCCGCCGTATTCGAGCTGCACGGGCTTGAACTCGGCGGCGACCGGCTGCTGGTTGGCGTCGATCAATTGGGCCTTAAACAAATATTGGGAAACTGGCATCTTCTTGAAATCCAGGCGCTTCATGCCTGTTCCGGGGGGAATCGTCCACTCCGCCATTTTGGGCGAACCGGCCGGACCCAGATAACGAAAACATGTCACCTGCATGGAGCAACCCGGGTAGGGGCTGAGGTCATAGAAAAGCTCCACTCGCCCCCCTCGGTCAACCTGAGCCAGAGTGACTTTGCGATTGATCGTAAAGGGCGCCAGTGGCAAAGATTGCGCGCAGACAGGCAGGGTGAGCAAGAGGGCCAGCAGAAAACGGTGCATTCGGCTATTTTCCGTGATTGAACAGCACATCCTGGTGTTTAAAGAAGATTTGCCATGGAAGAATAGTCTGACTTGAATCTCGTTCTGGAGGCCCTATGAAAGTTTACCTCGCCAAACCCCGTGGATTCTGCGCCGGAGTTGACCGCGCCATCGACGTGGTGGAAATTGCGCTGGACATTTACGGTCCTCCCGTCTACGTGCGCCACGAGATTGTTCACAATGACCACGTCTGCAATGAGCTACGCAAAAAGGGCGCCGTCTTTGTGGACGAGATCGCTGGCATTCCCGAAGGTTCGGTAACGGTTTTCTCAGCCCACGGCGTCTCGCCCGCCATCAAGGAGCAGGCCAGGGAACGAAGTCTGAAGATCATCGACGCCACCTGCCCGCTGGTGACCAAAGTTCATCTGGAGGCCATTCGCTACGCCAAGCGGGGCTACCACATCATTCTTATCGGTCACCGCAACCACGTCGAGGTCGAAGGCACCATGGGTGAAGCCCCGGGGTCCATCACACTGGTCGAGGACGCCAGCGACGTGGCCAACCTCAAGCTGCCTCAGGAAGAAAAGCTGATCTATCTGACCCAGACCACCCTTTCGGTGGACGACACGGCTGAGGTCATCACTGCACTCAAAACCCGATTCCCCCACATCGAAGCCCCGCCCACCGACGATATTTGCTACGCCACCACCAATCGCCAGACGGCCATCAAAGAAATGGCGCGACAATGCGACCTGATCCTGGTGATCGGCTCGCGCACCTCCTCCAATTCGAACCGCCTGGTGGAGGTGGCCAACGCCAAAGGATGCCGCAGCAAATTAATCAACGATTCCAGCGATCTGGTGCGCGAATTGTTTGACGGCGTGGAAAAAGTCGGCATCACAGCCGGCGCTTCAGCCCCAGAAATCCTGGTCCAGGATGTGGTGCGCTGGCTGGAGAGCCAGTTCAAAGTAGAATTCGCCGACCTGGATATCATCGAAGAGAACGTGGTATTCCCGATGCCCCGAGAACTGGCAGGGGTCGCCCGCGGCTCCAAACTGGTGGAAACCCTGATGACCAAGCACGTCATCAGCAAGACCTAGAATCAGGGGTACTGGAAGGGCGAGGCCGGCAATTCGTAGGAATTATAAAGGTTTACGCGCGGATAGATGTCCCAGCCGAAGCGCAGGCGCTTTGGCTTTTTTATTTCTGGACAGCTCACGAACACGCTGTTTTGGCCGGTAATCTGGGCTCGGGCTGGCCGGAAGTCCCCATAGGCCTCAGCCAGGGTAAAGTCGGTCAACTCAGGTCCGTCGCACTGCAGGCCCTGGCCAACGTGGCTGAAGCGCAGCTCCAGGCCCTCGGGCCGAGGAGTCACCGACTCTAACTGGGGGCCGCTCCATTCCACGGCCTCACCGTAAACCAGACTGCGAGCGGCCTGGGCCAATCGCTCCCCCACGGGCTGCTTGCGCAGAGGATGGATATCCTCGTCTCCCAGGTCAGTGATGACCACCATGGCCGTATTCGGCACAGTCAGTGAAACTTGTCGTTGGGCCTCGCGCAGCTCCGCCCAGGTGCTTGCCCCTGGTCGCAAGGAGGGCCGTTGATAGGGAGCCAGTTGCACCAGCATGAAGGGGAACTCGCCACACCCCCAGACCGACCGCCAATCCCGAATCATCGTGGCCAGCAAAGTCTTGTACTGCTCGGCCCGACCCGCATTAGACTCCCCCTGATACCAGATGGCTCCGCGCACGGCGTAGGGCGCCAACGTCCCCAACATCCCGTTGTAAAGCCGGCTCGCAAGATGAGGCGAATTGGCAGGGACGCCCTTCACCTTGAGCAGGGGTGCCAGCGATGGCTGCGCCGCCAGAGCTTCGCGACGCGTCCAGGCCTCCGCCAGGGTTCCTCCCCAGCTGGCCTCCAACAGGCCAATTGTAACGCCCTGACTGCGCCGCAAAGAACGCCCAAAACAATAAGCCACAGCTGAAAAGTCGGCCCGAGCTGAATTCCAGCCGGCCTTGTTGACGGGAGTATCCTTGGGCTGGTCGGAAACACAGTGTTCAACCAGAAACAGTCGCAACTGAGGATCCTGAGGCTCGGCCAGCAAGCTTTCACGCTCGGCCGACATCCGGATCGGCCATTCCATATTGGATTGGCCGCTGCAAAGATAGACGTCACCATACATCAGGTTATTGAAGGTGAGCTTGTTCTCGCCCTGGATGGTCAGGGTGTAGGGCCCGCCGGCCGGACGCGCCTGAAGGCTGACGCGCCAATGCCCATCGCGGGTGACCGTCCTGACCACCTGATCCCCCAGACTGACGGTGA
>JAFEBA010000085.1 GCA_018266105.1 bacterium | reverse complement strand
CTATCGAGCCTTGACCCCTACACCTGAGCTGCTCGAGCGCAACAGCCAGATCATCAGCGGCTTCATGACCCCGGACGGCGGACTGCAGGCCTTTGAACCCCACCCCGCCGGCCAGGACCCCTCCACGATATCCGTGGCCAGTGGCGGCCGGGACATTACCATGGAGCGCCCGGTCTACGTAAATGACCGCTACGCCCCTACCCTGGAGAGCGTCATTTTGAATCAGGACGGCACGCGCACCGCCTCCTGGCAGTACCGCCCCGGCCACTTCTAGCCCCCGAAAAAAAGATAAGCAATAAAATCGATCTATTGCTTATCTTTGGGGGTTGGGGGTATGAGGGGGCCATGGATAAGCTAGAGATTCAAGACAGTTTCACCCAGAGCAAAACCGAGCCCCTGGCTCCCCTGGTCAAACGCCACTACGATGCCCTGAATGCTTTCCTGAGCGGCAAGAGCGATGAATTCCTGGACATCTGGGCAGAAGGCCACGACACGCTCCTCTACTTCAATATGAGCGAGAGGGAGCGAGGGTCTGAGGGAGTTCGACGGGCCTTTCGCCAGGTGCGGGCGGTACTGAGCCGGGTGCCGGTGGGCACGACTCTGCAGCCCTCCCAGATTCACTACGAGGAGCACGGCAACATGGCTTATGCCGTGACGATGGAGAAAGCCGTCAGCGAACTCGACAGAAAGACGGTGGTCTCAGAGCATCGAGGCACGCTCATCTGGAAGAAGATCGACCATCACTGGCGCCTGGTGCATCTGCACAACGACACCTATGATCGACGCCACGAGACGATGTCAGAGCTCCTGCGGTCTTATCACCCGGACGCCTAGATGCGCAAGACGCTCGTCTTCTCGATACTTCTGAGCCTCTCGGTAGCGGCCAAACCTTGGAGCACGGCTCATCTGACCGATGAGCAGGCGGCGGCCCACCTTCTGAGCCGATTCAGCTTCGGGGCTCGCCCCGGGCAGGTTGAGGAGGTGGCACGCGAGGGGCCACAGCAGTGGTTTGACCACCAGTTACTGGGCATTGACCCCGAACCTGAGCTCGAGGAAAAGCTGGACGATTTAGCCAGTCTCAAGATGTCGGACGAGGAGCGCCTGCAGCGCTATCTCTCAGACACCGAGATCGAGAAGCGCTCCGGCTTGGCCCCCCTGGAGCCGGATGCTACGGCCGAGCAGCGGAAAGCTCACTATGCTGAGATTCGAGCCTTCCGAGAACAGGAGGATCTGCACACCTTCGGCGACCTGAGGCGCGAACTGGTGGCGCAACGTCTGCTCTCTTGCGTATACGCGCGCAATCAGCTGTGGGAAGTCATGACCTGTTTCTGGTTCAATCACTTCAATGTGTCCTACGCCAGTAACGCCAGAGTCAACACGCTGAGCTATGAGCGGGAGGCGGTGAAGCCAAATGCCCTGGGACGGTTCACCAATCTACTGCTGGACACAGGCAAGCATCCGGCCATGCTGCTGTATCTGAATAACGCCCAGTCTGTCGCCAACTCAGACCAGCCCACCCTGACCACCCCCCTGGAAAAGCGGCGAAAGACAATGGCCGGTTTGAACGAGAATTATGCCAGAGAGGTGATGGAACTCCATACTCTGGGAGTAGACGGCGGCTACACTCAGGCAGACGTGACCGAACTGGCTCGCTGCCTGACCGGCTGGACGGTCTACCCCACCAATCCGGGCGGCCAGAAATTGCGTGACCGCCTGGCCGAGGGAAAACTGCCCCGAGCCTTGCGCCAGGGCCTGTTTCTCTTCCGGGGTGACCAACACGACGCAGGCATCAAGCGCGTCCTGAACCGGACCTTTGGCCCAGATCAGGGGCTTGAGGAGGGCGAAGCGGCTCTGCGGATGCTGGCCTCCCATCCTTCTACCGCTCGTTACCTGTCAAGAGAACTCGCGGTGCACTTCGTCAGCGACGATCCGCCGCCAGAACTGGTGGAACGCCTGGCCAAAGACTTCGTAAGGAGTGGCGGCGACATCCGCAGCTGGCTTCGAACCCTGGAGAACTCCCCTGAATTCTGGTCACCCGAAGCCCGCGAGGCCAAGGTGAAGAGCCCGCTGGAACTGGTCGCTTCCAGTCTGCGTTGCCTCGATGCCGACCTGACTTCCCAGGCAGACCTCTACTCCTGGCTGGACCGCATGGGGCAGCCCCTCTATCAGTGCGGACCGCCGACCGGGTTCGGCGACAGCGCGCGCACCTGGGTGAACTCCACCACCCTCATTCAGCGCTTCAACTTCGCCACCGCCCTGGTCCACGGCAAGATCAAGGGCATCAGCCTGCCTGCCCTGGGTCAGACCGATCTGGACCGCCTGGTAGCGGAGCTTCTTCCTGGACGAGACACGGCCAAGACCCGCGAGCTTGTGCTCAAGCGCCTGCCCGAACGCCTGCGCCAAGGCTCTGCCGAGTCGGTGGAAACGCTGGGGCTGCTGCTGGAAACTCCACAATTTCAGCGCCGCTAGCATATAAGCAATATCCTGAGGATATTGCTTATATGCGGGGCGGGCTACTCTTCCTCGGAATCCTCGCGATACTCCTCAAAATCGGCCTTGAGACTATCCACGGCGTACCCACGCTTCTCCAGAGCTGCAATGGCCTCCTCAATCCAGCTGGTTTCACTGGGATCGTAGAGATACTGGCGGTAGGCCTCCTCGCTGATGAGCTCGGGCAGAATTTCATCGGCCGCCATGAGACTGCCCAGGGTCACGTCCGGGAAGTCATCATTAAAGTCTTCCAAGGCACGCTGACAAAGCTGGCGATAGAAATGCTCGGGAGAGCGGTGCCAGACGCGCACATGGGAACTGAGCAGCCACCAGCTGAGGAGGCCGTCAAAGTAGGCCGGGCCATCCTCAGAGGGCTCTACGGGTAGAAACCAGAGGCCTCCGGGGATAAATAGTTCGGTGACAAAGTTGCCCCACTCCGGTTCCCAGAGTCGGAACAGGAAGGCCATGACGGGATGCTCGGGCAGCCAGTCCATCTCGCCCATTTCCCGGAGGGTGAAGCGAATATTCTCCTGCTGGGCCGAGCTGGAGCATTGCTCCATGAGCCACTTGCCCACCAGCTCGAAGAACTCCTGATTGAGAAAGTTCTCCTCCACCGTGGCCTGCAGGATGCCGCCCAGTTCGGCCCGGGAGGGCAGGTCGCCGGCCAGAGCGGCGGTGGTAACGGTCTGTAAGAGGCCCAACAGGCTGGCGAATCCGTCGGTCGGATCAAGCGGCCGCTTGTCAAAGCACATGGATAGATAGTCTAGGGTAACCCGCTTGGGGCCTTTCTTTGGAGCGACTGAACGTGACATAAGCGGCCCGGTTCCTTGCTCTCAGCCTGAACCCTTCCCCGACGGATCATGCAACACAGATGTTACACATGACCGGCCGCTGCTCTCTACACTAGGTGATGCAGAGGAGACCAACAGATGCAGATTACGAGCAACATGCCGACCCTTGTCCGTCCTCGTCCTCCACAACAACCTTCCTTGGAAGATTCGCTGGCATCGGACAATTTCGAGTTCCAGTGGGCAGGTCAAGAAAACACAGTAGATAGCTTTGACCTACCCCAGGAAAACGCCCCGAAATTAAGCAAACCCGTTTTGCTGGTGCACGGCTTCAATAGCGGCGCCTCCACCTGGGAGAACATGCACACCTGGCTGGTGCGCGACGGAGTCAATAAAGATGGCGGCGTGATCAGCCCCAATAGCGGCCACGTAGATGGCCAGGGGCGTGTGTTCGCCATGCAGTTCAGTCGTTCGTGCAACTCCCTGGCCAACAACGCGGCCGAGCTCAGGGACGCGATCGACCGCATCACTGCCGCCACCGGCTCCAAGGAGATCGATATCGTCAGCCACTCCATGGGCGGGCTGGACACACGCACCTATTTAGACCAGGGCAACGAAAAGGTGGACCATCTGGTGATGCTGGCCACCCCCAACCACGGCAGCGTGCTGGCCGACCTGGATCTAAGGTTCCGTGAATTTGGCTTGAAAACGATGCCCAAAGAGGACGACCCGCTGATTCGCCAGGCTCTCAAAGACCTGGGCGAGGTTCGCGAGGGCAACAATCCAGCCCTGACCGCGCTCAACCAGAACTTCGAGCGCCAGAAGTCGAGAGCCAAGATGCTGGTAATCGCTGGAAACGGTCGTCCCACCCTGGCCACCCGCTTTCGGGTGACGATCAAGGGCGACACAGCGGTCTCGCGAGAAAGCGCCACCTTGCCCGGGGTCCCCATCCGCAACATCTGGGGAGTCAACCACGGTGGAGTGAAGGAACACCCCGATGCTCTACGCATGACCGCGGCCTTCTTAACCGACGCGCCCCTGCCGATGGATCAGGGAGACCCGCCCAACGTTCCGCCCGATCGCGACATTGAACCGCTCAAGATCAACGCGGACGGTGGTCATATCCACTACTACGTGGAGCAGAACCGGAAATAAGTGTCAGGCGGTGCGTTGCAGAGAGCAACGCACCGCTTTTGACATTCCCAGGATACGCAGGCGCCCCTGGTCGCGCTCAAGCCACTGGGCGGCGGAGTCCAAAACGAAGTTGCTGGTGGAGTCGTATTCGGTGACGCCGCTCAGGTCCAGGCCCAGCGTGCGCGGTTTCTGACCGCACACCTCACGAATCGCCTGCAGCAGAGTCAAGGCCGTGGTTGGGGTCAACTCGCCCCCAACCTGCAGAATGGGGAAGCCGAATTTCTTGCACACGCGAATCTGAATCATCTTGTTTAACCCTCCTGAGTCAGAAATTGCCCGACCTCCGCAAATCACCCCGCCGGGTTTACCCTCCCACCCCCCCGGGAAAGGACCACCATTCTGAGGAGCCGAACGCTGGAACCAGTGTCTGAAGCCCTCTTACTGATCATTGATGACGACCGCCCTAGCCGCCAGCTCTTGCAGCAGTTGTTGCGCAAGGACGATTACCGGTTAGAATTTGCCGAGGATGGTGAGATGGGTCTGGAAATGGCCAGCCAGCTACAGCCGGACCTGATCCTGCTGGACGTGGTCATGCCCGGCCTGGACGGCTTCGAGGTATGTCGTCGCCTGCGCCAGGACCCCAAGCTGGCTGAGGTTCCCATCCTGATGCTGACGGCCCTCGAAGACCACCAGAGCAGGCTGACCGGGCTGGAGGCGGGGGCTGACGACTTTATCTCCAAGCCTTACCACGTGGCTGAATTGCGTGCCCGCGTGCGAACCGTGGTCCGCCTTAACCGCTACAGACGGATCCGAACCGAGCGCGATCGATTCGGCTGGGTGGTGGAGAACTCCGAACACGGCTACCTGGTCGTCGACCAACGCGGCCAGCTCCTCTATGCCAACTCGAAGGCTCGCAGCATTTTTGGCCTGGACGCCGACTCCCAGGGCAAGGCGATGCTGCCCCTCATTGAGAGCCAGTTCAAATTGCAGCCCGAAGAAGCCTGGCGCGACTGGCCGAAACTGCCGCAGAACGGCGGGCTCATGCTTATGCGACCGGAGACCAGTCAGGCCCCGACCAGCTGGATGGACGTCCGGGTGCTCTCGGACTCTCAGGAAACACTGCTACAGTTGCGGGATGTCACCAGCGAATTGACCTCCCAGCGTAGCGTGTGGAGCTTTGAATCGCTCATTTGCCACAAACTGCGCACCCCCATGACCAAGATTACCTGGGGGCTGAGCTTCATCGCGAACAAAGCCGAGCGCCTGTCCGTGCCAAAGATCAAGGAATTTGCCGCGCAATCGCAGGCGGGAGTTGATCAACTCAAGGGGGAGCTGGAGTCGGTGCTGAGCTACCTCAATACACCCAGCGCACGGCCCTCAGACGGGGGGTTCCCGCTCTCCTATCTGGAAGAGTCGCTTTCCGAGATCGTCCCTCAGCTTGAACTGGCGAGAGTGCAGGTAGAATATGGTCCGGTCATTCCCGCCACACTACCCATTTCCAGAAGGGCCTTCGAAATTATTCTTTGGGAGATCTTGCAAAACAGCAAGAAATTCCATCCCCACCAGAGCCCTCTGGTCGTGATCAAAGTTTTCCAGCAAGCCGAAAACACCATCCTGGAGGTCATCGACGATGGCGTCTGTCTCTCTCCAGAGCAGCTGAGTCATGCCTTCCTTCCCTACTACCAGGGAGAAAGAGCTTTTACCGGACAAATTCCGGGCATGGGACTGGGACTTACGATGGTCCGTCAAATGCTCTGGGAAGCAGGCGGAGAGTGCGTGATTCGCAACCGCCCGGAAGGGCAGGGCGTAATCCTGGAAATGCGCTTTTAGAATGTCCGAACATCGAGAGCGCCTGAGCGCAATTCGCAGCAATCTGGAAAAAGTAATTTTAGGCAAACCTCTGGCCGTTTATCACCTGATGATCGGCCTGCTGGCTGGCGGGCACGTTTTGATGGAGGACGTGCCCGGGGTGGGAAAAACCACCCTGGCGCGCGCTCTGGCCCTGACCGTGGATGGGCAATTCTCACGCATTCAATTCACTCCAGATTTATTGCCCGCCGACATCCTCGGCGTCAGCATTTATAGCGCCGAAACTCAGCGCTTCGATTTCCGGAGAGGACCCATTTTTGCAAATATTCTACTGGCGGACGAAATTAATCGTGCCTCCCCCCGCACTCAGTCAGCTCTGCTCCAAGCCATGGGCGAGTCCGACGCGACCGTGGACGGTGAAACCTACGCGCTGCCCAGTCCGTTCCTGGTGATTGCCACTCAGAATCCGGTGGAATATCACGGCACCTATCCGCTGCCCGAAGCCCAGCTGGATCGATTTCTCTTGCAGACCAGCCTGGGCTACCCCAGCCCGGAAGTCGAAGTTGACATTCTTTTCGACCAGGCCAAAACACATCCCCTGGAATCCCTGAAAGCCTGCGTGACTGGAGACCAGGTTCTGGAGCTGCAGCGGGAAGTGCAGGAAGTCAAGGTGGAGCGTAGCGTGGCTGAGTACGTGGTTGCGCTGGTGGAGGCTACCAGACGACATTCCGCACTGGCGGTCGGGGCCAGCCCGCGTGGAAGCCTGAGTTTGTTTCGCAGTAGCCGAGCCCGGGCCTATCTGGAAGGCCGTGACTATGTGCTCCCCGACGATGTCAAAGCCATGGCCGTGGCCACCCTGGCCCACCGCCTCAGCCTCAACGTTAAGGCCCGCTACGCTGGCACGAACTCCAGCCAGGTGGTGGAAGAACTGCTGCGCCAGACCCCAGTACCGGCGTGAGACGCTGGCTGCGCGCCTACCTGACCGCGGGTGGCCGGGTGATGTGGAGCGCGGCCTTGATCAGCCTGGCGGCTGGTCTGGACCCCTATCGAGGTCAACTCTGGGGTCTTTTTGTCATGTCCCTGGGCCTGACGCTGGCGAACTTTCTGATCGGCCTGTTCATGATTCGTCGATTGAAAGGTGAAATACGCCTCCCGGCCCGGGCCGTGGCCGGCAGCCAGGTGAAACTCAGGGTGCTGATCTGCAACCGCAGCCAGTGGCCCACCTATGATGTGGAGGCGACCTTGGCCGCCACACCCAAAGGGCTGGGCTGGGCCCAGGAAAGCACCCGTAGCCACCTGCAGCCCGGTCAGCAGGTCAGCCTGGACGTCTACTTCAAAGCCTTGAAACGAGGGGCCTACCGAATCGGACCGGCTCACGTCGGCAGCACCTATCCCCTTGGGATTGTACGCCTGAGCCAGAAGATCGGCCAGCCTCAAACCCTGCTGGTGACTCCCAGACTCCATCCCATGCGAAATCTCAGACTCCATTCCGGCATGCGCCACCAGCCCGGCGGGCTCCCGCTGGCTTCACAGCAAGGCGAATCGATGGAATTTGTAGGAGTGCGCGATTACCGTCCAGGGGATAGCCCGCGCAAAATTCACTGGAAACTCTTTGCGCGCCGAGGCCAACCGGTGGTGCGAGAGTATGCTCAGGAATATTTCTCGCGCATCGGGATCATTCTAGATACCTACCGCCCTCCCAGCGCTCAGGATTTTGAGGCCTCCCTGGAGTGCGTGGCCTCCCTGGCCAGCTTCCTGGAACACAGCGACTCGGTGGTGGACTTTTTTGCGGCAGGCGATCAATTAATGCTGCTGAGCATGGGTCGCAATCAAGGTTCTCTAGAAGGGGTGCTGGAGACCCTGGCCTGCCTCCAGCCGGTCCGCCGTTCGCCTTACGCTCAACTGGAAGCCTCTTTAGAACCCCTGGTCCCGCGCTTATCGGCGCTCATTCTGGTCACCTTTGCGCCCTCCCCAGAGCGTCGCGCTTTCTGGGAGCGCCTTGCCGTAGCGGGAACACCGATTCGAATCTTGTGCATCAGCCGCAAGCGCCCCCCCGCCGAGAAGCAGGACCTGAGCTGGATTCACCCCGACCACCTGGAAACAGGCCTGAACGAACTGTGAACGTGGAAGTTTGGATGGGGTTGGTTGCGGTACTTGGATTTGCCATGGTCAGCGGAGGCTGGCTTCCGCTGGTTCTGCTGCTGGCTCTTGCCATCGGTTTGCACGGCCGCATTTCGGCCCGCTACAGCGCCACTGCCGACCAGCAAAGACGGCGCTTTTTGCTCCTGAGTCTGCCCATCGTCTCCATCGTCTTCTTTCAACTGATGAGCACCCGACTCAACTTCCAAACACCTCAATTCATCGCCGTCAGCGGAACCGTCTACATTCTGGCCTGCGGAATCCTGGAAATGTACCGCGTGCCCCGTGAAGTACGCCCTGCCAACTATCACTTAAGTATGATCACGGCCGTCTTCGTGGCCGGAATCAGCGCTCAGAATCAGACTTATCCCTTCTTCCTTCTGGCCTATTTTGGGTTGGCCGTTCAACTTCTGCGCAATCCTTATGGAGGCTGGTGGCGGCGGGAGGGAATTCCTCAACCGTCGGCCCCGCTCTGGGGGATCGTGCTGGCTTTCGGTCTCAGCCTGAGCGTGGCCATTCCGGCCCGCTTCATCTTGCCCGGGTTGGGACGCGCCCTGACTCAGATGTACACCCAGAGTCTCCTCAACGGGGCTCTAGGGAACGGCATCATGTTCGGCAACGTCAGCGACCTCAATGGCACTCTGCGCAACGCGCGCTCCCGCCTTCTGGTGCTGAGGGTGTCTGGTCCGCCCACGTTGCTCCGAGCTCAAGTTTACCAAACTTACCAGAGTGGACGCTGGCAAGCTCCACCGGTGACTCGCCAGAATCGCCTGGAACTCAAGGCCGATAGCCAGGGCATCATTACCCTGCCGGGGCCGGCTCCCCGGCTGCGCCATTGGAGTATCGCGCCGGTGCTGGATATCTCCGGGCCTCTACCGGTTTGCCCCGACCCTTATCAGCTCAGTGGCCTGGAGAGTCTGAACCTGGAGGCCCTCGATTCGCTCAGCGCAGATGCCTTCGAGCCCTATCAGGTCTGGGGAAGCAATGAGTCGCAGACACGAAGCCCCAGGGGGCCTTCACCCCAAGACCCCGCCTATCTCCAGGTGCCTGAAGAGTTGCGCCAGCCACTCAAGGACTGGGCCGGCCCCGTCGCGGGGGGAGACCCTGTCACTCTGCTGACCAACGAGCTCCTGCAGAACGGTGTTTACGATGCGGAAGCTCGCCGCCCACCCGGAATCGACCCGGTGCTGGGCTTCATCCAGGGCGGATTGCACGGCCACTGTGAACTCTTCGCCAGCACGCTGGCTCTCAGTCTGCGACTGCAGGGCATTCCCACCCGATACGTGGCCGGATTCCAAATGTCCGAGTACAATGCCCTTTCCAAAAACTACCTGGTGCGAGAGCGTGATACACACGCTTGGGTAGAGGTCTATCGTAACGGCCACTGGCTAACCTGCGACCCCACCCCGGCCAGCCAGACCTTGGCCGCCCATCCAGACGGTTTCCAACTGGAGTTCGGGGACCAGGTGGTCGATTGGGTCCGTGGCATATGGGCGGCATTTCTGAGCGGTCTGCGTCGCAGCCATCTGCCGGCCTGGCCAATCCTCTTCGGAGGCGCTGCGCTGCTCAGCTGGCTGGGTTGGCGCTTTCGAGGGCTACTGAGCTTGACCGCGGCTCAGCAACCGGATGAACTGAGCGAACTGCTGAAGCGCTTTGAAGGCAAAGCGCGCCAACAGCGCTACCAACATGAAACGGTTCTGGAATATGCCTCCAGACTGCCCAAGGCCTATGCCGACTGGCTGAAAGATTATGCGCGGGCTCGTTTCGCCGGACTGGAACTAAACAGTGAACTGGCCAGCCGTCTGGAAAAGTTACCTGCCATCGAAAAAATTCAGCCCCCTTTCAGTCCCGTGCCTTAGGTTAGGGTATGCAAATTCAGTCGGGATCGGCGGGCCTTCCGCGCAAGCTGCCCAAGGAATGGGGGGTGCTCGTCTACAACGTCGGCGAAACCGACGAAGGCCTCATGTCCACCCACAACCTGCTGGATCTTCAGCAAGTGGGCTCCGATCAGAACACCCACGTTATCTGCCACAACTTTCGTTCGCCCTGGCTGTATGAAAAACTCGGAATCGGCAAAGAACACCTGGGCTCCCGTGAATACTATGTGCAACGCCAGGCCCAGGATTCCCGGTCCCTCCTGAAGGGCACCGAGCTCGGTCACTTTGCCAGTTTCCTGCGCTCCACCCCCGGCCGCATCAACTCGCCGGAACTGGACAAGGGCGAGGGAAAGATCTATGAGGCCGAACACCTCAAGCAATTTATCCTTCGCTCCATGGCAGAGTTCCCGGCCCGCCACTACTGCCTGGTGATGAGCGGCCACGGCTGCGGATTCGCAGGTCAGGGGGTCACGGCTCAGGGACGCATGACCAATGATCAGCTCGGCCAGGCCCTGCGCGAAGTGGCGGTGGAGACCGGCAAACCCCTGGAGGTGGTCAACCTCAACACCTGTTACAGCGGCTCCCTGGAAGTGATGGGCGCGCTTCAGGGCGGCGCCCTGGTAGGCGTAGGCTCTGAATCCACCGTGTGCGGAGCCAACCAGCCCCTGGGCGAAAGCCTGAAAGCCCTGCAAAACTCACTCAAAGCCGGCCAATCTGTGTCTCCCCAGCAACTGGGCAGCCTCTTCGTGGCTCAGGCCAAACATCAGAGACTGAGCAATATTTATACTCCCACTTTGAGCGCGGTTGACCTGGACCGGGTGGCCGAACTGGCCGACCAAGTAGGCAGCCTTCATCAAGAGATTCTGGAAAAACAGATTGACCGGGAAGTACTGCGCCAGGCCCTTAAAGATTCGGTGAAAATCGACTATGCCAGCGTTCCGCGCAAGGTAGAAGTGACCGACCTGGGCTCCTTTGCCCGGCGCCTCGGGGAAGCCTGTCCTCAGCTCCGCTCCCACTGTCAGCGCATCAGTCAGACCTTAAAGGAAGCGGTCCTGGCCGAACAGCACCAGACCCTGGCCAAAGAAAGCCCGACCAGCCGCTTGCTGCGTCCTTTCCTGGGCAAACCCAACGAAGACATGTCCGGCTACACCGGTCTCAGCATCTATTACGAAGACCGGCCGAGCCTGGCCGGCAGCCGGCTTTCTCAAGTCGAAAACACGCAACTGGGCCAGCAATGGCAGATTCGCCAGCTGATGGAGTACATCCACGAGGGCGAGGCCGAACCCGAAATTGGCAAAATGAAGCAAATCAGCGAAAAAATTCGTCAGTTCGAACTGAAGGCCAACAAAGCCGTAGGCATCCCCTATGTGGTCCCCATCGCCCGCCGGTGCCTCAAGGCCGCTCTGTTCATCGGCGCCGCCGCCGGCCTGCGCCACCTGGGAGTGCCCGTCACTCAAGCCCTGCTCGGCCCCTGGTTCGCTTACAGTGGCTTTAAGTCCAGCCTGAAACAAGGAGAAGAGCTGGCTAAAGGCTTGTTGGCCCCCGGCAAACTCTCACTTGAGCAACGAGAGAAGATGGTCGAGCATGCCAGCAACGCAACTCTGGGGCTCACCATGGGCACCTTCGGACTGCACATGATGGGCATTCTGCCAGGATCGGTGGTGTGGCCCGTGATCGGAGTGGCCACGGCAGCCCGGCTGGCCCGCTTCGTGGGCAAGTGCGCGGCCAATCACTCGGCTCTCAGCGAGGCACGTGCTCAGGACTCGGCATTCGCCGCCGCCCAAACCGTATCGGAGAAGCTGGCTGTGGCCCTGACCCTCCCCCAGCTCGCAATGAATTCTTAAACAAGAGCAACAAACAATTCACAGCTCAACACAATTTATTCATATCCCAGGCGTTTATTTTTACATCCTTTGCACTCTAAGACCTAGAATCTGAGGAAGCACCACAAGGAGGACTTCCCCACACATGGCCTACACCTCAGTCGGTTTCAATCCACTCCAGACGCCCGGTCTGGACTCCGGCCTTGGCTCATTCCAAACGCCTTCACTGCTCTCTGGCAACCCTGCCCTGGGTCGTCTGGGTGGCGGTGACGACCTGAACGCATTGTTGCAGCCTGGCTTCGGTGGGATGGATCCCAATGCCATGGCGGTCCAGGCCCAGGGCCAGATGCTCGAAGCCATGATGATGCTACTGACCACTCTTATGAAGAACGGCGGAACCTCGGCCGATTCGGGCTCAGGTTCCTCGTCTGGTGGCGATTCCGGCGCGACCTCGGCCATCTCCGGGGGAAGTTCAGCCAGTGGTGGTTCCTCCAGCTCTGGGGGCGATGTCGCCTCCAGCGGTGTGACCGGCGGGGGGGCCAATGCGTCGGTTGAAATGGCCAAGAAATACCTGGGGAACTCGGCCATCAGCCTGAAGGGCAAGCTGGACAATTACTCAGCCGCTGGTGGCACCGGCAATGATTGTGCCGACTTCGTCTCAGCGATCCTGGCCAATACTCAGGGCTTCAAGAAAAAGCCGGGAGACGCCAGCGTGGCCACCTTCAAACAGGACTTGCTGGCCCAGGGCTGGCGTAAAGTATCCAAGGCAGAGTCGAAGGCCGGCGACGTGGTCATTTTCAATGGCAGTCAGCATACCGAGTTGGTCGTCAAGGACGGTGGAGCCGAAGCGATTGGCTCCAATGGCGGAGCCACCAACCAGCAGATCAAAACCGACAGCCTCTCCTGGGGCAGCCAGGAATTTTTCCACAAGGGCTAAGCCCGAGCCAGCACCGAATGGCGACTGATGAAAAAACTGCCCGGACTCCGGCCCGGGCAGTTTTTGTTTAGTTCTGGCGGCAAAGCCAGGCCTTGGCCCCTAGCGAGAACGCACCGGCAGCCAGAACCAGTCCCGTATCCACCCCTGTGTAGGCCGCCACAGCCAGACTGAGCGGCACCAGCCCGAGAGCCAGAGAGGAGCTGGTCTTGACGGCCTGTCCCAGGACTGGATGGAGGCAGGCCAGCTTTCGAGCATACAGGCTGGAAAGCTGCTTGTGCGCAGCCGCCCCACCCATAAACCCGAGATAGCCAACTCCGGCCGCAGCAAGCGCCACCCCAACCCCAACCGCCAGGCGAGACGGGAGCGTCAAAGACTGGAAGGGGAGGCTGATCCAGGTCATACTTTTGGCTACCCCACCCCATTAGAATCGGGCCATGCAGAACTCGAAACTTCGTAACGTAGCCTTTATCGCTCAAGTCGGCGCGGGCAAGACCCGACTGCTCGACTCTCTCTTACTCGAGACCCACGCGGTCAAGCCCCATCCCCGCGAACGCTCGGTGGTGCGCACTGAACCTGAAGAGGTGGCTCACGGCATCGCGGTCACCTCCCACCTGGGTCACTTCGTCTGGAAAGATGTGGATGTGACCTTTGTGGACGCTCCCGGCGGGCTGAGTTTCCTGGAAGCCAATCGTGGAGTCCTGCCAGGAGTGGACGGAGTCGTCTTTCTGGTTTCGGCGCTGGAGCCGCTCAAAGCCGAAGCCGCCCGGCTCTGGCAGTTGCTGGCGGACGAGGGTATTCCGACTCTCACCTTTCTCAATAAACTGGATGAACCTGAGGCGGATTACCTCAATTCCATCAAGCTACTGCAGGAACAGCTCAAAGGCAGATTTCTTCCCATCAACGTGCCATCCCTGAAGTCCGGCAAACTGGCCGAAATAGTGTCCCTGCTAGACCAGTCCTGGACACAGGCGCCCGAGGCCTTACAGGGTGACCTGGCCATTCTGCGCGGTAACCTTCTGGAAGCCATTGTGGAAGGCGATGACACCTTGCTAGAAGAGTATCTTGAGGGCCGCGAGCCCTCTCCAGAGGCCCTCGTCCAGGCGCTGAAGACAGCCGTCATTGGGCGCAGCTTGTTTCCGGTGCTGTGCGGTTCGGCCGACGCCGGACTGGGACAGGAGGCACTACTGGATGCTATCCTCCAACTGCTTCCATCTCCTCAGGAAAGACTGCAGTCGCGGATGCCCAGGGCGGTGCGACCTGAAGGCGAGGTGGTGGAACCCAACCTGGCTCCCGAGGATGGATTGCTGGCGCAAGTGCTCAAGACCACCGTCGACCGCTTCTCCGGCAAACTCTCGGTCATCCGCCTGCATCAAGGCAGCCTGCGGCATAATCAGTATCTACTCAACAGCTCTCAAGGAGTAAAGCAACGAGCCGGTCACGTCTTCCGCCTGCAGGGCCGCGAGCTGGAGCAGGTCGATCAGTTGCTGGCCGGTCAAATCGGCGCGGTGGCCAAGCTGGAAGAGACTCACACCGGCGAGACGCTTTGCGCCGAAACCGAAACCTGCATCTTCGCCAGCGTCCACTACGCCGAGCCGGTGGTGGCCTATGCCGTGGAAGCGGTGGACGCCAAGCAACAGGATAAGCTGGTCGCGGGCCTGCAGCGCCTCGTGGAGGAAGACCCAACTCTTCACATTCACCGGGATGAGCAGACTCACGAGGTCATCCTTTCCGGCATGGGTCAGACTCATCTGGACATTGCCCTGGAACGGCTGACTCGCAAATACGGCAGTCAGGCGCGCCTGCGCCAGCCTGCCATCCCTTACCGTGAAACCATTGCGGGCAAGGCTCGCTGCCAGGGAAGAATCAAAAAACAAACGGGAGGTCACGGCCAGTTTGCCAATTGCTGGCTGGAAATCGAGCCCCTGGCCCGCGGCGCTGGCTTCGAGTTCCTGGATGAAATCGTAGGCGGCGTCATTCCAAGGCAATATATTCCATCGGTCAGAAAGGGCGTCCAGGAAGCCATGCTCAAGGGCTGCCTGAAGGGATACCCCGTCACAGACGTGAGGGTTCGACTGGTGGACGGCAGCTTCCATGACGTCGACTCTTCCGACTACGCTTTTCAGGCCGCGGGAGCCCAGGCTTTTCGCGATGCCCTGAAACAAGCCGACCCGGTTCTACTCGAGCCGATCATGCACATGGATGTAGAGATTCCCGAGTCCCTAACGGGCGAGATTCTTAAGGATCTCAATACCCGCCGGGCCCGGATCTTGCAACTGCACAGCCGTGAGGGAGCCCAGGTGATCGAGTGCGAGGTGCCCATGGCGGAGGTGTTGGAGTATGGCAATGTGCTGACGGCCCAGAGCTCCGGCCAGGGAACCTACCATATGCATGTGGCCTACTATAAGGAGGCTGCCGCCACCGCCGCTCACGCCTGACATCAGGACGCCATCGATAGATCCCACAGAAAGGAGCCCCTCGCGCGAGGGGCTCCTTTGTTTTCAGACATCTTTAACCGACTTGCGATAAGGTGCGCCCAGATACATAGAAGGAGCACACAATGTCCACCATCAACGCCAATGCCCCGCAATTTGACCTGCGCTTCAATGCCCGCAAATCCGTCAGTGGCGGTTCGCAGGAAAGCAATCCTTTCGGCGCCGACGCCCTCGACCTGGGCTCCTCACGCGTAACCTCCAGTGACAAAGATTTCCCCCCGGGCTGCCTGACTGGCGGTTCCACCAATGTGCAATCCGGCGGCGACCTGCAGCCCTGCATCCAGGGCGGCTCCACCAATGTCCAGTCCAGCGACAAGGACTTTCCCCCCGGCTGCCTCACCGGCGGCTCCACCAATGTCCAGTCCAGCGACAAGGATTTCCCCCCCGGCTGCCTCACCGGCGGTTCCACCAATGTCCAGTCCAGCGACAAGGATTTCCCCCCCGGCTGCCTCACCGGCGGTTCCACCAATGTCCAGTCTCAGGGCGACTTTCCCCCGGGCTGCCTGTTTGGTGGCGCGACCGACGTAAGGTCCAGCGACAAAGACTTTCCCCCCGGCTGCCTGACCGGTGGCTCCACCAATGTCCAGTCCCAGGGCGACGTCGGGATTGGCTGCCTGTTTGGCGGTGCCACCGACGTGAAATCCGGCTGGAATCTGGCCTAAGAGCCTTCCCCAAAAATAAGCAATAAACCAGCGGCCACCGGCCTGCTGGTTTATTGCTTATCTCTTTCAGGAGTGTTTCACGCCTTACTGATATTCTTTGCCCATGCAAATCAGCAAAGCGGCCACTCTGGTCTGGTCCCGGCTAGGCAACCTGGCCACCAACCTGCGCGCCCCCGAGCCGGCTCAGACTCAGGAGTTGCCGCCCCAGGAGCTGAAGGACTGGACCGTGCTGGTCTACATGGAAGGCCGGCACCGCCTGGCCCACTCCACCGACCTGGGCATCAACAAGCTGGAACAGCTCGGGTCAAGTGAGCATGTGCATATCGCCGTCCAGGCCACTCAGGCGCCCGCCTGGCAGGAGCGTATCTTGGACAGGATGCAATCGCTGCCTACTCGTCGCTACCATATTCTGCAGGACGACCGAGCCGACCACATCAGTTCGCCGGTGGTAACCGAATTTTCCGGCCAGCAACGCCTCACCGAAGACAGCCTGGCTGACTTCATCGCCTGGGGGCAAGAAAAATTCCCATCCAGGCACACCCTGGTCATCATCAAGAAGCACGGAGCGGGCTTTGCCAGCTTGAGCCGCGGGGACGAGACCCTGGCGCCCCTCTCGGCTCGCGAAACCGAAGCTGCTCTGAAGAAAGCCTTCGAGCGAACCGGAAAGAAAGTGGACGTGCTGGCCTTCGACAGCTGCTCGATGCAGCAAATGGAAGTGGCCTACCAGCTGCGCAAGCAAGTCAGCGTGATGACCGGTTCCGAAGAGGATATTCTGGCCATTACCTATCCCTACGCCAACCTCGTCGGCAATCTCGAAAAAGCACCGGAGGTCAACGCCAAGGGCGCCGGTCGCCTGCTGGTGGCCACCTACGCCGACAAGGTCAAGAAGGGCATGCACAGTGCCGCTGACCTCAGCCTCCTGGAAGGTGTTGCCGCCAAGGTTCAGGATTTCACTCGGTCCGCCCTCGAGTCTAAAGTGTCGCGCTCTCAGCTCTACACCAGTATGCTGGACACTCGCACCATGGAGCGCAGCCATACCCTGGCTTTGCAACACAACTTCCGAGACCTGGGTGCCTTTCTGGCCAAGGTGGCGAATGACTCCAACTACCCCGCAGAACTGCGACAGAAGGCCAGTCAGGCCGCTCAGGCACTGGATGAGTCGGTGCTGGCACGTTTTGCTGATTCCGGCACCAAACTCCTTAAGGACCCCTCAGGGCTGAGCGCATTCCTGCCCTGGCGAGAACTCAGTCCTCAGATGCACGAGGCTTACAACAACCTGGACTGGGCCAAAGATTCGGGATGGGGTCGCTTCATCGACTACGTTTTTGAAGAAACGGAAGCTCCGACCACCAGGCAGGTAGACGCAAAACCGGACCTTACGCTCACACAACGCTTCGGTCGTTGGGGACTCTACCAGTACAAGAAATACATCTCTCCCTACCTGAATGTGACCTGCGCCTATACTCCCACCTGCTCGCAGTTCGCCCGCGAAGCCATCGAGCAACATGGGCTCTGGGAAGGCGGAAAAATCGGAGCATTGCGCTTCTTCAGCTGCACAGGCGCGGGCCAGGGACACGATCCTCTCAAGGGCCACATTTGCGACGGCCAGTGCCACCATCACCAGAGTCCGGCTCTGGCCCAAACACTGGTGGAGCCGATGCGCAACAAGGTCTCTGCGGAAACTTTCGACCGCCACAAGAAATACATCGGCCTGGCTCAAAAAGCCGGCCTGATGATAGGGGGCGTGGGCCTGGCCGCCCTCTCCATTCCCTTCGGAGCGGCCGTGGGTGCCTGGACCGGCTACCAGGCCGGAAGTGGTCAGATACAGACCCGAGTCGATGAAATGGCTGAGCGCTATAATCCCTCCGTCGTCCGCGGATTTCTCAACATTGCCGAACCCCTGGGTGGACCAGCAGCTCGACTCCACGACCGCCTTCCCTTTGGCAAGAAACTGCTGGGCGGCCTGGCCGGAACCGCAATGGGTCTGACCATGGGGGCGGTGGGCGCGGCCTGGCAGGGTTTCAACTGGGGCAAGACTTTCGGCGGCCTGTGGGCAGGACATCGCCTGGCTGACGCTCTGGGGCACCTGCCTCCGCATCCGGAGACGGAAGCCATCCTGCGTCAGGACTATCAGACCGTTTCGGCCAACTAGCCAACAGCTTCAGTCCATGAGTTGAGAGGCCGTGTCCACTCGATAGCCCTGAATCTTTGCGACCTCCAGGAAAGCCGGCAAAATGTCGATGGTTTCCTGAACGTTATCGTGCAGCAGCACAATCCCGCCAGGCCGCAATTGGTCCAGCAGGCGTCCCTCGATAGTGGACTCGCCAGGGTTATTGAAATCGCCAGGGTCGTCCGTCCAGAAGGTGGTCACCATGCCCAAAGAGCGCGCAAGATCCAAAGTCTCGGGCGAATAATCGCCACCCGGCGGGCGAAAGAGCCGAACCGGCCGACCACTAACTTCCTCCAGCACGGAGTTGGCCAGCTCCATCTCCTGACGTGCTTCGGCTCTGGGCAAACCGGGCAGTCGCAAGTGGTGAAAGGTGTGGTTCGCAATCTCGTGACCACCTTCTACCATGTCAGCAATAAAAAATGGATAGACACGGGCATTTCGACCGATACAGAAGAAAGTCGCATGCACTTGAGCCCTGGCCAGAGTATCCAACAGCAAGGTCTCGTACATCGGATGGGGCGAATCGTCGAAGGTTAGCGCCACCCGCAAATGGTGAGGGTTCCCTCGAAAGAACAAGCCGTCGCTCTGGCCAAACTGCTCACGCTGGCGAACCTGGTGTTTGGCTAACTGCTGGTCAGAACCGTGAAAGACGATTTGACCCTCCCCTACCGTCGCCTCCGCTCGAACGGTCGGATGAAGGGGGGCGCCACCATACCAGAGACGCTCAAAATTCATGCCCTCATCGAGAAACTCCTGAAGGCGACTGCGGGGAACACTGGCCGTCATCATGGGCGGCGGACCGCCAAAACTGAGGTAGGTTCCGGCATGATAGACAGAGACGTCCACCTGACTCAGACTGGACCGCTCGCGTAAAGCTCCCTGCACGGACTGCCGCACAAGCCCTAATAATTCTTGCTGGTCGGCGCCTTTCTCAACCAGCACCAGGGCGTGAGCCACTTCGATGTGGCCATTGCCCGCGTATTCGACGCGGCGAATCTGATGAGGTCTCGGCTCCCACTGCAGGGTGGCCACTTTCGGAGCGGCTTGATAACCGGGGGCGCGCGGTTGCACCGCACCGGGCGGAACCACGGGGGTCATGGGCCGAGCGGCCAGGGGAAGAACCAGCAATGCAGCAATCAACAACCTCTTCATGGCGGCCCCCGTTGCCCTTTGTCCGTGGAAATTCCTTCAGCCAGACTTCAGGGCTCGCCAGGGCGGGGCTTCAGAATAGGGTCTTAGATTCCAGTTATGCAGAAACTGACCGGACACATCCTGATCGCCGAGGACGAAGTCCCGCTTCGCTCCCTCATGACCCACCTGCTTCAGAGCGAAGGCTATAGAGTAACTCGAGTTGGAAGCGGCCAGGAAGCCTGGCAGGAACTGACCAGCCAAATCTTCGACCTGCTCATCACCGAAGCCGACCTGCCCATTCTGAGCGGCCTGGACCTGATCTCGCGAGCTTCACCCAAATTGCCGGTGCTGATGGTCAGCGCCAACCGCTCCCGGATTCGCGAGGCAGCCGAGCGTCAACAGAATGGACCGACTCACTTCGCCTGCTTACTCAAGCCCTTTCGACCGAAAGAGCTGCTTCGCCAGGTCGCGCGCCTGATCGACCGGGAGGGCAGCCAGGCCGTGGCGGTGGGCGGAAGTTAAGCTCGCTACTTCTGGGCCATCCTCCAGCCGATCACGCCCGCTCCCGCGGCCCCCAAAGCCGCTCCGACCGGAGTCAGTAACAAACCTCCCAGTGCATCTGGGCCATGAATGGTGGCGTCGACCAGGGCGACCGTGCCCAGCACCCCGGCCACGGCGCCGGCCGCGGCCCAGGCGCTGGCGTTGCCGAGCTTTCTCAGCAACGAAGGATTGTCTCGCTCACAGTTATTCCAACCGGCCACGGCTCCGCTCACAAAGCCCACCGGACCTCCAACGGCAGCCGCGATCAGGGGCGCACCCAGAGCATCCGGTCCAGAGATGGTTGAGGCCAGCACGGCAGTTCCTGCCACTACGGCCAGCACCGCAGTCCCCGAACCAACGACCGCCGCGTTCGTCAGCTTTTTCCAAACCGGGGTGGGTTCGCCGGGCGGGCCCGGCTCAAACTTCTCGCCGTCAGCGGGGGTTTGCTCCGCCTTTGCAGAGGACGGATTCAGGGTTCTGATGGCGGGCTGCTGAGCGTAATTGGCAACTTTCATAGTCTGATTCTGACATTCCCGGCCGGGCCAAACGAGAGACCGGGATGTTAACCAGGTTAACTCTTAATGCGATTGCATTAAAGCTTCGGAAGAGGCAACTGAATGGTAAACTGACTCCCCTGGCCAGGCACCGACTCCACTTTGAGCTGACCATTATGGGCCACCAGGATTTGCTGTGAAATCGAAAGCCCCAGACCAGTCCCTTTTCCCACTTCCTTGGTGGTAAAAAAGGGTTCCAGGACTCGCGCCTGCACGTCAGGCGTCATTCCCGGCCCACTATCGCGGACGGCGATGCAGGCCCACTGGTTCTCTTCGAAGGTGCTGATGAGAATGTTGCGAGGACTGCTCGCTGCGGAAAGCATGGCGTCGCGGGCATTGAGCAGCAAGTTACAGATGACTTGCTGAATCTCATTCTGGTTGACCGGGACTTTGCGCACCTGGCCGGCCTGGGTCTCAACCTTAACCTGATCGATCGTCAACGAATGTCCGACGAGCTGCAGAGTGTCCGCGACCAGATTGTTCAGATCGGTGAGAACTCGACCGTGCTCGCTTTGCCTGGAATAATAGAGAAGCTTTTCCACGATTCCACGAGTGCGCTGGACCATCTCTTTGGCCTTACTCAAGCGAGTTTCGGCCTGATTGGGATTGCTGCGCAAGACCTTGATGGCACTTTCCACGTTCAGCATGACCGAGCCCAGGGGTGTATTCATTTCGTGGGCGACTCCCGCGGCCAATTGGCCAACGGCGGCCATCTTAGAGGACTGGACCAGCTGCCCCTGGGCGGCCAGCGTCTCCGCGTGCAGTTCAAGGTTCTTCCAAGCAACGGCGGCCAGTGTTCCCAGCAAACTTAGAGAGTCCTGATGCCAGCGGGAAAAGGCCTGTGGAACCAGGGCCCCCATCAAAATCAAACCGACCTTGTGCAGATCAGGGTGAAAGATGGGCACTGCCAGCAGGCTACGCTGGCCCGGCCGATGCGGCTCAAAGCGGCTCTGGGAGACGTCCTCCAGCAGCAGAGGAAGACGCGTGCTTAAAATATGCTCGGCGATGGGCCCTTGCAGGCTCTCCAAACGCACTTCCAGACTATCGTGAGCAAAAAGGGCACCGGCCGCAAGAGTCAGCTTCTCCAGGAAGATTTCGCGGTCCATCTTGTCAAGAAATCCGAGCGAACTGGAGAGCAGACGGTCCAGCACTCCTGCCCGGAATTGAAGCTCATTGCTATACCTCTCTTGCTGATAGAGCGCCCCTTCCAAAGCTTCAAGATGCAAAGCGATTTGCACGGCCAGCGTACCTTGCGAAGCAGCCTGGCTGAGATGGCGCAATTCGATCTCGCTGAAGGGAGCGCCGCTCCGACCAATGTAGAGCGCCCCGGCGCGACCCAGAGGAAAGACCACAATCTGGTCCTCGTTTGCGAAAATTCGATTCGAACCAATTGGGATACGCTGAACCGCGCCCGTGCGCCAGGCCTCGTCAACCGCGGGCTCGCTCAGCTGAAGCAAATTGGCCTGCTGTAACCGCTCCAACTGAGGACTCTGGCAGCTTCTGGGGTACAGTCTGTTTTCGTAGAGTAAAAAGACAGCCACACTCTCGGCCCGGACCAGAGAACCGCAAAGCTGCACGATCTGGTCGGCCGTCTGTTGCAGGTTGCGCACCTGAAGCAGAGTCTGAGTAGCTTTTTCCAGGATCCGGTTCTCGTCCACTCTTCGATCCAGAGTTTCCTTCAAAATCTTCTGTGAAGCTGAAGCCTGGGCCAGCTGATTCTTGCTGGCGTCCAACTGGCGCAATACATTGTTTCTTTGCTCCTCTTCCTCGCCTCGCACGATCATTTTGGCCACCCTGGGGAGCAAATCCACCGTGGGAAAACAAAGCAGAACCCAGGCGCCCGGCTGAGAAGCAAGCCAGGCCATCAGCAGGGCCGCACAGCACCCCGCCAGACGAACTCCAAACAATCCAAGCTGCACTGATTTGTAGCGGGAGCGCTGACCTTCAGCCAGCTCGCCTGTCAAAAGCAGATGCACCTCCAGCATCAACAGACAGTAAACGAACGTCCCGGCCCCACCGCGCATGGCCAGGCTGGAACCGGGCTCTGAACGAGCAACGAGTTGAGTCGCCGCCAGAGTCAGCAAGAGAGCGTTTAGATCCAACAAACCTTCCAGCCAGCGCAGCCGTACCTCAGGCGAACCAAGCAGACCCGAGCGCAAAATCACCAGAATACAGGCCAGACCCGAGGGCCAGCCGGGGCCAACTCCATCTAGTAATGCAAAGGCCAGAAGAAAGACAAAGGAGCAGCTGACCAGGCCAGCGCCGGGCAGGCGAAGAGAGCGCGTTTCCATCCAAACCGCGCCCAGCGCGAAGAGGAGTGCCGCCGGAGGCGGGGGATGGTGACTCAGGCCGGAAAAACAGTAGAGCAGAGCCGCCAAGCAAGTCAGCAGCAAACCCCACACTTTCAAACCGCCCGGCATAACGACAGGTTTTGCGATCCAATCCGAGAGTCCCTGGCTTCCAGGGTTGGCCCGTGCAAAAGACGAAGCCGCAGGCATGAGTGCTGAGGAAAAAATTCTGGTCATTGAGGATGATGACTCGCTCCGAGACGACCTTGTCATGATTTTGGAGGACGAAGGCTACTGGGTACAGTCGGCCGCCAGCGGCCTGGACGCTCTGGAACTGGCCCATCGACAAAATTTCGACCTGGTGGTCTCGGACATTCGCATGGCCGGCATGGACGGACTGGATACGCTGGAACGCCTGCAACAACAACAGCCCAGCGTAGCCACCCTGATCATTACAGGTTTCACTGCCGAAGCGGACTCCATCCGAGCGGTGCGTCTCGGAGTAGGCGACTACCTTAAGAAGCCATTCGAGCTGAGCGAATTCGTTGCGGCCGTGGCTCGCCAGTTGCACCTGCACCGGTCGCGCAAGCAACGCAAGCAGCGAGAACAAAGTCTCCGCCAAACAGCCACCTGGGCTCTGGAAAAACTGGCCAACCACAGCAAAAGCGGTCGTCTGGCCTGGGCCACCGCCAGTGAAATGGGGCTCTCACCGGAAGTGGCCGGTCAGGCGCAACTGGCGGTATTGCTCGAACTCTGTCAGCAGACATCCCCTCAACTTGACCCCGAGGGTCTTCCCGGTGACCTGCTCAACATCGTGGAAGAAGTCCGCAGCGAAGCGGAAGAAGTCAGCCTTCCGGCCCGCATCGCCCAGGTGGCTTTACATCCCAACTTCAGTCCGGAGGGCGAGTCGACTCTGGCGGCCGCCTGGGAAAGGGCCAACCAGCGCTCCCAGTCTCAGGAAGAGAGCGCTCAGCCCCAACGCCGGCGACGCACCAGCCTTTTACAGCTGGGTCGCTCGCAAGAGGCCCTCAACCCCGCCGAAGCTCGCACTCATTTTGAGGCCGTCGTCCAAGAAGGCGGCTCCGATCGCGAACAGGTAGAGGCCCTGCTGGGTCTCTGTCGTCTTTCTCAATCCGAACCAGATCGTTGCTTCAGCTACGCCCAGCAGGCGGTAACCCTGGCCCGAAGCCTGAACGGCCTGCTCGGGTGCGTGTCCGCCCTGCAGGCCGGGCTCTCCCTGGTGCAGGCTGGTCTGAAAAAAGAAGCCATCATGTTTTACGAACAGGCCGGACGGGTGAGTCGCGAATTGGGACAACCGCTCCTGGAGGCCAAAGCCATTCTGGCCCTGAGCGCGGCCGGCTCGGAAATGGATCCTCAGCACATTCAAAGAGCCCTGAGCTCGCTGTTAGAAGTCTCTGAACGCTTTGAGTTACTGGACGAAGCCTGGTGGATCGCACCCAGCCTGCTCAGGCTGCAGGCGCGTGCTCCCCACCCGCTGCAGGAAAAAGCTCTGGCCGTAATCGGACGGGACGCGCCCGGCGTTTTCCTTCGCCTGGTGCAGGCGGGCAGCCTGGAGCCGGCCGCTCGGGTCCACATCATCCCGGCCCTGAAAGACCCCAAGCACCCGGCCGCTTTGGAATGCGTGAAGCTCCTGGCGGGGGATAGCTCGACCGAAGTGCGAGGCGCGGCTGAGGTGGTGGTGCGCTCGGCGGTCGGTGCCTTGCTCCCCCCCACGGTTCGCATCTATACCTTGGGTCACTTCGAGGTCTTCCGTGGGGATGAACGCATCCCCGACCAGCAATTCCGAAGCAGCAAACAGCGCTTTCTACTTTCCAGGCTGGCCGGTTCGCGCCGACCCGTCCCCACCGAACGCATCATCGATGATTTCTGGCCAGACTCTGGCGAAGGGGGTCGCTCAAGCCTCAACGTTTGCGTCTTTCATCTGCGCAAGGTGCTGCGACCCAAAGACTGGCCGGAAGAACTGGACTACATTCAGCGCGACAATATGGGTCTGCAGCTCAATCCTCAACTGCCTGTTTGGCACGATGTCAACGAAGTGCTGGCCCTATCCACGCCGGAGGCCAATCCCACCGAAGAAACGGTGGGGCGCTGGAAAAAGGCGGTCGACCTGTATCGCGGGCCCTATCTGGAGACCTGTTATATGGACTGGGCCGTCACCACCCGAGAAAGCCTGGAAGTCACGATCCTGACCTGCCTGCGCAGCCTGCTAGGAGTACTCACATCTCAACAGCGTGCGGCCGAAACTCTAGAATACGCCAACCGCCTGCTGGAGCTGGACAAATACTGTCAGGAAGGCCATCTGGCGGCCATGAAGGCCCACCTCTGGCTGGGTCGACCGGAAGCTTCCATCAAACAGTTCGAACACTGCAAGAAGCTACTGGCCAGGGAACTCCAGATCGAGCCCAGTATCGCCATACTCGAGGCCCACCAGCGCACTCTTCTCAGCGTCAAGTAAGGGTGGCCCCAAGGTAAAGAGGGCGAGACTGAACGCGCCCACGGACACAAGCTCAGAAAAAGTAGCGTTCATCATCATTCATTTTGAAGGGTGGCCCGACCCGGGTCAAAGTACATGAATACCCACCAACCAGGCGAGATCCGGAGAGGCCCTGAGCGACGCTCAGGTGGACTGGATCAGCGAGCGACTTTCCAGCCTGATCAAGCCTGACGATCTAATCGATTTCAATTAGAGGACCCGGAAGCTTGAGGGGCAACTATAAGAGTTGATGCAGCCTGAAAATGGAGATGTTTCCAGACTACTCAATCGGGTGGCCTCAGCCATCTTCGCGGCCGGCCTGACCGTCGTCATGCTGGTTTCAGGCAATCATTTACTGGCCAGCAAAAAAGAAGTTCGGGCTGAACTCATCAGCCAACAGGTCAAAACCTACAAGAAATCCCGAATGCTCATTTTGCAGTTTCGCAGCGATGAAGGCTTGATCTACCAGGCCAATGTTCCGCTCTCCGCCCAGGCCCGACTCGGCCCGCTGACAGGCCCCATCGAACTGAGAGTCTACCACGGAATTTTTGCATCCGGCGTGGACGAAATCCGCAGCGGCGGCCAGACCTTTAAGGTTTAATTTCGCCGTCTTTCCAGAAACGCTCGCCCAGGGCGGCCACGCCTTCACGCTGGGCTTTCAAGGCTCCGTCATAAGCTGAAAAAAGGAAGATATGCCAGTGGCGTAATTTATCCGCCAGCGAGAGCTGCACCCCGTCCGGAAGCACGTCCACTTTGTAGACCCGGCGGTCCATCAGGTCGAACGGTTCTCCATCGGGATTGGGCACATCCCGAATAAATTCGGGTTTTCCGTCTGAAACGCGTCGAACCACCAGGTTCGGAGCCATCTGTGGTCCCAGATAGATTTCGTAGAGACGGTCGCGGACGGCCAGATTGGGCGTGCCTGGACGATCGCTGTTGGATGCCAGGGGCTGCGACATCCAGGCCAGATTGCCGTCATTGAGACGAAGCCCAAGAGTGACCTCGCCCACCTGCTTGATTCCGTCCCGACGCCAAACCCAGGCTCGGAAAAAACCAAGGGCCGGGGTACGCGCTTCATAGCGCAGGTTCGGCTTACCGGTAGCGAAGGTCGCGCGCACCCGCCAGAGAACTCGCTTGCCTCGCGTCATCTGCACAACCGAACCGGCGGGCCCATCGGCCCACATCAGCACCCGCTTGGCGCTGAGATATTGTTTGCCCGCCCAGTGCAGGGGCACCCGGCTGGAAACGGGCCCAACTTGGGGCAGAACCCAGGGTTCAGCCCAGGCGGAAAGGGTCAGCAGAACGAAGATGAGCAGGCGCATTGGGCCCGTTTCTAAGCCTGACCCAGCCAACCTTCCAGCTGGCTGCGTTTCCTGGCGAAATCAGGAGCCTTGGCCAGGATTTGTTCCAAGCGCAAGAGCAATCCGTCTTTGCCGCCCGGGTAGACTCCAGGCAGATCCTCGACCTTATGGAAGCCAAATTTGGCGTAAAGTTTGAGCGCAGGCAGGTTATCAGCCCGGACTTTCAATTGCAATCGCGGCCAACCGGCCTGAGCCGCACGATCTACGGCCCAGTGTAACAGGCGTTCAGCCACCTTGCGCCGACGGTAGTTCGGGGCCACGACCAGACCATCCACTTCCACCGTTCCGCGCTCCCCCGCACACCAGTCCAGCCAGACATAGCCGGCCAGACGCGGACCGTCCAGTGCCAGGCGGAATTCCTGACCCGAATCCTCCAGGGCTCGCAACAAATGTTCCCGACTCCAGACTTCCTCGCCAAAAAGCTCGATTTCCAGCGAGTGTAACATTTCCAAATCAGCCGCCGCGCCGACTCGAAAATCCAGGCTTCTAGGTTTGCCCAGCCAATGCATCGAGGCCCTTGTTCTTGCGGTCGAGCCTTCACCCTGCTATAGATGGCAGCGTGAACCGCCGTCTGATCCTGACCTTCGCCCTGGCTTGCGGCCTGGCGGCGGGAAATCTCTACTACGCCCAACCACTCTTGGGAGTCATCGGTAAAGAACTTCACTCCGGCGCCGAGCAGACAAGTCTGGTCGTTACTCTAACCCAGCTGGGCTATGCCAGCGGCCTGATTTTACTGGTGCCTCTAGGCGACCTGTTTGAAAATCGGTCGCTGATTCGCCGGGTGCTCTGGTTAACCACGCTGGCCCTGCTGGCTGCTTCGTGGGCGCCCAACTTCGCCAGCTTTGCCCTGGCCTCACTGGCCATCGGTTTTACCTCGGTCGTGGCGCAGGTGCTGGTTCCTTTTGCAGCCCACCTGGCCGCTCCCGAGCAACGCGGGCGGGTGGTGGGAAAGGTGATGAGCGGGCTACTGGTCGGAGTGCTGCTGGCCCGGGCGGTGTCAGGCCTGGTGGCCGATGCCTGGGGCTGGCGCTCAGTTTTCCAACTCTCAGCCTGCCTGCTGGTGCTGCTGAACTTCTGGCTGGGACTGATTCTGCCCACGCGCCAACCTTCCAGCCAGTTGAGCTACAGGCAACTTCTCGGCTCCCTGAAGCGCATCTTCCTGGCTTACGAATCTTTACGCCGGCGAGCCTTCTATCAGGTCACAATGTTTGGGAGTTTCTCCGCCTTTTGGACCGGGCTGACCTTCTGGCTCTCCGGTCCCGCCTGGAACTATAGCCAGGGCTCGATTGGCCGACTGGCCCTGGTGGGTGCGGTTGGGGCACTGGCCGCACCCTGGTTTGGTCGCCAGGGCGATCTGGGACGCGGTCATGCCCTCACGGGCTTATGCCTGTTGGGCGCCCCCCTGGGCTTCGCCCTGACTCTGCAGGGCGGTCTGACGGCCCTGATCTGTGGCACCCTGCTGCTGGATGCATGCGTTCAGGGTACGCTGGTATTGGGCCAACAGGTCATCTATCAACTGGAGCCAGAGCAACGAAGCCGGATCAACACCCTGTATATCTCGGCCTTTTTCCTGGGAGGGGCGGCGGCCTCGGCCCTGTCCGGCCTGGCCTTCGCTCGATGGGGCTGGCCGGGTGTGGTCGTCCTGGGTTCGGCCCTGCCCCTGAGCGGATTTTGCTACTGGCTCAGCGAACCACGAAAACCATGAAATGGTTGATCTGGCTCCTGGGGATGGGGGTAGCTCTGGCCCAACCCATCCGTCCTTCCGAAGAAAGCCTGCGCGCGCGGGCTCGCTTTACCCAATCGGTGCAGGAAGGACATTACCGCATCCTGAGCGGCGACCCTCGTGGGCAGCGCATTGACTCGATCGGGCAGCGCCTGGCCGGCCTGGCCAGGCGCCCCATCCCCTGGACCTTCACCCTGGTCGACACGGACGAGCCCAACGCTGCCTGCTGCGGGGAGGGAGTGGTGTTCGTGACCACCGGGCTGCTTAAACTGAATTTGGACGACGACGAATTGGCCGGGGTGCTGGCCCACGAGATCGTTCACGGAGTCCGCCAACACGTGGACGCCGATTATATCGAGATCGCCAAATTAGAAAAGGCTCTGGAGGAATATCAACTCCACCGTCAACGCCACGGCGGGGAAACCGGCGAGACCGCCGAGATGCGCGAAGCCTACGAGTTTAACCGACTCAACCAGCAGTTGCAGCAAGCCAACAGTTATCTCCGCCAGAAGACCCCCTTCAGTCATGCCCAGGAAAGCGAGGCGGACTCGATGGGTCTGCGCCTGGCCCTGTCAGCCGGCTACAAACCACAGGGTCTGATGAGCGCCCTGCAAAAACTGATGGCTCATCAAGTGGCCCAGTTCGGCGAGCGCAGTCTGTTGGGTAGCAAAACCCATCCACCGTTACCGAAGCGCATCGAGCGGCTGATCCAAATCCAAAACCAACTGGGCTACTAAAATGCAAAAAAGGCCACCTTGGGACTCAAGGTGGCCTTTTTTATTCAAATGGTTCAGGCGGCCACAGCGGCCGTTTGCTGCGGAGCGCCTCCACCCACATCACCGACGGGCTGCTGAGGGGCTGCGCCGGCGTCAGCCGTGGGGCTGGGAGCGGTGCAATTGCAGCAGCCGTTCACGCAGTTGTTGCCGGCCTGGGTGCAACCCTGGCACTTGCCGCTGCATCCGCACTGGCCGTTTTTACAGCCACAGGCGGAACACCCACCACAGGCCGAGGGACCGCCAGACTTTGAGGGACCGCTCAGCTGTTCAATTCCATCCGCCACCTGACCCGGGGTTTGTGCGCCCTGCAACTCACGGGGCAACTGCCCTCCAAACTGCTGAGCTGCTAGTTCCTGGGCTTTCTGTAGGGTTTCGGCCTGTCGGATTTGACTGGTGTTGATCGCTGCCATTGTATTTCTTCCTCCTGTTAAATCGATGATTGGTGTGTGCTTACTCGTTGCTTAGAGAAATCTGATCTCGAATGATCTCGTAGGCTGCCGCTACCGCGCCGGCTCCGCTATTCACCTCCTCCACTGCGGCCAGGTTGGCCCGGTCCGCCTGAAAAATCATGGACCACCCATCTTCCAGGTGTTGGGCATCACTATCCTCAAAGACTCTGAGCATCTGGCTGACTCCAGCCAGGGCGTCATAGATGTTCTCCTGACCGGTCCGAGCGATTTCCAAGTGCTGAGCCGATTCCAATTCACGCAGGGAATCCTGGTACACGCTGGCCAGCTTCTGCAGCGGAGCTTTTAGCACCGAGACATCTCGCTCGCCTTCCAGTACGCTCAGCAGGTTGGTAAAGACCACGGATTGATGAGGGGCCAGCGTCACGTAGCTGTTGACCTGAGTGGCAAAGGTTCGCACCGGCTTGAGAACCTGCACCTGACAATGAGGGCAATGGCCGGTGGCTCCGTTCCAGCCACACTTCAAACAGCGGGGCTCTTCACTCACGGTCCAATCCTGCATCTCCTGCACGGCCTCGAGCAGCTCATCGACCAGCTCGAAGAGGCTGTCGGTGGCTTCTTCCAGGCGTCCCCAATCCCGGCCGGGCAGTTCCGTTGAGAGCTCGCTCAGCAGCTGGATGAGGTCTTGATAAACCAGGCTTTGCTCGGCCCACATCCGCCGAGCCTTACCACGCGTTTTGCTCATGGAGCGGTTCTCGTCGTTGTGCACTTTGGTCAGGTATTCGGAATACCAGTTGCAGTAGTAGGGCAGATCCTGATGAACGCTTCGATTGAGACAGGCCTGGCGGAGCAAGCCGCGCAATTCGCGCAAGTTCTGTGGGGTCGGATAGGGAGCGGTGGCGCCCACCACTTGATAGTTCTGCTTCAAACTGTCAATCAAACTCATCTCAGGCCTCCTTCAGCTGTCTCAGGAAACGGGTGGACCCGGCGGCTTGCTCCTGATGTTTCGTAGCCGTAAGACCAGAATAGCCGGCCGGCCGTAGCCAGCCCTGGAAAGATTTGAACAACTTGTTACAAGCTCGACGAGTTTTACTCAGACTCACCTGGAGCGAAATTTACAACTCGGCAACAATCTCGACACACTTCGTTAACCGCTTCCACACCCTGGTGAGGTGGTCCAAAGGTAGGCTGAATTGAGAATTCAACCAGGAGGCAAGCAGCGATGGCCATAGGTAGTGTAGGCTCGACCCCTGACTTCGCGGACTACTCCATGCCGGAACCGGCCGCCGCCCCTGCTGTCGAGGAAGCTCCGCTCCCGGCCGAGCAAGAGCCCGCGCCCTCCATGATCAATATCTCAGACTCAGCCAACGTATCTTCCGAAGCCTCCAGTCTGTCGAGCAGCAACCCTGAGCAAGGCTCTTTCCTGGACGCGATGCGCGAGAACTTTGGCAAAGCTTCCACCATGACGACCGCTTCTGAAAACCAACCGGTCCAGGAGCCGGCCAGCAAGTCCTCTCCCTGGAGCTTTGTGCGCTCGGCTTCTTCAGACCAATCCGCCAGCGAATCGAAGGAGACTCAGGACTCCCGCACCGAATCCTCTCGCAACGAGAGCCTGCGCGACAACATGATGGGCTTGCTCGCACCCTCAAACCGGAACAGCGGTCCAGACACCCGCCTGCCGGGCGACCAGGCCGGTACGGCCACGGCCAACTCGGTCGACCCGCTCAAAAGCGACGGCACAACGCCTCCCGGTGGCTTTCCGCCCGCCCTGGCAAACCTGGAGGCCCTGAATCGATCGATCGCCAGTCAGTTCAACTCCCTGGCCGATCGATTTCAGCTTTCCCTAGGCAAACTCGGAGATATGCGCACCAGCCCACTCACCCCGCCGCCGCCCGGACAGTCCAGGGCCAGCGACAGCTCACAGAACCTGTCGGCCACACCATCCAAGCTGGCTGACGCCGCCAGAGAGAGCGAAAAGCCCTCAAAAGACGTGCTTTCGGCCGCCGGACAGTTTGGCAAAGAACTCTTTGATGGCGCTACCGACTGGCTCAAGCAGAGCCTGCAGCTCTCGAACGACAACAAACTGCAGGCAAATGGACTGCTCGATTCCATCGGCAATTTCTCCAAATCTATGTTGGAAAACGCAAATGCCTGGCTCAAAGACACCTTTAGCCTGGGGACTGACAAAAAGGACGGCGGAGTGCTCGATTCTATCGGTAGCTTTTCCCGGTCGATGCTGGACGGTGCCGGCAGCTGGCTGAAAGACACCTTCAAGCCGGGCGGCGAGGATAAGGAAGCCGGAGCCCTCGACTCCCTGGTAAGTTTCTCCAACTCGATGATGGACGGTGCCAGCAACTGGTTCAAAGACACCTTTAAACTCACTGGCGACAACAAAGAAGCCGGAATCATTGGTTCCATCAGCAACTTCTCCAAATCCGCATTGGACGGCGCCAGCAACTGGTTGAAAGACACCTTCAAGCTGGGAGGCGACAGCAAGGAGGGCGGACTGCTCGGTTCCCTCGGCAGTTTCTCCAAATCCATGCTCGACGGTGCCAGCAACTGGTTCAAAGACACCTTCAGCCTCAGCGGCGAAAACAAAGACGGCGGAATCATCGGCTCCATCGGCAATTTCTCCAAACTGGCATTGGACAGCGCCAGCAGCTGGATGAAAAGCACCTTCAATCTGAACGGCGCCTCCCAGGACAGCGGCGTCCTGGAAGCCATCGGCAGCTTTTCCAAGAACGCCTTCGAAGGCGCC
>JAFEBA010000084.1 GCA_018266105.1 bacterium | reverse complement strand
CCCCCAGAGGAGGCGCCCGAGAGCTTCTCTCTGAGCACGCAACCCAGCTATCCTACCGCCCAACAGGGGGGCAGCGCGCGCGAGACGCTGGGTCTCATGGACAAACCGACCCATATGGAGATCAACCTGGATTCGGACTGGAACCCCGTCGGCCGGGTCCAGAGTCGAGACTACTTTACGCGGAGCTTTCGCAAGACAGCCAACGACTATGAGCTTGAGCTGGACGTCAAAGGCTACAGCATGGAACAATCCGCCACTCGCTATCGCAATAGCTTCCAAACCGAGCACCAGGGTTGGACCCCCATACAGCTGGCCGGTGCCGACATTGCCTATTCAGAAGGCCACGGTCGCTCCCAGCGGGTGCAGGCACTGGTTCTACGCACCGGTCACTACTACTGGTTTTCATTACGCGGCAACGGGGCGGGTCTGGCCGCGAAATTCCCCGAGGAACTGCAAAAAAGTTGGGACAGCGTCAGCGTAATCGACCGCTGAATGCAGTTCGGGAGCAATTCTAGCTTTTGGCGGTTAACAGAAGCTCGGCCAAAAGGAGGCGGAAAGGCCGCTCGGCCCGCAGGCGCAGGTGGAACGGGCGGTCATCCACCATGTAGCGACGCACACCGTCAGTCACATCCGTCACACTACCTCCCTGTGCCTGGGGCAGTTGCAAAATGGTGCGCTCATACAGCTCGACTTTGAGCTGTTCGGCCCCGTCCACCTGGAGGCGCAGCATGGCTGCCTCCAGACCCCTGCGGCTGACGGCGCCGGCGGCCCGGGCGTTGAGCTCCCAAACTTCGCGCTCGCCCTCGCCTGGCTCAAAACGAACCTCGTGTCGCACGTAGCTCTGCTCGCCGCGTTGATTCTGCTGCAGCTGGGCCCGAATCTCTGGACCCTTCTCGTTGGCCAACACCCACATCAACTTGGTCAGGGCCGCTTCGGGAGTCAAATCAAAGCCGCTGGCCAGCTGGCGCTGCAACAGCCCCCGGCTGGAGGCATAGCGCCCCAGATCGACTCGACCCTCGCTGCATTGGGTCACCACCAGAATGGCCAGCCCTCGGCTGACCGCTTCCCCCAAACAGTCGAGTAAGGCAGGGTCTTCGGGCGCATTGCCCGATCCGTAGGCCCGCAGCACCAGCCCTTGCAGCTCGGGCTGCTTCAGCAAGGCCCGCAACTGCGAGGCTTGAATGCCCGGGAAGAGAGTCAGGTCCAGAACCTGGTCCTGGAGGGCCCGTCCCACATAAAAGGCGGCGTCTTCAGCCGGCATGGGGCAGATCAAGTCGGTATGAATGCGAATGCGCTCTCCCAGGGATCCCAGGGCCGGATAGTTGGGCGAGGCAAATCCTTGCCAGCCTGAGGTGCTGGCCTTGCGCGCGCGATTACCACGCAAGAGCACGCTAGCGAAACAAACAGTGACTTCCGGCACAATGGGCAGAGAAACGGCCTTAGCCCCGGCCACCAGGAGGGCGTGCAGCAAGTTCTGGCGGGCGTCAGAGCGCAGCGTGAAAATCGGCAGCTGGGAGCCGGTCAGCACCACCGGCTTGGCCAGATTGACACACAAAAAAGACAGGGCCGAAGCCGTGTAGGCCAGCGTATCCGTGCCATGCAAAATCACGAAGCCGTCGTAGTCAGCATAGTAGCGCTCGAGCATTTGGGCCATCCACAACCAGTGGTGGGGTCCAATTTCAGAGGAGTCCACCGGGGGAATCTCGACCCCTTCGCCATTGCAAAGGCCCAATAGCGTCCAGTGGATGCGTTCCTCCACTCCAAAGGCCTGAATCTCCTCCGCTAACTCGGCTGCGGCCACATTGGCCAGGGGTGAGGCGGGATTAGATTCGTCCAGCCGGCGCATACCGATCGTCCCGCCCACGTAGATAAAAAGCACCCGGGCCCGGGCCCGATCGGGCGGAAGCCGCCGCGAATTATCCCAGCTCAATCTTTGGAGACCGGCTTCTGGGCCAGCAGATGGCGCCACAGTTCATCGCGACCCGTGCCTTTTTCGGCCGAAACCGGAAACACCAGGGATCTATCCAGCCTCAGTAGCGACGAAGTACTGGACACGGTTTTGGCCACCGCGTTCTTGGAAATTTTGTCAACCTTGGTCAGAATCGCGCAGCGACGAATATCCTGTTCCCACATCCAGGCGGCCATCTCCAGATCATTCTCCAGGGGCCCGTGACGAGCATCGATCAGATGGAGAGCACAGGCCAGGTTAGGACGTTCGCACAGGTAGCGGCGCAGACGGTCTTCCCAGAACGCCCGGTCGGCCTGGCTAACCTTGGCATAACCGTAGCCGGGCAGGTCCACCAGCACGCACTGGTGGTTGACCATGTAAAAGTGCATGAGACGGGTCTTGCCCGGCGTATTGCTGGTATAGGCCAGCCGCCTGCCCACCAGAGAGTTGATCAGGGAGGATTTGCCCACGTTCGATCGACCGATGAAGCCAAGTTCAGGTAGTTCAGGAGCGGGCATTTGCTCCCAATGGTAGGCTGAACCGAGCAGGAAAGCTTTGGATATCTTCATGAAAGTGCCTGACTAGCTTAAACTCCCCTGGTATCTACCCTGCATGCAAATCGAAGAACAATTACAGCGCTGGTGGCTTAGCCGCCGCAAATCCCAGCTCAACGCCAATCAGGTGGCGCAAATCCGCCATTGGGTCGAGATGGCCAGACAGCGACTGTGCCATTATAGCAGCCTGGAAGACTGCCTGCAGCGCCACTCAATCCAGTGGCAGATCAGTCAGAGTCCGCACATGGTCGCAGGCGTCCGCATGCGAGCTCAGCTTGACCTTAATGCCCGGCGCCTGACCATCTACGCCGGTGCCCTGGATGAGCTGCAAACGCCAGCACGTCCGCGCAAACTGGTGGAACGCGTGATTCTGAGTCACGAAGTCTTTCATTTGCTATGTCCGGAATGCCCCGCCATGGCTCATGAGGCGGCTGCCCACTGGTTTGCGGGCTTGACCGCCGGCCTCTCAGAATTTCCTGGAATTTGGGATCTTCCCCCGGAATAAACTGACGCTTGGGGCGACACCACCAGAAGTTAAAATTCCAGGAGGTAATCCGTGCGTCTGTCTTCGTGGCATCCACTTCTCATCACCAGTGTGGCTTGCGTGGCCAGCTTTCATCTCTACCGCGCCAGCTTGCCCGCCCAGGCCGAGCCCGTTCCGGCCAGGACGCCCATGATCGCCCGAGCCGAGAACGCCAACGATCGATTCGAAGGCCCCCGCATCCAGGTGGCCATCTTGCTGGACACCAGCAACAGCATGGACGGCTTGATCAATCAGGCTAAACGCCAGCTTTGGAATATCGTGAAGGAACTGGGCGAAGCCGAAGTGGACGGCAAAACCCCGCGCTTCGAAGTAGCCCTCTACGAATACGGCAACGACGGGCTTTCCGTCACCAAGAACTACGTTCGCCAAGTGCTGCCCTTTACAACCGATCTGGACAAGGTCTCGGAGGAGCTCAATCGTCTCAAAACCAACGGTGGTGAAGAATATTGCGGCGCTGTCATTCAGGACTCATTGAAAAACCTGGAGTGGAGCAAACGCGACGGCGACCTGACTGCCATCTTCATCGCCGGCAACGAGCCCTTCGACCAGGGCACCGTGAGCTTCCAGGAATCCTGCGCCGCCGCCCGACAGAAAGGGGTGGTGGTCAATACCATCTTCTGCGGCAACAAGCAGGAGGGTGAACGAACCAAGTGGTCGGAGGGCGCCAACCTGGCCGCCGGCCGCTTCTTCTGCATTGATGCTGACCGCAGCGTGGCCGAGGCCCCGACCCCCTATGACGGAAAACTGGCGGAACTGAACACTCGGTTGAACACCACCTACATCGGCTACGGCGTCAATGCTCCGGCCGCTCAGGCCCGTCAGGTGGCCGCCGACACCGCCGCAGGCAGCGGAGCCGAAGCCTCCGGCTACGTGGCGGCGCGAGCGCAGGCCAAGGCCACCGCCAATTACAGCAACGAAGCCTGGGACCTGGTGGACGCCAAGAAAAAGGGCAAGGTCTCGTTGGAAACGATGCGCAAAGACGAACTCCCGGCCGAGCTGCAAGACAAGAGCGCGGAAGAACGGGCTCAATACGTGGAAGAGAAGGCGGCCGAACGCGAAAAGATTCAGAACGAGATTCGCGAGCAAGGCAAAAAGCGCGACGCCTATCTGGCCGAACAGAAAGCCAAGAGCGGCCCGGATACTTCACTGGAAGGCGCTATCCTTGGAGCCATCCGCGATCAAGCCAAGCAGCGCGGCTTCAAGTTCAAAAATTAACACGTCTTCTTGCCCGGCGCGCCGTCAGGGGGTTCCCGGCGCGCCTTTTTTATTTACAGCGCCGGTTCGGGCGAGAGGGCCTGGCCGCGAGCGAAGGCATCGATCTGGGCGCGCATAGGAACGGTCTTGAGCTTCTCGGCGAAGCCGTCCAGGCCGAAGGTTTCCTCGCAGGCCTTCAGGCGAGCGTAGCCCCAGGCCATTCCCTGGCGCTGTAGCTCGTCGGCGCGGGCTTGCAGGGCTGGCGAGCCGGACATCTCCTGCTCGATCAGCTTGGACGTCTGAACCTCGTAATTCTGGATCATATTGAGCACGGTGCGGATCGACTTTTTGCGAGACTGGTCCATTCCCAGAGTGGTGATGTCTTGCAAAATGGCCGCCGCCCGCGAATCAAAGGCCACCGATTCGTATTTCCACAGCTTCTCGAAGCGCTCCACACCGTCCTGACGGGCGGAAATCGAATCAGGAGCGTTCTCGTCGAAATAGACCAGACCACTCAGCTCCCAGTTGTCCCGAACACCTTTGTTGGAAAGATTGGTGCTACCCACCAGCTCCATCTTGTCGGTCAGAACTTGCTTGGCGTGAATCTTGCGGTCGTGATCGCCCTGCACTCGGGTCAACAAAGCCCAGTGCACCGGAATGCCGGCGTCTTCCAAAGCCAGATAACCTTCGTCGTTGGGAGTGCCGCCGAACTGATACACACCTGCGTCGGCAACCACCCGCACATCCAGGTTCTTACCTTGAGCGGCCAGCTCATCGCGACGCGCCACCAGGGCTCGGGCCATCGCCTTGGTAATCACAAAGGTGGGCACGTAGCAAAACTTCTCAGCCGTGGCGATGGCCTGAAGAATCAGGGCCTCACGCTCCTCGGAGGAAGAACCCACGGCCACCCGCACCCCGCCCCCAGCCTTGCCCTCGGGCAACTGCATGTCTTTCAGGCGCTTGATATTGGTCTTGGAGCTGGTGCGATCAAAAGCGTCAGTCATCAGCTTGTGCAGCATCTTTTTACCTTTGAGCTTCAGCTCCATCGGCTTGGTAGAACGATACTGCACCTGATGCTTGAGCTGATCTTCATCCACCAGCGACGAGAGCTTGAGGCCCGCCTTGGAGGCCAGCTCTTCCAGCTGAGCCATGGAGGGGTGGGAGGGGATGCGCACACCGGCCGGTGAGGGACCGGCGATGATATCCAGAGTGGTGGCCAGGCCGTGAGGGGTCAGGCCCATCATGCCTTCCTCGAAATTACTCAGCACTTTCTGGCCGTAAACCTGCAGAGGCGTGGACCCGGCCGAGGTCAGCACGTCCAGTTGGAAGCCTTCCACCAGCTTGCGAGCGGCCGGGCCCTCCACCAGATAGCCAGTGTCGAAGTTCTCTCCCGAGCCCTCGTTGGCGTTCATGCCCCCGAAGAGAACCTTTTCGCCCACTCGCAGCAACTTTCGGTGCATCAACTGCTGAATGTTGCCCAACTCTTCAGCCACGGGGTAGACGGACACGCCCACGTCGCCCTTGGGCACGGCCAGCAGCTGCAACAGAGCACGCAGCTTACGGGGCGACTCATCCACGCTCACCTCAGCGCAGTCCGACTGACGAGGGCGAGAGGGGTCGATGTTGACGCGCACCTTGCAGCCGGCCTCGGCCGCTTCGGCCAATCGACCGACAAAGCTGGAGCTGGTCATTTCGTAATACTGCACGTCGATCTCGGGAGGGTTGCCGGCCTGAGCCTGGAGCACGGCTTCATCCAACATTTGCAGCTTGGCCTGCCAGAGCTTCTCTTGATGAACCGGGGTCACCTGATTGCCGGAGTGAACCAGCTCACTCTCGCCGCTCTCAAGTTTCTTCAACTGATCGATCAGATTGCCCAGGCGATTGGCCGGGGCGGGGTTCCAGGCCAGGTAAGCGGCCACGGTATTGAGCGGACCAAAGCTGGCGCCGGCCAGGGCACCGATGGCGGCCCGAGAGGTGGCCTCCACGTAGGCGGTATGCAGCCCTTTACTGACGTCCAGGTAGGCGTCCAGGGCCTGCATCTTCTTGAGCTGGACAGAGGTGGGCTTCTTCTCGTTCTCCTTGAAGCGTTGCTCCATCTGCTTGCGAGCGGTTTGGGCGGCCACCGTAAAATCGGCCACCTGTTCCAGCTCCTCGCGATTAAGGTCGCCATCTTTCTTGTAGTGGTCAAGGATTCCAGTCCAGTCCACCTTGTGGCCGCGCAGACGCAGAGCCTGGCCCTTTTCGCAAAGTTTCTCGGCAACCTGGTCGGTCAGCACCCCTTGCTTTCGCAGTTCAGCCAGACGAGTGAGACCGAAACTGTTTGTGATACCGACCGGGTTAGTGGACATGCACCTACCTTAACTGTTCACTCCAAAAGAACTCTGAAATGAAGACGGATTCTGTGAACAAAAGTTAAGAAGGATACTGGAAAGTCGCCTTCTTTTCAGACAACTCCCAATGACAGAAGACATCTCCGTCGGAAACCAGCCCTTTACCTGCATCGGCAAAGCGCAGAGTGGCCACCAGGAAGGCCGAAGCCACTTCCACCGTGCCAAAATCCTTAACCTTGGTCTCGGCCCTCGGAGCCAACCGCCCCTCTGGAGCACCGCTTGCGAAATCCCAGAGTTGCACGCCGCGAGCATCCCCGGTGGCCACCGTGCCGCCTCCCGGGCTCACCGCCACGCTGACGGACATGAAGGGAATCGGAAACTCTCGGGTGGGCAGATCTTCGCCCACCCGGAGCATGACGAACTGATGCAAGAGCGGGCTTCGCACCGTGTTGATGGCAGCCGCCACACGTTTGCCGTCGGGATGAAAAGCGACCGCCATGAACTCGTCACGAGTGTCCCAGCGATGTACCACCTGACCAGCTTGTAAATCCACCACCAGCAGATTGCCCGCACCCATGGCCGTCCACAGCAGCTGCGGGCCGTGACAGTCAAGCAAAGCCGGGTTTTGAAAGCTCTTCTCTTCAAGCGACCAGGCGTTCTGGCCGGCTTCCCAGTCCCAGGCCACCAGCCGTCCGGGTTGTCCCAACAGAAGCAACCGACCATCCGGACTGAAGCGCAGCCCGCTTACCTTGCCGTCGAAGGCGGCCACCTGCCTGGACTCAGCCGCGTTCCAGACCTCTACTCGGTCCTGCTCGCCGGCGACTGCGACCAGCTGCCCCTGAGGATGCAGGCTCAGGGCCGTGACCGTGCCAACTTTGCCGCGAAAGCGACCTTTCTCGGCCTGTTCCGCCCAGTCCAGAAGTACGACCTCCTGGGGTGAAACGGTGCGAGCCACCAGCGGCAAATCGCCATGCAAGAAGCTCAGGGCGTAGCTACGGTTTTGGGTTTTCATCAAGCCTCCTCAAGGGTGGGTAATCGAGTTAATCGTGCCTTGGAACAGTGGAGTCCAGTCTTTCTCTCGTTCCTTTGGATAAAACATCTGCATGCACATATAGTCCTGGCCCTTGGAAACAGCCACCGAGACAATCACGAAAAGAATGCCTTGCTCGGAAGTGCGCTCGCTGTCCATAAAGCGTGCCAAGAGGCCACTCTTGAGCTTCTGGCTGGAGTCGTTCTTGATTTTCAAGCCTTCCTGATCAAAGGCTTTCTGCTGACCAAGGACCCAGCTTTTAAAGTTCTTCTCGCCCTTCATGCCCTGCACACTGTAGTGCACAAAGCCTTGCTTGCCCTGGACCTCGAGGATATCTCCGGGCTTTTCCTCGACCTGGAAGTCGGCTGGGAAAGTGATGGACATCCCGTTGCTGTGCTTCCATTGATTGCCTTGATGGGACCATTCTTTGCACCAGCCCGGCAGGGTCAGCACCCACAAGAGGAGTAGCAATTTGCGCATAGCGCCGTGTTTGTCTCGTGAACACAAATCCCTTCGCGCCAAGAGGGGGGCCAGAGCGACACCTGGAGAAGACATCATCCTTGAATGAAGAGCCTGAAAAGACCGTAAGGTCCAATCCCTGGGAGGCGGCCCGGCCCGCCGGACCGATCACGCGCCAGCGTCGGGGTCCGGCTGCGGCGCCGGATGCGGCTGCAGCCGCAATTACCGCTCCACAGGCCAAAGTCGCCCTGCCCAACCCCTTCGAGTACGTGGACGTACTGGGGCGCGGTGGAATGGGCGTGGTTTATTTGGCTCGCGACACCGCCAATAACCGCGAAGTGGCCATCAAATTCTTGAGCGCCACCGGTCAGGAAGCCGCCAGTTTATCCAAGCGTTTCCAACGCGAGGCCAGTCAGCTCGCCTCACTCCGTCATCCCAATATCGTGGGATTCTACGACGCGGGCTATTTCCAGAAGCAAAATTACATCGTGATGGAGTACGTCTCCGGCGGTAGCTTGCGCGGCTTGCTGCAAAAACAGGAAGGGCCGCTCACTTTACAGCAGAGCCTGGAGCTCTTTGCGGCCGTCGCCGATGGGCTGGAATACATCCATCAACAAAACTTGGTGCACCGCGATCTCAAGCCGGACAACATTTTGCTGGACGAGAATCGACATCCCAAAATCGGCGACTTTGGCCTGGCACTCAAGCTCGAGGATCAATCCCGCATCACCCAGTCGGGCATGATCTTGGGCACCTACTCCTACCTCTCGCCCGAACAAATTCTGTCGCGGGACGTTGGTCCGGCGGCGGATCTATATGCGTTAGGTTGCTGCATGTACGAGGCCATTACGGGCCGACCGCTCTTTTCCGCCGACACCGAGTTCGCGCTGCTCAACAGCCACCTGCGCCAAACCCCCATTCCACCGCGTCAGATTCGCCTGGACATCCCCCCTGAACTGGACACTCTCATTCTGAGGCTGCTCCATAAGCATCCGGTAGAACGGCCGGAATCCGCGGCTGAAGTAGCCAAAGCTCTGCGCCGACTCCAGCAGTCGCTACGCCAGGTTTGGACGCTACCGGTGGTCGGGCGAGATTCCGCCGTGGCCGATCTGGAACAACTTTTGCGTCCCTGCATTCTGCGTCAACCGGTGGGAGTTTTGCTCACCGCCCCGCCAGGACAGGGCCGTTCCTGCACAGTGCGTAAACTGGTGAGTCAACTGCAGAAAGCCAGCATCGCCGTGCATCCGGTGGTCCCTCTGCCCTACCAGCTGGAACCGGCGGCAGTGCTCTACAAGGAGCTGGGCGGCTCCCATGAAACCTGGTTGGAGTCCCTTTCCCACGGAGGCCCGGAAGCCGCCGCGCGACTGCTCTGGAAACAACTTGAACAGCTCGGGGCTCCGCGACTGCTGGTCATCGACGACCTGCTGCGCCAGCCCCAGACCACCAACGCCGTGGTGGACGCCCTGTGTGCTCTGGCTCCGCCGCCCGGCTTTGGCTGGATCATTTCCTGCGCCAGCCATCGAGCCACTTCGCTTCGTCTTTGGGAAGGCGCCAGCAAGGTGGAACTCAAGCCGCTGGACGACCAGGCTCTGCGCGATGTGGCCCACCTTCAGGTGTCCGGTCATCTGGATGACGAGCTGACCGAGGGGCTCCTCTTTCGTTCCAGCGGTTCGGTTCGACGCTTGCGTCTTTGGCTACTGGCCTTACGGGGAGCAAACTTGCTTCGCCGCCAGGGGCAACTGGTTGAAAGAGACCACTCTCACCCCTGGCCCGACAACCTTTGGGAACCTCTCTGGTTACAACTCTCGGCCCGTCCTGAAAACGAAGTCAAGCTCTTGCGCATCGCCGGTCTGCTGGAAGAGCCCTTCCCCTACGAGCTGATTCAGGAACTCGCTGAAGTCGAAGAAAGTGAGGCCCAGGCGGCCCTCGATCTGCTTTTGCGCGACGGGCTGCTGGAAGAATGCTGGGGACAACCGGGAGAGCTTTATCAGTTCAGCAGTCGTGAACTCAAGGAAAAACTGCAGGCCTCGGCCACCGAACGTCTGAAGCGTCGGGTCTACGGACGTGCTGCCCAGCTGCTGGAAGGCCGGGCCTCAATGGGCATCCTGGCAAATTATCTGCGCAGGGCCGGAAACGACGCGGAAGCCCTGCCCAAGTTCCTGCAGGCCGCCCTGGAGGCGGAACAAAGCGGGGACCTGCTGCAGGCCGAAGGCAACTGGGGTTCCGCTCTCAGTATTTGCGGCGACAACGGCACGCCCGAGATCCGTTTGATGGCCATGGTGGGTCGCTGCGAGGTCCTGCTCAGGCTGGGCCGGCTGAGCGAGGTCGAAAGCACGGCCGTCAAAGAGCTCGATCAGCAACTCCCTGAAAGTTCTGAGCTGAAGCGAACCCGTCGCCACCTGGCAGGACTTGCGGCGCGCGCGCGCTGGCTGAGGGGCGAGCGCGGCCAGAACCTGTTCGAATTCTGTCAGCGCGAACTGGATCAGCTGGCCAACGCCGACTACTCAGATAGCCTCTGGCTGACCTGGTGCTGCGCCGGGGTCTACCTGGAAGCGGGGGAGCCTGCTCAAGGTTTGGACGTCCTCAACCGCCTGCCGGCCAACGAAAACCTTCCGTCACCCTACTTCTGGCTGCAAGGCGCTTTGCTTCGCTCTTTGGGGCGCCATCAGGAAGCCGAGCAGGCCTTACTCAACGGACTGGAGTCGAAAGTCCAGCGCACCGCCTCGGAGGAGGTTCAGTTACTGCTGGAACTGGCCCTGGTCGAGGTACTGCTGGGCCATTCAGCCGAGCAACAGGGGCGCTGGTTGGACCAGGCCGTGGGGCGAGCCCACGAGGTCGGAGACCTGGACCTGCTGGCGGAAATCGAGTGGGTGCGCGGACTGGTCCACGAAGTTCAGCACGATATGGGCGCCGCTCTGCGCTCCTACCAGCGCGTCATCGAAGTGTCTTCCAGCACCAGCCGCTGGCGAGCTCAGGGCCATTTGCAGTTGGGCGTAGCCCTGCATCGTATGGACCGGCTTCAGGATGCCGAGAAAACCCTGCGTGAAGGATTGGAGTCGGACGCTCCCCGACTCCAGGATAAACTCTATACGGCACTGGGCTGCCTGGAAATTCAGCGCGCCAACTGGGATAAGGCCCGCGAGCTTTTGGCTTCAGCCGAGCGCTACAATGCCGGGCCCGCCGCCCGACTTTTACGCTGCTGGTGCCTCTGGCATCTGGATCAAAAGGAAGTGGCCAGCAACCTTTTCGAGTCCATGGAGGGGGTGGCAGATCCGCTCGACCGCTGGTTGCACGAAAGGGTCGACCACCTGATCAAGGGCGTGCCGGAGCCCTGGCCCGCTCCCGAAGAGCGCCCATGGGTCCTGCAGGGGCACCCCACTCGAGCCGTAGTGGCACGCCTGCTGCCCACCCAGCGACGCGAGACCATGGTGATGCAGGTTCCAGTGCCTCCGACTCCGACCCCGATCGTCGACACCAAACCCGGCGGCAATCCCCTCAACCCCTTACTGGCTCTGGTCGGAACCCTGGGTGTCGCGATGATCGGCTATGGAGTGTTCCAAATGGCCAGGTCGCGCGGGCCTGAGCCGGTGGCCAGCGCGACCGCCTCTGCGACCCAAACAGCCGCTCCGCCGGTCACCCCCACCTCCCCCTCGGCCACACCCAGCGCTCAGCCAACGGAGTCGTTTCAGGAACCGAAGCCAGTGAAAATGGTTCTAAACCTGTCGGTGCCCAAAACTGGATTTCTGGTTGTGGCCGGGCCACCTGAGCGCAAGCTACGGATCGTGCAGGGGCATCTTACCGGGACTTTCCCGCAGGGCGTGCTCAAAGGCAGACTGGAGATCCCGGGCTACGTCAAAGAAGACCGGGAATTCCCGTTACTGGACTCGGTCAACGTGATCGACGCCATCCTGACCCCGCTTAAGGGTGAGGTGATCGTGAAGGCCGAACCCGGGCCGGTCAAGGTCTCGATCGACAATGGCAGCCCGGAGAGGGTTGACGGAAAGGGTGCGGTCGAATATCGATTCAAAGAGCTTTCCGTTGGCCCCCACGTCATCCGGGTCGAGAAGCAAGGTTACTATGATGAAAAGAAAAAATTCAATGTGGCTGGGGACGATACTCAACGCTGGTCGGTCAAGCTGGAAGAAATTCCGCCACCTCCTCCACCACCGTCTCAAACTTACTATCCTCCAGCCCCCGGTCCGGCTTACAACCCGCCGGCCCCGGCGCCATACATACCTCCTCCCGCTCCTCCTCCTGCCGACCCTTATAGTTTCTGAAGTCGCCGCCGCCTCCAAGCAGGGGGTGTTGATGGTCTTTGACTCTCGATCCAAGAGCGGGTCACAGGTCCACCGCAGCATGGTCGAGCTTCTCAAGGAAAAACGGGCAGAGGGCCACTTCGCCGGCCTGCAAATGGAGCAATCCATCCAGGTCTATGATTTCGCCGTGCCCGCCCACGCAGCCGCGTTGGCCAGGCTCGGGCTCACTACGGCCAAGGCCCCGTGCCTGTGCCTGGTGTCTCTCAATAGCCGAGGCCTGCCCGAGCGGGTCAGCTGGAGTTCCCAATACGACCGACCCGACGCCGCCATGCTCAGCCTGGACCAGGCCCTGGGAATTCAAGGACGAGGGGCCCCCAAGGTTCCACCTATTCTGGTGGTGGTGGGCAGCTCCGGCACGGCACCGAACGAAGCCGAAGCCAAATTGCGCGGCCTCCAGGAAGGGGCCTGGAAAGACGTCAAGATCAATAGCCTGGAAGTGACCGACAACCTGACGGGAGTGCCCAGCCCGGGCCTGGCCATGCTCGATCCCCAAACCCGAAAGGTTTTATGGAGCAAGAGCCTGAGTTCCGTGGACGGAGCGCTGCAATCGCTCAGCACCCAGCTTGGCACCGTCTACGCCGTCCCCCATCAAATCAAATGGCCCAAAGATGGGAGCATCCTGCTCTATGTGCCAGCCGGCCTGGTGACCACCGGCAGCAACAAGCACGACAATGACTCCAAACCCAGGCATACCTATGATCTGAAGGAACCCTACTACTACATCGCCCGCACCGAGCTAACGGTCGGACAATTCCGCAAGTTTGTAGATGAGACCCATTACAAATCGGACTGCGAGAAGACCGGGCGCTCTTTCGTTTTCATCGATACCAAATTCCGGGCCGTAGATGGGGCCTGCTGGTTTCGTCCAGACGGCAAAAATACGGTGACCGACGACTTTCCGGTGACCCATATCAGCCTGAACGACGCGAATGCCTATTGCCTCTGGGCCGGACTCCGTCTGCCGGATGAACGTGAATGGGAGAACGCCGCCGGTTCCAAGGAATTTCCCTGGGGCGACGAGTGGAACCCCAGTTTGTGCAAACAAAGCGTTGGCCACCTGGGCGGAAGTGGTCTGCCCACCTCGGTGGCCAATTTCCCGGGCGGAGCTTCGCCCGTGGGAGCCCTGGATATGGCGGGCAACGTCTACGAATGGACTTCCAGCATCTACGCCCCTTACCCCGGCAGCAGCCATGTCGACCCGCGCATGAACGGCCTGCGCCACGTCATCCGCGGAGGCAGCTTCGGCAACGATGAAATCTCCGACTACTGGGTCACCAAGCGCACCCCGGTGGGCTCACAGGACACGACTGTAGCCCAAGGCTTTCGAGTCTGCCTGGGAGGGCCTCAATCGAAATAGGGTGTCAGATCCCAACTGGCCCAACTTCCGTCGTCATAAAGCGCAAGCAACACTTCTCCGCGTTGGGCCAACTGGAGTTGCTCAACCGAGCCCTCGTAGCCGGTCAGCGAGGCCACAACCATACCGCTATGGTAATCCCATATCAAAATCTGGCCATCTGAACCGCCTGAGAAGAGCCGATCGCCATAAACCAGCAGTTGATGCACGGAGCCGTCGTGACCGTCCATGGTTTGCTGCTCCTCCATCGTCGGCCACAGCCAGCTGCAAATGGTACCATCGGCCCCGGCGCTGATCAGCAGATTGCCCTCAAAGGCAAAAGTCAGGCTGGTGACAGCGTCTCCGTGGGCGGGCCAGCGTTTCTTGACCTCTCCGGTGTCCAGGCGACGCTGAGTGAGTTGACCATCCATGCCTCCGCTCACAACCCAGCGACCGTCCGGTGAGGGAATGGTGCACAGCGGCCATTCCTGAAAGTCGTCCCAGGCTCGGAGCACTTCGCCGCTTTCGACTTCTACAAGAACCATCTCGCGCTCGCTGGCCAGAGCCAGTATTTTCTGACCGGGGTCGCAGGCCCAGGCCGCCAGCGGCTCCTCCAGTCCCTCGAAAGGTTGCGACTGAAAAAGCACCTGGCCGGACTCATCCAAACTCCACTCAGACTGCTCAAACTCCAGCGGCGGCATCTCGGAGGCCTGCTTCAAGCGCACTCCGCTGGCCAGGTCCCACAACTCCGCGCCCAGTTCCCCGGCCGTCCAGGCTTTCTTGCCGGCCCAGTCGACTCGCAGGCGACGAGCCCCGCTGGCCACGCTCAAACGTCGCAGTTCCTGCCCCTGGGAGTCACTGGTCAGCAGAGTGCCGTCCTCGCCCAGGCTGACAACCAATAAGCCGTCGGGCGAAACCGAAAGATCTTCGACTCGACCTCGATGGGGAGCCCAGTCGACGTCCGGTGTGAGCTCGGCGGTCCAGCGATCGATACGCAGGGCACTGGTATAGAATCGGCCCTGCTGATCCCGAGCGGCACCCAGAATCGGGGTCCACAGGCGGGTGGTCAGTGACCCCTCCAGCGGCTCGGCCCAGTGCAGGATGCCGGCCCGAAGGCAAGCCCACAATCCCGTATCATCCCAATCCAAACGACGGATTTCCCCATAACCGGCGCGATACAGCAGACCCTGCTGACGTAAATCCGGATGCAATCGGTTCGTGGTGCTGGCTGGCTTCTTCTTCGCTTTAGACATTGCCCGGGCTTTGCCCGATGGATGGGGAAACCCTCTGACGACCCCATTTGGCCGCTCAACCGAGCGAGGGCCAAAAAGGTATTTTCGGACCGCGCCGCAATCAAGCCCACCATGAAAAAATTCAAATTCGCGTTGATCGGTTGCGGCCGCATCGCGGAACGCCACGCCCAGCACATCTCGAATGTAGGGGAACTGGTGGCCGTTTGCGACATCGTGCCGGAAGCCGCTCAAAAGCTGGCCACCACCTACAACGCCAGACCCTACCATTCACTCGAGGCCTTGCTGGAGAACGAATCGGACCTGGATGTGGCCTCCATCTGCACCCCCAACGGACTGCACGCCCGGCACAGTATTCAGGCTCTCCAGGCAGGCTGCAATGTCTTGGTGGAAAAACCGATGGCCATCACCTCGAAAGACTGCGGGGAGATGATCAAGGCTGCCGAGCGAGCCAACCGTCGCCTTTTCGCCATCAAACAAAACCGCTTCAACCCGCCGGTCGCGGCCGTGAAAGAAGCCCTGGATCAAGGCATCCTGGGCAAGGTTTTTAGCTTTCAGCTCAGTTGCTTTTGGAACCGCAACGCCGATTACTATGCCAATTCCTGGAAAGGCACTCGCGACCTGGATGGGGGCACGCTCTTCACCCAGTTCAGTCACTTTGTGGACTTGCTCTACTGGATGCTCGGGGACGTCAATCGAGCCTACGCCCTGACCGGTAACTTCGCCCATCAGGACATCATTCAGTTCGAAGACACCGGCGCCGTGATTTTGGAATTCGATAGCGGATGTATCGGGACCATCAACTACACCGTCAACAGTTACCGAAAAAACATGGAAGGCTCGCTGACCCTGTTTGCCGAGAACGGCACGGTCAAAATTGGAGGGCAGTATCTCAACGAGCTTGAGTATCAGAACATCAAGGACTTCACCTTCAAGGATCTGCCAGAGGGCAATAAGCCCAATAACTACGGCAACTACGTTGGATCCATGAGCAACCACGACAAGGTCTACGAAAACCTGGTGCAGGTGCTGGATAACCGCAGCGCCATCTCGACCAACTCTTTCGAAGCCCTCAAGACGGTGGAAATTATCGAAAAAATCTACAAAGCCGCCAGAATCTCAAGCCAACAGGAGACCTACCGTTGAAAAAATATCAGGCCACCATCCGCGAGGTGACCTTCGGCGAGAACGTCACCGTCGTTGAGCCTGTCAATCTCTATGAATGCTCCATCGGCGACAACAGTTTCGTGGGACCTTTCTGCGAGATTCAGAAAGGAGTGGTAGTGGGCAACAAAACACGAGTCCAATCACACACTTTCATCTGCGAACTGGTAACCATCGGGGACAACTGCTTTATTGGCCACGGCGTCATGTTCATCAATGACCTGTTCGAGGAGGGCGGACCCTCCGGCAACCCCGCCAAATGGAAGGCCACCCACATTGGCAATCACGTTGCGATCGGCAGCAATGCGACCATCCTTCCGGTGCGCATCTGCGACCACGTGGTCATCGGCGCCGGCTCAGTGGTGACCAAAGACATTAGCCGTCCGGGGATCTACGCCGGCAACCCGGCCAAATTCTTGCGCGAGACCAACAAGAGGTAATACTTCCCTTCAAATCACAGGGGAAGGCGCTCGCGCTCCGAACCGCTCGCCATGCTGGTTGCAGCCGCTGTCGTCAAATACGCCGAGGGATACTGGATGGTGCGCCGGGCTCCGGGGCGTAACCACGCGGGCATGTGGGAATTCCCTGGCGGCAAGCTCGAAGAAGGCGAAGATTTTTCTCAGGCACTCTCGAGGGAACTCTGGGAAGAGCTGGGCATCCGGGTACGCGTGGGCGAGTGCCTGGCCAAAGCCCGCAACCAGCATATTGAGATGCATGCTTTCGCGGTGGAAATCCAGGCCGGCCCACCTCAATTGCGCGAACACGATGCCCAGGCGGTCATCCCCCGAGACCAGCTGAGCAACTATCCGATGAATGACCTGGATCAGCAGGTAGTGAGCCAGTTACCCATATGAAATCGAAACGCTTCCAACCCAAGCGCTATCAGCTAAAAAAAGAAGGTGCCAGCGTAGTTCGCCAGGGTCACCCCTGGATCTTCCGTGATAAACTGAGCAGTGCCATCGAAGTCTTTGAAGACGGGCAGTGGTTGCAGTTGGTCGACGCCGCTAACGAGACCGTCGGTTGGGGACTTTATCAAGCCTCCGGAGGCGTGGGAATTCGTGTGCTACGCAAAGGCCAAAATCCACCCAGCCGCGAGTGGTATAGAAAGATTGTACAAAAAGCTATCGCCCAGCGTACGCCTCTGCGCCGTGAAACGGAAGGTTACCGTGTATTCAACGGCGAGAGCGACCGACTCCCGGGTATCGTTCTGGACGTCTACAACGGTTACGGGGTGCTGCAAACTTACAGTAAGGGTGTGGACAGCCTTGGCCGCTATCTGGCCGGACTGGCTTTCCAAGAATTAAAGCTCAAAGGGCTGCTCTGGAAAACGCCTTCCAAGCGCAAAGACACTGAGCACACGGTGCGTCTGTTGCGTGGGCGACTGCCCTCGCTGGTGCGCTTTCAGGAGGGAGAACTGCAACTGGCGGCCGACTTGCGGAGCGGCCAGAAAAGTGGAACCTTTCTCGACCTCCGGGGACTGCGTCGCTGGCTGGCCGAGCAAAACCTGCGCGGTGCCCGGGTAATCAACCTGTTCAGCTATACGGGAGCCATCGGCCTGGCCTGTTGCCAGGGTGGAGCCCGGGAGGTTCTCAATGTGGACGCAGCCCAGGCTTCACTGGACTTCGGCGCCAAATATCACAATGCTCCCTCTCAACGCTGGGTATGCGCCGATATCTTTCGCTGGATCCCTGAGCTGCCCAAGAACGATCTCTACGACTGGATCATCGTCGACCCGCCCTCGATGGCCTCGCAGATGGACCAGGTGCCCCAAGCGCTGGCGGTCTACCGTAGGATCTACCGGCAACTCATGCCGCACCTTAAACCCGGCGGAGTCATCATCGCCTGCTGTTGCACCAGTCGCATTACCCCCGAACGATTCGAACAGGTCGTTCGCCAAGCCCTGGGTGGGGCCAAAGTCTGGCAGCGCATTCCTATGGAACTCGACCACAAGCCGGCTTTCGCCGAAGCCAACTACCTTAAGATTTTGGTCTTCCGGCCGCCCAGCCAGCGCACTCAACCCCCACCTCACCTGCCGCTGCCCAAGGCCAAACGCCCCCGTCCTCGCAAACCGGCGCGCTGACCAGGGCTTTACAGAATGCTGGCCGCCTCCTCGAAGCTCAGGCGTGGGTTGCGTGGATAGACCTTGGTGTGGTCGGCGTAGCCGAGGTTGATCAAGAAGTTGGCCTGGAAGCGTCCATCCGGAAAAAATTCGGCGTTCACCGCAGCCGCATCAAAGCCGGACATCGGACCCGCGTCCAGGCCCAGGGCCCGCGCCGCCAGCAGCAGATAAGCGCCCTGCAAAGTACTGTTGCGTTGGGCAGTTTCGGCCGCCATCTGGGGATTGGCTTCAAACATCGGTCTGGCATCATAGACCGGGAACAAGGTCGGCAAATGCTCGAAGAAGCGGGTATCGGTGGCCACGATCACGGTCACAGGAGCCAATCGGGTCTTCTCGCGATTGCCTTCGGCCAAAGCCGGCTCCAAGCGCTGCTTGGCCTCCGGGCTGACCACGAACACAAAACGAGCGGGTTGAGCGTTCATCGCAGTGGGAGCCCAACGGGCCGTGTCATAGAGCTTTCGCAGCAAATCCTCGGACACCGGCTTCTCCAGCCAGTTGTTGTGGGTACGAGCTTCCAGAAAAAGTTGTTCCAGAGTGGTGCGGTTACAGCGGTCATTTTCATATCCTCCTGAGGACTGAGACTACTGTTTCCGCAACCACCCAACAACCGCCAGATTATTGACGCATTATTTCCTGAACGTTGATAATCAAAGACTGGGGTTAATCCTCAACAATCACCCGATCACTGGCGGAACGCCCGAAAGTCTCCGGATGATACATCTCTTCGGCCTTTGTCGCGGGCACCACAAAGCTGCCTGGAGTGGTCGCGCGCGCATAGTAATCGTAATCATGGACACCGTAGTAGACCCACTGGCTGAAGGCTTCCACCCGTTCGTCCCGCAGGTTCTCGTGCTCATACCACCAGGGATTCCACCACCAGCGGCGGCCATTGGGGGGTGCGGTCTGGCGGGGCGGGGCCTGGCTGCCTTTGAGGGCAGGGTTGATGGCCTCCAGCCCGGCCGGTAGCGGATCGACCAGGGCCACATGGTAGCGCATGGAAGGACACACCATGGTCAAGTGCACCTTCACGCGCGCTCCGGATTTAATGTGCCAGACCCCTTCCGCATCCCGGCGCACGTCGCGATTGTCGTCCACCGCCTCATATTGACGTTCCACCGAGAAGCCGCGCTCCAGCGGCGCCTGCTTCAGGCTGGTGGGGGCATACTTCATACCCAGACGATAGTAGAGACGACCGGGACCGCTCTTGCTCAACACCAGATTCTGCTTACCCTGGATTGAAGCCATGGGCACCCGCAGCTCTTTGGTGTCCGCACTGCGCCCTTTGAAGCTCTGCTCGCCCGCGAACTGTTCGCCCAACCAGAGTCGAGCCACGAAATCCGGAGTGACCTTTTCGAACTTCTGGAAGTATTCGTTCAGTGCCAGCAAAACAAAGCAGTTTTCCTGGGTATTGGCCCAGCGCCCGGCCACCCGATGGTCGAGCAGATTGCGCACCAGCTTAGGCAGCAAATCGGAGTTGGGTTGGTCCTGAATCAGGGCCTCCAGCAGAATGGCGTCGTCACGATGATCGGAGGCCAGAATCAGCCAGGATTTGTCGTCGTAAGAACTGGCGAATTGAGCCATTGAAGCGGTCTCAGTCACACGATTGTTGAGGTGACGCCGAACCTGGGTCAGCAACTCCTTGCTGGCCACATCATCGGACAAGGTGGGCAACATCCAGCCCAGGCACTCCAGGGGAGTCTTCTCCACCCCGCCCCACTCGGAAATCACTTTGCGACAGCGAGCCGCATCGGGCTTTCCAGCCAGTCGCATAACGTACAACGAGTAAGACCGCAGGTAGCGCTTGTAATACTCACCGTACTCCGGCGGGATGTGATTCTCCACCGTGTTAGCGTATTCCAGAGCGCGCCGGTAGGTGTCATCCGGCACCTGATAGCCGGCTTTTTTGAGCCGCACCAGGGCGTGAGCCACGTGTAGACTCACGTATGGAACCGAGGGTTTATCGCGAACCCAGTAGTCCCAGCCGCCATCATAATTCTGCATACCCTGCAGCTTTTTGATGTCGGCCTGAAGCGATTCTTTGAGGACCGCCTCGCTGGGCATGCCGGGAGCTTCAAAGGCGCGCAACACTGGCGCCAAGGCCACCTCGGAGAGCACCCGCGAAGAAACCTGCTCGGCGCATTCGAACGGGTAAGTACGCAGATACAGGAAGGCGTCCGTCACTTCGGCCAGGGCCGTGCTGCTGGTGGACACTTCCAGTCCACCGAACTGGCGGAATATATCTCCGGGTGGACTCACCATTTGCTCCACGGCACCCTCATCCAAAGTCCCATAGGTCGCGAAAGCTTCCGTAGTAGCCGGAGTCCAAACCGGGAAGTCGAGCTCAGCCGCGTCCGCGAAAGAACCGCTGCTGGCGCCCACCTGAAAGCGAGCCGTGCCTGCCTCCTCAGCCGAAACCGGGATGCGAACCTCGACCCGATCATTGGCGGGCACCTGCACGGTCACTCCAGCCTGCTTGGGATCCACTTTTAAGTTAGTGGCCCGACAGGCCAGTTGAACGGCCATCGGGCGATCGGTCTGATTCTGAAGAGTGATGGGAAGCTCGCAGCGGTCTCCAAAGTTCAAGAACCGAGGAGGAGAAGGCCGCACCATCAAGGGCTGCTGGGCCACCAGCGAAGACTGGCCTTTACCGAATTGCTTTTCTCCAGCCACGGCCAGAGCCACCACTCGGTAACGAGTCAGGTTGTCGGGAAGCTTGAAAGGCAGCTTGATGCGCCCCTCACCGTCCGTCCTGGCGCTGGGCACATAGTAGGCCAGAGCCGAAAAGTCCTTGCGCACGCGGATGGGTTCGGCTGTCCTATCATCACTTGCCTTACTTTTCTTGAGCGATTCCTCGTCCTTGCCGGCCCGAGCGCGCATTTCCCGTCGGGCGCCTCCCACCGCGTTCTCAGCGAAAGCGCCATCCTGTGCCATCATGGCCCTGGTGGCCATGCCGGGAGCGGAGGCCGGCATTGGGGGCGGGGCCGGACTGACAGCCAACTCCTTGGACAGAGCCAGCTCAACATACTGGCGCATGGTGTGGTGACTGGTTTCAGCCCCCCGCAGGGCATAAAACAGATCCCAGGGATCGCTGTAATCGCCTCCGGCCAGAGCCAGCACCGACTCGTCTACCACATAGAGAGCCACTTCGGCTCCCGCCACCGGCTTACCGGAAGCATCTTTGAGACGGACCTCCAGGGCATTCTGGCTGCCGGGTTCCGCCTTTGGCTGGGCCGGTTTGACTTCGACTGTCAGTTGACGGGATCGGGCACTGATGGCCAGGTTCAAGCTGGCCTGGGCGTGGGCGGGGCGAGGCGGAGCGCCAACCAGGACGTTGCCTTCCTCATCAGTGCGCGGCTCCTGGCCAACGGCATCGACGGTGACCGAGAGATTAGGAAGGAAGGCCTCCTCCAAGGGCACCTTCAGGGTTGCGCTGCCGCTGCTGAGGTCCAGCATCTGGCGAGACACAATCCCGTGCCGCTCCAGGGTAACCAGCGCCTGGGCGCCGGTGAACGGCGACTGAACCAGAATCTCGGCCACCTCGCCCGGCTGGTATTCTTTCTTGTTGGGAACCAGCGTGAGCTGCTCCATTTCCACATCCCGTTTGGGAGGTTGCTTGCCACCCGCCACCCAGGAAGTCATCTGGCTCTGGTTCTGACGATTGGAATCGTCCTCCAAAGTCACCTCAAACTGGTAGGTACCGCCCTCTGAGGTGGGCACGCTGAGTTCAATGGGCGAGCTGCCCGAGGTCAAAGTTTGAGAAAAGACTTCTTTGTTGACGGTCTTGTAATCGCTATCCGAGTATTCCCAGCTCAGGCGGTAGGCCTTGGCAACCAGGCGCTTCCCGGCCACCGCTTTGCCATCCAGATCGGTGGCAATCACATCGTAAACCAGCGGTTTACCGGCTTCCACGAAGGTCGAGCGAGCCTTGATACCCACGTAAAAATTGGAGGGATGCACGATCAGGCTGGTGCTGCTGCTCCAGGCCTGACGATTGACGTCGGTGACGGTGGCGCTGGCCTCCACGCTGTAGGGCCGAGCCGGGTCAGCGGACTTAAATTCCAGCTCCAGGGTATCCTTGCCGGCGTGGTTGGTGCGCCCCTGATATTGCTTATACTGACTGGGATTGGGTTGCGGCGACCACCAGCAGTAGCAATTCCACCAGGGCGTCCAGCTACCAAAACTATAGCCATCCCAATGGGGAGGGCTGTAGTTGGTTGGGGAAGCCGTCACCGACCAGTTGACGGGAGCATCCTTGAGGCCGCCTCCCGCATAGTATTTGGCCTCTACGGCCACAGTGGCCCGGCCGCCTACAACCGAAGAGCCAGAAAGGGCCTGAGTGGAAACCTCAAATTCTGGACGGCGGAACTCCTGAACCTGAAAACTATGGCTGTGACTGGAACTGTCGCTATGCAGCTCCACCCGAGCGTCGCCCAAATTGAAATTCTTGGGAAGTTCCACCTTAAAATCGAAACCACCCAGTCCGCCGACCGAGGTCTGACCTTTGGAGACCTCATTTCCACGGGAATCGTAAAGCTTCCAGCTAACATTTCGGTCGCTGGTCTGGACGATGTCACCGCGATGCTGATGGACCTGGCGGCGTAGCCAGCCCTTGATGCTCACTGTTTCGCCTGGCTTATAGAGCCGACGGTCGTCGTTAACGAACCACAGTGTCTGATCGCCGCTTTTGCCAGGGTTGAAACTACCCGCCCAGTAGTCGGTGGAGGCGGGGATGAAAAGCTGGTCCTCACCGTTCTCCACCAGCACGGACTGACTCTCGCCCACCCATTTCAACTCGGCCAGACCGTCTTTGCCGGTCCGCACCGCATCCTTCTGGCCGCCAAAATGAACCTGAGCCCCCTCCACCGGCTTACCATCAGCCAGCCGAGTCACCCAGGCCAGCATCTGGTCCCCGTCGGCCGCCAGGTTGAGCCCCAACTGGCTGCGCTGCACCCAGGCGAAGTAGCGCTGGTATCGGCGCTGGCTGGGATCTTCCTCGTCCGGAGAGGCGACCACGATCAACTGGTGGCTCTTTTGCAGGGCCGCGCTCAAATCCAGCTTGACGTCACGCAGCTCGTCCACCGGACCCTCAGCGCTGAGATGCTCATCCATCACCTTTTGGCCGGGCCACTGGATTTCTTTCTGGTCCCAGCGATGCGAAAGGCCCTCCTGGTAGGCTTTCCAATCCTTAGGCTCGACCGCGTAGACCTGAACATCCACCGACTTATGATT
>JAFEBA010000083.1 GCA_018266105.1 bacterium | reverse complement strand
TGGGATGGCGAATTGCATCCCCTAACTCGCAGACATTGTTGTAGCCGCCGTAGTTGTACATGGCCAGCAGCGAGACGGCGCCAACGTGCTTGAGGAGTTGGTCGTCGGCCGGGAATTCGAAGGCCCGGGACCAGGAAAAGCTGAGCAGGCCGGCTCCGATCACCCAGCTGACGGTCAGCATGACCACCGCCAGCATGGCCACCGACATCTTGCTCAAGGTTGAGATTGGACGGTAAAGCAGAGCCGTCATCAAGGCGCAGATCGCGGCCGCCGCCAGACTCTTGTGCAGCGGAATGAGCGGAACAAAAAAACCGAGGTAACTGGCGAAACCGACTCCGCCCGCCGAAATGGAAAGGGGCGCTACCAGGATGACCTGAAAGATGTAGAGGAAAGCCATGAGTCGCCCCAGGCCGAAAGGCCGATAGGCTTCGCGTAGGTAGACATAGCTGCCGCCACTGCCCGGTAGAGCTGCGGCCAGCTGCGCGTAGACCAGTCCGTCGCAGAGTGCCAACAAGGCGCCGGCCAACCAGGCGTAGAGGATGTGCGGGCCTCCCATGGCTGTCAGCATGGCTGGCAAGGTGAGAAATGGACCGACTCCGATCATGCCCAGCATGTTGGTGGCCGTGGCCCCGGCCAGGCCCAGGCCACGTTCTAATTTGGGACTATCGCTCAGGGCGGCTCATCCGCCAGAAGAAGATGCCGAAGGCCAGGTCGATGAGGCCGTAAAGGGCATAGAAGGCGCCCGTGAGTGGGTCCTGAGTCCACACGACGGCGAGGTCGTGATGACTCAACCACCAGACCCAGGAGGCCACATAGACAGCCTTTTCCAGCGCGAAAACGGCGACCAGGCCAGGCACCTGTCGATAGTTGTTGGCCACCGATAGGTAAGCCAGGCCCCAGAGCATGATGCACATCAATCCCCAGTTGCCGAACAGGCCCGGGAAGAGTTCCCCCAGTAGCGGGTTGTTGAGCCCTCGTGAGAAGAGCAAGATACCCAAAATATTGGTCAGGCCGGCGGCCATGAATCCGGGGTGCATGGCCAGAGGTTCTTTGCGCCGCCGGCGCTTCCTGGGTCAGGAGCTGTTGGCATTCAGTCAGTTATTGGCCTCCCGTGAGCCATCTGGTTCTTCGAAGCAAAGGGCGCAAAAACGAGCGACCGGGGCTAGTCGTCAGCAGCTCCTAGTCGCCCCAGCCCAGCCGTAATTGCCCCAGCAGTTTACGCGCCAGTTCGGGAGTGGGGACCAGCGGATTGCAGGCCAGGGCCCGGACGGCCGCTTGCTGGTCGCGGCTGAGGGCGGCCCGCACGGTGAGGCGTTCGTATTCCTTCATTTTTACTACCAGTGCGCGAACCTGTTCCGGCAGTGTGCCCACGTGCACCGGGTGAGTGCCATTGCTGTCTACCACGCAGGGCACCTCCACCACGTCTTCTGGCTCCAGCTCGGGTACGTTGCCGCGATTGGGCACATTGAGTGGAATCAGTCGGCCCAGGTTGAAGTGAATGTTGCGCAAGACTGAAAGGGCAATCTTGTCGTAGCCGGTCAATTCGGCCCCCAGGCCCGAGCGGGCCTGGTTGCAGTGCGGTGTGTTTCCCGTTTCGGTTGCCATATAAGTGGCATTGCGGGTGTTCAGGTAGGATTCGTAGACGGCCAGAGGATTTGAGCTGTCTTCTAGCTTTGCAAAGAAGTCACGGTTGAGCTCAGCTAGCTGGGCTCCGCGGCTGCGGCCGGCCTTCAAGGTCTCCTGATAGGCGCGCTGGGGATGATAGTAAAAGTAGCAGTATTCGCTGGGCAGAAGGCCTAGGTCTCGTAAGAAATCGGGACTGAAGAAAGAGGCTCGATAGAGTCTGTCGGGTTGACCGAGCAGTTCCTGAATGCGCCCGTGACCGCGATGGTAGACCTGGCGCAGCCAGCCCAGATGATTCAGGCCGATGAAATCAAAGAAGCATTCCTGAGAAGGCACCCCCAGGGCTCCGGCCACCTCTTCAAAAAGCTCGGTGGGCGTGTCGCAGATGCCGATGATGCGAGTGCTGGTTTCCATGGTGACGGCCTGGGTGACGATGCCCACGGGGTTGCTGAAGTTGATCAGATAGGCCTCGGGCGCCACCTGCTGGACCAATCGGGCGTAGTCCACCAGCGGAGGCACCGTGCGCAGGCCTTTGGCAAAACCGGCCGGGCCCACCGTCTCCTGACCCAGGATGCCGTGGTCCAGCGCAACTTTCTCGTCGTGGGCGCGGGCCGCCATGCCGCCCACGCGGATTGAGGCCAGCACAAAACTGCAGTCTTGAATGGCCGACCGCGCCTCGGGAGCATTGACCAGCTCCGTCTGCCCGGCCACCGCCTGCATGACTGGAAATAATCGAGCCAGTCGATCCTGATCCAGATCATATAAATCCACTCGGGTAATAGGTAGGTCGGAACGGAGCAAGCCGTGCAGCAGTAGGGGGGTACGCATGGCGCCGGCCCCCAAGATCGAGATTTTCACGCCCGTGGTAGTCCTTCCAGTCCGCCCGCACAAAGAGTGCTGGCGGCTCCGATCCGATTGCCCAGCTGTAGCGAGGCTCTCAAGTCCTGACTGTCCAGCATGGCGGCTAAGAATCCCCCGTTAAAAGCGTCCCCGGCTCCCGTAGAGTCCACCGCCTGCACTTTGAGGCCGGGCACCTCAAGCTTGCGTCCGCCCTGCCAGGCCTGACAACCGTTCTTGCCCAGTTTAATAATGGTTGTGCCCGAGCGGCGAGACCAGTCGCGCCCACCGCTGTAGAGAATGGCCTCGTTTTCGTTGAGAAAGAGGAAGTCGATCGTGTCCAAGAGTTGGTGAAAACCTGGCCTTTTGACCAGCTCCTCGTTCCAGCCAAAATCCCAGGAGATGGTCAGCCCGCGAGCGCGCACCGGGTCCAGCGCCGACTTCCAGGCTTTGCAATCGCGAGGCTCCAGGGCCAGGTGCAGATGGCGACCGCGCAAAGTCGGTAGGGCGGCCAGGAAGCGTTCTTCCAGTTGATCGTTAACGCCCGGGTAGGTGACAAAGGCTCGGTCCTCGGTGGTGGACAGTCCGACCGTAATGGCGTGAGCCTCGCCCCCTCGGCGCAGATTGCGGACTTTAATGTTCTCGCGTTTCAAGAAGCTTTGGGCGGCCGCCGCCAGTCCGCTCACCACCTGCACCGAACGACCCTGGCGGGCAGCCGCCACGGCCGTCAGCAGTGCCCCGCCGCCCCAGGTGCGAACCAGACGCGAGCAGCGTTGTTCGCGGCCGAGCTCAGGCCAGCTCTTCAGGTCGTGGAAGATGATGTCTTCAAAAGTTTCCCCAAGGCTGACCAGGTCCATAGGGGTGCCTTCTAGATGGTCGGGGTGCCGCCCCTGGTCCAAAGGAAGGGCGGTCGGATTCAGGAACCCCTGGCGGTGCGAAATTTCATCTGGCTAATTCTCCTGGTGGCTGTAGCCCTGCCGGCGCTGGCTCAGAGCCCCGAACAAGTCGTCAAGCGCCTCTACACCACTCACCGCAAGCTCAACAACCTGGAAAAAACCGTCCAGGCCTGTCAGGACTGTTTCAGTCCCAACTTCTATAAGCTCTTTTTGCAGTCGCTTAAGACTCCACCCGGCGGAGGTGATTTTCTGGACTACGATTTTCTCATCAACAGCCAGGATGACTGGAGCGATTTTCAGGTAGGCGCCTCAAGCCTGAGCGGCGACACGGCCGTGGTGCCCGTCACCGTCTGGTTGGGTGAAAGCTCTCACGGTCGGGACGCCCGCCAGGCCAAGACCCTGGGCAAAGTTTATCTCACTCGTCTGCAAGGCCAGTATCAGATCTACGATATCAAGCATAATGGCGGGCGCAGCGTGCGAGAAGAGTTGAAGAGCATCGTTGAGGCCAATCGTCCGAAGTAAAGCCGCGATCAAATTCTGGCTTTGCTTTTGAGCTTCTGGTCCAACTCGTCTAGAGTGACCGGGGCTCCCAGGTGGTAACCCTGGCCCCAGTGCACGCCCACTTCGATCAGGGCGTCCAGTTGGGCCTGGCTTTCCACGCCCTCGGCCACCACCTTGATTTTCATCTGGTTGGCGGCCAGCACTGCGCCGCGAATCAGACTGCGGAAGACGGGTTCGTCCACGTTGCCGGTAATGTGGGCGCCCAGTTTCACGTAGCTGGCCCCAAGCGTTTGCAGCCGCCTCATGGATAGATGGTCGAAGGAGAAATCGTCGATCGCCAGCGCTGCTTTGCAGCGAGTAATGCCTTTCAAAGTGGCTTTCAGTTGCTCACTGTCTCCCAGCAGATGGCTTTCACTGACCTCCAGAATCAGCCCGTCTGACCGGTTGAGTTGAGACGTTTCGACGGTCCTTTGCAGGCGCTCGAGAAAATCAGCCTGCATCAATTCCTGGGCCGACACATTCAGAGCCCAGTGCAGGTTTTTGTAAGATTTGCACAGATGGCAGACGTTCAACGCCACCCATTCGCCGATCAGGACGATCAGCCCGGATTCACAGGCGGCCTCCAGAAAAGCCGGTGGTTCAATCAGTCCGTTCAAAGGATGGTCCCAGCGCAGCAGGCTTTCCACTGCTTTGACCTGACGGCTGGCCAGATCGTAGATGGGTTGGTAGCGAAGCTCGAACTGACCTCGATTCAGGGCTTGGCGTAGCTCTGGAATCAGGTCCATGCGGGCTCGAATCGGCTTTTCCATCTCCAGCAGGTAGATGCTGGCTCGGCCTCGGCCCAGTTTCTTGGCGTTCTTCACGGCCAGCAAAGCCTTGTCGATGACTTCCTGGGCGCTCTCGGGACCCTGGCTGCAGGCCAGGCCGCTGGCCAGGTTGAGATTGACGCGGTAGTCTTCGAGCTCGATCGGGGGTTTGGTGACCGTGTAAATTTTCTTGAGCAGCTCGGAGGCGTATTCCGCGGCCTTCTTCATCCCCAAAGGCCCCCTGGTTTCATTGGGTAGAACCAGCCAGAACTCATCATCGCGCCCGCGAAACAGGCTGTCGTCTCCGGTCAGTAAAGGCTTGCATAACCGCGCGAAGCGTTGCAGAACCTCGTCCGTAATGGTGTGACCCAGATAGACATTGAGGTCGCGCAGGCCCTCGATATCCATGACGGCCACGGCCACAGTGCCCTCACCTCGGGCTGCTTTGTCCAGTTCGTGCTGGAGTTTGTTGAGAGCCGAACGATGGTTGGGCAGGTCGGTCGTCTGGTCGTGGTAGGCCAGGATGTAGGGGTCGATGACTTCCCGGCCGTCGTCCACTTCGGCCGGCCGTTTTTCCACCGGTGGCTCGGGTTCGGCTGGAGTCGCATTGGCTAGATTGGAGGCCCGGGCGATTTCCAGGGCCAGCTTCAGGTCCACGTTTTCCGATGTCAGACGGGCCGAGAGCTCAGACTCTTTTTCCAGCTGCTGGCGCAGAGCCGCGACGTGGGCCGGTTCGTCCTGGATCAGGCATAGCTTCTCTTGCGCCTGTTTGGCTTCCAGCCGCGCGCTGATCAGCTGCGACTCCAGGGCATCACGGGCGCGCAAAATCTCTTCCATCTGCCGACTCAAATCCAGGGCTTGCTGGTAGAGCTTATCTCGGTCCTCGTGCAGGGCTTTCAGTTCCTGGTCACGGCTCTCGAACTGTCCCGCCAGCTTGCGTTGCAAAGTATCCAAGGCGTTCTGAATGTCCGTGGGAAGTGTCACATGGAGCGATTCTCCAAGGCGTAGGTTTTCCCCCGTCGATGGCTAATATCAAGCGGCTATGGAAACTTCCCCCCTCAACCGCCTGCCGCAAATCGCTGCCACCTCGCTCAACCGTCCTTCGTCCCCGACGCCGCCCGCGGATAAGCCGCCGGCCGCCCCGGCCGACAAGGTCCAGCTTCAGGGGAATGAAACCCCCAAGCAGTTGTTTGCCAAGTTGAAGCAGCTCGGCCGGGATCCGGGTCGAGATGCGGCCGCGCGGATGACGGGCTCGCTCAAAAGCAAATACGAGAGTCTGATTCGCTTTCAGGGCGAGGAGGAGCTGGTGCTGTCATTGCGCGATCCCAAGGAACTGGCTGATTACGTGGCGCTTTTAAGCGGCGGCCAGCCCAGCGATGAGCTAAAGAATGCCCACACCGGCGTGCAGGCTCGGGTGGATCAGGGCGATCGGTTCTTCCTCAAGAGAAACAAGCAGTATCTGAAGACGGATGCCGCCGGAGCGGCTCTGGTGCTGGCCCGCGGCGGTGAAGTGGTGCGCATGGGCGTGGACGGGGAGGTCAATCGCTGGAAAGAGTTGCCTGCCCAGCCACCCGCTCCCACTCCGGCTCGGGTGGAGCTGGGTAAGTTGCTGGACGCGGCCGAAGCTCTCAAGTGCACGTTCGAGGTTGAACCCGACAAGACTGAAACCAGCATCAAGGGCAAGTTACTGGCTCAGCTCAAGGGCCGAGGCGACGAGGTTGAAATGCGCGGCGAGCTGGTGGAGGCTCTGGAAAAGGGCAAGCGCGTCTTGATGACGTTGCCCGACGACGAGCGTAAGATCCCTCTGCCGCCTGCTCTCAATAAGGCTCAGCTGGAGAAGTTTATCGGCTACGTGTCTAAGCCCGACGATGATCAGAAGAGCTTCAGGAAAGCCTTCGAGGACCTGAAGAAAAAAGATGCCGTCATCATGGCCCGGAGCGACAGCGGTGAGCTCAAGGGGATGCTCATGCAGGCCTCGGACCGCAGCGCTTACTTGAATCTGCTGGCTGGCCAGGATGTGGTGGTGTTGACGAAGGACGGCACTCCCCAGCGCCTCAGCAGCGTGGCTCAGATGAACGAATTGAGCAGCACGGGGAATTTGAAGGGGCAGGCCAGCGCCAAGTTCGATGGCGCCGCCAATCCAAGTGACAACCTCTTTATGGTCTATCATGTCTCCCCCTTTGACCCGATCAACAAGGGTATTTACGACGACCTGGTGCGGCGCATGACCGAAGTCGGTTCTTCCAAGGAGATCGACATTGTGGCCATGCACAGCGACCTGCCCGATAAGCGCAATCTCAGGGTGGATCGCATTCAATCCGGCAGCCTGGAGAATCTAAAGAAGCTCGATCCGGAAACCGTGATGAGCGATCCAAAGACTCTGGAAAACTTCATTTTCGAAACTCTGCTGGCCAATCAGAGTGACGCGAAGGTTCGTCTGTTCGTGGGCGGTCACGGCGGAGCTGAAAAGGGTCTGCTTCCGGATGGCAAGCACAACAATGCCGCGGCCAATCATGCCATGTCGGTGGACGACTTCGCGGGAGCGATTCACAAGGCTTTGGATCGGGTGCAGGCGGAGACCGGCAAACGCCCGTTTATTGAAAACCTGATGCTGTGCTCGTGCTTGATGGGCAACACTTCCTTAATTGATGCTTTGGCGGCGACCGGCGACGTGGGCGTGCTGTGTGCTTCCCCCGAGGTCATGCAGGGGGCCAGCCCCAACTCGGTGATCGACTTCTTGCACAACCCCGAACACAGCAAAGCCAGCGGTGAGGAGTTTGCCAGGTATCTGGTGGATACTCTGTCTGAGGCTCCCTCGGCCCCGGGAGGCAACTTGGAGTCTCATCACGCTGATACCTACGGAGCCTATCGTCTGGATAAGGGACTGGCCGAGAAGTTCAAGGGCTCGTTGGACAACTTCTTTAAAGTGGCTCTGGAACACCCTGACCAGGCCGGGGCCATCAAGCGGGCCATCGCCGCCTGTCCAACCTATGGCGTCAATCCCTTCATCAATTTGCTTTTCGACGTGGACAACCGTGACGTCATCCAGGTGGCCGAGCGCATCATCGCCGATGCCCGAGTGACCAATCAAGAAATCAAGGATGCCGCGCAAAAAGTGGTGGATGACGCGAC
>JAFEBA010000082.1:65406-83569 GCA_018266105.1 bacterium | reverse complement strand
GTTTTGCGCTTCGGGCCGGATCACCGTCTTTACGTCGGGATTGGAGCACCCTTGAACGTGGGCGAAGTGAAAGACCCGTTCGGCGCTCTCTGCCGCTTTAGCCCTGACTTCAAGTCGCTGGAAGTGATACAGAGGGGCATTCGCAACAGCATGGGTTTTGACTGGAGCCCACAGGACGGCTGTCTCTGGTTCAGTGATAATGGACGGGATATGCTTGGCGACGATTTGCCCCCCGAAGAGTTGAACCGCGCCCCTAAAGCTCAGCAACACTTTGGCTTTCCGTATCGCTATGGACAGAACGTTGCTGATCCCGAGTGGGGATCCAAAATGCCCGCCGGGTTGAAGCCGGTGCCTCCGGCGGCCGCCATGCAGGCTCACATGGCCCCGCTTGGCCTGCGCTTTTATCGCGGCAGCATGTTTCCCACCCAGTATCGCAACTGCATTTTTCTGGCCACCCACGGCTCCTGGAATCGCTCCTCTCCGGTCGGATACTGTTTGATGCTGGGGCGGCCGGATGCTCAGGGGGGCGCGCGCACCGAAGTTTTTGCAAAGGGTTGGCTGAACGGGAAGGGGGTCAGCGGACGTCCGGTGGATGTTCAGGAGTTGCCGGATGGCTCTCTGGTCATTTCGGACGACTACGCGGGCTGTCTTTATCGCCTGAGTTACAAGAAGTGAGGAGGCCGAGATGGTTCTAAAGTGGCTGAAGCCCCGACAGACCGTCGGCTTTCTAACCGAGATTGACATCGAGCACCTGCTCGACCAGGGCATTCGCGGTCTCCTGTTAGACCTGGACAATACCATTGTGGCCTGGGACAGTCACGACGTGGAACTGGCCGTGGTGGACTGGCTCCAGCGCGCTAAAACCTCCGCCCTCTCGCTGTGTCTGGTTACCAACGCGAAGCTGGAGCGAGTTGAGCGCACCATTCGTCCGTTGGGTATTCCTTATGTCGCTTTGGCGCGCAAGCCGATGCTGCGAGGCTTCAAGAAGGCAATGCACATGCTGGGTACGGCCCCGGCCGAAACTGCCATGGTGGGTGATCAGATTTTTACAGACGTGCTGGGAGCTAATCTGTTGGGCGTATATTCAATTCTCATCCAGTTGCCGGACCCTAAGGAGCAATGGTGGATGAAGGGAACGAGGCGCCTTGAAAAATGGGTGATGAAGCAACACAAGCCGACCAAGGCGTAGTTCTGCTGAACCCGGCCTCGGGTGCATCGCGCGGGCCTAATAACCTGGAAGAATTGACGGCTCTGGCCGCCGCCCACGGATTGAGGCTACGGCCCTCCCAGCGGGCAGGAGATCTGACTCGTCTCGCCTGCGAGGAGGTCAGGGCTGGATGTCCTCTCATCATCGCAGCCGGCGGCGACGACAGCGTGCGCGAAGTGCTTTGGGGGATGGATCTGGCCGGTGTATTTGCCCGGCCCGGCGAAGAGCGGCCCTATTTTGGCATCCTGCCCCTGGGCACGTTCAATAATTTCGCGCGTTATCTGAACGTGCCGCTGGACCCTGAAGAGGCTCTGGCTACCGCCCTCACGGGGGTGCTTCATCGCGTGGACCTGGGCCGGGCCGGCGATCGTCTCTTCACCGAATCGGTGGGTGTGGGTGTCGATGTGGCCGCCTGGAAGGCGTTTCCTAAAGAAAGCCCCTCCATGTTCCGCCGTTTGTGGGATGGTGCCATCGCCGTGCTCAAGGCCATCACCGTCTTCCGGCCGCGTCGCTATTTCCTGGAGGTGGACGGTCGGCTCCAATCCTTCCGTGCTTATCATATCACGGTGGCCAACAGCAGCCACTTTTCGGCCGGTATCGCCATTGCTCCACATGCCGTGATCGACGACGGCAACCTGGACCTGTGCGTGATTCCTTCACTCTCCAAGCTGGGCTTCATCATGGCCATTCCGATTATCTTTCTGGGCAAGCATACGGCTTATCTGCGTGGCGTGCGCTATTCCCAGGTCAGAAGAGTCAGGCTCTGGTCTGAGCACAGTGGAGCCCTGTTGCGCATCGATGGACGCCTGGGGCCGCCTTTGCCGGCCGAAATTCAGGTCATCCCACAGGCTTTGCCGATGCGGCTTCCCGTCTAGAGGTGGTTGATCAGCTCCAGTGTCGGTAGCATGGCGCTGATTACGATGAAGCCTACGATCAGACCCATTCCGCCCATCAGCAGCGGCTCAAGCATGTTGGTCATGTCGGTCAGCGCCATATCCGCATCCTCGTCGTACATGTCCGCCACGTATTTGACGATGGTGGCCAGGCTGGAGGTCTCTTCGCCGATGGTGATGAGCTGAGTGCAGGCGGGCGGAAAGATTTCGCTGATCGAAAATGCCTCGGCCACCGTTTCTCCGTCTACGATGGAGGCTCGGGCCAGTTGCATCTGTTCGGAAATCCAGAAGTTGCCGGTCACGTTCGCTGAGCGGGTGATGGCCGACACCAGCGTCATGCCTGAATCAAGCATGCTGTAAATGCTGTAGAGGATGCGAGCGACCGCAATCTTACGCATGACCGGCCCGAAAATGGGCCAAAAAAGCGGGGCGCGGGTCACTCGCTTGTGTAGGGCTGGCCGACGGGCCAGGTAAGCCTGGATAAAGGGGCGGAAGAACCAGGCCAGCAGTGTGCCCAGAACTGCGGTCCCAACGCACGGCAGTATCAGTGCCCGGGAGGCCAGTAGCATGCGAGTGGGTAGGGGGAGTTCGATATTCATGCCTCGGAACATGGGCTCAATCTGAGGCAGGATTACAAAGATGAAAACGCAGATGCAGGCCAGTGAAACCATCAACAGGATGGCCGGGTAGGTCAGCGCGGCCACGACCCGCTTATGCATTTTTAACTGTTTTTCCATCAGATCGGCCAGTCGGTGTAAGGTGGTGGAGAGTTGGCCGGATTCTTCCCCGGTCTCGATGAGTGAGATATATACGTCCGAGAATATTCGAGGGTAGGAACGCATTGCGTGAGACAACCGGGAGCCCGAGTTGACTTTGTAGGACATCCCCTCGACCACCTGGCAGAGATCTCCCCCCGACAGGCCTTCTCCAAAGAAAGTTAGGGCTCTGGCGATGGGTATGCCGGCGTCCAGCATGGCTGAGAATTGACGCGTGAAAACAGCCAGGTCCTCCGAATTGACGCGGGGCGGACGGTATTTGGGGTGGAGTTCCAGAAACTGCTGCCTGGTCAGTTCCCAGGGGGTTGCGGTGGCGGCACTGGAGGGGCGAGGCGCTGCTTTGGCGGAGGGCTTGGGCATCGTCACCCGAGTGGTGTCATCATTCGGCTTCCACTGAGGGGCCTTTTCCAGTACCAGGCGGAGATGTCCCAGGTGAATGGTGTCTCCCACTTTGAGGCCACGCGCCTGGCCGTGGGTCATCTTAATGCCGTTGACCACACTGTGATTGGTGTGGGAGATGTGGCGAAGGACGAAAGCGCGCTCTTTTTCATGCCAGACCAGCTCGGCGTGTTCCGCGGAAACGGTGTTGTTGTCGTAGACAATGTAGCCCGGCCGGGTGGTTTGCAGGGCCGAGGTCATCCGGCCGATGCGGTAATTGCGCTTTTCGAGAGGGTCGACCACGCTGGGATTGGAGTCGAGAACGCGCAACTGCAAGCCGGACATTTCGCCCATCTTGGCTGGTTCTGGATCGAAGTCGAGCGACCTGCCTTCAGTGTGAAGAGACGACCGACGGAAGGGAGCGAGGCACCAGGTGGGTGGCGCACTGGCGATCTTCACGGATGACTTCTTCCACGAAATCGCAGATGCGGTCGATCAGCCAGCTGAAGTAGAGCCAGGAGATCACTTCAGGACGGGCATCGGGCACCGGGTTCATAAAGTCGATGGCGTAAGGCACGCCATCACGAATGGCGAATTCAACCGTGTTGATATCGTAGCCCAGAGCCTGATTGAGTTTGAGGCAGTCGCTGACGATGCGTTCACCCAGGGCGGGACTCAGGTGGTCGTGGTCGACGATGTAGCGGCGCTGAATGGGGTCGTAGGAGGTGGGCAAGACGTGCTTGCCGCCCACCACGAAGCAGCGCACATAGTGCTCGAACTCAATGAACTCCTGGAGCATCATCACGTCCATCATCGAGTCGTTGTAGATTTCGATTAACTGGTCGCGATGATCGACGCGGTGGACTTCTCGCCAGCCGTATCCATCGTAGGGTTTCAGGATGGCTGGAAGCCCTACCTGACGCTCGACTGAATCCCAGTCGATCTCCAGGCTTCCCAGGTTATGGAGATCTTCTGGCTCCAGCACTCGCTCATCGTATTCGCGTGAAGGGAGAAGCACCGTTCTGGGAATGGAAACGCCGAGCTGTTCGGCCAGTGCGTAGTTGAAGAATTTGTCGTCCGACAAAAACCAGAACGGGTTGTTCATCACGTAACAACCCTGCAGAGCGGCCACCTTCAGGTAGGGACGATAGAACTCGTAGACATGGCTGATGCGGTCGATGATGACCCGGTATGGGCAACGACGGCTGAGAGACCAGGGCTCGATCTGGCACCACTCGGCGGCTAAGCCCCGCTTGGCCAGGGCGCTGACGAGCGCCTCCGGCAAAGCGTTTTTGGGGCCAAGGATGCCGACCAGCGGTTTGGACAAGGCTTCAGGCCGTGCTGGCGGCCAGCATGGGCTCGCGGCTTTCGATCACCGTCAGACGGTGTCCGTAGTCGCCTGAAGTCGAGGGGATACCCCGATCCATGACGGTGGTGTGCATATTCTGGCAGCCAAACTGTTCGGCCAGGTAGCGGCAGGCCCGCCATGGCTCGGCTGTGTCGCCGCACGTATACACGTCGATGGCGGCATAGCCGACATCCGGCCAGGTGTGGATGGCCAGATGCGACTCGGCCAATACCACTACGCCACTGACTCCAGTGGGATAAAATCGATGAAACGCGAGTTCCCGGATCTCCGCCCGGGCAACCAACGCGGCCTGCACCATTGCCGCCTGGACTCTGTCCAGGTCGGTCAGAATTTCTGAATTGCAGTGCGAGAGTTCAGCAACGATGTGACGTCCCAAAGCCTTCAACGCAGCCTGCTCCTTTCGATACCGAAAAAATGGGGAGAACCCACCTCCTGATGCCGTTTGACAGATCTTACCGTGACCGCCTGCGGGTCGGGGGGCAACCGACGAACAGGGATAATAGCCTACCCCCCCCCGTTTGACAAGGGCCAAATCTAATTTAGTGGAGGGGATGCTTGCTCGGGGCGGGAAACTGGCCAAGAAGTGACGGCCAGCGCTTTTCATTATCTCAATCAAATCGAGCTCAGCGACCTGCTGGACATCTTTTTGGTTTTCTTGACGTTGCGCTACTTGCTGGGGCAGCTGCAGGGCACGCGCGCTCTGCAGATCTTGCAGGGTGTGGCGGTGGTGTTGATGATGCTGCTGCTGGCTCACCAGGCCAAGCTGCAGACTCTAAGCTGGTTGTTAAACTGGTTCCTGGTCTCGGTCGCTTTCGTGCTGCCGCTGATCTTCCAACCGGAATTGAGGCGTGCTTTGATGCGCCTGGGCCAGCAGGGGATGCTCACCAGTTCCCCGCTGGCGCGGATGGATAAGGAGGAGCTGGTCCCGCTCATCGATGAGCTCTCCTATGCCGCCTATCAGTTGGGCCAGGCCCGCATGGGCGCTCTGATTGTGCTGGAGCGCGAGACCGGCCTGAAAGAATACACAGAGCGTGGGCAGGCGCTGGATAGTCTGATTAGCTCCAAGTTGCTGATCAGTATTTTTAATCCCAAGACGCCTCTACACGATGGAGCGGTGATTATCCGAGGCAGTCGCATCCTGGCTGCTGCTTGCATTCTGGATTCGTTTCATGACCAGGATGCCGAGGACCGTTTTGGCACTCGCCATCGGGCCGCCCTGAGCGTTTCCTCTCAGACGGACTGTCTGGTTCTGGTGGTCTCCGAAGAGACCGGGCAAATTCGCTTTGCTCAGGACGGCAAGTTTACCCGACCGCTTGAGGAAGAGGGCGACATCAAGAAGATGCTGGCCCAATACCTGGTCAATCCGACCAATCTGGCCAGCCGTGGCAGCATTTCTAATCCGATTCAGGTGTTGAAGAACTTGAGGACCAAGAAGTCTTGAGAAACCCCGGTTTGCGTGAGGCCATCGCTTTGACGCTGGCGGTGATTCTCTGGCTCTACGTTCGGGTCGTGGCCAAGTCCGGCGGGACCAGTCAGGAAACCCAGGTGCAGCTCAAGGTGCCGATTCAACTTCGTGGGCAGAGTCCCAAGCTCACTATTTACGAGATGTCTCACGATGAGGTTGAGGTGACCGTCCAGGGCGAAACTCAGGACGTCACTCAGTTGCGCAGTGACCTGATCACTGCCTCCGTGGACCTCACCGGGGAAGAAGCCAACAGCATCTATCCGGCCGTCAAAGTTTTGGTGCCGGGTGGGTTGCGCACGATTTCGATCAAGCCGGAGACCATCAATATTCGCCAGGCTGCTATCATTTCCAAGCAAGTCCCATTTAACTTGAGTGTTTCCGGCATGGCAGCCAAGGGTAGAAACGCTGGCAAGCCGGTCTATACGCCAAAGACCGCCAGTGTCAGCGGTCCGGAGCCACTGGTCAACGAGGTCAGCGAGGTTCGCGGACGCATCTTGCTCACCGGCGAGAGTCAGGCGACCACCTATGAGGTTCGCGACCTCGACCCCGTCAATGGAGATGGGCAAAAAGTGGAAGGCTCCATGGCCAAGCTCAAGGTTACTCCCGGCCGCCTGACGGTCACGGTGCCGGTAGAGGCCGAGAATCGTTCGGTGGCGGTTGCTGTCTCTTTGGACCGCATTCGTGTGGAACATGCCGATGGTTGGCGTCCGGTGATCGAGGTGGATCCGGCTTTTGTGACCCTGAGTCTGACCAAGGATCAGCAGGCCCCCGACTACGTCCCCACCCGATCCGAGGTCTTTGCCGCCTCCACTCGGGTGGAGTCCCGCGACGTGCCCCTGGAGATTCCGGATGGTTTTGAAGTCATCGGCGAACGCTCGGTGCGGGTGAGGGTTGTACCCACTCGCACCGCACCTCCGGCCACTCCTGTTGTCGAGCCGAGTCCGAGGCCCAAGGTCAGCCCCACGCCCAGGTAGGTTCAGGCCCGGGGCTGGCGAATGGCGGCCGATGCCTGGTTATTTTGGAACAGACGGCGTGCGTGGAGTCGCCAATCAACTACTTACTCCCGAACTGGCGGTGCGCCTGGCGCGTGCTCACGGACACTGGCTTTTCAAGCAATACGGCCGTTGTCAGGTCTTGATCGGTGCCGATACCCGGGTTTCTTCCAATATGCTGGAATGCGCCTATGCCGCGGGCCTGGCCTCCAGTGGAATCGATAGCGTCCTGGTGGGCGTGATCCCCACTCCAGGAGTGGCCTGGCTGACTCAACAGGGGGCCTACCGAGGCGGCGTCATGATATCGGCCAGCCACAACCCCGTGCCCGACAATGGCATCAAGCTTTTTGGTGAGGATGGCTTCAAACTCAACGACGAGGTCAGTCGCCAGTTGGAAGCCTGGATGGAGCAGGAATTGCCCCGTCCCACCGGCACCGAGGTGGGTCGGGTGGATTGGGATAACCAGGGGAAGCAGGCCTATCTGGGCCACCTGAAAGCTCTGTGTCCGGAAGGCCTGGGCGGTTTGAAGGTGGTGCTGGACTGCGCTCATGGGGCGGCCTGTGAGCTGGCACCCAGGCTGTTCAGGGAGTTGGGCGCCGAGGTGGTGGAGTTGCACAGCCAGCCGGACGGCGCTCGGATCAACGTCAAATGCGGTTCTACGCATTTAAAGGGCTTGGCGGAGGCGGTACTGGAGCACGGGGCGGCCGTGGGCATCGCCTTTGACGGCGACGCGGATCGCTGCCTTGGAGTGGACGAGAAGGGCCAGACCGTGGACGGGGATCGCATGTTGTTGATGTTCGGTCGCATGCTACAGGGTCGTCAGGAACTCCCGGGTAAAGAGATCGTCGCTACAGTCATGAGCAACTTTGGTCTTGAAGTGGCCCTGCGCGACCTGGGGATTGGTCTGGTCCGGGCCAATGTGGGCGATCGCTATGTGCTGGAAGAGATGCAGAAGCGCGGTTGTCCGCTGGGGGGCGAGCAGTCGGGTCACCTGATTTTCTTGCAGCACTGCACTACTGGAGACGGCCTGTTGTGCGGGCTGCGCCTGGCTCAGTATCTCAAGCTCCGAGGGGCTGCTTTGTCGGCCCTGGTGGGCGAATTCCCGGCTCTGCCCCAGAAGCTGGTCAATGTTCCGGCAACCCGCAAGGAGCGACTGGACGATGATGCCACAATCCGTGGCGCCATCGAGAAAGTGGCCACTCAGTTGGGTGAGCGGGGTCGCCTGCTGGTGCGCCCCTCGGGTACCGAACCGTTGGTGCGTCTTATGGCCGAGGGCCCCAGCGAATCCGAACTGGACCAGCTCCTGGAGGACTTGCGAGTGGTGGTCGCCGAGCGTCTGAACTGACCCTCAGGCTACTTGGGCGTTAGCTTGTTCTTGAGGCCAGACACGATCAGGTAGAAGAGTCCACCTCCTATGACCGCCCCCGCGCCTCCACCGGGGATGGAGCCGATGGTGGCTTTGAGCTGAACGCTGCCCAAGAGTCCGCCTACCAGCAAACCAACCAGGGCCATGATGGGCAAGGCTTTGTCCAGGCGATCCAGTTGCTTCTGGCGTTCCCGCAGGCAGTGAGGATGATAGTTCTTGGCGGCGGGATAATTGCTGACTTGCTTGGCTTGATGTCGCTGCAGACTAAGGTTGCACAGGCCGCATTTGACGACCTCTTCGCGCTCGCCACACTCCAGGCAAAAAATGGGCTTCTTGGTTTTGAGCTTTTCGCGCTCGAAGACTTCCTCGGTGGGTATGGCTTTCTGACAGCGTGAGCAACTGAGCGGCTTGGCTTCGCGACAGTTCTTGCAAGCGCGATCCGTAGCCGGATCCACCATCTGGTTGCACTTTATGCAGGGATAAACGGGCATCGAACCTCCGCTCGCCTACTGGGCTGGCTCGATGATGGCGCTCATCGAACCCTTACAACGTTGGATTAAAGGGTCGGCCCCGAACCCGTGAATTCGATCACGCTCAAGCTCGGCGCGCTCCTTGTGGGTAGAAAAGACGATGACCCGGCCCGTCGTATCGACTTCCTTGGCCATCAGGAATGCCGTTTCCAGCGAGTGCCCGAACAATCGCTGCAGCATAAAGATGACATATTCGTAGCTGTGGTCGTCGTCGTCCAGCAAGACCACGTTCCAGGGGGGGAGTGGTTTGCTTTTTCGTGAGGTGGATTCGTCTAAAGTTGGAGCGATACTGGGGGAACTCACAACTATAGGTATACTCCCTTCGACGCTCCGACTCCTCGGACCGAACCTGGAATTGCCAAACTAAGCATTCGGTTGCGGCCAAAAAGGGTTAGTAGAACTGACCCGAGGCGGACAGTTCGATGGGTACCGAACTGGACTCCCAGATCTCCTCTGCGTATTGTCGGATGGTGCGGTCGGAAGAAAAGTGTCCGCTACGAGCCGTGTTGCGGATGGCCATGCGAGTCCAGTTCTCGCGCTCCAGGAAGGCTTCGGAGACCTTGCGCTGGGCTTCGGCGTAAGCGCTGAAGTCAGCCATCACCATGAAGCGGTCGGAGCTGAGGAGCTCGTTGAGGATCGGGTGGAAAATGCCCTTTTCCTTTGGAGTGAAGCCGTTCTGGGCGACTCGGTCGATGACCTCGCGCAGTCCCACGTTGTGTTCGTAGTAGAGGAAGGGGTTGTAGCCCCGTGCGCGCCGCTCCACCACTTCTTCGGCGGTCAGTCCGAAGAGGAAGAAGTTTTCAGCACCAACCAGCTGACGAATCTCCACATTGGCGCCATCCAGTGTGCCCAGTGTGATGGCGCCGTTGAGGGCGAATTTCATGTTGCCGGTGCCTGAAGCTTCGTAGCCAGCCGTGGAGATTTGCTCCGACACATCGGCCGCCGGAATCAGAAGTTCGGCCAGCGAGACACTGTAGTTCTCCAGGAAGACCACTTTGATACGTCCGGCCACGTCCGTGTCGTTGTTGACCACTTCGGCGATGGAGTTGATCAACTTGATGATTCGTTTGGCCAGGAAGTAGCCGGGTGCGGCCTTGCCGCTGAAGATGAAGGTGCGCGGCACGATTTTGGATTTCGGGTTGCGCTTTAACTGATTGTAAAGATGAATAATGTGCAGGGCGTTGAGGTGCTGGCGCTTGTATTCGTGGAAGCGTTTGACCTGGATGTCGAAAACCGAATCCAGATCGACTTCGACCCCGCAGCTATGGAAGATGTGCTCGGCCAGCCGGGCTTTGTTCTGGCGTTTCACTTCCCGGAAGCGCTGGCGGAAGACGGCATCTTCCACATATTTTTCAAGGTTTTGCAGCTGCTCCAGGTCGTATTGCCAGCCATCGCCGATGGTCTCATTGAGCAGCTGGTTCAGGCCCGGATTGCACTGCTGCAACCAGCGGCGGGGTGTTACGCCGTTGGTCTTGTTGTTGAAGCGCTGAGGCCAAAAATTGGCGAAGTCCGTGAGCACGCGTGTGCGCAGCAGTTCTGTATGCAGTGCGGCCACGCCATTGATCGAATAGGAGCCGACCACGGCCAGATGAGCCATGCGCACCATCCGAGGGTTCTCCTCGATTAAGGACATGTTGCGCAGGCGTTCCAGGTCGTTGGGATAGCGAGCTCGGACTTCATCCAGAAAACGGGCGTTAATCTCATAGACCAGCTCCAGGTGACGCGGCAACAACCGCTCCAGGAAGCTGATCGGCCATTTCTCCAGGGCTTCCGGAAGCAGGGTATGGTTGGTGTAGGCGAAGGTGTTAGTGACCTGGGCCCAGGCGTCTTTCCACTCCAGTCGGTGCTCGTCCAGCAAAATGCGCAGTAACTCTGGAATGGCAAGGGTGGGGTGGGTGTCGTTGAGCTGAATGGAGACGTAGTCGGAGAAGTTGGTCAAGGTGCCGTGGTCTTGCAGGTGGCGACGCACGATGTCCTGGATGGAGCAACTGACGAAGAAATACTGCTGCTTAAGGCGCAGCTCTTTGCCCTGCATCGAGTTGTCATTGGGGTAGAGGCACTTGGAAATGTTCTCGGACTCGGTTTTCTTCTGGACGGCCTTCTCGTAGTCGCCCTGGTCAAATTCTTGGAAGTCGAATTCTTTGGTGGCGCGACACTGCCATAGCCTCAAGTTGTTCACGGTGTTGTTGGCAAAGCCGGCGATGGGGGTGTCGTGGGGGACGCCCAGAACATCCTGGGTGTCCACCCAGCGGATGCGATAGCGCTGGTCTTTGTCCATAAAGGCTTCGCAGCGTCCGCCCATACGAACGGTCAGAGTGTACTCGTGACGCACCATCTCCCAGGGATTGCCGTTGCGCAACCAGGGGTCGGGTTGCTCCACCTGATAACCCTTTTCGATTCGCTGCTCGAAGATGCCGTACTCGTAGCGAATGCCGTAGCCCATGCCGGCGATGGAGAGAGTGGCCATGCTGTCCAGGAAGCAGGCGGCCAGACGACCCAGGCCGCCGTTGCCCAGGCCGGCGTCAGCCTCTCGCTCCAGCAGCTGTCCCATGTCTACGCCCAGCTCGGCCAGAGCTTCTTGAGCCACTTCATAGACGCCCAGATTCATCAGGTTGTTGCTCAGCAGGCGTCCCATCAGGAATTCCGCACTCAGATAGTAGACGCGCTTTACCTTTTTGGCGTGATAAGTTTGCTGAGTTGCGGCCCAGCGTTGCACCAGGCGGTCGCGAATGGTGAAGGCCAGCGCTCTGAACATGTCCAGCGGGGTGGCTCGGTTGAGGGGACGCCCTTGCAGGCAAAGCAGGTTGTCCAGAAAGGCGCGTTTCCAGGAGTCTTTGCTCATGCCGGAGCGGTCGTCTTCGACCACCACTCGCGGACTGGAGGCCTTAGCCGGCTTGGGGCTCTTGACCGTCGCCGATTTGGCGGCCGCCTTCTTGTCCGTCTTGTTGGCTGCCTGAGTGCGAGGCTTTTTCTTGGTCTCTTGCGCGCCGGCGGGGGACGGTTTCTTGGCCATGGGAAACTCCTTCAATTCTTTGGCCTCGCGTGTTCCCCACGGAACGCGTGCCTTCCTCGTTTTCCCAGCGCGCATAAAGATCGGGCCGGCGTACGCGTGTGCGCTCTATCGATTGCTCACGTCGCCACTTTTCCACGTTGGCGTGGTGGCCCGAGAGCAGGATGGGCGGGACTTCGCGGCCTTGAAAGTTGGCCGGTTTGGTGTAGTGAGGATGGTCCAACAAGCCGTTGTAGAACGAATCTTGTTCGGCCGAACCCTCCGATAGCACGCCCGGTAGCAGCCTGAAAATGGCGTCGATCAACATCATGGCGGGTAGTTCACCGCCGCTGACCACGAAATCTCCAATGCAGATTTCTTCGTCCACCCAGTGCTCGATGACCCTCTCGTCGATGCCTTCGTAGTGGCCGCAGAGCAAAATCAGGCGAGGTAAAGAGGAGAGTTCCAGCACGCGCTGCTGGGTCAAGGGTTTGCCCTGAGGGGTCAGGTAGATGACGTGGCCGTCTTCGGCTTGGATGTCTCGCATGGCCTGAAACAAGGGGGGGCAGGACATCACCATGCCCGGTCCGCCGCCGTAGGGCGTATCGTCTAGCTGTTGATGCTTGCCCAGTCCCCACTGGCGCAGAGGGTGGAGCACCAGTTCAGCTGCTCCGAACTTCTGAGCCCGGCCCGGGATGCTGTGGTGCAGAGGAGTGAAGGTCTCCGGAAAAAGAGTCAGGACCTCAATCTTCATCGTAAACGGGACGGCGGGCCACCATTCGCCCGGCTTCGAGGTCGATCTCCAGGATGTACTCATCCACAGCCGGGATCAGGACGTCGCCCACTCGATAAATCTCGTGAGCCGGGTTGTCGATGACCTCCTGCAAGACGCCGATGAGGGTGCCGTCGGGCTCGAACACCTCAAGCCCCTCCAGTTCGTAGTGGTAGAAGCCGTCTTCCATGTCCACCACTTCGTCTGGTCCCACCGCCACCATGTAGTTGGTGAGTTGGGCGGCCTGTTCGGGACTGTCGATGCCACTGAGCTTTAGCAAGATATGAGAGCCATGAAAACGAGCCGACTCAACCGTCACGCGGCGAGCCGGCTCATTTTTGAGAAAAATCTCAACCTCTTTGGTGTCCAGGAAACGTTCGGGAAAGTCAGTTTCCGGACGGCAGCGCATCTCGCCCTTGAGTCCGTGGGATTTTCCCAACTGACCAATCACCACCAGATCCTCGGTGGCGTGGGTGGATGGCTTTCCCAGGGGCTTCAGGCTGTGCCCCCACGAATCTCCACGATTTTCCAGTCCTTGAGCAGCACTTCAACACCCATCTTTTCCTGGATGTTGTCTCCCACCCGAAGAATCAGCTGGGAAGGCAGGGTTTGGAAAAACAGCTCAGCGCCTTCGGCCACTGATTCTGCTTCCTTGATACGCCACTCCAGTTGTTGTTTCTGGTAGGCGACTCTTTGCAGTTCTTCCTGCAAGCGAACGCGGAAAGCGTCTTCAGCAGCCTGGGTCAGGAATTCGTTGAGGCGGGCCGACTCCTGGTCAAGCTCAGCCAGGGAGGAGCGGATCTGTTCAACGACCTGTACCCGAAAAGACTCCGTCATCACAACCTTGACGGGCACGTTGTGCATGACGGTGAGGGAGTCCATTTAGACGATCTCCACCATAACGCGCTTGCCCTCTTTGAGGCCGGCGGCCTTGATCAGAGTGCGCAAAGCCTGGGCGATCTTGCCATTCTTGCCAATCACCTTGCCCATGTCCTTGGGAGAGACCTTGAGTTCCAATACAATTGAACGGTCCTCCAGAATGTGGGCGACCTGAACTTCATCCGGTTCATCCACTAACTGTTGGGCCAGATACTTGAGCAGTTCTTCATAGTTGGACTGCTCTGGTTCGCTTACCTTAGCCATTCCTTACCCCATTCACCTCGAGTTGACCAGCAGCGTGTCGAGTCCTCAAAAGAGGCGCGAGCACACGCTTAAACTAAGCGTTGGCGGGCTCGGGCTCGGGGGTGGGGGCGGCGGCGGGCTGCTTGGGGGCCGGATAGGTGACCGGTTTTCCCGTGAACTTTTGCCAGATGCCGGCGCTGGTCAGCAGTTTCTGCACGGATTCGGTCGGCTGAGCGCCTTCCTTGAGCCAGTGCATGATGCGCTCTTCCTTGAAGACGACCGTGGGCGGATTGGTCAACGGATTGTAGTGACCGAGAATCTCAATGAAGCGACCGTCGCGCGGGCTGCGCGAAGGGGCGGCAACCAGACGATAGCTGGGCTGTTTTTTCTTGCCCACGCGAGTGAGTCTGAGCTTGACCATGAATACCTGTACCTCCTGAACTATTTAAACGAAAAGTTGTACTACCACCGAGCAGTCCAATACAAACCAGTTGCCGGCCTGCGACTCGATCTTATTAACTTGTCCTGTGCCTGACGACTGTTCCAGGGCTTTGCGCCCCGAGCAGTCGTTTGGCTTTAAAAGGGGAGCCGAAACGGCAACGAGCCCTTTTTGAACTTTGGCTTGGGTCCTGTAAACATCTTCATCATATTTTTGACCATGTCGAAGTGCTTCACCAATCGGTTGACCTCAGCCACCTGATTGCCCGACCCCTTGGCGACTCTCTTTTTGCGGGACGCATTGAGAATCTCAGGGCGCCGCCGCTCTTGCGCCGTCATCGACTGGATAATCGCTTCCATTCGATTGATGGCTTTCTCATCAACAGGCATATCCTTAATTGCCGAACCTACCCCCGGCAACATGGACAAGAGGTCCGTGATCGAACCCAGCTTGCGGATTTGCTGCATCTGCTTCAGAAAATCGTCTAAATCGAACTGGTTTTCCCGGATCTTCTTTTCCAGAAGCTGGGCTTGTTCCTCGTCGATCGCCTGTTCGGCTTTTTCAATCAGGCTCATCACGTCGCCCATGCCCAGGATGCGTGAGGCCATGCGGTCGGGATGGAAGGGCTCCAGGGCTGAGGACTTCTCGCCGATGCCGATGTATTTGATCGGGGCACCGGTTACCTGGCGCACCGAGAGGGCGGCGCCGCCGCGAGCATCGCCATCGAGTTTGGTCATAACCACGCCGGTGATGCCGATTTGTTCAGAAAATTGGGAAGCGATGTTGACTGCGTCCTGGCCGGTCATGGCGTCCACCACCAGCAGAACCTCCTGGGGCTTCATCTCTTCCTTGGCGGTTTTGAGTTCTTCCATGAGGTCACCGTCGACATGGAGTCGTCCGGCGGTATCGATCAGGAGGACGTCGTTGCCATTCTCCTTGGCCTGTTTGTAGGCCCCTCGGCAGATGTTGAGGGGACTGGCGTTTTCGCCCAGTTGATAGACCGGGATGCCCAACTGGTTGCCCAGAACTTCCAGTTGCTTGATGGCGGCCGGGCGATAGATGTCGGTTGCGGCCAGCAAAGGCTTAAATCCGCGGTTCTTCATAAACAGGGCCAGTTTGCCGGTCGAGGTGGTTTTACCGGCGCCGTGGAGTCCCACCATCAGGATGACCGTGGGTGGAGAGTCGGCCAGGTTGAGGTCTGCCTGGGTGCCGCCCATCAATTCGACCAGGCAGTCGCGAACGTGTTTGACGACGAGCTGGCCCGGGGTCAGGCTTTTCCAGAGTTCTTCTCCGATGGCGCGGGTTTTGACCTGATTGATGAATTCTTTGACCACGGCCAGACTGACGTCGGCCTCCAGAAGAGCCCGGCGCACTTCGCGCAGTGCGTCGTTCACGTCGGCTTCGGTCAATTTGCCGCGGCCGCGCAACTTGTTCAGGACGCCCTGGATGCGCTCTGTCAGCGAATCAAACACTCAAAAACCCTCTCTGATTGAGCGCCGGACACGAAATGGGCCGTCCGGGCGCGGAAACCTTGATTAAACAGCGCAGACCGCACTTAGCGGCCCGCAGACGAGGTAGGATTATATAGATCCGAGACACCGGTGTCAAATGGTCCCGGCGCATCCTCCGTCCAGTTCCATGCACTCTTCATTGAGTTCGATGGCTTCCAGGATGCCACGCACGGCTTCCTGTAAGAAAGGAATGGCCTCGTCCAGCAAGGAGTCGTCGGAAGGGTCGTGGATAAAGCTCAGGATGAGGCCGAACCCCTCTTCCATCGCCGCGACGGCTTCGTGCTCTTTGGCGGCGGCCCGCTCGGCAAAGGAGAGATAGATCTCGGTCTGGCAGTCGACGACCAGATATTCAGCCCGGATGCGCTTTTCTTCGATGGTTGCTTCGCACCAGTCGGCGAACTCGTCAAAGCTGATCTTTTCGGCGCGAAATTCGTCCACTTTTTCTTTGAAAAGCACGTCAAAGTATTTTCTCATGTGCTCAGTGGTCTTGGCCTCATGGCTTGCTTTTCCCTTTCGCGTAAATCTCGCCGCTCAGGCCACGTATGAATGCTTCACTGTCGGTTTTTTCGCCCTGTGTGAGGATGACCAAAATATAGGGGGGGTCGCCATACAGGATGCCGGCGTCGTGAAGGAAGCCGGTTAGTTCGCCGCTCTTGTGGGCTACTTTCAGGTCTTTGGGCAGGCTCGCCTGGAGCAAATCGTGGCGATGCGTCTTCTGCAAGACCTCCAGCATCCAGTCTGAACGGGGCAGTTCCTTACGAGCAATTTTGCCCAGTAAAAGCGCCAGATCGTCGGCCGAGATGAGGTTGTCACGTCCCCGGTCGATCTCCTCGAAGGCAAAAATGGTGCGCTGGACCGTCATTTGTTTCAGTCCCAGCGCTCGCATGGCTGGCTCGAGCGTGTCTAGTTTCAGGTAGTCGAAGAGCATGTCGGTGGCCACATTATCGCTTTCCGTAATGGCCCACTCAGCCAGTTCGTCCAGGCGATACATGCCTCCGGCGGGCTCCTTTTGGAGGTGGCCCGAGCCTCCCACCCGGAAGCGCTCTTCAAAGGTCAGGGTGTCTCCTGGCTTGCACTGGCCGGTCTCGAAGCGGCGAGCCAGTTCCACCAAGATGGCCAGTTTGACCAGGCTGGCCGACTCGAAGGTTTTCTGGCCGGAAAGGCTGACCAGGCTTGGGTTTTCCAGTGGGCCACAAGCCACCGCTGATTGGCCTGGAAAGCCGGCTCGCCATTTGTTGATCGAATCAAGAATGGAATCTTGAGGGAAGGGGCGAACAGGTACGGGTTGCTCAGTAGAGGCCGGACCTGGAGTTAAGGAACTGGTGCTAACCACGGGCGTGCTGGGGGGCGAACTCGTCGCCGCCGCGCAACCCAGGGCCAATCCACTCAGCAAAAAAAGAATTTTCCATCGAAGCCTTTTCACGAGGCGAGACGCTTCGACACCAGCCTTCGATGGGCCCTTAGAAGGTCAATTGTACAAAGAAATCCTTATCATGAGAGACAGCCGCGAAGGGCGCGCCGCTGTCGTAGAAGATGGCGCCCTGACAGAGATTCTAATCGCTCGTGAAGAGCGCCAGGTTGGCAGTATCTATAAAGCCCGGGTGGCCAATGTGCTGCCGGGAATGAACGCCGCCTTCGTGGATATCGGGTCCGACCGAAACGCCTTCCTGTGCGCCGATGATGCCGCCGCCCATCTGGGTGATGAAGCTCAGGAGCGCCTGGGTAAGCTGCAGATTCGAGACATCCTGCGCGTCAATGACGAAACGTTGGTGCAGGTCGTCAAGGAGGCGGTGGGCACCAAAGGGGCTCGCGTGACCACTTTTGTGACTCTGCCCGGGCGCAATCTGGTGCTGATTCCCAACGCCAACTACATCGGCGTGTCGCGGCGCGTGGACGGGGAGGCCGAGCGCATTCGTTTGCGGCAACTGGCGGATAAGCTGCGCCCTGAGGGCATGGGGCTGATCGTGCGCACGGCCGCCTCCGGCCGGCCCACCGAGGAGCTTCAGGCCGAAGTCGATTTTCTGGCCCGCCAGTGGGAGAAAGTCACCCGCGTGGCTCGCAAGCGGCGTGCTCCCGCGATCGTGCATCAGGAGCTGGCCCTGGTGGATCAGATTTTGCGCGATGTCCTGACGCCGGACTTTGACCGCATGTTGATCGATGATGCCGAAGAGCACGCCAAAGTGGTGGAAATGCTGGAGAGCACCTATCCGGGACTGGTCTCCAAGGTTCATTTCTACAATGACCGCAAGCCGCTCTTCGAGTTCCACGGTATCGATGCCGAGGTGGACAAGGCTCTGAAACGCAAGGTCTGGCTGGAGTCGGGAGGTTATCTGGTGATCGACCACACCGAGGCG
>JAFEBA010000082.1:0-65285 GCA_018266105.1 bacterium | reverse complement strand
CATCATCATCATCGACTTCATCGATATGGAGTCTCATATCGATCGACGCAAGGTGCTGCAGACTCTGAATGAGGAGCTCAAGAAGGATCGTACCCGCACTCACCTGGTTGGGATGACCGAATTAGGGCTGGTTCAGTTGACGCGCAAGCGTGAAGGCAAAGATCTTGATCTTGTGCTGCGCACCTCTTGCACTCACTGCAACGGTGTCGGCCGGGTTTTCTCGCCCACTTCGCTGGCCGTCAAGGTTCACCGCGATATTCTCAAGCTGGCCCACGAGACCAAGAACGAAGCCATTTTGGTGCGCGCTCATCCGCGCGCGGCTCTGGCCCTGGTTGGTCCCGCTGGTGAGCACCTGGAGGGCCTGGAAACGGAAGCGGGCAAGCCGGTTTTCGTGCAGGCTCGACCGCTCTTTCATGTGGAGCACGTAGAGCTCAAGAGTGGCCGAACTCAAGAGCTAAAAGAGCGACTTCGTCAGGTCCACAAGGGTCAGAAAGTGCGGGTCACACTGGACGAAGGTCTGGGCGGAGAGAACGCTCTGGCTGTGGTAGATGGCAATCTCATCGAAGTCATCGGTGGTTCGGAACGCATTGGCCAGGAGGTTGAAATTCGCCTCATTGATACCGACAAAATCGTGAAGCGAGCCGAGATTTTCCGGTGAATCCGCCGCCGCTTGTGCGCTTCTGGGGCGTGCGCGGTAGTTTTCCCGCAGCTCTGGCCAGTTGTCGCACCTTAGGTGGAAATACGGCCTGCGTCGAGGTGGAGTGGCAAGGACACCACCTTATCCTCGATGCGGGCACCGGGATTCGCAAGCTGGGGGAGCGGCTGGTCGCTCAACCTCCGGTCGAGCCGCTCCATTTGCTGCTCACTCACCCTCATTGGGATCACATTCAGGGTTTCCCTTTCTTCGCGCCAGCTTACAGTCCGCGTTTTCAGGTCAATATCCATTCGTTGCGGCGAAAGAACAAGCTCAAACACCTGCTCAGCGATCAGCAGCAGGCCACCTTCTTTTCCATCCCGCTGGCGCGTATGGAAAGCGAGCTCAGTTTTCGTGAATGGGATGAAGGAGAGGTTTTTCAGGTCGGACCCTTTCAGATTCAGACCTGGATGTTGAACCACCCTGGTGTCTGCTCCGGTTATCGCATTCAGATGGGGGACACTGTGCTGGCCTACATTAGCGATGTGGCACCTTCGACCGACTATCTGCTGGCTGATGCGCTTCCGGGCAGGCCTACTCGTGAGCACGCCCTCAAGCGACTATTTGAAAATCAGCTGCGGCTGGCCGACAAAGCCCACACGGTGATCTACGATACTTTTTTTACGCCTCAGCAGTATGAACAGCGCAGTCATTGGGGGCACTCCACCCTGGAGCAGGCTATCGATGTCTGCAAGCGCTGCAAAGTCAAAAATCTTTTTATGTTTCATCACAACGCGGAGATCGACGACGCACAACAGTTCGAGCGACTCCAGCGTTGCGAGCCGCCCAAAGGTCTGAAGGTGTTCGCAGCCCAAGAGGGTAGCACGGTCGCGTGCGACTGACTTTTTGGGGGGTACGGGGCTCCGTGGCCACTCCCGAAGCGGAGAATCAAAACTACGGTGGCAATACCCCTTGCGTTGAATTACGTCTGGGGCAGGGCCGCTCGCTGGTTTTTGACGCCGGCCTGGGTTTGCGCTGGCAGTCCAATCGCATGCTGGATGAGCGCCCGGCCGATAACTGCGTGGAGATACTGCTCAGTCATTGCCACTGGGACCATATTCAAGGGATCCCTTTCGCACCGGTTATGTATGTCCCGCACAACCACGTGACCATCCATGGAGCCGGATACCCCCACCGGCCTTTGCTGGCGAACTTGATGGAGCAATTGCGACCGGAGTTTTGTCCGGTGCCCAACTTTTTTCACGATGAGGTGGGGGCCAATGTGACTGTTAACCCGCTCACCAGCGATCCCTGGTTCGAGGCCCTGGGAGCCAAGATACGCTGGGGCTTTCTGCCCCGCGGCACCAGTTCGTCCATCGTGGTGGGTTATCGGGTGGAATATCGGAAGAAGCGGGTGGCCTACCTGACGGATGTAGAGTATCCGGCACGGCCTGAGGATTGCAGCGAGGCCATGGAACTGGCTGAGAAAGTCGATGTGCTCATCCACGACGCCCAGTTTCTGCCTGATGAACGGGAGATCGCCCGCGACCGAGGCCATTCCACCTATGAAGACGCCATTGCGCTGGCCCGCGCCGCCAAGGTCAAAAGACTGATCTGCACTCACCACGACCCCTCGCGCAGCGATCGCGAACTGGACGAGGTGGCCGCCTGGCTGCGCCAGCTCAAGGATCTTCAGGTGGAAGTGGCCCGTGAAGGTCTGGAGTTCGAGCTTTAGGCCGCTTCTTTTCAGGCTTAATTCAGCCGTCCGTTCTAGTCTTGAGCCATGATTCATTTAGATGCCGCTCGTGCTCGCACTCGCTATGCCCAGGCCAAGCAGGACATTCTCACGGCCCACCCCGACGGCCGGGTGCTCAGCACCGGCATGCCGGCTCAGCCATTCGACACCGACCATCCAGATTCAGAGGTCTTCTTCGGGGCTCACGTCGACAACGACCCCAGAACCGAAGACCGTGTCGAGCTTTGGAGCTCAAAGAAGAACGACGGCGGTGAAGAAATTCTTCGCGAAGTCTTCGTCGAGCGCCAGGAACGTCCCAGCCTGCTTTCCTGGAGCAAGACCTCGGTGCTTCACTGCTATGTGCATCGCATTCAGTCGCCGGGTGGAATTCACCACGAGTCGGAATACATGAAGATCAATCAGGCCACCGGCGAGGTGCTGGATCGAGCCTCGGGCGGCAAAGCCATGGATAAAATCTGGAATCAGGGCCTGGACCGCTAGCAGGGTTCCCAGTACGGACACTGATCGGGTTGATCTTTCTGCAGTTTCAGATGTGCTTGCATCGTCTGTGAAATGTACTTCTCTTGCGTGCTCCAGCCCAACTTGCGGCAGTTGAACTCGTAGACCTGGCCGTGTTCCTGGCAGTCAAGGTGGCGGCAGAGCGCGCAGATTCTGAATTCTCGCAGAGCCGTGTTCTGGCCCGGAATCTTGACCCCGCGTAGAGCGGCTCGGGCGGCGGTCACGTCCGGGTAGCGGTCCTCGCGCTTCAGAGCCAGCATTTTCAAAAGCACCTCCTGCAATCCTAAGGAGATCTCCGGGTTGAGATTCCGAGGCCGTTGCAGCTCCTCTTCACCAGTCAGCAAGGCCACACTGTTGGGCGGAATCTCGCGGGTCAGCAAGTAGTAGATGGTGGCTCCGAGCGCATAGAGGTCGCTGCGTTGATCCGTTCCTCCCGAGTATTGTTCGACTGGTGCGAAGCCGGCCGTCCCGGCGCCAGAGAGCACCGTGGCCGTGCGCATATTGGTGCCTTGAAAGCGCGCAATTCCAAAGTCAACCAGGCGCACCCGGCCCACGTCATCGAGCAAGATGTTGCCCGGCTTGAGATCTCGATGCAGGATGGGAGGGGTGCGGCTGTGCAGGTATTCCAATCCGTCACACAGTTGGTCTGCCCATTCCAGAACGCAGTCGACCGGAAGTGGGCCTTGAGATTGTTCCAATACCTCATACAGAGTGGGACCGGCTACGTAATCCATCACGATATAACACTGCCCTTCTTCTTCAAAAAAGTCGCTGGCGCGAATTAATGCGGGGTGGTCCAGGTGAGCCAGAATGGTGGCTTCTCGTTGGAATTCGCTGGTGACCAGCTCCAGGGTCTCGGGGTCCACGTGGATTTCAAGTTGCTTGATGGCCACGCGTTTCTCGCCCAGGCCCAAGTGGTGGGCCAGATAGACTCGACCCATGGCGCCCGCGCCCAGAACCTTGATGATTTCGTAGCGTTCTTGTAGAACGGTGCCCGGCTTTGGCATGCTTGATTTGCTTCGCGTTTCTCATTCCGACCCCTCGACGGCGATCACGCGCAAGCATTCTTCCAATGAGGTCCAGCCTGCAAGCACTTTCTGGATGGCGTCGTATTGCATCGTACGCATCCCGTCTTCGACCGCCGCTTGGCGCAGCTCCGCGCTGGAGGCGTTGTTCAGGATCAGAGCTCGCACGCGGTCGCTGATTGTGAGAATTTCATGGATTCCGCTGCGGCCGCGGTAGCCGGTGCCCTTGCAATGTTCGCAGCCGCGTCCTCGGTAGAAGTTGATGTCGTTTTCGGCGTACACGCTCAGTCCCAGTTTTCGCAGCGAATCCTGAAGGGGCCGGTAGCCCACCTTGCAGTTTGGACAAATTTGCCGGGCCAGGCGCTGGGCCAGTACTCCCACCAGGGCAGAGGAAACCAGAAAGGGCTCTACTCCCATCTCGGTCAGGCGCGAAATAGCACCGCAAGCGTCGTTGGTATGCAGGGTGGAAAGCACCAGATGTCCGGTCAGGGCCGCCTCGACGGCAATTTTGGCGGTTTCGCCGTCGCGGATTTCTCCTACCATCAGGATGTCCGGGTCCTGCCGTAGGAAAGAGCGCAATGCGGTTGCGAAATTGAGCCCGGCCTTGTTGTTGGTCTGCACCTGGTTGATTCCAGGAATCTGATACTCCACCGGGTCTTCCACCGTGGTCAGATTGCGCTCTCCCTGATTGAGCTTGTTCAGGCAGGAGTAGAGGGTGGTGGACTTGCCCGAACCGGTGGGCCCGGTGACCAGCAGCATGCCGTAGGGTTTTTCCACCAGGGATTCCCAGAGTCGCAAGTTTTCTTGCTGGAAACCCAGTTTGTTCAGGCCCAACTGCACGCTGTTTTTGTCTAGAATTCGCATCACCGTCTTCTCTCCGTGGACGGTGGGAATCGTGGACACGCGCAGGTCGTATTCCTTGCCCTCGTGGGTGAGATGGATCTTTCCGTCCAGAGGGATGCGTCGTTCGGCGATGTCCATGGAGGCCATAATTTTCAGTCGGGACACCATGGGAGCCTGAATATGCTTGGGCGTGGTCATGACCTCGTGAAGCACGCCGTCCACGCGATAGCGTATGCGCACGGCTCGCGATTCGGGTTCGATGTGGATGTCAGAAGCTTTGTCGAGGATGGCCTGGGAGATGATCAGGTTGACCATACGCACAATGGGTGCCTCTTCCATGCGCTTTTGCAGGTCTTCCAGGGAGATCTCTTCCTCGGACTCCTGTTCGCCGAAGACTCCCTGCACGTCGGTGCCGCTCAGACCCTTCACTTCGTCTTCGAAGGTGGTGACCAGGTCGGTGGTTCCATAGACTTTACTCAGGGTGCGCTCGATCGCGGCTTCCGGCGCGATCAGGGTCTCGATTTCAAACCCGTCACCAGACGGATGTCGTCCACGGCAATGACATTCATGGGGTCGGACATGGCAAGGGTCAGGCGGTTACCGTTCTGGCTGACCGGGAAGACTTTGTAGCGTTTGGCCAGATGCTCTGGCACCAGGCGGGCCAGATCGCCGTCCAGGGTCAGTCCGTCCAGGTCGACAAATCCCACTCCGAGCCTGCGCCCAATGGCCTCGACCAGCTCTTTTTCGGTGACGAATCCCAGTTCGACGATCACCTTTTGCAAGGCGCAGGTGCTGCGACGAGCCTGTTCCTGGGCTCGTTGCAACTGGCTTTCGGTCAATAGTCGATCAGCCAAAAGGGTGTTCGTTAAATCTTCCAGCACGTTGGTGTCCCTCCTCGAATCCCCTGAGAGTGATAACAGTATAACTGTTATACTGTCATCAGGGCAATAGGGTAATTTTGAGTGGTGTCCAAATGGCTTTAATCTGAGAAAAGAGAATGACGGTGGTGCTGTCAGGTGCGGGCCGTCCGATGGCTGGCTTATCGATGATTCTTGAACGGGTTGGCTACCAGGTTACTTCCAACCAGGTGCGTCCCACTCGGAACACCTGACCATTCTTGAGTTCGGCTTTGCCTTGCAGGCGCTCATCGTCGATAAAGGTGCCGTTGGTGGACCCCAGGTCCTCCAGGAAAAGCCGCGGGTCCTGGACTTCGATGAGGACATGGCGTCGGGAGATAAAACGATCTGAGGGGATGCGGAGTTTGCCTTCACGCCCCAGGTCCACGTTGGAGTTGAACTGAAAGATATGCCCGTCCATCGGGCCGCTGATGACCTCTAATTTGACTCGCATCAGGTGCGCTCCTCGGGGCGGCGGAAGTTAGACCAGGGATCGTCCCCGCTGGGAGGGGGAGGTTCGGGCGGTTTCCCTAGATCTGGTTTTGGAAAGCTGCCCGAATCGTTGAGCGGCAGGTAGGTGCGCTCTCCGCTCAGAGTTGGACTGTCGGCCAACGGCCGCGGCGCGGGACGGACCGGCTCCTGACTGAGGCCGGTGTGGTCACCGGTCTGACGCATGGGCCGTTTGGGCAGCGGAAGGTTACTCAGGCCGCCGCCTCGCGGTGGCTCGGGAACGGGGTTCAAAGGGAGTGCGTCCGGACGAGGCGGGGGTTCCGGACGCGGGGGCGGTGGCGGCGTAGGGCGCTGTGGCTCGGCTGATTGCGGAGCTCTTGGCCCTTCCTGAACCCGAAAGGCCAGCCGGTCGCCATTACGATAGACCGTCACGACCGAGCCGGGCGAGGTGCGATTGCGCAGCATTTCCTCGGCTAAGGGACGGCTGACATAGGTGTTGATGGCGCGTTGCAGCGGGCGTGCGCCAAACTGGGGCTGGTAGCCAATCTCTAACAAGAAGTCGATGGCATCTTGAGACAGACTTAAGGCCACTTCTTTTTCTTTTAGCGTTTCCGTCAGGCGTCGCAGTTGGATGCGCACGATGCCTTCCAAATCTTTAGCTGCTAGAGAGCGGAAGCTAACGATTTCATCGATACGGTTCAAGAATTCGGGGCGAAAGTGTTCGCGCAGGGCTTTCTGGTAAAGCGGGGGCAGGTCGTCGAGCTGTCCGGCCGTGCCCTCGCTAACGGACTGACCCGCAGCGATGACTTCTCGTGCGCCCAGGTTGGAGGTGAGCACGATGATGGTATTGGCAAAGTTGACGGTGCGACCTTTGGAATCAGTCAGGCGTCCGTCGTCAAAGACCTGAAGGAAGATATCGAAAATTTCCGGGTGGGCTTTCTCCACTTCGTCCAGCAGCACCACGCAATAGGGCTTGCTGCGCACGGCCCCAGTCAGCTGACCCTCCTCGTCGTGGCCCACATAGCCCGGCGGCGAACCGATCAGCCGAGACAGGGAGTGTTTGTCGTGGAACTCGGACATGTCCAGGCGCACGATATCGCGGTCCGAGCCAAAGAGAAACTCGGCCAGAGCTTTGGCCAGCTCGGTTTTGCCCACGCCCGAGGGACCTAAAAAGAGGAAGACCCCGCCCGGACGGTTGGGCGAGACCAGTCCCACCCTCACTACACGGATGGTTTCGGCAACCGAACGCACGGCGTGATCCTGCCCCACCACTCGCTCGGCCAGATACTTTTCCATCTCCAGAAGGCGGGTGGTTTCTTCCTGAGTCATGCGCTGCACAGGAATGCCGGAGTGGTCTGAAACCACCTCGGCAATCACCTCTTCGTCCACTTCAAAGGCGGGCTTTTCTCCAGCCAAAAACACGCCCGAGCGAGTCTTGATGCGGGCCGCGGCTTCGTCGATCAGGTCGATGGCTTTGTCTGGTAAATTGCGGTCGGGGATAAACCGCACCGAGAGTTTCACGGCCTGGAGCAGGGCTTTGTCGGTAAATTTGACTCCGTGATGGCTTTCGTAGCGCGGGCGCAGGCCACGCAGAATCTCCAGTGCATCCGCTTCCGAGGGTTCCCCCACCAGCACCATCTGGAAGCGACGTTCCAGGGCCGGGTCGGCCTCGATGTACTTACGGTATTCGTCGGTGGTGGTGGCTCCTAAAACCGGGAAGTCTCCTCTGGCCAGGGCCGGCTTCAGAATATTGGAGGCGTCCATGCCTCCGCGCGAATCGCCAGCCCCGACCAGTTGGTGAATCTCGTCGATAAACAAGATGACGCTGGGGTCAGCCATGGCTTCCTGGACTACGCCTTCCAGACGCTCCTCGAACTCGCCCCGGTGCTTGGCCCCCGCCACCATTGAGGAGAGGCTGAGATCTAGAATCCGGCGATCTTTGAGCTGATCGGGGACCTGCCCCTGTGCGATCCGCAGAGCCAGCCCAAAAGCCACAGCCGTTTTGCCGACGCCGGCTTCGCCGATCAGCACCGGGTTGGATTTGCCCTTTTTGGTCAGGGTCTGAATGACGCGCCGAACTTCGTCGTTGCGGCCAATGACCGGATCGATCTTCCCCTGGCGCGCCAGTTCGACCAGGTCGCGCGAGTATTTTTGCAGGAATTTTTCTTTGCCACCGGAGCTCTTGCCAGTCTGCTGCTCGTTGGCGCTGGCCCGACCATCCGAGCGCGAGCCCTCGGCTGAAGGGGCTGAGGCACCCCCGAGCAGTTCCGAGCGGACCGCCCGCAAGTCGTTGCCTCGATTGCGCAAAAGGCGGGCGGCTACGCCGCCGCCTTCAGCCAGGATGGCGGCCAGGATGTGCTTGGGCTCGACCCGCATGGACTTCTGGGCTTCGGCTTCTTCGATGCAGAGTTTGGTGATGACGCGCCGCAGGCGGGGAGCCTCAATCATTCCCTCCCAGATGGGCACTTCGTCGCCCTCCGGAACCCACCGCAGGATTTCCTCTTCTAGCGTTTGCTGGGTGAAGCCCCGGCGGCCAAGCCAACGGCCGCAATCACCGTCGATCTGGCAGCAAGCATAGAGATAGTGCTCGGTGCTGAGGTAGTGATGCTTCCATCGCAACGACACATCGTTGGCCAGCTTTTTGACGCTTTCGCTTTGTTGACTCCAGTGTAAGGCCACCCTTAGCTCCTTAGCGGCCGGCCAGCGAAAGCCGGGCCACACATTCCACATGATAAGTCTGTGGGAACATATCCAGGGGCTGGATTTCGTGCACTTGGTAGCCCAGTCCCGTCAAAATTTCCAGATCTCGGGCCAGTGAAGACGGGTTGCACGAAACATAGACAACCCGAGGTATGCGCATGCGCGCTAAAACCTGCAATACCTCCCCGTCGCACCCTTTTCGGGGCGGATCCAGAAGAGCCAGCTGGAATCGCTGCCCCTGACGATAGAGTTGAGGCAGTACCTTTTCTGACGCACCGGCGATGAAATCCGTGTTTTTAAAGCCGTTCAGGTCAGAGTTCACGACTGCGTCCTCGATCGCGTCCAGGGAGACGTCCACGCCCAGAACGCGTTTGGCTCGCTTGGCCATGAGCAAACTAAGGGAGCCCACCCCGCAGTAGAGATCCACGGCCGTATCTTTGCCGCGCAGGTCGCAATATTGCTCCAGCACGTCATACATCATCAGAAGACCGCGAGTATTGACCTGAAAGAAACTGGTCGGGGAGATCTGGAATTTGAGCCCGTGGATCTCCTCCACCAGATGGTCTTTGCCCCACAACACCTGAGTACGATTGCCCAAAATAACGTTGGTCTGGTGGGGGTTGAGGTTGAGCAATACGCCCTTGAGTTGGGGCACACGACGCTTGACGTGATTGAGGAACTCCTGCACCTGGGGCAGGCGCGGCTGGGCGGCCACCAGCACCAGCAAGACCTCTCGGGTGCTATAGCTGGCCCGAGTGACCAGGTAGCGGATCAGGCCTGAGCCATCCTTCTCACTATAGACCGGCCATTGCAGGCGTTCCATGGCCTCACGTGCAGCCTGCAGCACTTTGTTGTTGAGCTGGTCCTGAATCAAGCACTCGTCGATCTTTACGACCCGGTGGGTTCCCTGAGCGTAAAGTCCCACGATGTGAGAAAAACGGTCTTTGGCGCCGGCTTCTTTGGGGTTCAGGTAGGGCTTGGCGGCCACCACCGCCTGGACCTTGTTGCGATAGTTCCAGGGGTCGTCCAGGCGGCGGCAGGGGTGCACCTTAATGCCGTTCAGGTTGGTGAGGTGTTGCAGCGAGTCCTTGACGATCTTGCTCTTATAGAAAAGCTGGGCATCGTAGTCGATATGCTGGAGCTGGCAACCTCCACATTGCTGGTAGACGGGACAGGGCGGCTGCACACGCCGAATCGAAGGTTTGATGATCTTATTGATGTGGGCGCGTGCGTAATTTTTGCGCAGCTCGGTGACTTCCACCTCGAGCTCGTCGCCGGGGGCGCCCTGAGGCACGAAATAAACAAAATTATCAACCCGGCCTACCGCTTCGCCTCCGGCCGCAATATCGTCGACCTTGAGACGAACACGCGAACCGAGCTTGAGAGGTTCTCCCACGGGGCCGCCACTGTCGTTGCTGATGTAAGCTGGGTTCTTGCGTGCTCTTAAATGATCCTCTAGAGCAAAGGGGCTTTGTTTCACCTACAGAAATCCAAGGTTATGAGCTTACAACTTCATCTGCAATCTTCCCACGAGGCGCTCAGGGACGTAGTCTCGGAACTTCGCGCCGCCCTGGCTGTTGCTGAGGAGTTGGAGGAAGATGGAACCTCGCTCGTGCCCAGTGGTGAGCTGGACCGAATCATTTCTCAATGCCAGGCGATGCAAAGGAAACTTGACCAGTGGCAGGCCCGGCTGTAAGGTAGGCAAGTTATGATGAATTTAGGCGCCCCTGAAATGCTCCTGTTGGGAATCTTGGCCTTGATTTTGTTTGGACCCAGACGCCTGCCCGAGTTAGGTAAGGCTTTGGGCGAAGGTCTGGCCGCCTTTCGAGAATCCAGCCGTCAATTGAGCAGCGAGTTCAAGCGTCAATTGGAAGAGGAAACGACGGTCCCGCGCACGCCCGCCGCCATTCCCGCCGAAGCCACTCTGGCGACCCCCATCCAGGCTGCTGCACCTCTGGCCGCTGTTCAAGCTGCCGAGTCGGCCGCGCCCGAATCCAGCCTGGCCCTGGAGACTTCTCCCGAGCCTGAGGAAGCCAGGGTCTAGACCTGGTCTCAGGGGCAGGTTTCAGCCCCAAACTAATCCAGCATCCCTTGGATGCGTTGAATCACGTCCTTCGTGTCCGGCCTCAGCAAAATCACGATGGCTCCGTGCTGCACGATCAGGTAGTTCTTGCCTTCGTGGCGTAACTCAATGGCTTCTTTGCGTATAAAGTAGGCCAGGTCTCCAGGTTGAGCCTGCAGCGGAAGGTAGCGTACCGCATCATCGGGTTTGCGCCAGGGCTGATCGCTATACTCAGGGTTGGCCATCAGGTAGCCTGGTCCAACTTTGACCACCCGCCCGCGGCGGACTCGGTCCTTTTCCGCCACCGAGGCCGGCAAGACAATGCCGGATTGGGTCAACTCTTCTTCTTCTTCCGCTTCCAAAAGCACGCGGTCACCGACTAGAATCAATTCACTCACGGTTTTTTGCTTCTGAGGCTCAGGTTGGAAACCCTTGAATCAGAAAGTGAGTTAGACTAAACCTTATGCTTCGTATCTCAGTTCTAGACCTTTGCCCCATCCTCGAGGGCAGCGATGCGGCCGCTGCCTTTGCCAACAGCCTCGACCTGGCCCGCCACGCCGAAGAATGGGGTTACCATCGCTTCTGGTTGGCCGAGCACCATAATATGCCCGGCATCGCCAGCGCGGCCACAGCCGTGGTCATCGGCCATGTGGCCGCCGGCACGCGGAGAATTCGCGTGGGTGCTGGCGGGGTGATGTTGCCCAACCACTCACCGCTGGTTATCGCAGAGCAGTTTGGAACGCTGGAATCGCTCTTCCCTGGGCGCATCGACCTGGGCCTGGGCCGTGCTCCCGGTACCGACCCGCGCACAACCCGGGCCTTGCGCCGCGATCTGGTCGCTTCCGACACCTTTCCCGAAGACCTGGAAGAGCTGGAGGGATACTTGAGCGATCATCCCTCCCGGGTGAGGGCCGTGCCCGGCCATGGCTTGAAGGTTCCCTTGATTTTGCTCGGTTCTAGCCTGTTCTCCGCTCAGTTGGCAGCCCATAAGGGTTTGCCCTTTGCCTTTGCTTCTCATTTCGCTCCGCAGCTGCTAGACCAGGCCCTGGCCATCTACCGCGACCTCTTCCGTCCCTCCGCGGTGTTGGACCGGCCCTACGTGATCGTAGGTGCCCCGCTTTTTGCGGCCGACAGTGATGAACAGGGTCGCCTGCTGCTTTCCTCTCAGCAGCGCCAGTTGATCAACCTGCGCCGGGGCGTGCCGGGCAAGCTCCAGCCCCCCGAGCAGAATCTGCAAATGCAGGTGACGCCTCAAGAACTGGCGATGGCCGACCAGGCCATGGCCTGCGCTCTGGTGGGCTCGCCCGCATCGGTGGAAGCTTCCATGGCCGCCTTGCTCAGGCGCACCCGGGCCGATGAGCTGATTCTTGCCTCCCACATCTATGACCATCAGGCCCGGTTGCGTTCTTACCAGATCGCTTCTGAAGTGAATCAGCGCCTGGTAGCCGGATGCGCGTGATCGGTGAGGAGTTCGTAAGGATTCGACCCGCACGTCCAGGGGATTGTGCTCAACTGGCTGAGATCTATGCACCTTATTGCGCCACTCCCATCTCTTTTGAGAGCCAGGCGCCCGGTGCACAGGAAATGGAGTCTCGCTTGCGAGGGCTCTGGCCTACCCATCCCTGGCTGGTGGCTGAGCGTGAGGGCAGACTGCTTGGATTTGCCTACGCTGGCCCGCACCGTCAGCGTGAAGCCTACGGCTGGACCGTGGAGTCTTCGATCTACCTGCGTGCCGAGGCCCAGGGCACTGGAACGGGCAGGCGGCTTTACCAGGAACTGCTGGACCTGGTGCGTCGCCAGGGCTTTCGCACCGTGCTGGCCGGCATCACTTTGCCCAATCCGGCCAGTCAGACCCTGCACGAGCGCCTGGGGTTCCAGCCGGTCGGAGTTTATCCAGCGGTTGGTTTCAAGGGTGGAGAATGGCGTTCGGTGCTCTGGCTTTCGCTGCATTTCCAAGGAGATGAGCCCTCAGACCTTCTCTGGTTGCCCGAAGTCGACCCCGAAAACTGGTCTCGAGCCTCCCTGGTTTCCAAACGGCTGGAACTGCGGCCGCTCGGACCGGGTCACGAGGCGGCCCTGCTGGACTACATTCGGCGTGAAAAGGAAAGGTTGCTTGCGGCTTTTCCGGTGATGTCGCGGGCCGTTCACGATCCACAATCGGCTGTAGCTTTTGTGCGCACTAAATTGCTCGAATGGTATCGACGTCAGAGTTACGCTTTCGGAGTTTTCCTGCAAGGGCAGCTGGTTGGAACCCTGACTCTCAAGCATTTTGACTGGAGCGTGCCCAAGGGGGACGCGGGCTACAGTCTGGGGGGCGCCTGGCAAGGCCAGGGCCTGGCCAGCGAGGCCCTAAGCTGCGTGTTGCCCTTCGCTCGCGACCAGCTTGGCCTGCGAAGACTTTATTTGCGAATCCACCCCAGCAATGTGGGCAGCCAGCGGGTGGCGGAGAAGTGCGGCTTCCAACGCGAGGGCTTGCTGCGTCATGATTTTCTGGACGGCACCGGGGAGCCCCAGGACGTGCTCTATTACTCAGTCGTCTGGTAGCGGGCCTCAAGGTCAGCCTTTGAGAATGGCCTTCTCGCCGCCAAAGTGATAGCGAATGCGGTTGGCCCAAACATTGAAGAAGTTGCGCTGGGGACGGATGGCCCCGTTCAAGCGGTCGAAGAAGTCCGACTTGCTCATGACCACCTGGCCATGCTCGCCCACCAGCTCGCGGGGCGGACCGTTCTCCCCGCCGGTTTCCCCGTCGCCCCAGGGGTTGCGCAAGTAGACTTTGTCGCCTTCGATCTTCTCGATAGCCAGGGCATGATTGGCATGAATGTCGTCCTTGTCAGGGCTCCAGCGCATGGCCACAAACACCTGCTGGCCCAAATTGTGGGCCCGCAGAATGTCGGCCTCAAAACGTTTCTGATTGCCCTCGTACTCCATCACCTGATGCTTGGTGCCCAGAGCCTGCTCCAGCAGATAGCCTGAGTGTTCGTGGGACAGGCCGGAATCTCGCCACTGACGGGTCCATCCAATCGTCCAGAAGGAATCGTTGAGATTGTTGTAGAGAGCCCGGCCATCGTAGGCGGCCTGCATCATCGAGCTCTGGTAGACGCGGTCGACGCTGCTGCGCTGGCTGTGGTCGTCTTTGAGGCCGGTGGGATTGGTCCAGCACACTTTGCCGGTCTGGAAATGAGCCTTGGCGTCCTCCTGGACCAGCTCCTTGACCAGACGAGTGTAGTCCGAGGGCTGCTGAGCGCAGTGGAAATATTCGATGGTGGTGACCGTGCAGGTGCCGCGATTGCGCTGATTGATCTCGCCGGGGTTGGCCAGGTTGGCCAGCAATTCGCTGGTGACGACGCCGCTCTCCAGAGGGTGCTCCATCGGCTGGCCCTGCAATTCGCAGAGATGATCCAGAGTGGTCTTCCCGGTCTTGTCTTTGTCCAGCAGGCGGCCCGAGGCGATCAAGCCGGGTAGGACTTCCATGGCCTTGGTGGGGGTGTGCCGTCCGGTGTGAAGAAAAGCTGATTCCAGACTGGGGTGAGCCATCAGCCCGTCCAACTGGGCCCGCTGCTCAGGCGTCCAGTTGTTCAGGGCGTCCTGGGCCTTGGGGTTCTCAGCCAGCTTGTTGTTAAAGTGTCCGACCAGACTTTTGATGAGCGCGCTCTGCTGAGGCTTCGAATGACTTTCCGGCGCCGGAGCTTCCATCATGATCAGGGTGGAGGGGACGGGGGGCGAACTCAGCCGGGCGGCTGGCGGAGCCTGCTTTTCCGGCCCGGGCGCCGTCACTTTTTCCGCGATCACCGGTGTGGAAGAGCTGAGCAGGGTGACCGACTCCCGGGGCAGAGTCATGTCCTGCGGTTGCAGCTGCTGCAAAACCGGGAGCGGTCCGTGGACACGGAGCTTTGGAGTGAATAGCCCGCTCAGAGAGTGAATCACAACTGCGATTGTAGTCCGGCAGCCTTATTCCGGCGTTAATTTGTGCCAGGTTGTGTAAACAACCTGGCAACATTGACCTCGGCTACGCGTTCCCCAGGATATTGCAGACCCGGCCGACCTGGCCGTCGGTCAGGCGCACCTTGATTCCGTGGGGATGGCTGGGTGAGTTGGTGAGGATGTCCTTGACCACCCCGGACGTGCGTTTGCCAGAGCGCTGATCGGCTTTGAGCACGATCTCAACCCGCAGGCCTGGCTTGATCTCGCTCCGATTTTTACCTGACACGGGCAGTCGCTGAGCTCAGCGGCCGAGACTGATGACGTCACGGTCGGGCACGAATTTGCCGTCGGCCGGGACGAGGGCCACCACGAAGTCGTTGGGAGCGTTGATCTGCACGAGTTGGCCGTTGAACTGACTGCGGTAGTTGCCGTCCTCGACCGGACGATGGCCAACCAACCAGCTTTTGCCTTCCGCGCCCACTGCCTGGAGATTCTGCTGGAAGCGCTGTTGCACCGACGCGTCTTGGTCATTCCAGTCGCGGTTCTCGGTCCAGGCCAATTGCATGAAGGCCTTGTGGTCGCGAGCCTGGACGGCCTGGCCATCAAGTTTGCCACCGGGGGCTGCGTGAGAGGCCACAAAGCCTTCGCCGCGGACCACCAGCGGTAAATGCTCCTCAAATTTGGCGTATTGGTCGAGGAAGTCCTGACCCATGTTTTTCTCCACCCAACTTTGAACCATAGAGGCCTCGCCCAGGGTGCGAGCATATTTGGCGAAGTTACCCTTGATCTCGTCGTGGTTGCCTCGGCAGAAATGGAAGTTCTCGGGGAACTCGCTTTTCAGGTCCATTACCATCTTCATGGTGCCAAAGCCCTCGATCATCTCCTGATGCATGGCGGCCGACTGCTTGCCCGTCAGCATATCGCGCTCGGCCTGCTGCCAGCGCTCGGCCGCGCGTCCCTCTGCGTGCATTCCGTCACCGACGCAAACCAGATTGATCTTGCCCTGCTTGAGCAGGTCGAAGACCTTCACCCCGTCCACCTCGTGCTCCAGGGCCTTCATGATGAAATCGCGGCGAGCGTGGATGTCGGACAAGACCAGAGTGGGCACGCCTTTGGGGAGATCCACAATGCCCGACTCCTGGCTCAGGGCCGCCTGAGCTCTGGAGATCGAAGCCATGTAGCTGCCTTTGGTTTCTAGCTCGGTTTTGTTGGCCAATGCGTTCAGGTCAGAAAGTTGCAGACCGGTTTGCAAAGCGGCCCCAATGGGACCGCCAACCGCTCCCGCCGCGGCGCCAAGGCCGGCGGCCAGGGCCTGGTTTGGCAGGGAGGGCGGGGCGGACAATCCGGATAGTTGAATCACGGTATCGCCCATGGTGATCTTTGAATTGGGCGGAAGCGGAACCCATTTGTTCGGCTCCACCCGTCGGCCGTTGACCAGCGATCCGTTGGTGGAACCTGTGTCCATGTAAGCAAGCTGGCCCTGGTTCAACGCGACGCGGCCGTGTTGGCGGCTCATTTTGAGGTCCTCGCTCAGTTTGAGGCCATTTTCGGGCCCGCGACCCAGAGCATACTGGCCGTCCTGTTGGAGCAAGAATTGAGGACCGGCGCTGCTCTGCAGGAGGTAGCCGGCGATGCCGCCTACGGCTGCGTGAGCGCACTGACTTGCTGTGGTGATGCCCTGATTGGCGGCAGCGCTGGTGGTCAAGGGCGGCGGCGTGCCCTGTGGAGAGCGCAGCTTGACCTCAAAGTCAGCGAAGTTGACCCTGGCTCCGTCCGGGATCCCGTACCACTTGTTGGGCTCCATCTTGTAGCCATTGATGGTGGTGCCATTGCTGGAGCCGAGATCGCAAATGAGAACCCGGCCATCTTCGATGCGCATTTTTGCGTGGGCGCGGCTGACCGAAGGATCGCCGAGCTCCAGATCGGAGCCGGGCAGGCGCCCCACCGTCACCGGCCGATTGCCGGGAATTTCAAAACGAAAGTCACCGGCCACCAAGGCAAAGCCGCTGGGCAGGTTGGCGGCGACATCGCCCGGAGGCTCTGGGATCTGGACCGCCTTCGACTGGGAAATGCGGGTCCCGGTGCGGGCAGGCTGGTTCGGCTGCAGGGCGGAGAAGTTACCGTTGATGCTATTGGCCACAGTCCAGATTGATTCTGGCTCTGCTTCCAGACACCTCGATCATTGTGCAGGATTAACAGGCGGTCGGGCTGGCCCAGGTCAGGGGCTGGAGGGCTCTTTCTCCATGAAGCGCATGGCGGCTGAAACAGCCAGCTTGTCGCAGGCCTCATTGTGCTCCACGCCGGCGTGGCCTTTGACCTGGATCCAGTTGATCTTGTGGCCCTTGGTGGCCTCAAGCAGCTCAAGCCAGAGGTCCTGGTTTTCCACCGGCTTCTTGCTGGAGGTGCGCCAACCGTTGGCCTGCCACTTCTGGATCCAGCGCTGTTTGAAGGCGTTGACCACATAGCTGCTATCGCTGTGTAGATCCACTTCCAGCGGGCGCTTGAGGGCCTGCAGAGCACGAATTACGCCCATCAATTCCATTCGGTTGTTTGTCGTAACATAGTCCCCGCCGCAGAGATCCTTGATAAAGCCGGTTTTGCCGTCGATCAGACGAGCCGCCCAGCCGCCCGGGCCAGGATTTCCCTTGCAGGCGCCGTCGGTCCAGATGATGACCTTTTCTTTATTGAGCGTCACTGTTGCCCTTGGGACGTTCGTGTAAAAACGGTCGAACGAATTCCGTAATGTAGGGGATTTCCGTGCGGTTGCCCAGCCAGGCTCCGGCGGCTCCGTACCAGGTCAGAATGAAGGCAACCCACTCGGCCAGCTTGATAAACGGGTAAAGCAGCAGCCCGAAGGCTCCAAACTTGCCGAGGATCGCGGCCGTGGTCCAGAGGGTGACTCCGCCCCAGAGCACGGCCATGCCCAGGCAGAAGCTCTGGAAGACGTGATATTTCAGGAAGGGACGCTGCTGGTAGCGAGGGGCGAGCAGGTAGATTGGAAAGGCCAGATACCAGTAGGGGTAGGCGAGGGCGGCCAGCAGGCGGTCCTCAGCGGAGCCGGGTGAGTTATCCATGGCGGCTTTTTCTGCGCCGGGGCTCGCCTGCCCTTGCCGCCGCAGGCGAGCCGCTCACCGGTCTGGTATCAGACGGTCTACTCCTGCCGGACCGGATCTTCAGTCCAGGAGGCCATGCGAAAGCCGGAAGTTCCTGGAAAGAACGGGGGCGCGGTGGCGCTGAAGTTGCTGTCGGGCCTTTTATGAATATCTTTTTGTCGTTAGCAGTGCTTCTGCCCGTGTCGGTGGCGGTAGCGAGCGTTTTGCGCCCGCGGTTAACTCCCCGTAGCCCGTTGATGTCGCCAAACAAAAAAGAGCCCCCCGCCAACGGGAGGCTCTTTTGCAGACCCGGTGTTAAACGCCGGCCGTAGCTCGTTGCTTTTTGAACTGAGGGATAATGTGCTGGCCGTACTCGGCCACCATTCGCTCTTCCTCGCCGCACATCAGATAGATATTGAACTGGGTCACGCCGGCTTCTTCCAGCTCGCGCAACTTGGCCAGGTGCTGGTCGATCGAGCCCAGCACCGAGAAGCTGTCGATTACGTCATTGCTGATGAAGTCGAGATGGTCGGCGTCCTTGTCGGCATGGTGCTTGTAGTCGTAGCCTTTGCGACCCTGGATGTAGTCCGTCAGACGCTGCGGCACGCTGCCGCCTTCACGCCCGTAGCGCTCCACCAGGTCGGCCACGTGGTTGCCAACCATGGCCGGGAACCAGCGGGTCTGTTCGCGACATTTCTCGATGTCGCCAAGCCATACCGGTGCTGCCGACATAATGCGGAAGTCTTTTTCGTTGCGGCCGGCCTTGCGCACGGCTTCTTTGGCCTGGTCAGCAAACCATTTGACCAGCCAGGGGTCACCGATTTGCAGGATCAGGCCATCGGCATACTCGCCAGCCGAGGCCAACGCTTTGGGTCCATAGGCAGCCACCCAGGCCGGCATATTGTGACCGGCGGTCCAGGTCAGTTCCTGTGATTTGCCCATATATTCTACCGATTTGCCGGCCACCATGGTCTGGGTGAACTTGGTGAAATCGCGCATCTCTTCCAGCGAGCTGGGCTTGAAGCCCAGCAGGCGACGGGAGCTATCGCCACGTCCCACCCCCAGATCGAAGCGTCCATCGCTGACATCGCACATATTCGCGAAGACGCTGGAGGCCACCGTCCAGTCACGCACCAGCGGGTTGGTCACGCAGGGGCCGTAACGCAGGCGCTTGGTCTCCCGCATACAGACCGCCATGGTGGTGTAGCATTCCCGCCATAGGACGTGAGAGTCGAAGAACCAGGCGTAGTCGAAGCCTGCTACCTCCGCCTGCTTACATAGCGCCACCGTGCGCTCGAGCGGGATGTCCCCCTTGAAGGTAATCGCGAATTCCACGTCTTACGGCCTCCCCTAAGGTTTTGTGAAGCTGCAAGTTACGTGGATTGTAGCACGGAGTCCTGCACCCCGGGGCCGTCCCGGCTAACGTCGAGAGAGTTCGCGCGCCCAGTGATAAACTTCGGCATAACGCCGGGCCGAGGTGGCCCAACTGAAGTCGCGAGACATGGCCCGCTGCACGGTTCGCCCCCAGCCGCCGCGGTCATGGTGGTAGTCATGCAGGGCCCGCCCCAGGGCGTGCAGCATGGCGCCCTTGTCGTAGGCGTCAAAGCGATAGCCCACTCCGTCGCCCCTGGATACATCGGGAACCGTGTCCACCAGGCCACCGGTGGAACGCACCACCGGAAGCGCGCCATAGCGCATAGCGATCATCTGACTGATGCCGCAAGGCTCGAAGCTGGAGGGCATCAAGAAGATGTCGGAAGCGGCATAGACCAGATGGGAGACTTCATTGTTGAAGCCGATCCAGTTGGCCATGCGGTCTCCATGCTGCCAGGTGGCGGCTCGGAAGGCGTTTTCATACGGCTCGTGCCCTGACCCCAATACCATGAACTGGGCATTGCTGAAGGCCCAGATGTCTCCCAGAGACTGTACGATCAGGTCGATCCCCTTCTGGTCGTCCAATCTGGAGACCACGCCGATCAAGGGCACGTCCGGATTGACCTCCAGCCCCTGCCGGCGTTGAAGCTCCATTTTGCAGCGTCGCTTGCCTTCCAGGTGATGACGATCGAAGCGAGCCGGGATGATCGGATCCGTTGCCGGATTCCAGATGTCCATATCAATTCCATTGACGATCCCCACCAGTCGGCTATCTCGTTGGCGTAGCAGCCCATCCAACCCGAATCCGTATTCGCGACGCTGAATCTCGTGAGCGTAGGTGGGGCTGACGGTGGTTACCACATCTGCGGCGTAAATGGCCTGCTCCATGAGATTGAGGTGGCCACGAGCGTCATAAACGCCTAGCAAAGGCCAGTTGGAATTTGAGCACATCCCCTGGTGGGCCATGTTGTGAATGGTAAAGACCAGCCCCGCCCGGTTGTGGGCGGACCAGTGCAGGCGAATGGCAGCGGCCGAGTGCCAATCGTGGGCGTGCACGATGTCCGGGTTCCAGCCCGACAGGCGACAAGCTTCCAAAGCGGCCCGGGCGAAAAGGACGTATCGGGTCGGGTCGTCGTCGTAACCGTAGGCTTTGAAGCGCGAACCGAAAAAACGATCGTTCTCGATAAAGAAGTCGGTATTGTTGGCGGCCATAAGCTGGCAGGCTTCATGACGCCAATCCATTTGAACGGGAAAGTTGTCCATGGCCTTGTTCATCCCGTATTTTTGTACGTCGATGGAACCGTGACGGGGCAGCATCAATTTGACGTCAGCGCCCAGTTGGCGCAGGGCCTGAGGGAGGGCGCCGGCAACGTCGCCCAGTCCTCCGACTTTGATGTAAGGGGTGGCTTCAGCGGCCAGGAAGAGTACTTTCATGGGGCCGCACCTTCCTGAATTATACGGTCCGATCCTGGCGGTGCTGGTTATCGAACACGCGTCGGGCCGATTCCAGTTCTTTCTGCAGGCGGGGCCAGTCTGGAACGGGCTGATCGATGAGTTCCTGAAGCTCGCTGGCGCCCACACCCCCTGCCAGCTCGTGCAGGCGCTGCAGGCGTCCCATCGAGCTGTCGCGGTCGCTGTCCCATTCCGACTGAGCCAGTTGTAGAAGGCCCGGGCTATGTTGCAGGAAATTGCGTACCATGTGATCGGCCAGAGCCCTCCCGCCCTGAGCGTAGAGACGGGCCAGCCGGGTCGAATCTAGCATGGATGGCTTGAGGGCGCGCCTCAAAGAGGCCGGAGTCCAGGCTTCTAGCAGGCTGCTCTCTTCGTCCAAGGCCGCCAGCCAGTTTTGGCGCTCGGTCTCGCCCAAGGGGCTATCGGTTAGCACCAGCCAGGGGCCGTGAGGAAATGGATCGGGCGGATCTCCCGGTCGGTGAATCCAGAGGCTGACCTCGCCTACGTCCTCTTGTTCTAAGAATTGACGAAGAAGGGCGGATGGCTCTCCGCCCCCAAAGCGGATCGGAGGCACCGCCTCAGGCGCTCTTTTCTTCGACCGAAGGCTGGTCTTCCTGAGATCGCCGCCAGCGGATTCCGCGCAGGTTTCGCTTGGGCCGCTTCTTCCGCTGACTCGGATCGACCAGTGCCTGCTCAGGCAGGTGAGCCTGGCGATGGACTCGCACCACCTGAATGTCCGCGCTCCAGCGCATGCTCTCGCCGTCCGGCTGCAGGCGTAGTTGCAAACTTTGTGAGTCCACATCCATATATCGGGACAGCACGTCCAGGACCTCTTTGCGGATGGATTCGGACATGCCCGGAGCGACGCTGCAGCGGTCTCCTACCAGCGCACTTTTCAGTCGGTTGCGCGCGGCTTCACGCGAGACGTCCTTTTCCTTGTTGCCCCCAAAGAGCCAACCGAGCAGGGGTAAACGTAGTAGAAATTCCATGTTTTCCTCCTATTAGTTGGGCTGGCTGCCCAGGTTGACCGTGAACATCCTGCGGATTTTGCTCATCAATCCGGGCTGTTCTGGGGCCCAGGCGGGAGCGCCAGGGTCGATCAGTCGGTGTACGATCTGGCGATAGGCCAATCCGGCCTTGCTCTTGGAGTCGAGAACGGCCGGTTCGCCTTTGTTGGAGGAGTGCACCACGCGCTCGTCCTCAGGCACCATGCCAATCAGTTGAAGGTTGAGAATTTCCTGCACGTCTTCCACGGAAAGCATCTGGCCCTTCTGGGCGACGTTGGGCTTGAAGCGGTTGAGCAGCAGATGAATGGGCTTGATATCGGCCGCTTCGAGCAGGCCCACGATGCGGTCGGCGTCGCGTACGGCGCTGACCTCAGGGTTGGTCACCACGATGGCTTCGTCGGCGCCCGCGATGGCGTTCTTGAAGCCCATTTCGATGCCGGCCGGGCAGTCCAGCAGCACGTAGTCGAAGGCGCCCTTGAGCTCCTGGCAGAGAGACTTCATCTGCTCGGGCTTGACCGCGTCTTTGTCGCGGGACTGGGCTGAGGCCAGAATCTGGAGATTCTCAAAGCGCTTATCGCGAATCAGGGCCTGGCGGAAGCTACGGCACTTGCCGTCGATGACGTCCACCAGATCGAAGACGATGCGGTTTTCCAGGCCCAACACCAGGTCCAGATTGCGCAGGCCGATGTCGGTGTCCACCAGCACCACGGTCTTTCCTTGTTGGGCCAGGCCCGATCCGAGGTTGGCCGTGCAGGTGGTCTTGCCCACGCCACCTTTACCTGAGGTAACGACGATGACTTTGCCCATAGTGCTCACGTCTGGTGTCTCCTTATTTCTGGCTTTCAAAGCGTAGTTGGTCTTTTGCGCAGCTGACTTTGACCGCGGCGGGAAGTTGCTTGAGGCCGGCTTCCTTGAGGTCTCCCGTCCAGATCCCGTCGGCGATGCGCAGCACCGTGGGATGGAGAGAATGGCAATAGATTTGAGCTTCGCTGTTGCCGTTGCAACCCGCGTGGATCCGTCCACGCACCGTGCCCAGTACCAGCACGTCGCCCTCGGCCTCCAGTTCGGAGCCTGGGTTGAGGTCGCCCCAGACCACGATGTTGCCGGGATAGACTGCTTTCTGGCCTGAGCGCAGGGTGCGCTTGATATAGAGAGTGGCTTCCTGTTCCTCGTCGCTGCCGCCCGGCGGGCTTGGGGCCGGGGTCTCGGTTGGCGGCGTTTCCTCAGAAGGCTCGTCTTTGGCGGCTTCCTCCTGTTCTTTCTGCTCCTGGCGCAGGCGCCGGCCCTGGTGGTGAGCCAGTCCGAGGCGGCCGATGATGGCCTTGATGCCGAAGCTCTCGGCCACTGTTCGGGTTTGCAGGGACGTACTTAGAACTCCAGAGAGCTCGATGGTGCCTAAGGAGTCTTTCAACCGAGTGAAGCTCTCGCTGGACAGTTCGCGCCAGCCCAGGTCCAGCGACACGCGCTGGCCTTCTTGAGCAAAGAATGGCTCATTCAGCTTTTCCTGGATCTGAGTGAGAGCCATGTCAAAGTCAAGGTCTTCTCGCACGCAGACCAGCAGGCCGTGGCGAGTACCTTTGATTGTGACTCCTTCGGGGGTGGTGAGGGTTTGGGTCATGACAGGCTTGAATTATTCTCAAGCGCAAGCAGGACTCCTGCTGGGAATTTCTGGGCTCCCGGGAGCCACACTTTTTGAGACCGGATAAGGGGTTGATAAATCGGAGTCGTCTTTGCACGTGAGTCAAGCCCGTTTTGTTAACTGGATAAGCTGACCCAAAAAATTAACCAGTATTGGAAGAAAACCTAACTAACTCAATCTTCTCATCGAGGTCATTTTGTAAGATGCTAGGTGGCAGAGATTAGCTTGTCAGAGTCGAGAAGGAGCACAGCAACATGGCCAACGGAATTTCGCAGTTTGGATTTAACGCCAACTTTGGTGTTCAGACCTTTGGTGGGTTTGGTCTGCCGCCCGCGGGTGTTCCCATCCAGCAGTTCGCCAACTCCCCCTTACAGCTCACCCAGCTCACCCAGTTGCTGAGTGGAGTCATCTCGGCCCTTTCGCAGCTTCAGTTCGCCTACCAGGGAATGCTGGGCAACCCGGGCCAACCGCCCTTCGCTCAGTTCCCCGGCCAGCAGCCCGGTTTTCCCGGACAGTTCGGCGGCTTCCCCGGCCAGCAGCCTGGATTCCCTGGCCAGTTTGGCGGTTTCCCTGGTCAGCCTTTCCCCGGCCAATATGGCGGTTTCCCGGGTCAACCCTTCCCGGGCCAGCCCTTCCCTGGCCAGCCCTTCCCGGGTCAACCCTTCCCGGGACAGCCCAGCAACGGAGTTCCTCAGGCTGACCCGCGCTTCGCCAACTGGGCTCAGCAGGTCACTAACAATAATTCGCGCAGCGTCAGCAACGCCGAGCGCACGGATATCTCCCAGCTCACCGATGAAGGTCGCGCGGTGCTGCATCTCTGGGGTCGCCAGATTACCGCTCAGGGCAAACAGGACGGCTCGATTTACTTCAACGTGCTGAACGACACTACCGGCAAGTTTACTCCCGCCGAGCACCAGTTGGTTCAGCGGCTCTACAACCAGGAGATGCAGCAGTATGGCGGCATCACCGGTAAGGCCCTGGACGGCAACTTCTTCAATCTTATGGGTCAGATGACGGGTGAGGACTTGAGCGCCAAGTATGCCAACTCGCCGGTGAACTTCTCCAACGGTCGAGAGGTCGATCTGAGTACTCAGGCCCTGCAGAAGAATGGCCTGGGCGACTTTGCCAACGCGGTCCTGCGCCTGTGGGGTCACGATCGTCTGGATGATGGTAAAAACGACGGTTCCATCCTGCAGTTTACGCTTCAGAATCCGAATGCGTTCGACAAGGATCTGGATAAGAATATTGTCCAAAGTTTGGCCGCCGCTGATGTGGCCGCCGATGGTAAAGTTGATGGTAGCTCCCTTGCTCGGGCTTTCTCTCAGACTCTGGACCAAGTCTACCTGGGTGGCCGCGGTGGCAGTGTTCAAGACACCTTGGCTTCCGCCAACATCAATCAGACTCAGGTCGGCGGCATCCTCGACCGCATTAAGAACATGCCCATCGCCGGCATCCCGCCGGGAGTGGACATCACCAACATCGCCAATATCGGTAAGTGCCCTGTGTTGGGCCAGGGTATCAACCCCGGTCAGACCCAGACCATCCGCTAAGCCTTCTGGCGATCTCAAAAAAGCCACTCCCGGCGGGGTGGCTTTTTTGTTTAGAAGCGCCCCTCTGCCCCATCTTCGAGCGATTTAAAGTGGATGTCCACCAGGAAAAGGCCCTCGGGTGGCGCGGGTGGGGCACTCAGCCTGGCTTCCCGGGAGTTCAGAATGTCGAAGGGGCGGCTCTCGGGCCAGCGTCCGCGGCCGACTTCCACCAGATTGGCGACCAGTTGGCGAACCATGCGGCGCAAGAAGGCATTGGCTCGAACTTCCATACAAACCAGCTCCGGCAGGCGGGCGAAGGGACCCGTTTTGAGGGAAGCCTGCAGGGCCTGAGGCTGGATCTCAATGCCCCGCAGGTCGCGCGTCATGGCCTCGCCGGGCTCGGGAGAACGAGTGTAAGCGCTAAAGTCGTGAGAACCGAGCAAGGGGCGAGCAGCGCGCTCCATGGCCTGGAGGTCCAGCTCTCCCTCGAGTCTCCAGCACATCCCGGCAAAAAAACAGTGGTGTTCTGGGCCGCCCGGCCAGAGATAGTAGTGGTAGGTTCGCTCCAAGGCCGAAAAGCGGGGGTGGAAGTCAGGCGGCACCCATTGACCACGCGTGGCTCGAATGCCTTCGCACAAGACCGCGTTGAGGCTGCGTAGAATCGATTCCAGGGGCCTGGAGGTAGCGGTGTCGAAGGCCACCACCTGACCGGTGGCATGGACTCCCCGGTCGGTTCGACCTGAGCCCAAGACCTTGATGGGTTCGCCCAAAATCAGGCTGAGCTTGCATTCCAATTCGGCCTGCACTGTCTGTTGAGGCTTCCACAGGCGAGGATTGCCCGTGCCGGGAGAAACTGGCCCCAGCCGTTGAAACCCCAAGAAGCGCTCTCCTCGGTATTCCACCCAAAGCGCCAGGCGTGGCATTTAGTACCTTTCCCAGGCGATCAGACCCAACATCAGGGACAGCCCGCATAAGAGTGCCAGGGAGTCGGCCAGACGCCAGCGTAACGGATGCAGTCGTGTGGGGCGGCCGGTCTGTCCATATCCCCGCGCTTCCAGGGCTACCGCCAGTTCTTCGGCGTAGCGGAAGCAGCGAATCATGAGTGGGGTGAGCAGGGCCGTCAAAGTCATCAGGCGCCGATGCCAGGCTCCCTCCTCCCAGGCCGCTCCTCTGGAGATCTGAGCTTTCAGAAGCCGCTCGCTCTCCTGTGCCAGCACGGGAATGAAACGCCAGGCAATGGTGAAGGCCAGGGCCAGGTCTCGATAGGGCAGGCCGAGTTTTCCGAGCGGAGCCAGGATCTGCTCCGCTGCGTCGCAGAGTCCGATCGGGGAGGTGGTCAGGGCCAGGAGTTGGGCCAGCATGGCCAGTTCCAGCAGGCGCAGAGCCAGCGAGCCGCCTTCTTCCAGGCCGGAAAGGCTCAGGTGGTGCCAGTGGGGAGGCGGTCCCCAGCCGGCCTGAAACGAAAGTGTCAGCAATCCGAGTGGCAGCACTCCTAGAAAGGCCGGCCGCAGCATTTTGGTGGGCACTCCGACACTCAGGGGAAGCAGGCAAATCAGAGCAAACAGGCTTAGTTGGGGATGCGGCTTATGTAAATAAAACAGGCCCACCGTCAGGCCGGCCAACAAGGTCAGTTTGCAGCGTGGGTCCAGTTTATGTAGCCAACTGTTGCCGGGGAGGAACTGGCTGTAGACCAGAGACCCGAGCACTTCAGTCCTGTTCGCTGAGTTGGCTCAGGCGCTGAGATTTGATGAAGGCGGCATGGACAGCTTTGGAAAGCATGGTGCGCAGTCCGCCTTTTTCCAAGTAGTAGAGCGCGTCCGCTGTGGTGCCTCCAGGAGAAGTCACCATATTGCGCAGGTCCGCGATGTGCTTGTCCGACTGAGTCGCGAATTCCGCCGACCCCTTGACTGTTTGCACGACCAGATCTTTGGCCACCTGGCGGCTGAAGCCCAGATGGACTCCGGCGTCGATGAGGGCCTCCATAAACAGAAAGACGTAGGCTGGCGCGGAACCGGAAAGGGCGGTCGCCATGTCCAGCATCTCCTCGTGTTTGACCTGGTGTTCGATACCTAAAGCCTGCAAGAGTTCAGTGGTGGTTTCGCGCTGGGCTTCGCTCACCAGCCTGGTGGCGCACCAGACGCTGACTCCCAGTCCAACCTGAGCCGGCGTGTTGGGCATGACGCGCACCACTGCCTGATGGTTGGTGCGCCGCACGATATTGCCGGTGGTTACGCCCGCCATGATCGAGAGCAGGAAGGCCGAACTCTGGACTGCGCCCGTCAACTGGGCACCGACCTCGGCCCACATTTGAGGCTTGATGGATAAGATGCCGACATCGGCGTCGCGGATGGCTTCTTTGTTGTCCTGGGTGGTCAGCACTCCATAGTGCTGAGCCAGATACTCCAGTCGCTGAGCCTGCGGGTCAGCGCAGATGATATGGCCTGCTTCCACCAGTTGCCGTTGCAGCAATCCTTTGATCATGGCCTCGGCCATCACTCCGCTGCCGATAAATGCCAGTTTTTTGTCTCGTGTCATGCTGGCGCCTTCTGCGAGCGTTGAAAGGAACCTGGCATCTATCTAGAATGGCAGTCCCCGACGGGCACTCATTGTAAGTTGGAGGCTGATTGTCAAAGCACGTAGTGATCATCGGTGCCGGGCCGGGTGGCCTGGCGGCCGCATTGCAGCTTGCCAATTCGGGATTACGGGTCACCGTCCTGGAGCGTCAAGGTTTCGTGGGAGGTCGCACCTCGGCCATCCATGATCAGGGATTTACTTTTGACCGTGGTCCCACGTTCTTTCTCTATCCGCGGATTTTGCAAGAGATTTTCGCCAGCATCGGGCGCGACCTGTACAAAGAAGTTCCCATGGTTCGGCTGGACCCGCAATATCGTCTGGCCTTTGCGGACGGGGCCCGCATCGACGCCACGCCCGACGTTCCTCGCTTGAAGGCCGAGGTGGCCAAAATTTCGCCTCGGGATGCGGAGCAGGTTGACAACTTTTTGCGCGAGAACCGGGTCAAGCTCGAGCGCTTCGCACCGATTTTGGAGAACGAATTTCCTTGTTGGAAATCGCTATTCACCCCGCAGATGCTCAGCCTGCTGCCCCTGCTGCGTGTGCACCGCTCCCTGGAACAGGATTTGCGGACCTACTTCTCCGATCCGCGCGTGCGCCTGTCTTTTAGTTTTCAGAGCAAGTATCTGGGGATGTCCCCTTTCCAGTGTCCCAGTCTGTTCACGATTCTGAGTTACCTGGAATACGAATACGGCGTCTATCACCCGATGGGTGGCTGTAACTATGTTTCCGTGCGCATGGCTGAAATCGCTAAGGAAATGGGCGTGGAGATCCGTCTCAATGAAGAGGTGCGTGAGTTGCGCTTCCAGGGTAGGCGGGTGACCGGTGTGGTGACCGAACGGGGTCTGTATGAAACTGACGCCATCGTCATCAACGCCGACTTTTCCAGAGCCATGCTCAGACTGGTGCCGGAGTCCCTGCGTCCCACCTGGAAGAATCAGAAGATTGGCAAGACCAAATTCAGCTGTTCCACCTACATGCTTTATCTGGGCGTCAAGGGGGCGGTGGATAGCCCCCACCACGTCATCTATTTTTCCAGCGACTACGAGCAGAACCTCAAGGATATTACCACCAACTATCGGCTTTCACCGGATCCTTCGTTCTATCTGCAGAACGCTTGCGTGACTGACCCGGGTCTGGCTCCGCCCGGATGCTCCGCGCTTTACTGCCTGATCCCGGTGCCTCATCTGCATCCCAATATCGATTGGAAGACCGAAGCCCCTCGCCTGCGGAAGGTGGCTTTCGAGCAGATGGCCCGGCTGGGCTTGGGAGATCTGGAGTCGCGGGTGGTGGTGGAGCATCAATACACTCCCGACGACTGGGAGGCCATGGAGATCCATCGAGGCGCGACCTTCAGTATGGCTCATACTCTGGACCAGATGCTGTTCTTGCGTCCGCAGAACCGTTATCAGGATCTGGATGGAGTCTATCTTGTAGGGGGCAGCACTCACCCGGGTAGCGGTCTGCCCGTGATTTATAGTTCGGCCCGCATTACCTGTCGGGCTTTAACCCGCGACCTGGGCGCAGCCTGGCGCGAGGAATCCCAATTGGCGAAGGTGTAAGAGCATGAGCAATCAAGTCGTTGTCATCGGTTCGGGTCTGGCCGGCCTGTCCAGCGCTACCGTGCTGGCCGCTCGTGGCTATCAAGTGACGGTTCTTGAAAAGAACGAATGGACCGGCGGCAAGGCGGCCGTGCTGGAAGAGCAGGGATTCCGCTTTGACATGGGCCCCACCATTCTGACCATTCCCTCCGTGCTCAAGCGCATTTTCGCTGAGGCCGGCATCGACCTCGCCGAGCGACTCAACCTGGTGCGACTCGATCCCCAGTGGCGTTGTTTTTTTGAAGACAACAGCCGCCTGGATCTGGTCGAGAACCCTGAGCAGATGGCCCAACATCTGAGCCAGTTCTCCAAGCATCCCGAGGATGTGCAGGGCTATCACGACTTTTTGACCGTTTCTGAAGCCCTCAACATGATTTCTCAGCGCTACTTCTTCTGGCGTCCGGTGGGCGGATTGCTGGACATCCTCGACCCCCAGAGCTGGTTTACGGCCCGCGGCTGGAAAGACTTTATGCGCATTCGTCCCGGCAAGACCGTGTTCAGCACCGTTCGCAACCACATCAAAGACGAGCGCGTGGCCCAGATGCTGGACCATTTCGTGCAATACGTCGGCTCTTCGCCCGAGGAATCCCCGGCTGTGCTGTGCGGTATAGCCCATATGCAGACCGATGAAGGCGTCTGGTATCCGATTGGCGGAACACGGGCCGTGCCCGTGGCCTTGCGCAAACTCTCGGAGGAGTTGGGCGTGACCTTCCGCACCAATGCGCTGGTCAAGTCCATCAAAGTGGAAAACGGCCAGGTGCGCGGGGTCACGCTGGAGGGCGGCGAGGAGATCGCCTGCAACGCGGTGGTTTCGAATATGGACGCGGTGCGCACCTTCCGTGAGCTGTTGCCCCCGGGTCCCAACGTGGACAAATTTGAGAAGGCGCGCAAGTATACCCCTGCCTGTTCTGGGGTGGTGCTTTATCTGGGTCTGAAGAAACGCTACCCGCAGCTATTGCATCACGATTTCGTCTTCTCGCGCAGCCCCGAAGAAGAGTTCGACTATATCTACAATAAGGGCATTCCTGCTCCCGACCCCAGCCTGTATCTGGCCGCGCCCGCCATCACCGAACCGGAAGTTGCGCCCGAAGGCGGCGAGGCCCTCTATGTTCTGGCCCACACGCCGTATCTGCGGCCGGGTCAGGATTGGACTAAGATGCTGCCCGAATACCGCCAGGTCATGCTGGACAAATTGAAGCGTACCGCCGGTTTGACCGATATCGAAGAGAATATCGTCTACGAGGCTCACCTGACTCCTCAGGGCATCCATGATCGCTATGCGGTTCTGAATGGAGCCATTTATGGTCTGGCCAGTCACGGTTCCATGGGCGCCTTTAAGCCCAGCAACAAGACCGCCATTAAGGGGCTCTATCTGGCCGGTGGAGCTGCCCACCCCGGTCCAGGCATGCCTATGGTGCTGATGTCAGGCTGGATTGCCGCCGATGCCGTGCATCAGGACGGAATCGTCGAGCCCAAGCGCGTTCCCGCCGGCGTCTAGCCGGCTAGCGGCGGCGCTGGGCTGCCATGTAGCGGCCCAGCGCTTCGGCCAGCAGCTCGGCCACTTTCTGGCGGATCTCCGGAGTGGCCAGCAGTCGGCCTTCCACTGCATTGGTCAGGAAGGCCGTCTCCACCAGCACCGCAGGCATGCCCGTCAGGCGCAGCACGGCGAAGTTGTTCTGGATGATTCCGTCCTGTTCAAAGCCCAGCCGGTCGTCCAGTACATCCAGGAACTGAGCCAGCGGGCGGTCTTCGGGTTTATACCAGTAGATGGCGGAACCTCGCACATAGGGTGAGACGCTAGCATTGCAGTGCACGCTGACAAATAGATCGGACTGACTATTGTTGGCCACGTCCGCTCGTGCCTTCAGCTCCATGAGGTCGGGAGAGCCCGCGTAAGTGACGTCCCGGTCGGTGGTGCGAGTCATATCCACCTTCCAGCCTTGCTGCACCAGCAAATCACGCAGGCGCAGACAGATATCCAGGGTGACGTCCTTCTCATAAACTCCCAGCCCGCGGTTGCAGCAGCCAGGGTCCCCGCCTCCATGGCCAGGGTCGAGCACGATGCTGCCTGAGGCCCCCAGTGCCCCCGCCATGGCGGCCGTGCCTGCGTTCTCAACGGCTTTCAAGGTGTTGGCCGGGGCCAGGTGCAGATGCAGGCTATTGGGTTGGTCGGTGTTTTGAAAGAACTCAAAACTCTGGCCTTCGGCCAGCGCAGCTTCATAGCGAGCCACCGGAAAGCTTGAGGTTTTTAGAATCTTCACCCCGGCAGCGCTGGAGATGGTGGATGGAAATTCCACCCTCAAGACCCGAGAGCTGGGATCCAGCATCCAAAAGAACTGAGTTCCTCGGTCAAGCACGAATTCGATTTCGCGGGTGCCATCGCTGCGTGGAATGTCGCGAACTTCTTGCAGGCTGGATTGCCGGGCTGCCACATACTGGCGTGGCTCGGGCGAGACCAGAATTTCACGAGTCAGCCCGAACTTGACCCTGGCCGTCCAGAAGGCCTGGAAACGGTAAAAGACGACCAGGGGCACACCTGGCTTGTCGCCTCCAAAGACTTCTACGTCGGCCTCGCCCAGGCGGAACTTTCGGTCCGATCTGTCCCAAGCGGCCTCGGGCAACTCCACCCGGATTTGACCGGGTTCCGGCTCGCTGGCCGTGAATTTGAGTGGCGCTGACGTGCTGATCTTGAGTTCCAGAGAGTCCGGTGCGGAGGGTCCGAAGTCGGTCACCAGGCTGGCCAACTGATAGCCTCCGGTGACCGGGTAAGCTCTCAGCCCCAGGGCCTCGAAAAGCGCCAGCGGCTCCAGGGCCGCCTTGGGCTCAGTGAAGAAGAGCCCAGGGGCCTCCACTTCCTGGCCGTTGCGCGTATAGACCCCGCTGCCGTCGCTCCAGTATGTTTGCCGACCGGGTAAGAAGCTGTAGAGGGTATGACCGGTGGTGGAGACCTGGAGCTGGGCAGAGGTCGCCTGAATCAGTTTGACCACCTCAGGATCGTCCAGGCTGAGAGATTCTTTTCCCTGCGTCAGGATCGGCTGGAAATGGTAATTCTGGCCCCGAAAGCTACAGTCGAAGGGCTTTTGCGCCCAGACTGGGGCTGCCAGAGCGATGGAGACGAGCAGAAACAGGAAAAGACGCATCGACTCCCAGTTCGTACCGCGGCATGAGCTTCCTTTCGCTCACTTGTTCCCCTTAGTGCGGAAGGGCGGTCAGGCCCCAGGAGTCGCTGACGGAGTCGCGGCTGCGGCCTGCTATGGCCTGCCAGTTCTCTTCCATCGAAGGCAGAATGTGATTGCCGGACTCGTCCATTTCGGCGGGAGTGGGTAGTTCCAGAATAAACTCGTTGGTGTCGGCCACTTCCGCGAATTCTTCCAGCAACACCGGGTTGAAAAACGAGCCCGACTCTTTGCGCATAATGTTGAGCGCTTCTTGATAGCTGAAAGCACGGCGGTAGGGGCGATTGGTGGTCAGCGCATCAAAAAAGTCGGCGATGCCGATGATCTGGGCTTCGAAGGGAATGTCATCACCGGCCAGCCCATCCGGGTAACCCTTGCCGTTCCATTTCTCGTGGTGGAAACGCACGATCGGCATAACCTGGGGCCAGGGGAATTCCACTTCCTTGAGGGCTTCCCAGCCGATCACCGGATGCCGCTTGATCAGGTCATATTCCAGGTCGTCCAGCTTGCCCGGCTTGTTGAGAACGTTTTCCGGAATTCCGATTTTGCCCACGTCGTGCAGAAGTCCGCCCATCTCGATGCCCTCCACCTGATCGTCGGGCAGGCCGATGTAGCGAGCCAGCATGGCGCCAATGGTGGCCACCCGCCAGCTGTGGTAGCGCGTGTACTGGTCGCGCGCGTCCAGCAACGAGGCCAGGGTGCGCACAATACTCTTAAAGAGTTCTTTCCGTTGCTCAATGAAGCTTTGCAGTTCCATGCCGGTTTGAGCGTGAGTGATGCCGACCGTGGCCAGCAGTTGCAGGGTGGCGAAGCGGCTGATATCGGCTTCGGAGTCGGGACGCAGCTCGGTGGCCTTGCGAAACAACTGCAGGGCCTGTTCATACTGGCGTCGGTATGAGGCCACGGCGCCGCTGGTAAAGAAGTTCAGGGCGCTATCACCGTGGACCTGTGCGGCTCGTTGGTAGCTTTCAATGGCCCGATCGTAGTCCTGTAGCTGAAACATCGTGGCGCCCAGGTAGTAATGGGCTTCGGCCTCACGGGGGTTGCGGTCCAGGACCTCAGCGAATTGTTTCTTGGCCTGGTCCAGTTGCTTCTTTTGGAAGTGGGCCATTCCCAACGCGGTCAGGGTTTTGACGTCATTGGGGTTTTGCTGTAGGGCGTGATGGAAGCATTCAATGGCTTCCTCGACTTGTTCGCAGGCCAGGCAGGCTTTACCAAGGGTGTAGCGGGCATAGGCGTGATCTGGTGCCAGTTCCAGGCATTTGCGGAGCGGCCCGATGGCCTGCATATACTTCTTCAGTCCGGACTGAAGCACGCCCAATACGTAATAGGCTTCGGCTTCGGAAGGGTCCAGCTCGACCGTCTTTTGCAGATGGCGAATGGCCGAAGGCGAGCGGCCCAGGTTTTTGAACAGCATTCCCAGCGAGAAGTGAGCCTGCTTGGACTCAGGGTCGATGGCCACCGCCTTTTCGAAGGCTTCGACCGCCTCATCCATGCGGAATTGCTCTTCGTAGCAACGTCCGATGCCCATCCAGCTCTCGGGGGCGTTGGGTCGAATACTGGCGGCTTTCTTGAAATGGTTGATGGCCTGGTCGTATTGCTGAATTTTCAGATTCGCTTCGCCGGCCTGTTGATGGGCTTTGAAGTAACCCGGTTTGTCCACCAGTGCCTTGTTAAAACAGCTGATGGCCTGTGGGGTGCGGCCCATCTCCAGCAGGCATTGTCCCAGCAAGAAATTGCCGTAGGGGTCGCGGGGGCGATACTCCAGCAGCTTCTGCAGGTCGGGACCGGCCAGCTTGACTCGCCCCAGCATGCGGTTGGCTCTGGTTCGATAGTAAAGTGCCTTTTCGAAGTGGGGATTGCCGGTAATCACTTCGCTAAAATAGTGGATGGCCGCTTCGGTCTTGCCCAGCATCAGGTGGGCGATACCCAGATTGTAGCTCTTGAAGATACTCTTGTCTTTGGCGTCGTCGAAGCGTTCCCAGGCGCCCAGGGTGCCGCGGATCAGACTCTGACGGGTGTAGTCGATGCTGTCCAGGCAAAGTTCGCCATCCGTGTCGACGATGCGTTCCCAGGTACGAATTGCGGTGTCCCAGTTCGACAGGCGACTGTAGGCGCAGCCAAGTTCGAAGGCAGCCTGGTTCATGCTGGGGTCAAGGGATAACCCCTTTTCCAGAACGCGCAAGGAGTTGTGCCAGTCTTCGCCGGCCAGGTAGACTCGGCCCAATTCATAGTAGGGCTTCGGATCGGTCGGATTGTCCGAGATCTGTTTCTCGAGCGCGCGAATCCGCGAGTCTTCCCCGGGTAGCCTAGACACGCTCTACCTCAAATTGCAACAGCAAGCCCATGTTATTCAGTATCACGTGGGTGCGAGTCAAAGTCAATTTACATCCGTTCATCGCCGTGCCGGAGTCGCTTGCTATGGGAATCGAGGACCTCCTTTTCGTCAGCCGTCAAAGACGCCATGCCTTCGTGGCGAAGCTTGTCCAAAATCTGGTCCACACGCGCCTCAGCCTCGCTAACTTCCGGGGCTCGGAAGTTGGGGCGAATGGGCGTGACTTTGGGCCCCTTATAGTCATGTCCCAGGCGGCTCCGACGCCGCCCGGAGGCAGGCTTGCTGAAGGCTTCCATCTGCATAAGCCAGTTGTGTTTGATCATCAGGGTGGCCAAAAGTGCCGGGCTGTAGAGCACTGGCCAGAGCGCCATTGGGCTCAGCAGTACCCCGGCCAACCCGAAAGCCAGCGCGATTGGCACTTTGACCGGAATGATCAGCATCAGGTAGATGGTTTCCCGCCAGTTCAACAGACAGAAGGCTGTGCCAACCGCCAGCGTCGGCACCAGCAGGCCTGTCAAAGCAGGAGCAGGTGTCATCAGGTTCACCAGTTGCAAGACGATGCCGGCGACCAGGGTGGATCCCCAGAACAGACGCCGGAAGCGGATCGTACCCAGCGATCTTTCCACCGAGCTGGCGAAGGGTAAGAAGAAAAGAGCGGTCAACAGCGTGCCGGGAGTCAGGTCCCCGGCCAGAGGATAGGTGAGCAGCCGCCAGATGTGCCCCTTCAGGACTGCCTGGGGGACATCCGCCAGCCATTCGCCAGCCACGAGCAGGGGACCAAACCATTGGAAGAGCCAGCCCAGGAGTACCAACCAGAGAATCTGGCGTAATCCGGGCGTTATACGGTCGAGTCCCAGCATTGCTGTTTAGTTCTGGATCCTTCCGCTTGCCCCTTTCAAAACCAGCTTTAAGTCGGCTTTAGGAAGCCTTTGCCAGGGCTTTGGATTGATTTTGGTTGGTCGGTTTTGCATTGGTCGGGTTGGGATTGTTGGTCGGATTGGTCGTGGTGGCACCCGTGCCGCCTTTGAGGGCGGATTCCACCAATTGTTCCGTCTCGGGTCGCAACTGCACCCCTTGTTGCTTGTATTGCTGATACTTTTGAGAAAGCTCTGATTTTAGTTGGGCCGGATTTCCGCTAATCGCCTTCGGACCGTTCTTGTCGCCATCGCCTGGCTTGCTGCCAGCGGCGGGCTGAGGCTTGCCGCCTTGCAGGATGGCCACAGCCAGTTTCGTGAGCTCAGAATCGGGGTCGTCCTTCTGGTTCGGGTCTTCGGTCTTCTTTGAACCGTGCGATTTTCCGCAGCAGCCACCCAGGTTTTCGGGTTGTTCCGGTTTCTTCTTCTTCATGTCGTCGAGCTGCTGTTGCAGGTCGGAAATCTTCTTCAGCAGAGAATCCTGGTCTTTGCCTTCCTCAGCCTTTTTGGGGTCCTTATCCTGTCCCTTGTCTTTGGCGTCTTTTGCCCTCTTGGCTTCGTCCAGCTCTTTGCTGGCGCTGAAACCATCTTTCTTCTCGGCCTTCTGGTCTTTGCCGTGGTCCTTAGCGGGCTCGGTGCCTTTGTTGGGCTTGGTGGCAGTGCTTTTCTGGCTGCTGTGCGATTTGTTGCTGCTGCTGGTGCGGCTGTGGGAGGTCGAATTGTGCTTAATGGTGCTCATCTGAATATGCTCTCTCTCTGAAATCTCAATTGGGGTCCCGTTTTGCTTGTGTCTTTTTTCTTTTCAGGTTTTGTTTTTGTTTAATTTTTGCCCTGATGTGCGTGAGGGCTCCACTCGAACACGAGTGGAGCCCTCACCGGGATGACTATTTTGCTGAAGTCTTAGATTCCGAAGCCCCCCAGAGGGTTGCCTCCAAATTGTTGCATCGGGTTGGCACCGCCCATTCCGGGGAAGCCACCTTGTTGTTGCTGTTGTTGTTGGAAGGGGTCAAATCCTAGAGCGGATTGGACCAGGACCTTAGTGCCCGGCTGGGGCTGGAAGCCCTGCTGGGCAAGCTGAGTTGCTTTTTGCTGGAGTTGGCCTTTGAGTGCACCCACCTGAGGGTTGCCGCCTTGGGGGCCTCCGAAGCCGCCCGGCCGAGCAGCACCCGGGAAGCCACCTTGCAGGCCGCCGACACCGCCGATGCCGCCCACTCCAGGTTGCTGCTGGCCAGGGAAACCACCCTGGAAGCCGCCCTGCGGGAATTGGCCCGGCATACCCATGCCGCTGGCTTGAAGAACCTGAGCCGCCAGATTGGACAGGTCGGCGTCTGGGCCGCCCTGCTGGGCCTGGCCAGGAGCCTGAGCTCCACCGGCCGGGGCTGCGCCGCCAGGCTGGCCGCCGCCACCGCCCTGGTCGCCGCCACCGCCGCCGCCTTGCTCACCACCGCCTTGTGGGGCCTGGTTCGCCTGGGGGGCGTTCTTCAGATCGCTAATCTGTTTCTCAAGGTCCTTGACTTTATCGTCCAGGCCTTTGGTGTCTTTGTCGTCTTTCTGGGGCTTATGGTGCTTCTTGCCCTTGTGAGCTTTGTCGCCTTCCTTGGCTTCGGCAGTCGGATCGAACTTCTCGGTTGGTTTGTTTTGGGCAACCTCAGGTTTTTTGGGTTCTACCTTGGCTGCCGGCTTTTCCGCTTTGGGGGGAGCCGTTTTCTTGATATTGCTGCTGTGGTTTCCACCACCACCGATTTTAGTATCTGCCATTAAGCTCTCCTTATTCTCCCGGACCTTGGCCCGGAGTTGGACTTGAACCTATGCTATCACGGATGGACCTCTCGACTAGGGCTCATGTTTTACGAATTCGTTACTTTTGTAACAAACTTGTACCGTACCTGTAAATTGAAATTAACGCCCGGACACCTCCGGGCTTGTTCTGAGAATAATCTCAAACAGGCCTGAAACAGACCCGCGTAGTTGTGAACAAAGTGTTGCAAGAGTAAAGATTTGGATCGGGAGGTGTTCACAAAGACAAAAAAAGAGGGCCCTGTTAAGGGCCCTCTTGTGGCTTGGTGCGGAAGGAGAGAGTCGAACTCACACGGGTTGCCCCACACGCTCCTGAGGCGTGCGCGTCTACCAATTCCGCCACTTCCGCTCGGTTGCCGGAGAATACCATGTGACGTTGGGTTCGTCAACAGGCTTCTCGGCAATTTAGTGCTGGAGCATTTTCACCAGCACACCGCCCATGTTGTGCACAAAGGGAGCAAAGACCAGGCTGATGATGGCCATCAGCTTGATGAGGATGTTGAGGGCGGGGCCAGAGGTATCCTTGAAGGGGTCGCCCACCGTGTCGCCCACCACGGCCGCCTTGTGGGCTTCGGTGCCGCGACCGCCGTGGGCGCCGCTTTCGATATACTTCTTGGCGTTGTCCCAAGAGCCGCCAGAGTTGGCCATCGAAATCGCGAAGATCACGGCCGTGACCAGGGCGCCGATGAGCAGTCCTGCCAGCATTTCCTGTCCAAACAGCCAGCCAATCAGGATGGGGGTGAAGACAACCATCAGGCCCGGGCGCAGCATTTCGCGGAGCGAGGCCTGGGTGGCGATATCCACGCATTTGGCATACTCGGCCTCAGCCGTGCCTTCCATCAAGCCCGGAATGCTGCGGAACTGGCGGCGCACTTCTTCGATCATCGCCAGAGCGGCCAGACCGACCGAGCGCATCGTCATGGCGGAGAAGGCGCAGGTCAGGGCGCCTCCCACCAGCAGACCGGCCATCACCCAGGGGTTAAGCAGGTCAATACTGTCCATCTGGCACTGAGTTACGTAAGCGGAGAAGAGAGCCAGTGCGGTCAGGGCGGCTGAACCGATCGCAAAGCCTTTGCCCATCGCGGCGGTGGTGTTGCCGGCAGCATCCAGAATGTCGGTGCGCTTGCGGATATCGGCGCCCATATGGGCCATTTCGGCAAGGCCGCCAGCGTTATCGGCAACCGGTCCGTAAGCGTCGATGGTCAGAGCCACGGAGATCGTGCCCAGCATACCGATGGCCGAAAGCGCGATTCCATACATCCCGGCCTGGGATACGGCGATCACGACCGTGGCCGCGATCAGCAGGCTGGGAATCACGGCTGAGTTGTAGCCGAGCGCCAGGCCGTAGATAATGTTGGTGGCGGTGCCGGTCTCCGAGGATTTGGCCACCTCGCGGGTGGGCCCGTAGGCGTGGGAGGTAAAGTATTCGGTCAGCCAGCCGATCAGGTAGCCCGACACCAGGCCGCTGAGGAAGGCCAGATAGACGCCCTGGGCGGTCACGCCGGTGCGAGTTCCCAGCGTGAAGGGAGTGGTGGGCAGCAGATACATCGTCAGGAAGTAGCTCATAATGGCCATCAGAACGGTGGCCAGAATCAACATGTTCTTCAGCGCCCCTTGCACTTGTTCTTCGGTTTTAGCCTTGAAGGCCAGGATGCCGATGAAGCTGGAAGGGATACCCAGGCAGCTGATAGCCAGGGGGTAGAGCAGAGCGGAGGGTTGACCCTTGAAGGCGATGGCCCCAATAACCATGGCGGCGCAAGTGGACTCGGCCACCGATCCGAATAGGTCGGCGCCCATTCCGGCCACGTCTCCCACGTTATCACCCACGTTGTCGGCGATGACGGCCGGGTTGCGCGGGTCATCCTCGGGGATGCCGGCCTCCACTTTGCCCACCAGGTCAGCGCCCACGTCGGCCGCCTTGGTGTAGATACCGCCACCCACACGAGCGAAGAGAGCTACGGAGGAGCCACCCAGGCCGAAACCGGAGAGGATTTCCATGATGGTGTGGGCTTCCTGGCCCTTCAAAACGTTATCCAGGGCCATGTAGCAGCCCAGCATTCCCAGCACGGCCAGGCCGCTGAGGCCGAAACCCATCACGGCGCCGGCATTGATGGCGGTCACGAAGCCCTTCTCCAGGGATTCGCGGGCCGAGACGGCGGTGCGCACGTTGCCGGCGGTGGCGGTGCGCATTCCGATAAAGCCGGCCAGAATCGAGGTCACGGCCCCGACCACGAAAGCCACCGAGGAGTACAGCCCTTCGCGTACCTCCGTGGTGGCGGGGTCATCAATCAGAAAGCCGATGACCAGAGCGAAAACAAAAATGAAGATGGCCAGCGTCTTGTATTCGCGAAACAAGAAGGCCATCGCGCCGTCGCGAATGGCTTTGGCAATCTTGTTCAGTCGCTCAGCTTCTTCGGGAGACGAGGCGCCCTTTTCCACTGATACGGACTGCACCCGCATACTAAATAGCCAGGCGGCGGCCAGAGAGGCCAGACCAAACCCGAGAATGAGCGATTCAACCACAGGATACTCCTCTAAACCAACGGTTCCCCGAGACTTTTGGGGTCAGATGAACTCCACCGCAACCGAACCGAGTGTCGGTCAGGGGAGTTTATCCGGGCTTACCCAAAAGCTGGAACCCTGAAAAGTAGGCGAACCTACGACGTCAAAAATGAAGCCCCTGCCATGCCGGGAGATGGCTGACAAAGTCCCTGACCTTTCTGCAAGGTTGGCCGACCAAAGCGCGAAGTCCGAGTCATGCTGAGGAACATGTTTCTGCTCTTTACCGCCCTGGATCTGTTGGCCATCAACGAGATTTTGAGCCAGCGCAGCGAGGAGATGGTCCAGTTCGCCACCATGTGGCTCCTGTTCTATTCCTCGGTGGTGGCCTGGGTCGTGGGCTCGCGGGCCTGGAAACAATGCCGAGACGATTGTCCTGCGGCCCAGACTTTGCTCCGGCTGCTTACCTGCAGCTCTCTGGTCTACGCCGGCTGCGCTGCAGCCTTTCGCTATGGTGGAAGTCCTGAAAGTTGGGCGGGCATCTGGCTGTTTCTGGTGGTCTATCTGATCCGCCTGACGCCACCGGCCGCCGCCACCATTTTGGTGACGCCGTTCTTATGGATCAGTCAGCCCCAGAGCAAGACGCTCGTGCTGGTGGTCATATGCCAAATTTCTTGCTGGTTCGGAGGCTATGTCCTGACTGGAGGCCAGCAGGGTTGGCAGCCGGGTTTTCTCTACGTCGGGCTATGGGCCCCGAGCTGGAGCTACGCCCTTATGGTTGGGGGGCTGCTGCTGAAGCCGTTGCTGGGGGGTGATTCGCAGTCAGCGGATCGACGGCCTAATTAATCTCTTCCAGTTTGCCTGAGACGGAGAGTCCAATCAGAGCGTCCAGGACGGCCGGATTGTGGCGTTTGCCGTGCTGCACCACAAAGCGTTGAGCAACCACGTCCGCCTTTTCGTCTTTGTGAGCTTCGCGGTATTCGCTGAAGTGCTCTGCCAGGGCCAGGGTCCACTCTTCCAGTCCCAGTCCTAAGGCTTCGTTGTAGGGTGTGTGCGAATACTCCACCAGGGAGGCCAGGTCTGCGTGAACTTTGCCTTCCCGCAAATATTGAGCGCCAGCGGCGGCGTGGTCGCTGGGGTTGAGCAGGATGCCTACATCATGGTAACGTCCGGCCCGTAGCAAGCGCTGGCGCTGGAAAGCCGAAAGGTCGAGCAAACGCGCCAGTTCGAATGCGGTTTGGGCCACTCGATTGACGTGCCCCGGGTGGAAGTCGGGTAGCGCCTCCAGGGCTTTTACAAAGAGAGCTTCGGTGTATTCTTGGTAGGCATGATTGTCTTCCAGGCGACCGACGGTCTCCCAGGAGTGAGCCATCAGATCCAGCATGCTCGTCCATTCCTCGAGCAAGGGCGGCACGCCCACTTTCTCCAGGGTCAAGATTCCGATGACGCGGCCAAAGCTCCGCATGGGAAGGGCCCAGCAGGGTGCCTGTGCGGCTCGACCGGACCAGAGTTCGCCGGCGTTCGAGCTCTTTGAGGTGGCTTCTACGTTCAGCCAGGCTGCGCCCACCAGTGTTGCGTCAGAGGCCTCCACGGTTTCACCGGTGGCTGGCCGCAGCCAGCGCGGTTCCTTCCAGGTCAGGAATGTGCAGGCCTCGGCCTCAGCCAGTTGTCCGGCTAGATACTCCAGGGAGCTGGCCCAATCCTGACGGCTGCGCGTCAGGGCCAGTTCCTGAATGGCTGACTGCCAGGGGAAGCTAACGGTATCGGTGCTCAATTGACCTCCTACCTAACCACCGATGCGGGTGGACAGGCTCAAAATTGGGAGTAGCAGTCCCAGAACAAATACGCAGACAAGGCCGCCAACCATAACCATCATGGCCGGCTCAAGCACGGCTGTGATGCTGCTGACGGTGGCATTGACTTCCTCCTCGTAATACAGGGCCACGTGGTCAAACATGTCCGGTAGCGAGCCGGCTTCCTCGCCGATGGAAGCCATTTGAATCATCAGGTCCGGGAAGACCTGAGCTTGCTCCAGTCGTTCCGAGAGTTTTCCGCCCTCTGAGACTTCGCGAGCGACTTTTTCCACGCAACGCGTGATGACCTGATTGCCGGAAGCGTTGCCCACCAGATTGAGGGCTTGCAAGAGCGGCACACCGGATTGAAGCAGCAGGCCAAAAGTGCGTGAGAACCGTGCGGCGGCGCTTTCTTGCACGAGTTTGCTGAACATGGGGGCATTAAAGAGCATCAAGTCCCGCGTGTAGGCTCCGGTCTGCGTGCGCAAGGCCGCTCTGAGCATCAAGTAGCCGAAGAACACAAGTCCAGCCAGGATGCTCATGGATGCGGGGTCTTTGGCCAGGTTACTCGCCTTCATCAGGAAATCGGTCAGGGGGTAGTCCCTGGGGATATCCAGATTGACGCCTTGGAAAATGGGAGTGAACATCGGCATCAGAAAGACCAGCAAAGCGTAGGTCAGAGCCATCGTGAACAGGCACACGAAGATTGGATAGGAAGCGGCGCTCTTGACCTTGCGCTGAATGGCCACTTCTTTCTCGATCATAATAGCCAGACGGGTCATGATCTCCGGCAGGTTGCCAGAAGCTTCGCCCACTCTCGCCATGTTGACGTAGGTATCGTTGAAAATCCTTTTGTGCTGGGCCAGGGCGTCCGAGAAGCGCAAGCCCTTCTGTAGATCGGCGCTGAGGGCTTCCAGCAGGGCGACCAGCACCTTGCTGCGGCTACGTCGCCGCATCACTGCCAGGATTCGCAGCAGCGGCACACCGGCGTTGAGGGTGGTGGCCAGCTGGCGCGTAAAGACCATCAGATCCTTGTTGCTCATGCCCAGAGTTAAGCGAACCTTGTTGCCCAGGCTGGCCAGGGGCGCGGTGGTCTTCTCTTCGATCTCACTGATCTCCAGCACGCTGAAGCCGCGAGCCTGGAGTTCCTTGACGATAGAATCGGAGTCTTTAGCGTTGGCCTCACCGGTGGCCTGTTTACCGACCGAATCGCGTGTGCGATAGCGAAATCTAGCCATGGCCCCCCCTGTTTAAATGGTTTTGCATACGCGTTGCACTTCCTCAAGGCCAACCAGGCCCTGTGTCACCTTGGTCAAGCCATCCTTGTAGAGAGTGCGGAAGCCGGGATTGGCCTGGACTGCGGCCCGGACTTCTTCTTCCAGAGCTCGGCGGTTGATGAGAGCGCGTACGTCAGGAGTTACTTCCATCAACTCGTAAAGGCCCACTCGACCGCGATATCCGGAGCCGTGGCAGCGCTTGCAGCCCTTGCCGCGAAACTCGCGGGGCGCGATTTCCATGCCTTCCTTCTCGTAGATGCGCTTCAGTTCGTCGCTGGGTTCGATTTCTTCCCGGCATTCGGAGCAAATTTTGCGGGCCAGGCGTTGGGCCAGGCCCCCGAGCAGGGTCGAGCCGATCAAGAAGGGCTCTACCGACATGTCCATCAGGCGGGCCACGATGCCCACCGAGTCATTGGTGTGAATGGTGGAAAGAAGCAAGTGGCCGGTCAGGGCAGCTTGCACGGCGATCGCGGCGGTTTCTGTGTCACGAATTTCGCCTACCAGAATAACGTCCGGATCTTGTCGCAGGAATTCGCGAAGCACACGGGCGAAAGTGACTTTTTTCTCTTCTTCGCGAGGGGCCACGTTGACCTGAACCTGGCAGATCCCGGACATCTGGTATTCAATCGGGTCTTCCACGGTCAGCAGCTTGCGGTCAGGTCGCTGAATTTGTTTCAGACTGGCATAGAGGGTGGTGGATTTACCCGAGCCGGTGGGTCCGCACACCAGGATCATCCCATAGGGTTGGGATAAAATGGTGCCAAACTTGTCCATGGTTTCGTTTTGGAAGCCCAGGTCTTTCAGAGTGAGGTTGAACGCGCCCTTTTTCAAGATACGCATAACCACGCTCTCGCCTGCCGGCACCGGCACTACGCTGACGCGCAGGTCGAACTCCTGGCCACCAATTTTGAGAGAGATACGACCGCCTTGGGTGACACGCTCCTGGGCGATGTCCATATTGGCCATTACTTTCAGTCGCTTGGTCATGGCCGAGGCGTCGGCATTGCTGAAGTGGTCGATGTGGTTGAGCTCACCGTCGATGCGGTAGCGCAACTCAAGCCCACTCTCGTAGCTTTCCATGTGAATGTCGCTGGCGCCAACCGAGATGGCTTCCTTGATCAGCTTGTCCACGGCGGCAATGATGGGGCTTGTAATTTCGTCGACGCCATAGGCCACATCGGCCATTGGATTGGCGACTTGCAGTTCTTCCGTTTCGAAGGACTTCCGCTCGAGCCATTCATTCCAGGGCCGCGAGTCAGAGAATTGGTTTCTCCGATAATAAAACTCCATGGCCAGGTCGATCTGAGGACCGGCCGCTCGCATCAGCTTGGGTTTGTAAGCCCCCTGCGTGGCCATGTTGATATGATCGTAGTGGCTGACCTCGGTGGGGTCTTTGCAGGCCACCAGCAGCGTGCCATCCTCCTCGAGTTTGTAAGCTACACCCTGGACGGCTTTGGCCACAGATTCCGGAATGATTTTGCCCACATCCATGGTCAGCATGATCTGGCTCAGGTCGACATCCTCGCCCGACATGAGGTCGGACTTGAACTCGACGATCTCTTCCTGGACTTCCAGGAATTCCACCTCGGGGGCTTTCTTTTTGCCCAGCAGATAGTTCCAGATCTTGAACTTGTCGGCCAGACCGCCCTTTTTGGCTGGGGGGGCGGGTGGCGGCGGCTGAGGCGCAGGAGGCTTGGGTGCGGCCGGACCGAGTCGGCCTGAAGGCGTAATCTGCAGGGCCGGCTTGGCGTCCGGTTCGGGCACGGGCTCGACCGGGGGAGCCGCAATCTCCGGCGGTGGGGGGGGGATCAGCGACTGGCGGACCGCCTCCACGCTGGGGAAGCGTTGGTCGATGTCCGGGTGCTGCAGGCCCTCGATCCAGGCCACCAGATCGGCTTCCAGGTCTGGACGCAACTGGCTAAGGGATACCTGTGATGCTGACCCCATCATCCGCTCCACGGATTTGGCCGGCACCTGGCCGGTGGCCAGGCGATAGAGAATGGCTCCAACCGAGTAAAGGTCGTGGCTTGGGGCGGAGCGATCGCCCAGCAACTGCTCGGGAGCGGCGTAGAACGGGTTGCCCTGGGAGCGGAAGGAGGTCTGCTGAGCGTCTCCCCCCGATTCAAGCATCCGCGCCAGGCCGAATTCGGCCAGTTTGATCACGCCGTGCGGGGTCACCAACAGGCTGTCTGGCCGCAAATCACGGTGGATCAGGGGAGGGTTCTGTCCGTGCAAATAGTCCAGCACGTCTAGAAACTGGTCGAGATAGCGGCGCAACATCTCGCCCGACAGACCGCCCTGCTGTTGCCCGGCCAGTTCCTCCAGAGTAACCCCTTCGAACTCCTCCAGGATCAGGTAGATGCCGTTGCGGTCTTCGACGATCTCCTGCACGCGGGGCAAATTGCGATGTTGCAGTCGCGAAAGGAAACGTCCTTCGCGCAGCATCTGCAAACGGGCCTCTCGATCAGGCTGACCGTCCATCTCCAGGCGGCGCAAAACCACGGGCATCTGGGTGGCTCGGTCAAGGCCATAAAGCAGAGTGGAAAAACGGCAGGTCATCAGGGGCTGGAGCACGGCAAAACGGCCGGCCACTACGCCCTGGCCCACCAAGGAGCGACCCGAGGGACGATAGGCGCTGGCTTCTGCTGTGACTGGATTGGCCGGCGGGGGCGGGGGCGGTTCCGGCGGAGGGGCGGCTTTGGATTCGCTCGAGACGGGGGGAGAGGGCGGCGCTTCCGGCGCCGGGGCGCTGACCTTTGGCAGTCGCCGCGAAGCCAGCTGCGCAAATTCCAGCACGCGCTCCAGTTCTTCGTTGGCGAAATCTTCTTCGGCTACGGGGCGGTCGGCGTAGGCGATCATGGCCGTGCGTCCGTCCACGATCACCGGACAGCAGAGCGCGGTGCGACCGTCACTTTTGCCCACCTGTAGACTGGCCATCTGGACTGTGGCGCGCAGCAGGGCCAGGTCCACTTCTTCTCCGGTCCAAACTCGGTGTGCATTGAGTTTGCGGTGGCTCAGCACCTGAAACTCGTGGTTGCCCTGGTCGTCGTAGAGCACGAGAACGCGGTCTGCGGATAGGTCCACTGCCAGCAAAGAAACCAATCTCTGCGAGAGATCTTCGACCGATATCCCCTCGGGTAAATCCCACTGCACGGCGAACTGCTCCCTTGACCGAATTGACGGCGTCACTTCTCATTCCATAGCTTGCTTTCCCCCTCACTTGTTTTAGAGGCACCTTTGGTGCCGGGCGAGAAGCCGGCCCATATGAGCGCAAACATCATAGATGGCAAAGCCATTGCCGCCGCAATCAAAGAAGAACTGAAAGCTCAGGTGGCCGGCTTGCCGGTTGCTCCCGGGCTGGCCACCGTGCTGGTGGGAGACGACCCTGCCAGTCACACCTATATTCGTAGTAAGCACAGGCTTTGCGCCGAGCTGGGCATGCGTTCGCTCCACCACCAGTTGGCGGCCGACGCGACCCAGGAACAGGTTGAGTCGGTGGTCAAATCCCTGGCCGAGAATCCCGAGGCGCACGGGATCCTGATTCAACTCCCCTTGCCCGCCCATCTGGACGAAGAGCGCGTGCTGGCGCTGGTGCCGCTGGAAAAGGACGTGGACGGCTTTCATCCCATCAACGTGGGTCGCCTGGCCATGAAGGGGCGCCGCCCGGAGTTTGTTCCCTGCACTCCGGCGGGCTGCATGCGTTTGCTGGAACGGAGCGGTGTGGAATTGAAGGGAGCTCGAGCGGTCGTGGTGGGCCGTAGCAATATCGTCGGGCTACCCATGGCCCTGTTGCTTAACCACGCCGATGCTACTGTGACCATCGTCCACTCTCGAACCAAGAATGTGGATTCGATTTTAAAAGAGGCGGACGTGGTCGTGGCCGCGATCGGTAAGGCGAACTTCATTCGAGGTGAGCAGCTTAAGCCCGGCTCTTGCGTCATCGACGTTGGTATTAATCGCACCTCGGAGGGCCTGGTGGGGGATGTGGAGTTTGCGTCAGCTCAGGCGGTGGCCGGGCGAATAACCCCCGTGCCGGGCGGAGTCGGTCCCATGACGTTGATCATGCTGATGGAAAATACTTTGAAGGCGGCTCAAAAAAGTTTTCAAGTTCGGGAACTCAAGGTGGGGGGTCCAGGTTGATTTCTTAGACCGAAAGGTCGACACCAAACCCTACCCCTTCACCGTCGAGGTACACCTCCCACCTCGGCGGTTTTTTTATTGCTTGAAGCGGTTGACCAGGTATTGAGCTTTCTCCAGGGTCTGCCTGTAAGCGGGGTCCTGATCTTTGCCCGCTTCTTTGAGTCGATTCAGCTTGAGCTTGTACATTTCCAGCAGCAGTCCGGCATTGAAGATCTGGCCGTATTCCAGGCACTGCTCCTGGGCGGCGATAGCTGCGTCCAGGTCTTTCTTTTGCAAGTTGATGATGGTGTCTTTGTAGGCCTGCAGATTGGCCACCAGGCGCTTTTCCTCGGGAGTGGAGTTGAACTTGTTCTTCATGACCTCCAGCACGTCCCAGGCGGTTTCATAGAGTGCTGACTCCACTCCAAACTGGTACACTTGAAAAGCCTTCTGGCCATTGCGCAGGGTGTCGAACCGATGGGAATTGTACCTGGCCGCATCTTCCGGGTAAGTGAACCCCTTCTTAACGAAGATGACATAGGCGGTCCCGATCCAGCCCGGCACCCATTCCTTCTTAGGGTCTTTCAGGTAGCTGCGCCACAGGCTGATGTTCTTGAGGGAGACCAGCGACACTTCGGGCTTTTGCTCGAAGCGGTCGAGGAACTCCAGCCCGATCTGGCCGTGCTCGTAGGCGATGTAGTCGGCCCAGAATTTTCGGTAGGGGAACGAGCGCGGGTCGATCATGACCTTGGTCTTGGGGTAGAGTTTCCAGATCAGGTAGCCGCCCGAGTCGTAGTCGTTGATGATGTTCTTGAGGTCGGGGTGGTACTTTTCTAAGAAATCGACTTCGTCCACCGGGTTCCAGTAGGTGATTCCAAAGCCGAACCAGCTGGCGGCGTAGGGCTTGGTGATCGCTTCCTGGCTGCTCTTGAAGCAGATCGAAGTCTGGGCCGCGACAGCCAGAATTGTCAGCCAATGACGAGATTCGGTGAAGCCAAATCCAGGCTCATTCGACCATCCCCTCGAGCCGCTCAGGCGCCATGCGGTGTAGAGCATCACCACCACGGTCTGTCCGAAGATGCCGCCCAGGGTCAGCCACTTGATGGCCTCAGCCGGGTCCATCTTGAGAAAGCTGGAGAGTTCCTCGATGTAGCCGAAATACAGGACCATCAGGGCCAGATTTCCGGCCGCGAAGATGAAGTCCAGATAGGAATCGTAATCCGCCCACTGACTGCCAACTTGCGGATTTTTTCGGATCAAGTAAATCAGGTAGAGGCTGGAGTAGAGGAAGTAGGCCGGCCAGTAAAACGTGGAGCGCAGATACACCGTAAAAATCAGGGCGAACCACAGGTTCAAGAGCACAAAAACGCAGTCGATTTTGCCTTTGGGGGGGCCGCAGAAGAGCAACCAGATACACAGGATGCCTCCCAGTACGGTGCCCAGGGCCATATATTGATGGAAATGGAAAGGCAGGGCTTTCCAGATGGGCAGATGGGCGGCCAGGCTTTGATAGGCGGCCTTGTCCCCCTCGCTCTGGCTGCCACCCACGATGCTCAGGCCTTCCTGAATGAGCTGGGCCACAAAGTGGTAGTGATAGGGGGTGCAAAAAGCGGCCAGTCCGCAGCCCAGAAGTCCCAGAAATAAGGGAATGCGCGCCTTGGGCCGGAGGGCCAGGCCGGGAGAGATGAGCAGGTTACCGACCTCCCCGGCGGCATAGACGACCAGGGCCGTGACGCCGAAGAAGAAGACCCCGTGCGTATTGGCCCAGACGGCCATGAGGAACACCAGGGCGATCAGGTAACCGTGAAATTTTTCGTCTCGGTCGACGGCCATGCGAAAGCGGAAGATCAGGAAGGCCTGGGCGGACATGAAGCCCAGCGAGAAGAGTTCAGGTTTTAAAATACTGCCGACATAGGAGGCGCTAATAAACCAGGTGGCCATCAGCCAGAATTCCGGCCTTCGATGCCAGCCGATTTGGCGGGCGAGGAGGGCGGCCAGGAGGATGGTGAAGGCGATTACTGCATAGCGGAATGCAAACAACATCGGCAATCCGCCCAGTTGATGCATCAGGTACAGACTGATCTCGGCGACCCAGCTACAGTAAATATAGGGATTGTCAGCTGGCGTCCAGGAGTAGATGGTGTGATCGGGTATGAGCGTATGATTGGCCAGCATGTATTTGCCGTAGGCCATTTGCCAGAAGAGGTCGCCGTCGCCGACTGGCTCAGCGAAGCGAATGGCGACCAACCCTGCCAGGAGCAAGATTTGGAGCCAGATTACCCATATCGGTGTAGGCTGGGTTCCAGCTTGGGGATCGCTTTGCAGGCCTGATTCATCTTCGGACACGCCCGCCTTATACCCGACCCTCGCTGAATATTCCCCTTTTCTTGAATCGGAAGGGTTTCCGCCAGTCTCCTTGCATGTTGGCCCATATGTTCGCCCGTGCTCTCGGTCTTTGTGGTCTGATCTGGCTGTCGACCGCTTCGGTTCAGGCCGCTCCGCCTAAGCCACCCGCAGCCTTTCCCTATACGAATTCATCCAGGCTGATCGACTTCACCAGTTGGATCAAGGAGCAGTGCCACTATAAGAAGGGCTTCTTGACCTCGAGCGGAGCCGGGTTTCACTGGGCCGATGGCACCCGAGCTCGCTTTTGGGGAGTGAATATCGCCAATCGCAATCTCTGGATCGAGCATAACGAAATCGATACGGTGGTGGACACTCTGGCGGCCTCGGGCGTCAACCTGGTACGCTTTGAGGCGCTGGACTCAAAGGGGGCGTTGTTGGAGATTGCGGGGGTTCCCGGGACCCGCAAAATCAACACCACTCGCCTCGACAGCCTGCATTACTGGATTCATAAGCTCCACCAGAAAGGCATTTATTACTACTTCGACCTGATCGACTTCCGCGAGTTTCAGCCTGAGGATGGGGTCGAGAACGCCAAAGCTCTGCCGCGGGCCGCGCGCCCCTACGCGATGTTTGATCCCAGATTGATCGACTTGCAGCAAGAATACGCCCGTCAGTTGCTGACCACCGTCAATCCTTACACCAATACCGCACCGATTCACGATCCGGCTTTGGTGCTGCTGGAGATTTGTAACGAAAGCGGCTTCTTTCTCTATCCGAAGACCACAGACAACCTGGTTGAACCCTATCGTTCCCGCTTTCAACAGCGCTGGAATGCCTGGTTGGTCGGGCGCTATCATAGTCGAGCCGAGTTGGTCAAAGTTTGGGGGTCCGCGCTGGCAGCCGAGGAGGCTCCCGAGCAGGGAACCGTTCGACTTCCGCAGCTGGGTAAGCCGGACGCGGCTGCCCGTCAAAGAGACGGAGTTGAGTTTTTGTGCGAAGTCGAGCGCGACTATTTCGCTCAAATGCGCGACAGCCTGCGCGGCCTGGGTCTCAAGGTTCCGATCACGGCCGTGGTTAGCAGCGACATACCGGCCGAGCTCCAGGCGGTCGCCACCGAATTGGACTATGTCTCAGAGAACCACTATGCCGATCACCCCTCCTTTGGAGGCCAGGAGTGGCAGGGCAAGTTTTTTTACAATAATAAGAACGCCCTGCGCGATGACACGCGCTTTGCCTTTCCGCCTTTCACCGCCCAGTTGCGCTGGGAGTCCAAGCCGGTTGTGATCCGAGAGTGGGCCAGCGTCTGGCCTAATCAGTTTCGAGCCGGCTCCATACCCGAGGCTGCGGCTTATGGTCGGCTTCAGGATTTTGATGCGATGATCTTGTTTGGCTACAAAACCGGCTCCGTCCGCGACCGACTGGTTGAGTTTGGTTATCAAGTCGACCCGCCCGTCTGGGACCTTTTCGCCATGGGCTCATTGCTGTTCTTGCGGGGGGATGTGCATACTCCCAGTCAGATCGCCCTTTTGGAGTACGCCGACGATAAGCTTTTCCGGGGACTGGCAGGAGATACCGATCTGGTTCGGCTGGCCTTCAGTCTTCGGCTGGCCTCGGCTCGGGCTCTTGGCAAGGCGCCGGTCGGAGACCTGACGGTTTTTCCGGTGGGCCAACCCGGTGTCAAAGCCAGTGATTGGCTCAAGGCGCTTCCAACTGATAGTGGGAGTAAGGCTCTGGACGGATCGGGAACAGCTTACACCAGCGTCAGCGGTCAGATTGTCCGCGATAGCGGGCGTGGCCGTCTTACTCTACAGACCCCCAAAACTCTCTGTGTTGCCGGGGAACTCAGTACGACACCCATTCAGATTCAGGGTATGGCCTTGTCGACCAGGACCCCGATCGGGGCTGTGATGGTTCAGAGTCTGGACGGCAAAGAGCTCTCGAAGAGTCAGCGCTGGCTGGTCAAGATGGTCAGTGTGGCTGAAAACACGGGCCAGAAGTTAATTCCTGCCGGCGCCAATGCCCCCGCCGCCCTGGTTCTCGATCAGCCCGGCACGGCTCCGGTCCTGACCCAAGGCTCGCTTGTGCCCGGGGGGACCGTGTTGACGCTTTGGAACAACGAGCCGCTGACTGTCGATCAGGTGAACGGGACCTGGGAGTTCGTGTTGAGCAACAATAAGCTTCACTTTTGGAGCGATGTGCGAGGCTCGACCATTCACTATCAGGGCAAAACGGCCAGCAGTCAGGGCGAGTTGCCTACGCCGATGCCCCTGATTCCGATTTTCACCCCGACCGCGGGTGACACCAACCCCTTCGCGCCAACCTTTCCTTAGCGGCTGTAGAACTCTACGACCATGCTGATATTGCAGACGATGGGAGCTTCGCTGGCGGAGGGCTCGCGCAGCACGCTAACCTTGCCTTCTGCTCGGTCGACCAGCAAATGCTCGGGTACTGTGTGTTGTTCCAGGCGCGGATCCTGAAAGGTGGCACATTCGCGACTCTTCTGCCTAAGCTGAACAATGTCTCCGGCTCGCAAGATCATGGAGGGGATGCTGACGCGCCTGCCGTTCACCTCGAAATGGCCGTGGGCTGCATATTGGCGGGCGGCGAAGATGGAGCGGGCGTAGCCGGCTCGATAGATCACGGCGTCCAGGCGCGACTCCAGAGTGCTGATCAGAGCTTCACCGGTGGGTTGATTGCTGCGAACGGCTTTTTGGAAATAGCCGCGTAACTGTTTCTCGGAGACATTGTATTGCGCTCGCAGGCGTTGCTTTTCGCGAAGTTGCTTGCCGTAAACGGATTTGGGCTCGGGGTTGCGAGTGGTCGGGCCGTGCTGCCCGGGAGGGTAAGCTCTTCGGTCCAGGATCTTCTGCACTTTGGGGCTTACTGCGATGCCCAATCGGCGAGAAATCTTAGCTTTCGGTCCACGCAAATTCATAACTCAAAGAGGGGTCCTGTCTCAAAAGTTAGTTATGGTTAGCATGAAAATATCTTCGTGTCAACCTCTATCCCCTGGAGTTGTTCTCCAGAAGGCTGACAAAGGAGGCCATGATCTGACGAGTCTGCTCGTTATGCTGGATGCGCAGTCCGGCTGAGTGGCCGAAACTGGAGAGCAATACCCACTCGACAAGGACGGGAATGCGCACATGGCCTACGCCTTGCATCAACATGGCCAGTTCCAGTTCTTCGCCTTCTTTCAGAAGCTCTCGGGATTTGCAGCTGATCTGGTCGCGGTTGAGAGCGTCCACCATCACCTGGGTTCCTCCGCCGCGGCTGCCTTTGGGGCTGGCCATAGCAACCATCAGGCGGGAAAGCCTGAGGAGAGGCTGTTCCTGAGGTGGTTCAGCTGGCGCTTCGGATTCGGCCGGACGCCCGGCCAGTGCCATCATCCAGGCCTGAAATTTTTGAAGGATACCAAGTCTTTCGGTCATAGCGTCCCCTCCTTACAGTTTAAGTGTAATACATGGAACGGTCGATGACCAGAAAAGGTTTCGCTAACTGAAGGGGATTTATTGCTTAGGAGGATCTGGTATATTTAGTGGGTCTGACAGAAATACTGACAATGCCAGCGCCAGGCGCTGGCTACGGTTTGTTCCAGATCGGTCCATTGGGGTCGCCAATTGAGATCGGCTTGGGCCAATTGACAGGTTGCCACCAGAGATGGAGGGTCCCCAGGACGCCGCTGGGAGACCGAAACCTCAACTTTGCGCCCGGTGACTTTCTCCACCACCGCGATCACCTCGCGTACGCTGTGGCCCCGACCGGTACCCAGATTGTAAGCGGGCCGCAGGGCTGCACCCCGGCTGAGTTTTTCTAATGCCAGACGGTGGGCAGAGGCCAGATCGAGCACATGCACGTAGTCGCGCACGCAAGTCCCATCTGGGGTAGGGTAGTCCTGGCCGTATAGCTGCAGGGGCCTGTTGGCCAACAGGGCGTTGAAAATGCATGGGATCAGGTGGGTTTCTGGGTCGTGCACCTCTCCCAGTTCCCCATCGGGATCGCAGCCACATGCGTTAAAGTAACGCAAGCAGCAGGCTTTCAGTCCATAGCTGTGGCGGAAATCGGCGATGGCTTGTTCCGTCATCAGTTTACTGTGACCGTAAGGGTTGACCGGAGCCTGGGGATGTTCTTCGTCCAGGCAGGGCGTCTGCGGGTTGCCGTAGGTGGCGCAGGTGCTGCTGAAGACCAGTTTGTCCACTCCCGTCAGGTGCATCGCTTCCAGTAGATTCAGGCTGCCGACGAAGTTGTTGCGATAGTAAAGCTCGGGACGTTGCATCGACTCGCCGACCAGAGCGTAGGCGGCAAAGTGCATGACGGCGTCGGGACGATGCCTGGCGAGAACTTCCTTCAATGCGGGGAAGTCAAGTAAGTCGATCTGTTCTAGCCGCCCCCAGCGTGCGGCCCAGCCATGGCCTCGGCTGAGATTGTCCACGACCACTGTCTCGTGGCCGTTCTGGTTCAGGTGTTTGACCGCATGAGAGCCGATGTAGCCGGCTCCGCCGGTCACCAGGATTTTCATTTCTCAGCCTTGCGGTATGGGCTGTTTTCTTCCTCCAGTAGTTGGCGCTGAATGGTTACTTCTGTTCGCTCCTGGCGGAGCACCTGATCCAGGACCTGTCGAAACCCGGGGTCGGCGATCCAGTGCAGGCTGTAGGTCAGCCGGGGCAGATAACCGCGGGCCACCTTGTGAAACCCTTGGGCGCCAGCCTCGACTCGCTCCAATTTGTGCTCGATGGCGTATTGAATGGCCTGATAGTAGCACAGTTCAAAGTGCAGGAAGGGCACATCTTCCAGGCAGCCCCAGTTGCGACCGAAGAGTGCTTTGCTGCCTTTGAAGTTAAGGGCCGCGGCCAGGTGTCGATCCTCTCGCGAGGCCAGCATCAGGACAACTTGTTCAGGCATGCGCTGCCTGAGCAGGAAGAAAAACTCGCGGGTCAAGGCCGCTCGGCCCCATTTACGGCTGCAAGTATCCGTGTAGCAGCGGAACAGCAGCTCCATATGCTCGTCTCTCAGGTCCGAACCGGAAAGAGCCTGCAGATTCAATCCTTTCTGGGCCTCTCGGCGTTCCTTAAGAACTGCTTTGCGTTTGCGTGCGGAAAGTTGGGCGGTGAAGTCAGCAAAGTCCGTATAGCCCGGATTCTCGAAATGGAACTGGACGCCCAGGCGCTGAAGAAAGCCGGCCTGGGGACCTTCCGCATATTCGTCAGCCGTGCAGAAGGTGGTATGCAGGGAAGAAATGCGCAGACCTTCAGCCATGGAAATCTGGGCCTGACGCAGATACTGGCGCACCTGAGCTGGGTCCGGATCGTCGGGATGAATGACGTAGCGCGGGCCAGGCACTGGCGTGTAAGGCACCGCGGACTGGAGCTTGGGGTAGTAGGAGCCCCCAGCGCGCTCGTAAGCCGAGGCCCAGCCGTAATCAAAGACAAACTCGCCTTCGGAATGCACCTTGAGGAAGAGGGGACTGAAGCCTCGTAGCTGGCCCTGGCGCCGGAAAAGCAAGTGGCACGGCTGCCATCCGGTTTCGGGGCAGGCCGTGCCGCTGTCTTCCAAACAGGCAAAGAATTCGTGCCAGAGGAAGGGGTGTTCAGGACCCGCGCAGGCGTTCCAATCCGTGGAAGAGACCTGGTGGATCGAGTCGATTCGATTGACGAGGGGGATTTGAGTGTCCAAGCTGAGATCGCCTTCGGTCCGACCGAGACAGCTCCTGGACGGGATCAGGCGCTAAAGTTGCTGGTCGCCTGCAAAAATTCTTTGAGGGACGGTGGTCGTTCGCACCATACCAGCGTACCCGTGTCGCCCATCAACAGATCGATGGGCTCCTTGCCGTTCTGCGAGGCGATAGGCTGGGGAAAGCTTCCTTGCAGGTAGGGTGAGGAATATGCATTGCGGTTCGAATCTTGAATCATGGCGGTTTAGATACTTTCTCTATTTCTTCACCGCAAATCTATCAGGGACGCCTGAAAAGGTCCTGAAAAGACAAGTTTACATAGTGTTTACAAGGACTCGAGCCCGAGGCCAGACTCCGGCCTGTGGGTGGAGGCGGGAGCCCACCACCCCGATAGACTCCACCGCCGTGTCCGGACCAAGTTCGTCGAAAGCTAGAACCGGAGTCCGGCGCAGCTCGAATGGCAGCAGCTCGAAGAGCTCCCGCCGCACCCCGCCGGGAACCACCAGAGCGACCTGATGGTGCTCTTGTAAAGCCCAATCCAGCTCGGCCTGCAGCTGCCCGAGCAGCAATCCCAGGAACCATTGATCCGCTCCGTCTGGACGAGATAGTTCCCGGCGCAGCCTGGAGGCGGCCGAGTCGGCCAGGGTCAGGCTGACCAATTCATTGTGTTCATTTAGCCAGGGAGTGACCAGTCGAGCTCCGAGAGCCCGGCGTACCGCGCGCAACTTGCGAGAGGGGTCTCCGGGTGCGCTACGGTAGGCCTCACTGATCAACTCCAGATGAGCGACGCTGACTCGCTCTTCCAGGAGCTGGCGCAAGACCTGGGCGAAGCCCCTACCGGGAGAGCGAAGTCCCTGGTGTTTGAGGCGACGGCGCAGCCACTCCTCGCCCAGGCAGAGATGTAAGCGACTCTCGACCCGGTCGCACAGGTGGCCGACCCAGAGGGCTTCGGCCGCCAGCAGATGGCAGCCCAGAGCTTGAGCGCCCTGGCCACGAGATTCCGGGATCCAGCGTCCTTCCAGTCCGTAGACCGGTTCCTGGCCCATCTCCCCCATCAGTAGAGAGACCGTTTCTGGATCGCCAGTAGCGAACCAGCGTCCGGGATAAAGTAACCCACCTTCCCAAGGACCGCCGGCCAGGCGGAAACGATAGGAATTGGGATCGAGATCCGACTGAAGGTCCAGGCGCAAACTTGGCAAGGGCAGCCCGTAGGCGCTCAGCAGTTGTTGGTTGACGCCCTGCAATCGGCTCCACCATTGAGAACCGGAACTCTGGCTCAACTCCTGCCAGAGGCGCTCTCCCAGAGCCATTTCCAAACAGGCCTCGTCCAGGGGGAAATCCCCAGAGGCTTTCTTGAAGCGGCCGTTCATGCCGTTTTCCTTTCCCCTCAACGAGCTATCGGACTGGCTCCACCAAAACGGCTTTTACCAGGCCTGTGGCATTCCCGCCTTTACCACCGGTCGGGTGTGTCCTGTGCAAAATCTTCGCTTCGAGCGACGCCTGCATTCCCATCGACCCTTGCCTCTGGGGGCACACTCCCACCCAGGCCGATTCCTGAAGCTGGTTTCGGAGCCGTGTCAGCAGCTTTATCGGACTTTCTACCTGCATCAGCAAGCCGGTCTGCGCGCCAGCTGGCCTGGCCTGCTAAAGGACGGCCAGGCTCTCTGGCAGATTTCCCCGCTTTGGACCAAGGCCGGGCTGAGGCAAATCGTAAGTTCCATCCCGGGTCGCTCACCCGGGGAGTTTGTCTATTTGGGCGATGATTCCGGGGTTCTGATTGAGGCTTCCTGGCAGTGGTTGGCCGAGCAGGGCCGGGGACGAGCGGCAGATCTGTGCTGCGGCTGCGGAGTGGTGGGCTTGAGTTTGCCCGATGGTTTTGAGGAAATCGTGGGACTGGACGCCAATGCGGACAGTCTGGCGTTGGCTCAGATCAACTGGAAACTCAATCGGGAGAATTTACCCTGCAGCTACCACCTGAGCGATATGTGGTCGGCGGCTCGGGGCCAGTTTGACTTTGTGGTGGGCAATCCGCCGGCTCTGCCGGTTCAGTCAGATCTTCTCTATGCCTATGGGGGGGAAGACCCCGCTGCTTTGACTTTGCGGGCAGTGGAAGGGCTGGATGAGTTCCTGGCCCCTGGAGGAAAGTGTCTCCTGCTCTCCTTCTCGGTGCGGCACCAACTTTGGCTCAAATTGCAGAGTCTGCTGAGTGAAGACTTCTCTCTAGAATACGAGCCACGCAGGCGTTTGATAATGACCGACCCCAGGCTGGGCTGGATGGAGCACGTCTTCCTGAGAATTGAGCGCGATTACCGCGGTCGCCGGGAGCGCAAGCCGATGTCCTGGCTAAACTGGGCCTGCCAGTGGTCACTGCCCTGGTTGGAAGCTGAACCGCCACCCCAGCAGTGCTATGCGGGCAGCCAACGTTCTTCGGCACGTTGAGCCCGCCCGTCGCGTTCCAGCTTCTGCAGGTGGGCCAGCAAAGAAATACGCGCATATTCCAGGGTCGGGCCGCTTACATCGGCGTAGGCCTCGGCCAGGATTTGCTCAAAGTTTCCACCCAGAGCGGCTTTGACCCGCGATTCGCGTTCCAGTCGATGCTTCAGGGTCTGGCCGATCAGATCGCTGCCTGGTCCGAAGGGACCGCCGTGGCTGGGCAGCACCAGCCGCGGTTTCAGTTCACGACAGCGTTGCAGGCTTTCCAAGTATTCGCTCATGTTGCCGTCCGGCACCGGCACCAGAATGGTGCTTACACCGCTGGCCAGATCGCCGCAAAGCAGAACTCGATAGGTTTCGTGCCATAAAGCCAGGTGGCCGGAGGCGTGGCCGGGGGTGTGCAGGACTCGCCAGTCCTGCACCTGGTCCTCGTCCTGCAGCTCTCGATCGACTTTCAGGTTGAGGCACTCGGCGGTGCGTCGATGGGCCCAGATGGGCCAGCCCAGCTCGCGGCAACGGGCTACCCCGCTTACGTGGTCGGGGTGGTGGTGAGTTAAAATCACCGCTTCCACCTGGGGATTGAGTGCCTCCACCCGGGACATCTCCTCAGAGCCAGGGTCGACCAGCAGAACTCGGTCCTGACCCAGCAGAAAGCAAAGGGTATGACGTGCCGGGGGCAGGGTCTGCGTCTCCAAGGGCACGTAGCTCAGTCCGGGCAGCATGCGAATGGGATCGGGAGTGTCTTCTGCGAAGCTGTTTAAGAGTTCGGCTGCCTGGCTCAGGCTGGCCGAGCGAGATAGGCCGATGAGGCTGTCCTGGGTGGGAGGGGCCAGGAAAATTTCCGCTCGTTTCCAGGCTTCTAGTGCCTCATCCAGGTCCCACCAGCGGCCCCCCTCGAGTTCGCCGGGCCAGACTTCGGCCAACTGGCGGTTGGGGCAGTTCCAGGCGAAGAACTGGGCGCGAAAGCGCACCAGCGCATACTCCGGGGTGGTGCGCACCCCGGCCGGCAGCAACTGTTCCAGTTGCAGGGGATACTGGTCGATGATTTCCCCCCAGGGAACGTGGCCATTCAGCCATTCCTGGCGGAGTCCGGGCGGAGGCTGGACTCCGCCCACCCACAAACCGGTTTCCTCCCAGAGTTCGCGTACCGCGCAGTGCATCAGGTTCGTGTCCAGGCTCTCCTGAACGCCTCCGGGAAAGGCGTGGAAGCCCGGGAAGAAACGACCCTGGCGGCCGCGTTGAACGAGATAAACTTGGCGGCCGCGCAGCGGGATGACCCCGGCGGCTGGACGGACTTTCGACATAGCCCGGCAGGTTGACCGCGGGACGGTCAAAAACCTTGCGCAATGAAGCGCGAAGCCAAACTCTTGCCAGCCCGGGCTCGGGCAATGACTTCCAAGGGCCTGGCCCGGATGCAGATTGATAGCCATCCGCGCCAGGGATTGGAGCTTTTCGGGCCGCTGCCGGACGAAGAGGTGCTGGTCCAGTTGGGCAGTCGCCGCAATCTCTGGCTTCAGGAAGTCCTGCAGCCCTATCCGGGCCGTCGCGAAGCCCGCTGCACTCACTTCGGGCCGTGCGGGGGCTGCACATTGCAGCATCTTGACGAAGCCACCCAATTGCGCTTCAAGAGTCAGCGCATCTACTCCATGCTGCCTGAAGGAGTTGAGTTGCTGCCCCCGCTGGCTTCGCCTCAGCCCTTTCACTATCGAACCAAGGTGGAGTTTAGCTTTGCCCGCAACGACCTGGGTTTTCATCGGCGCGGCTGTTTTGATCGTACGGTGGGGGTGGAGCGTTGTTGGATCGCCCCTCAGATTCACCACGCGCTGCTGGCGGCCACCCGTCAGTGGCAGCTTGACCATGGCCTCACGGGTTGGGATGCTCGCTCCCAGCAGGGAGATCTGCGCTATTTGCTGGTGCGTCAGTCCAATAATGCTGATTTGCAGCCGGCCGATTGGCTGGCCCTGCTGGTTACACGCAGCGGGCTGAGCCCCGAGCTGATCCAGGATTGGAGCGCCCGTCAGCCGGCCGGGGGCGGCCTGCTCTGGGTAGAGCAATGCTCCACGGCCGGGGCGATTGTGCCCGAGCATGAGCATTTGCTGCGCGGTCCCGAGCACATTCAGCAGCGCCTCGGGAGTCTGAATTTTCGCCTGGGCTGGCGTTCTTTTTTTCAAAGCAATCCGCCTGCCTATCGTTTGCTCCTGGAGCAGTTGAGGGCCTGGCTAGGAGCTCCCTCCAGCCTGTTGGACCTTTACTGTGGCATTGGAAGCATCGGACTCTACGTGGCTCCTGTCGAATGTCGTCTGGTGGGAGTGGAGAACGTCGAGCCGGCTATTCTGGACGCTCGGCGTTGCGCTCAGGAAATGGGTCGGTCCGCCGAGTTTCATGTCTGTGCCGCCGAAGATTGGCAGGATTGGGGTGGTTTCGAAGCAGCCATCGTGGATCCGCCTCGCAGCGGCTGTCATCCTCGCCTGGTGCAGCGGCTAATCGAGTCCGGGCCCCGGGAGGTCTTCTATGTTTCCTGCAATCCTGAGCGCTTCGTGGCGGAGCTGGGCCAGCTCAGGTCGGTTTACCGGCTGGAAAAGGCCGTCGCCTGCGACTTCTTTCCGCAGACGGCCCACGTCGAGCTACTTGCCTGGCTTCGTAGGCTTTGATTTCTGGCGCCGTTGGGCGGCCTTGGCTTCCAGGTAGGCCACGATATCGGAGATAGCCTGTTGGCGGCCTTTGAGAGCAACATCCAGGCCGGGCATGGTGGCTCGAGCGCGCACGCTTTGAGGGTTGTCGATGATTTTCAGCAGGTAGGGCTTCTTGATGTACTCGGTGACACTGAGCGGCGAATTGAGATCGATGGCCATGGCGCCACCCTGGCCGTTGATCTGGTGGCAGCTCAGGCAGTTTTTTCGAAAGACGGCGAAGCCGTGCTGGACCTGAGGAGAGCTTTTGGGCGGTGGCAGAACTCTGGAATACACCTGAGAGAACTTGATGCGCTCAATGGCCGTGACCTGAAAAGGCCAGTTGCCCTCGGTTTTGCGCTGGGGGTATTTTTCAGTGTCCCAGACCAGATAGAATGGGCCCAGGGTCTTCTTGTTGAGCTCGAACGGCTTATCGTCGGAGCTGGCGAAGGCCAGGTAGGCGGGGAATTTCTTGAGGTCCTCGGCTTTGACGGGTGAGCGGTAGCCATCTTTGCAGATGAAGACAAAGCTGATGTCCTCACCGTAGTCCGGACTTTGGTAGGCCCTATCCAGCAGCGGTTTCACGGGCACCACCCAGTAATTGTGCGCTCCCTTGTCCAGCTTTAAGCTGACTGGGGGGGCCAGTTTCTTGAGCTGGGCCAGGGAAATGGAAGACATCGGCTTGCCATTCTGGCGCAGTTCCAGATCTTGAGCCTGGACCGGCAGGGTCAGGCAAAGCAGAAGCCAGGCTTTATTCATAGAGTAATTCCGTTTTGGCAGCGCAAATATAGTCATTGAGATGCAGTCCGCCGATGGCATGGGTCCACCAGCGGACTCTGACTCGAGCCCATTCGGTCAGGAGAGATGGGTGATGCCGCTGCTCGTCGGCCATACGTCCCACTCGCAAAGTGAATTCCAAAGCCTGGGTAAAATTGGCGAAGGTAAAAACTCTCTCCAAAATATCCACGCCATGTTCCTGGACCACCGTCCAGTGCGGAATTTCTTGGCCCCATAAAGAACGCTCCTCAGGCGTGGCCCGGGGAGCGTCTTTACGGCAGGCCTCGCATTGGCCCTGGTGGAGCACTAGAGGGTGGTTTTGATCTTGACGATCTTATATTTAGCGATGCCCGAGGGGGTTTTGACCTCGACCACTTCGCCCTTTTTCTGATTCAAGATGGCCCGACCCACGGGGGATTCGTTGGAGATACGGCCCTTTTCGATGTCGGCCTCATTGGTGCCCACGATAGTGACCGTGTGCTTGCGCTTGGTGTTGACTTCTTGAAGCTCGATGGTGCTACCCAGGTTGACTTCGTCGGTGGGCAGCTCATTGCGGTCAATGATCTTGGCGCGCGAGAGCAGGCGCTCGAGCTGGATGATTTCACCTTCCACGAAGGCCTGATCGGACTTGGCCGATTCGTATTCAGCGTTATCCGAGATATCGCCGAACTCTTTGGCCTGGCGAATGCGCTCGGCGACTTCGGAGCGCACCACGGTGCGCAGACGCTCGAGCTTGTCCTGATACATTTTGTGACCTTCTTCGGTCATCGGAATGACGTCTTCAGACATCATGGAACCTCAATTCTCAAGTTTAGGCGGGTCAGTTTACCCTGCAATCAGCGGGAATAACCCTGCAGTTCGTTTGAACTCGTCATGGGTGCGGTTTGCGTCTTGCGGTGATAGTCCTCCAGCACGCTGCGCACATAGTTATTGGTTTCACCGTAAGGAGGGATGCCTCCCCAGCGTCTCACGGCTGCTGGACCGGCGTTGTAGGCCGCCAGAGCCAGGCTCAGATCGCCACCGAAGTCTTGCATTTGCCAGGCCATGTACTGGCTGCCGCCGGCCACATTTTGTTTGGCGTCAAAGGGGTCGCTCACACCCACCAGTTGGGCGGTTTCGGGCATTAACTGCATGAGCCCCTGGGCTCCGGCGGGAGACACAGCGTCCGGCCGAAAGCCCGACTCCTGACGGATCATGGACTCGATCAGCAGTGGATCAAGACCTCGCACCTGAGACTCTTCCTGGATAACCGGCCAGAGCCATGGGGGAGCTTCGGACTGGTCGGATGCAGGCAGGGGCTGTGGAGTGGTTTGCTCGATCAGGATCTGGTCCAGCGGGATGCCCTGAGCCGGGACTTCTTCCATCGGGGCTTGAGCTGCCGAAGCTTTGCCTGGGATCGGGCCTAACAGGCCATATTTGGAATTGGCGATGCGATCCACCAGCAGGGAGACGCCCTCGGGTGCCTCTTTGGGCACGTAGGTCCGGTCCGGCTGGCGGTAGCGTTGCATGGCGACCAGGCTGAGCTGGGTACAGGCCAGCAAGGTCAGAAGGCATCGGCTCCACATCATGGTCGGCGCCACTTCCAAGTGCGCGCCAAGGTTCCTGGCTGCCAACGGTGAAAACCGAGCTCGTGAGGTCTCGAGCATATACTCTGGCGGAAGTGCTGCTGGCTCTTGCCCTGTCGGTGATCGTGGTGTTGACTCTGGTGGGGCTAGGCTTGACCGCTCTTTCAGGAAATCAAAAGTCAACCGACCTGACAGCCGCCCAGAGCCTTTGTCATCAATGGCTGGAGGAGGAGATTTACGGAGCCCAGGCGGACTCGTCCGCCCCGATTTGGGCGGCCAACAGCCCAACTGCGCCCTACCAGCAGAAGCAGGCCAAGGTTGGAAACACCGACTACGCGGCCGCCTACTATGCTTCTGATGTAAGCGACGCGGCTATGCCCAATCTCAAGCTCTGTCGACTGCGAGTCAGCTGGTGGGGTGGGGCCGAGGCCCGCCAGGGCTATGGTCGGCTTTATACAGAGGCGTTGCGCTATGTCTCGAAGCCGTAAAGGATTCTCCCTGATGGAGTTGCTGGCCGCCTTGGGTCTCTTTTCGTTGCTGTCCGTCATCTCCATGTTAGCCCTGAGGCAGGTCGGCCGGATCTGGCAGCGGACATCGGCCCGAGACCAGGCGGTGCGCGAATTGCTCAAGGCCGAGGCGGTTCTCACGCGAGATCTCGCCAATGCCGGCAGACAGTCTCCGCAGTCCGCTTATGGTCCGGTGCAGGCCGGTGCCGGAGCGCTTGCCAGTGGAGATGGGCTGGCCCTGGTCCTGCCTTCCCCGGATGAGGAACTGCTCAAGCTGGACTCCCAGGGTCAGCCGCTGATGGATCGCTTGGTCACCTATTATCTGGCTGTCTCCACCACCGTGCCGCCTCAGGTGTTCGCGGCAGACTCGCAGGGCTACGAGGACCAATGCCCCTTCAAGTGGTTGGTGCGTAAGGAGGAAGCAGCCCCACCCGCCGCCCCAGGAGGACTCCCGGCCGTCCCGGCCAACTGGCTCAAAGGTTCTGAGATTGAAACTCCCACCAGCTTTTGGCGGCAACCCGACAAACGCGTGGTGGCCAGTAATCTGCTTCAGTTCCGAGTTCTGAAGGGCCCTCCCACCTGGGAAATCACGCTGACGGCCGTGGCCATCGCCGATGCCCGGCGCCAGCTGGCGCTTGGCGGGGTGCCCCTCAGTTCCACCGTCTATGCGATTACTCATCAGGTTGGGATTGTCGCTAAAAACTGATCAGGGAGCCTGCTTTGGCCTTATCACGTCGGTCTCAATCGTTGATCGTTAATGGATGCACTTCGCTGAACCTGGTGCTTGGCATGGCCACCGTCTTCTTGTCGACCCACGGCTGCCTCACGGCTGCCGCTCTCTGTTTGATGGGTAGTGTGGTTTGGGATGCGGCCGACGGCTTTCTGGCCCGACGCTGGCAGGTTGCTTCTGAGTTTGGCGCCCAGCTTGATTCCCTGGCGGACATGACTTCTTTTGCGGTAGGCGGCGGCGTTTTTGTCTACGGCTGGTTCGCCCCCCACCTGCCGCTCTGGGTGGTGGCGCCGCTGGCCTGCTGGTTCGGGCTCTGCGGCGGTTGGCGGTTGGCTCGATTCAATGTAGGGCCCAAGCTGGTGGGAGAGTTCTACGGTCTGCCCACCACCGCTGTGGCCACTCTGCTTTCGGTGCTCTATTTAACCTGTCCGCAGCTGGCTTGCTGGCCGGGCGCGCTTTTGGCGGCAATACTGGCGGGATTGATGGTCTCGCCGCTTCCTTACCCTAAGTACACTCGATTTTCCGAGCTGCCAATCTGGATGTTGCTCACGTTGCCGCTCATCAGTTGGTATCGGTTTTACGTGACCATCTGGACTCTGGCCGTGATGTATCTGCTTTCTGGTCCGCTGATCTGGTGGCGCCGACGCCAGTTGGAGATGCGCGACGCCGCGCCCCTGTAGAGCTAACCTTCGACTGAACCCCATTCACGGGCGCGATTGACATCTTCTTTGGCGCGATAGGCCTGTTCCAGATCGACGCCCAGGCGTTGAGACAAATCGAGCAGGTAGCTGAAGACGTCCGCCAGTTCCTCAGCCACGTTGTCTTCCTTGGGCTGCTTATTCTGGTCGAATAGCGAGCGCCGCTGCCGAATGGCTTTGGCCAGCTCGCCTACTTCCTCGGTGAAGAGCAAGAAGACCTCCAGGTCCGAAGCCTGATCCCAGCCTCGCTGGCGACAAACCTCGGCCTGGTAGGCCTGCAGCGCGGATAACTCCGGTTTCTCCGGATAGTTCACAGATAGCGTGCGACGATCGTTTGGCCGGCCGCCAGTTTGTCTCCGGCGCGCACAATCACCTCAACCCGGTCAGCCGGGAAGAGAATATCGGTGCGCGAGCCAAAGCGGATCAGTCCGTAGCGCTCGCCCTGGGCCAGCAGCTCGCCCCGGGTGGGCCAGGTAATGATGCGGCGGGCCAGGAATCCGGCACGCTGGGCCACCGCCACCGGGCCATGTAGCCCTTCCACCACCACATAGCGGGAAGCGTTCAGTTCGGATTCGTCCTGGAAGGCGGGTAAGAAGCCGCCAGGCTCGTCCCAGCGGTCAATGACCTTGCCCGCAATGGGTGAGCGGTTGATGTGCACGTCCAGAGGGGAAAGGAAGGTGGCCACTCGCACCCAATCCTGGTCGCCCAGACGCGGGTGGCGGACGGTATCCACTTTCATCACCTGTCCATCGCTGGCGGCGTAGGCGACTTTCTCGGTGCTCAGAACTTCGCGATGGGGGTCGCGATGGAACCAGGCTGCTCCGGCTGCCAGAGCTGGCGGCAGCTTCCACCAACGGCTGCCTTTGTGAGCCAGGTAAGCGGCCAGGGCACCGAAACCAGCAACGAGATCCAGGGCTTCGCTGGAAAATCCCA
>JAFEBA010000081.1 GCA_018266105.1 bacterium | reverse complement strand
AGGGACCCACGGAGTCGCGTGCCCTGAAGTTTGATTCTCATCGAAGGCGTGGCACGCGACGGAGGCTAGTTTCGCACCCGCACCTGGGTGGTGGTGCGCAATTCGGTGACGCGAGTTGAATCTATGTTTTCGGTGACGCGCAGGCTCAACTGCACGGTGGCGGCGGTGGTGGTGGGATCGACCTTGAACAGGGTCAGGTTGCGAGCCACAATGTGATTTCGCGTACCTCCCAGGGCTGTGAAGGTGGCCAGCAAGGGCCGGGTGCCGACTGGAATCGCGCTCACCGAATAGCTGCCGCCCATGCTCTGCTCGGCTCGATGCAGTTCCCCGCTGGCCGTTCGGTAGAAGCAAATCCAGCTGCGGAAAGCCAGGTCCGCTCCCACAAACACAAAACGGTCGTGATTGAGCACATCCCGCAGATCGTAGGGGGAGCCCAGGATGCAGGAATCGGGCACGCCCAGAACCATGCTGGCGGTATTGGAGAGACTCAGATCCTCATGGAGGGAGCGGGTGGCCAGAATCAGTTGCTGCTGAACGCCATTGTAGGTGGTGAAGTGGCGCAAACTTCGCACCGCATACAGCAACAGACTGCTTAGACCGGCCATCAGCAGTCCCGCCACGGCCAGGGCCACCACCGCCTCCAGCAGAGTAAAACCTCTGGCTCTAGACATTGGAGGCACTGGTTTCCAGTTGAATCTGACGGGGCAGGTCGCCGTGTTTCCATCCGACTGTAACTAGAATGTCCTTGTACTTCCCCGGAGCAGGTTCGGTGACGGTGATGGTGACGGTGAAGTCGAGATTGGAAGTCTGACCGTTGTTGATAAAAGGCACGACCACCAGGTAGGGCGGGGTCGGTGGCGAGCCGATGGAAGCGTAGGGCAGCACCCGTTGCTGCTCCATCGCCTGGCGGGCCGTGTCCCGGGCCAGGGTATATTCTCGCGACTGGCTGGAGCTCTGCGATACTCCGGTGATGATCCCCATGGTGACCAGCAGTGCGGCCGCAAACAGGCCCAGGGTGACGATTGTCTCCAGCAAGAAAGATACGCCGCGCCGTCTCAATCTCACGATTCCCCTCCTGGAAGCGTTTTCAGGCGCCAGCCTTCTTCTTCTTTCAGCAGCTCCCAGGTCCAGGACTCCTTTTGAGCAGCCTGCCCAATCGGCACCACCTGAACCAGACATTTACTGGGACCCGCCTGAAGCATTTTCACCTGGCGATACTTCAAGCTCCAGGCCCGGTCATTGACGGCCAGCCAGCTCTCGGTCTGACGAAGATATCGAGGTTCGCTCAGTCTTTTCTGTAGATCGGAGCTTAAGAGTCGATAAGATCCGGTTAGATTTCCTGTGCGCAGGCCCGCCAGGTAGCTTTCCGCCACCGTCGCGGCGGTTGCCTGCTCTCGTGAGAGGACGGGAATTTGCGGGCGAGGCTGAGGGCGAGCTGGAGTGCCGCCAAACAAGAACGGGACGCTCACCAAACACAAGGTCAGGCCGGCCAGGGCCAGCGGTTTGGTCAGGTCGCGTCGAGGCTCCGGCTCTGGCTTGAGCGACTCGGTCAGCTGCTGGGCGCGAGCGGCCCAGGTGTGCTGCTGGTCGAAACTGAAGGCGCGAGGATTGGCGCGGTCTTCGACCAGTAACAACCCCAGCGAGGAGATCGGGCAACAGATGGCGGAGCGAAACGGTGCGGGTGCACAATTTAAAAAGCGCTCGTCTTTGTGCGCGTCCATAATAATGACCGGCTGGCCCCGCCGGTCGACTTCCTGAATCAGGGCCAAACGGGCCGTCCCGCTGGAGAAATCCCAATCCGTATCGTTTGCCGAGGTCTGCCACTGACCCCCCGCGCGATAGAGGACAATAATCTTCTGCTCCGGCTGGAGCAGGCCAGAAAGTTCCCCTAGATCCATTTGTTCACTATTCAGGTTAAGAGCTGCGAATCCTTCCCTAGGGTTGCCGCTCGCCGACGGCCAGGTGGAGGAGAAACTCGGTTTTACCTTCCTGCAAAGGTTGGATTTGAGTCTCCGCCAGCACCATCTGACCTTGAAGCAATCGCGCCAGGCAGCGACTCGGCTTGCGTGCCGCCTGAAATGCGATGTCGCAGCGAAAGTTGGGGCCCTGAGACCAGGGCTGGCTGACCTGGTAGGGCACTTCTGGGAATTGCAGCACCAGCACGGCCCGTGGCGGCACCGCGCCGCCTTCTACCCGGCCCTCAAAGTGCCCGGAAAACTTGCACTCTTCCGCCATTTTGGTGGCGTCTCGGGCCGGGGCTGGACGGGCCGGACGGTGAGCCTGTGCCTTCCAGTCGGCCAGGCCCCAGAGCAGCCCCAGACCGGCCAGGCAGGCGGCCATCGGATAGCCAACCAGATGTCGGGTCCAACGGTTGGGCCGGGTGGCTCTGGCCACTGGGCCAGCCGTGACGACCTCCACCGGGCTCAGTTCCACCACGCTCAGCCCGGTCTGCTCGATCTGATGGCGAGCGTCTTCCAGGCTGGCGCTGGTCAGGCTGCCTTTACGCAGCTTGCCGTCAGGGGTCAGGACTTTGAAGCGGAACTGAGGCACTAGCGGCCCGCACTCCAGCTGAGAATGCCGTCGAAGGGAAACACGGCGGTGATGGGGCGGAAGGTGTTGACTGTGGCTGGCGCGGCCAGCCCGGGATCCTGATACAGGTCGGGCCATGAACCGGCCACTCCCACAAACTCGGTGCCCTTCGGGTTGATGGCGACACGCCCGATGGGTCCGGTGCATTTGAGGTTATTGGCGCTACCGTCGGGCTTGCACTCATTTAAGTTGCCACCGCTCAGGTAGAGCAAACCGGCCCCATCCCGACGCCAGACCGGCATGTTACCGGCGATAAGCTGCAGCGAGGCCGAACCGTCCGGCTTGATTCTGGCCATTTTCCCGGTGGAGGTATCGTGATAAGCAATGACCATGCCGTCGCCCGGATCGACCCCGGACCAACTGGGTGCCGTGCCCGTGGTCAGGTCCTTTTTGACCCAGCTTCCGTTGGCGTTCACGATCTGCAGTTTGGTGGAAGACGGAGCGCCGTTGCTGGTTCGGGCGAAGACGATTTTGGTTCCGTCTGGGGACCAGCAGGGGCAATCGTCATTGGTGTTGCGGGTGGCGTTCCAGTTGGCCAGATTGCTATTGTCCGCTTTGGTGACGCGTTGCAGGTTGGAGCCGTCCGAGTTCATGGTCCAGATGCGCTTGACGCTCTCGCTCACGGGCGCTCCACCGCCAGGCGGAGTGTAGGTCTGAAGCTTGTTCCAAACAAAGGCGATGCGTAAACCGTCGGGCGAAAGCGAGGGCCACTGTCCGGGTCCCAGGCGTTTGGGGGTTGTGCCATCGCCACGCATCCTGTAAATATCGCCGTTGCTATCGTAGGCGATGGTGCCCGCCTGAATCACCTTGACGTTGACCTCCACCGTGACCCGTCCGGTGGAGGTCACGCTGAGACCGGTCTCATCCGTGACCACCGCGTTCAGGTCAAACCTGTCCCCGGTCACGGCCGTGGCGGGCGGCACCCAATCCACTTTGGCCTGACCCTGGGCCCCGTTGTTGGGATACTGGAGGGTTCGGATCCCGTTGGGATAGGTGAAGTTCCCTGGTTCTGGCGTATCTTCACCGACCGAACTGAAGTTGTAAGTCAGGTCGTCGCCGTCCACATCATAGGCCATCAGTGTCAGCGACACGCGCCCGTCGGGTGGAACGGTGGTCTCGAAAGGCGGATTGTAAGCCGGATTGGCGGCTGGCTGGGAGACGATATCCTCGATGACGGGAGCGGTGGTGGCAATGGTGCGCACCACGGGTGGGGCGGGGGCCGTCGAGGGTGCGGAGGGTTGACTGTTGCTGATGGCCACCGTGCTGCCGGAATTGCCGAAGTCCTGGCTGAGACCGATGGCCCCACTGGAGCTTATTTTTACGATCCAGGGCTGGTTGGCCCGGGTCAGGCTGAAGTAAGGTGGAGGGGAGGACCCCATGGTGGCGGTGCCGCTGGGAGCGGAGGCGCTCACGTAGCCCAGTCCATCGCTGACCACCACATAGGTGTTTCCGGCCGAGTCGTGGGGCAGATCATTGGTATAGAATTTGCCATCCGAAGTGAAGGTCAGTACGAAGTCGCGAATGACAGGGTTGAGCCAGCTGGCCACCATGAAGGCGGGGGGATTGAGGTTCGAGCTTCCGATTGTGCTGGGGGTGCAGATTCCCACGAACAGATAGGTGTCGGGGAAGTCGCGGCTGGTATCCACCACCAGTCGGGGGGCGGTTTTGCCGTGGCCGTGCAACAAATAGTAGCTCTGAGAGCAGGGTGTGACGCCGCCATTGCTGGGGATGCATAAGGCTCGAGGTGAACCTGTGCTTCTGGCCTTGCTGCGCACGCCGCGAAGCTCGGCCACCAGTTGCTTGGCCAGACCCATCGAACCTTGCGCGCCCGCGGGCCGACGATGGAGATTGACCACCACCACACTCAAGCCCAGCAAGATCAAGCTGATGACCACCAGCAACTCGGCCAGGGTCAGGCCCCTCCTCCTTGGATTCATAGCTGGCCCTCCTCGCTGCACTGCACAATACGATAGAAATTCGGATTGGGATCGGTCTCGTGACCGACGCGGCGGTCATTGGGGCTGATGTCGATCTCCACCTTGACCGACTTCTTGATTTCCTTGCCCGAGTTTGGAATCCGACCAATGGACAGCAGCCGAATCAAAAAATAAGGGGAATCCTGATAAGTCTGGTCGACCGTCACCTCAAAGCTGCCGACCACGGGTCCGGATGTCAGGTCGCGCACCGTCTCGCTGTAGCTGTAGAATTTCGTTTCTTCGCCAGCCGAAGGCGGAAACAGCGGGTCTCGCTCCAGTTTGACGCGAGCGTCCTCGATTCCCGAATAGGCCAGAGCCAGCGCCTGTTGCTCCAGTCGGGTGGCCTGGGCACCCTGGAAGGCGGCGGCCCCTGTTCCTAAGAAGGCCAGTGCCAGCACGGCAATGAAGGTCACCATGAAGAGAGCCATGATGAGCATAAATGCCCGGCGCCGCAGCTTCATGGCACCACCTGCGCAGGAAGGTGCAAGACCACCCGAGTGGTGAGGCTGATGACCTTGACCGGGTTGGAGTTGTTGTCCTGGTGCGACACCGAAATTTCCACCAGCCCTCGCTCCAGCAAACTGGCGTCGAGGCCGTCAATGCCGCCCACCGCCTCGTAGTCTTCGGTGTCTCCGTTGGGATAGGTCAGTTCGCTGTGCAGCACCCCGTTCAGTTGATAGTAGCGTATCTTGCGGCTGGAAGCCGCTGCGTGCAGGCTAAATGAGGCGGGCGGAGGGACGGGAATCGGGTTGGGGAGACGGCTTGTATCGGCGCTATCGATCTTGAGCAATTCCAGGCCGGAGGCATCGACCCGGTTGATCTTGTAGGCCGCCCGCAGATCGGTGGACATCAGCTCCAGTGCCGTCTGCAAAGGAAGCATATCTCCCTTGCCGGCCTGGCGCAGCAGGGCCGATGTATCGTGCATCAGGCTGGCCACCACGCCCAGCAAGACCGACATCAAGGAGAGGCTCAGCAGAGCCTCCAGCAAACTGAATCCAGTCTTGGCTCGTTTCATGGGCCGAAGTCCACCCCCGTATTGTCCGACTGTTGCACTCCGGCCAGGCTTGAGCGGAGCTGCAACTGGGCTGTGCCCGGGGCCGTAATGTAGCCCAGGTCCTGGTCGTAGATGCGGTTGGTGAGGGTGGCGCTGCGACCATCGCGAGCGATGACCAGTTCCCCATTGCCCGTCTCGGGCGATAGACTCCAGTCATAGAAAAGGTCTGGAATCACGGTCCCGATAGGGTCTTTTGCGTAAACGGTCAGGCTGGTGCTGCCCGAGCCCGCCATGGGACTGGGAATGGATTCATTGATGCCCACCTTCTGCAGGACCACCGGGGGAGCCCCGACCAGGCTGACCAGGTTGACTACGTCCCGGGCTCCGTAGGGTGACCAGCTGACTCGCACCCGAACTTCGCGCAGGGACTTTGAGAGCAGACGCTGCTGGCCGACTGGATAGCGTAGCTCACTCTGGCTGCAGGGCGAATACTGGGTTTGAAATTCTGAATCGATGCGATAGACAAAGTCTGGAAACTGCGTGTCCTGCCTCTGCAGACCGTCCACCGCCGTCCAGCTGGCGAATCCACCCGGCTCCTGAGCACGGTAGATGACCTCGGCCATGACCTTGCTGGCGACGGTGGTGCCCACTGCGATTTTGTTGGCTCGTCGGGCCCCCTCCAGAGCGCTGCGGAAGAGAGCGGCCATAATCAAGATGGCGAAGGTAATGATAAAGATGGCCACCAGGCACTCGATCAGCGTCAATCCCCCCCGGCGCGCTTTCATCAGGCCAGCTGTCCCAGCGAGGAGTAGAGCGGTAGGAAGATCGAGAGAATCACGGTGGCCACGACCAGCGCCACCACCCCCAGCATGAGAGGCTCCAGGGCCGCCCCCAGCGCCTCCACCTTAAAGTTCATTTCCAGCTCGTAGTAGGTGGCGGTGCGCCCAAACATCTCGGGTAGAGTCGAGGTCTCCTCGCCGATGCTGAGCATGCCGCGCAAGGTGGACGGGTAAATGTCGTCTCTTTTGCTCAGGTGTTCGGCCAGCAGGTTACCGTCGCTGACGGACTGGACCATGGCGGCGGAATCGGCCTGCAGCAGGGGGTCACCACAGGCATTGCCGGCCATGCGCAGAGCCGAAGTCAGGGTGGTTCCCGAAACGAGTAAGGCCTCCATGGCCGAGCAGTAGCGAGCCACTCCGCCGAACACCAGCATGGATCCGATCAGGGGAATGCTCTTGCACAGGCGATAGAACTGGAGCGAGCCGCTTGGGCTCTTTCTCCAGCCCTGGAAGGCTGTCCAGGCCGCCATTGCTGCTGCCAGCATGCAAAGAACGGCCGGTGGATTTCGTAGTGCTCGCGTGAGGCCGAGCATAATCTGAGTGATGATCGGCAGTTCCACCTGCATGTCCTCAAAGATCGAAACAAAAGTGGGCATGATCGTATAGAAGACCGTGAGCGCCATCAGCGACGCCAGCACAATCACAAAGCCCGGATAGGTCAGGGCTCCCCGGATACGCTGGCGGAGAGCTACGTCGCGCTCCAGCCAGAGGGCCAGACGACTGAGCGACTCATCCAGAGAACCCGTGCGTTCGCCGATCTGCACCATGGTCTGATAGATGGGTGGAAAAATCAGCGGGAAGCGCGAGATGGCCGCGGAAAAACTGACGCCCTGCTGGAGTTTGTCGGCGCATGAGTCGATCACTTCGCCGAAGACCGGATCCTCCGGCTGTTCGGACAAAGTCTCTAGTGACTGGAGAATGGGGACACTGCTGGTCAGCATGGAGCTCAACTGACGCGTAAAAACAACGATCAGCATGGACTCGACTCTGATCCGCTCAGGCTGCTCCAGATTTCGATTGCGCATCTACCGTCCTCGGGTTCGCTCAGGCGTCCTACAGACAACCTACGCCAGTCCCCGGGATGTTAAAGAAAAGTTAAAGTTTTCCTACCGAATGTTAACGCCTGTAGCCGAATTGCAAGCCAGGCTTCAGTGAAGCGAAAGGCTCCTGAGATAGAGGATCAAGGCGGGCATCTCATCTTTGTTCAGGGGGCCGTGCCACCACCGGCTGGCGTCCGGATCGATCGGCACCCCGGCGTGATAGATGCCAGACTCCGCCCAGCCCTCCAGATCCTCATCCGTCTTGGTGCGGAAGGCATCCGGGCGGGAGAGATCCGGTGGGTGTTTATCCAGCGAGGTCGGGCCGTCGCCCTTGCCCCGGGGACCGTGACAGGCGGTGCACTGCAGCGTGTAAATCACCCGTCCCAGCTCCAGCTTCTGCTGCAGGCCCAAGGTGGCCGCCGGCATGTATCCAGTGGCCGCGGGCTTGCCCAGTTCGCGGATGAAGGCGACCAGGTCGTAGGTTTGCTGAGGATCCAGGGTCGAGGCCCAGGCCGGCATAAAGGCCGTGCGGTGAACACTGCGCCCGCCCTGGCGTATGATCTGGACCATTTCCTTGTTGCTCCGGCTGTTTTGCCAGCTGGTCTGGGTCAAATCGGCCGGTTTAACATTAAAGTCGCGCATCAATCTCGGGGCCATAGGACCGTCCCCTTGCCCTGAATCGCCGTGGCAGGAGGCGCAGTAGGCCGCAAAAATGAACGCGCCGCGGTCGGGATTGCCTGTGTCCGGGCCTGGGGAGTTGGCGCCGATGGCCAACCTGCCAGGCACCAGAGTCAGGGCCAGGAGCGTATAAATCAGGGGGGTTGAGAGCTTCATAGCCTGATCCTGAAGCAGTCGGCAAGGTCAGGCTATGATCCAGATCATATGTGGCCTTCGAGGCTACACTCGGGCCAGCGCATCTCGCATGCGCAGATATCCCAGCTTGAGCTCCTTGCTCAAGTCCTGAACTGCAGACCCGATCCCCTGCTTGGACTCGTTGCCTGCCACTTCAAGCACGCTCAGGCGAGACTGGAGCAAGGTCCACTGCTTCTCCAGGTCCTCCCACTGCGTTTTCAGCTCGGCTCGGGCCAGATGCATCTGCACCTTCAATTCATCGCGCATGCGGGCCAGTTCTCGCTTGGGGCTGGTCGCGTCGAAAACAATATCGTTGTAGGGCATTTCTTGATCGTTCATAGCCCTTTCAGAATAGGTCATTCCCAATTCGCCGAAGATGATCCAGATCATAAGAGTGGCCTCACCGAACCTGAGCCAGATCATATTCCGACCCTGGCTCAGGGTCTAGGCTGGCCCCATGAAACATTGGCAAGAGCAGGCGGTCTCGGCCGCCGAAGTTATTCAACATGTCCAGAGCGGTCAGCGCCTGTTTGTGCACGGAGCGGCCGCAACCCCCAGCGAACTCCTGCAAGCGCTCTGCGAGCGCGACGACCTGAAGGATGTGCAGCTTTACCATCTGCATTTGCACGGAGAAATGCCCTTCGCTCACCCGGAATTCGCCGGCAGGATCTTTTCCAATTCTCTCTTTACCGGTCCCGGTTTGCGCCAGGCCATTCGGGAAGGCAGAGCCGACTATATCCCGACCTTTCTCTCGGACATCCCCGGCCTCTTTAGCGGCGGTGCCATCCCTCTGGACTGCGCTTTGCTGCAGCTCTCGCCGCCCGACCAGCACGGCAACTGCAGCCTGGGCACCTCGGTGGACACGGCCCTGTCCGCATCCATGCACGCCGGCTGTTTGCTGGCGGTCATCAATCATCGGATGCCACGCACCCACGGCAACGGGGTGGTTCCTCTCAGTCGCCTGAAGGCCTATTGTGTGGTGGACCGGCCTTTGCCCGAGAGCGCCCCGGCCGAGTCGGGTCCGGCGGAGCAGGCGATTGGCCAGCTGGTGGCTGACCTGGTGACCGATGGCGCTACCCTGCAGATGGGAATCGGCGCCATCCCGGATGCCGTTTTGGCCCGCCTGGGCGACAAAAATGACCTGGGCGTGCATACCGAGATGTTTTCGGATGGACTGCTGCCTCTGCTCAAGAGCGGTGTCATTACCAATCGGCAGAAGGCGGTTCATCCGAATCGAACCGTGACAAGCTTTGTCAACGGCACGCAGGCCGTGTTTGACTTCGTGCACGACAATCCACTGGTGGAATTCCACCCCTGCGATCGCACCAATGACACCACTTTAATTCGTAAAAATCCGAGGGTCTGTGCGATTAACTCGGCTTTGGAAATCGACCTCTCCGGCCAGGTCTGCGCCGACTCCATCGGATACGATATCTACTCGGGTATAGGGGGACAGATGGACTTTCTGCGCGGTGCCGTGCTCTCGCCCGGCGGCAAGGGGATTCTGGCGCTACCCGCCACCGCCGCCCGCGGTCGGCTCTCGCGCATTGTGACTTCTCTTAAGCCCGGCGCGGGAGTGGTCACCAGTCGCGGCCATGTGCAGTGGGTGGTGACTGAGTTTGGAGCCGTCAATTTGCACGGACTGAATCTGCGGCAAAGGGCTGAACGCCTGATTCAACTGGCTCATCCCGACTTCCGTGGCGAACTGGCGCGTGAGATACAGGGTGTACGACACTTTGTTCTAAGTTAGGAGACAGATGAGTCAGCAAGCCCTGATCGCCTTGGTGGCGGCTCTTGGACTGGTCGTGCACGGCCTGTGTTCCTGGCTGGCCCCGCTGGTCCGCGACGTTCCGCTGATCTTCGTGATCGTTCTGGGCGGCTTGCCCCTGCTCTGGGATTTGCTCCGCAAAGCCCTGAAAGGAGAGTTTGGTTCGGATCTGCTGGCCGGCATCTCCATAGTCAGCTCCCTGGCCCTGCACCAGTATCTGGCCGGGGCGGTGGTGGTCTTGATGCTCTCCGGCGGTGGCGCCCTTGAAGAATACGCCCTGGGGCGAGCTTCTTCGGTGCTTCGCGCGCTGGCCTCGCGTCTTCCCAACAAGGCCCAGCGCAAGCGTGACGGCAAAATGGAGGAAATCGGGCTGGATCAGATCGCTCTGGGCGACCTGCTGGTCGTTCTCCCTCACCAGGCCGTGCCTGTGGACGGCCTGGTGGTGGAGGGCTACGGCAGGGTCAACGAGGCTTACCTCACCGGAGAGCCCTATGAGAGTTCCAAGGTGCCTGGCTCTCAGGTGCTTTCCGGCTCCATCAACGGGGATACCTCCCTGGTCATCCGCACCGAGAAGCTGCCTCAGGACTCCCGTTACGCCAAGATCATGCGCGTCATGCAAGATTCTCAGCAGCGCCGTCCGCGCATGCGGCGCCTGGCTGACCAGCTGGGTGCCTGGTATACCCCCCTGGGTCTGCTGATCGCCGGACTGGCCTGGTGGTGGAGTGGCGATCCTTTACGTTTTCTCTCGGTGCTGGTGATCGCCACCCCCTGTCCTCTCTTGATCGCCATCCCGGTGGCCATCATCGGCTCCATTTCTCTGGCTGCTCGTCGCGGCATCATCATTCGAGATGCGGCCACGTTGGAAAGCGTCGGAAGCTGTAAGGTGATGATTCTGGATAAGACCGGAACTCTGACCTATGGCCGGCCCGAGCTGACCGAGATCGAGGTGCTGGAACCCTTCGACCGCCAGAGCGTTCTGGGTTGGGCCGCCAGCCTCGAGCGTTACTCGCGGCATCCCCTTTCTCAGGCCGTTCAAACTGCCGCTCAGCAGGCCGGCTGTCCATTGCAGGAGGCAGACCAGATTTCCGAACCTCCGGGCCGGGGGATTCAGGGACGCCTTGGAGGCCATCAAGTCGCATTGCTCGGACGCAAGCAGCTCGAGCCCGAGCAGAGCGCACGCCTGGAGGCCAAGGATTCCGGCCTGGAAGCCATCTTGCTGGTGGACGGCCAGCCGGCCGCCTGCCTGCACTTTCGCGACCAACCGCGCACGGACACGGCCTCTTTTCTGGAGCATCTGAACGGTCGGCACGGCTTCCAAAAGCTGATGATTGTCTCGGGTGACCGGGCACGTGAGGTGGACTATCTGGCCGAGAAGGTCGGCTTGCACAGCCTGGGGGGGGTCATCACGGAAGTGCACGCCGGGCAGTCTCCTGAACAGAAACTCGAGATCGTTCGCAAGGAAACCGAGCAGCGGCCCAGCCTCTATCTTGGCGACGGTATTAACGATGCGCCCGCATTGACCGCTTCCACTGTGGGTCTGGCTATGGGGCAGAATAGCGAAATCACCAGCGAGGCGGCTGGAGCGGTGATTTTGGACAGCAGCCTGCGCAAGGTGGATGAGTTTCTGCATATCGGCAAGCGCCTGCGTCAGGTGGCTCTGCAAAGTGCGGTGGGCGGCATCATGCTGTCGCTGGTGGGCATGCTTTTCGCGGCGGCCGGCTATCTCACGCCCGTGCAGGGCGCCATTGGCCAGGAACTGATCGATCTGGCGGCCGTGCTCAACGCGCTGCGTACCAGCCTGGCCCCACGTGGCCTGAGCGATTACTCGGAAGATCTTAAGGACGCTTAATAACTTCCGAAAACTTGTAGGTATGAGCAGTCCCTGGTCCCGCCTGCGAATTCAAGGGGCCCGACATCTGGGCCAGTCGGTTGGACTCCTCAACTGGCTTTGTTACCCCGCAGCCGTCATGATTGCGGGCGGAGCCAGCGCGATGGGAACCAGCTACCCGGAGGTCATTCAACTCCAGACTCTGGTTAGTTTCCTGGTGGGGATGCCCCGTTACCTGACCGGGCGCCGATTGACCTCGGCTCCAGCAGAGCAATTGCCACGGCTGGTTTTGCAGTATGCGCTCTGCGTCTTTTTGGTGGCCTTTCATTGGAGCATCTTTTGCTGCTGGGGAGAAAGCCAGTATCGCGGGCAGTTTCCATGTCTGCTGCTGGTCATGGTCACAGCCGGACTGGTGGCCGCTTCCACCACGGGCTTGAACGCCCACCTGCCCATTCAGGTGGGTTACATCGTGGTGATGTGCGGGCTGCCGGCCCTCTCCCTGGCTTCCCTGGGCGACGCCCAGGACCGCTTCACCTCGCTGTTCTCCCTCATGTTCGTGATTTTCATGACCCGGGCCGCCATCGTGAATCATCGCCAGTTTGTGGAGTGGCTGGTGGCTAACCGCAACTTGAGTGACTCTTTGGAGCAGGAGCAGATGCTGGAAGAGCGTTGGAGTCTGGCCTTCGATGGCTCGGGAGACGGCGTTTGGGATTACAACCTGGCTGAGGAGCGTGTCTACTTTTCGCCTCGCTTTCGCGAAATGACGGGATTGGATGAGGCCGCCCAGCAACTGGCGGACTGGTTCGAGAGATTTGACGAGCAAGATCGGCCTGGTGCTGTTCAGGCCATCGAGCATATGCTCTCTGACCCGGCCGCGGTCCTCAATCACGAATGCAGAATCAAGCAGTCCGACGGTCACCTGCTGTGGACCCTGCTGCGCGGCAAGGTCGTTTCTCGCTCGCAGTCGGGTGAGCCGCTGCGCGTGGTGGGAACCTGCACCGATATCGATCATCAGAAGCAATTGCAAATCCAGCTCAACCTCTCGCGTAACCTGGAATGCGTGGGTGAGTTGGCGGCCGGCATCGCCCACGAGATCAATACTCCGGTTCAATACATTTCGGACAATATGAATTTTCTACGGGAATCTCTGGAGGAGCTGATCCAATCCATTCAGTCCGGCTCCGAGCCGGATGATTTTTCCTATCTACGCGAAGAAATTCCCCTGTGCCTCGATCAGACTCAGGGCGGGCTTCGCCATATTTCTAAAATCGTGGGGGCCATGCGTGAATTTACCCATCGAGGGCAGGGCGACCTCAGTCCCACCAACATCAATCATCTGCTGGAAAATTCTCTCACTCTTTGTCAGAACCGACTGAAATACGTGGCCGTGGTAGAACGCAATCTGGATGAATGCCTGCCTGAAGTGCTGGCCAACCAGAGCGAGTTGAGTCAGGTTTTTTTGAACCTGCTGATCAACGCCTCAGACGCCATTTCCGAGCGCTTCGGTGGGGAGCAGGATATGGACGGGCACATCGCCGTGAGCACTCGCAGCCAGGGTGATTTGTTGGAGGTGCAGGTGACCGATAACGGCTGCGGTATCTCGCGGTCTCATCAAAATCGAGTCTTTGAACCCTTTTTTACCACCAAATCGGTTGGCAAGGGCACTGGCCAGGGATTGACGTTGTGTCGCTCGATCATCAGGCGCTATGGTGGAGAGATTGCCTTTCGCAGTCAGCCTGATCAGGGAACCACCTTCAGGATCACTCTCCCTCTCAAAAGGGTCAGCTGATTCAAGCCGCTCCCGCTGAGGCCCGGGTTGGGATGGATTCAGTCTGGATGCTGGCGATTCCGGGCAGGTCGAAGCCGAATTCCCGCCGATGTCCCAGGAAGCCCAGCGTGGCCGGAGTGATGGTTTGACCACGCGCGATCAGCATCTGGCCCCGGTGGCTCACCAGGTCCTCGGCCAGCACCATGCCGGGCCGGAGTTTGTCCAGGCTCAGGGTGGTCTTGGACTTGCACTCCTCGGTGACCAGCCCCACCAGGCATTCCAACATTTCAGGGAAGTAGTCGCCGGCTTTTTGACGGAGCACCTGAACGGCGGCCAGAGCGTTCGGCTGCACAGCTCGCTGTTGTTCGTAATCGTTGGCCAGGCGCAGCAGTTGGGCTCCGACCAGCCAGCGCGGGGCAGCCAGCATGCATGTGCCTGCTACCGGGGGAAGTGGCTTGCCGGCACCGGCCAGCATGCGGGCCACTTCTTCCAGATCGGTTAGCGGCTCCAGGTAGCTGGCCGCCCTTTGGGGGCTCTGAGCCACCAGTTCGGCTTGAGCGGAGCTCAGCTCCAGGCCCTGGCTCAGGCAGGTCTTGAGGGCCGGCGGCAGGCTGACCAGTCCGATTTTGCAGAGGGCCGCGGCCACTTCAAATTCCCAGGCGTCCGGCAGGGCCAGACGTCGAGTCATCTGGCTGACCAGGGCGTGAATACGCGGAGCGCTACCCGCCAGCTGGGGTTCCTGAACCGAGAACAGGTCGGCCATCAGCAAGGCCAGTCCGACCAGGGTTTGACCGCGCATACGCTCGGCCAACAAAGCCTGGCGATGGAAGGTTAAACCTTCATCAATGCAGCGGCTGAGCACTTCCAGCCGGCAGGGCTTGGTCAGGTAACGGAAGATGGTGCCATCGTTCATCGCGTTGAGGGCATTGGAGTTGTCCAGACTACCGGTCAGGATGATACGAACGGTATGGGGTGAAAGTTCCCGAACCTTGGCCATCAGGCTCAGTCCGTCGATTTTGGGCATATGCAGGTCGCAGATGATGACCGCGTACTGCTGACCGGACAGAGCTTTTTGCAGGCCCTCGCGGGGTCCCTCGGCGATCTCGACCTCGTAGCGTCGACCGAGCATGCGCCGATATCCGTGCAGAATGTTGAGGTCGTCGTCGATAATTAGGATTCTACCGGGTGGCGCTGGCATCGTACTCTCCTTCATCCAGTGCTAGGGCGACCTGGGCCGCCGGGGCCAGTTCGGGATCCACCACCTGGTTGGGCAGACCCCACAGGCGAATTAAAAATAGACCGGATTCGTTCACCACCTCCGGCCAGCCACAGGCGGCGCAGGCCAGTTCCGGCAATCCGTAAAGAATGCCGGCCAGTCGGGCGTAGTCGCATTCTCGCGGACTCAGACCGTTCTCCTTGGCCAGGCTGAAAGCTCGTCGACTCAGCCGGTCGGCTGCCCGACCCAGCCGGGCAAGCCACTGCTGGTCCAACTCTTGGGAGGAAAACACGTCCGGCAATTCGACCAATTTTCTCAGTTTGGCGATTCCCAGCAATCGACAGGCGTCTTCAACGCTTTCGACATGGCGTGGTGTGCCAAAAAAACCGGAATGGACCAATTGTAGCAGACGACAGGACAGTCCCAGATCGAGGTTGGCCAGCTGGCCCACTTCCTGAAGGCAAGGTGCATCCTGGGCCAGCACCTCCTTCAGGTGCTGCAGTGTCAGTTGGGCCACCGGCAAGCACTTCAGGGCGCAAAGACGCTCGTGCAGTTCTGCCGGCAGGCCGGCCGCCGCCTGCAAGATATTGCGCACGGTCTGGATCAGATGGCCGGACTCACAAGGCTTATTCAGATACTGGTGAATGCTTCCCAGACCGCGCATGATCAGGCCACCGTCCGAAAAACCGGAAAGGCAAATTCGAGCCGTGGCGGGCTGGCGCTGTTGCACCTCATTGAGAAACTCAGCTCCGTCCATTCGCGGCATGCGCATGTCTGAGATCACCACGTCAGCGCGATGGCTCTGCAGTTTGCTCAGCGCTTCCTCGCCTCCCTCGGCGAACTCCATTTCCCATTCGTTGCGCTCGGACCGGAGCATTCTTCTCAGACCTGCCAGCAGGTTGGGTTCGTCATCCACAAAAAGTAGGCGCTTCACGGGCCGACCTCCGCTTTTAGAGTGGGGAGATAAATCGAGAAAACAGAACCTTCACCCGGCTCCGAGTCCAGCTGCAAACGACCTTTGTGCCGCAATATCGCGGCCTGCGCCACCGCCAGACCCTGACCCGTGCCTCTTCCCACCTCTTTAGTGGTGAAAAAGGGCTCGAAGATACGCTCTCTGAGGTGAAGCGGGATCCCCGTTCCGCTATCTTGAATTCGGATCTCTACCTCCGGGCCCAGACCTCGCGTGCGAATCGAGATGCTGCCCAGTTCCCCGGTGCCCGCGTATTTTTCTTGATTGGCGTGACTGGCGTTGATCAGCAGATTCAAAATCACCTGGCCCATTTCTCCTCGGTCGCAGCTGGGCTCGGGCAAGTCGTCTTGCAGATCGGTTTCCACTCGAGCTACACACTCCCACTCGCTGCGGGAAATGATTAGCGCGTTTTCGATCAGTTCATTGACGTTGGCCGGTAGCATTTCTCGGCCCCCGGTTTGGGAGTAGTCTTTCATGGAACGCACGATGCTGGCCACACGAGCCACCCCCTGCAGTGAATGCTCGATCGACTCAGGGATTTCCTCACCCAGCAGACTTGCGGGCTCGGCTCCTGAGTGAGCCACCAGAACCGGCTGGAGCTCCTGGAAGGAGTCCCGCAGGAACCGCAGGTTGTCACCGATATACTGAATAGGGGTATTGATTTCATGGGCGATTCCCCCCGCCAGCAGGCCCACTGACTCCAACTTTTGGGCCTGCTGTAAAGCTTGCTCCGCCTGTTTGCGCTGGCTCAGGTCCACGATTTGCGCGATCGAGAACTCAGCGCAGCGCGAAAGACTGCCCAAAACCCAGATCCCCTGGCCGCCCTTGCGGCTGAGTCGAAATTCTCGGGACTCCGCCCGTATTTCGGCTCCGGCCTCCAGAAGTTGCTCCATCTGCATGCCTTTAAGCTCATCCGGACCGTATCCGACCAGGTCGCTCATCACTTCGTTGACGCTTTCAAACCGTCCGTTGGGGGACAGCAGGGCCATTCCGATCGGGGCGTTTTCGAAGGCCAGTCGGAAGCGTTCCCTTTCTGCTCGCAGTTGGGCCAGGTTGTTGGACTCCAGCTGAGCTTCGTGCTCGGCGATTTGACGCATTTCTGCCTGACTTTGCAGGGCACTCTGAATCAGGAAGAAATCGCAGAATACGATCCAGGCCCCGTGCTCAAGCCAGCGCCAGGATCCCTGTTCAGCCACTCCAAAAACCGAGAGAGGATAGAACGTGCCTCTAAGCCAGTGGTCTGTGACGATGACCAGCGTGGCCGGTACAAAGACCTTCCAGTCTCGATAGAAGCCTAAGAACGCCAGCGAGCCAAAGATGTGAAAGTGTGTTTCGATGCGTCCACCACTGGTGTGAATAAGCAGGGAGGACATCAGCATTTGCGCGCAGGCCACCGCGTTGCGAGTGGCCGAGTGGCCGGGCTGGTTGCGTACCAGCCAGAGAGGAAAACTGACCAGCAGGGCGCCCAAGAAGACGGCTGCCAGGACGTGGATGTGCAGGCTGCTGGTTTCTCCGATCCAGGTATGGGGGGAGATGAGGAGCGCGAATACGATAGCCAGCAGCCACTCGAAGATGAGCAGGCCAGCGAAAAGACGGTCGGTGCGTTCGTAAATCGTCCTCTGGCGCATGGCCAGCAGTTCAGCTGCCCTGGCCCGGTCGGATTCAGCCAGACTGCCGACTGTCATCATGGGTTGGGCAGTCTCTGATTCAGAAATTGCCTGAGCTTACTCACCGGCAGTGGTTTCTCCAGCAGGGTATTGCTGATTCCGTTCAAGGTCTCGCCCCCTGACATGAAGACAAAAAGGTCTTTCGTGTCGGGACGCTCGGCAGACCAGAGGGAAAAGAGTTCCCGTCCTCCCATGCCTGGCATGCACACGTCGCAGAAGATGACGTCGTAGGCGCAGTCCTGGCGCAACAGCGCCAGGGCGGGCTCGGCCCCGCAGGCGCAACTCACATCATAGTCTTTCAAAAGCTTGGGTAGGACCGTGAGCCAGGCCTGCTCGTCATCGATGAACAGGAGTCGCTTTTTGGTCGTGGCGCTGGTTGGCAGCATAGATAGATTATCGACAGGCTGTTCGCAGAACTGAAGGCTAAACTTTCAGGGGGTCGGGCCGACAATGCACAGCAGGAGGCTATCTTGCCGAATCTTGAACCAATCCTCGCAACATCCGAGCTGGCCCAGCAAAATCTCGATCTGACCGTTGCTTTGCAGCGGCAGAGCGCGGAGCTGCTCAGGCAATCACAAGAGCTGGACGAATTGAATAAGCGCCTGCGCCTGACTCAGGAGCAGCTCAATTCCGCCTCCAAGCTGGCCACGATTGGTCGCCTGGCTGCCGGCATTGCCCACGAGATCAGCACTCCCGCGCAGTTCATTGGAGACAATCTGACCTTCCTGCGCGAGACCTTTGACGAATTATGGAAAGTCATCGACTGCTTTCGAAGCGGCGGGGCGCCCGAGGAGATGGGCCAGTTCGATCTGGACTACCTGCGCAATGAGGTGCCCGAGGCGCTGGACGCCAGTCAGGAAGGTCTGAGTCGAGTCAATCGAATTGTGCAGGCCATGCGCCGCTGCGCTCATTCGGGTACGCCGGGGATGGTGGCGGTGCCCATTGAGGAGATTATCCAAAACTGCCTGGCGGTATCGGCCGGCGAGTGGAAGTACCTGGCTAAAATAGAAACCGAATTTGATCCGGAGCTGCCGCCCATTTCTTGCGTGCGTGCCGACATCTCCCGGATTGTGCTCAACTTCCTGGTCAATGCAGCCCAGTCCATTCGAGAGAAAGGTTCGGTGGGCCTGATTACTATCCGCACCCTGCGCCGCGGAGACTTTGCCGAGCTGAGTATCGAAGACGATGGTGTCGGCATTCCCGAGAGCCTCCAGTCCAATCTGTTTGATCCTTTCTTCAACACCAGGCCGGCCGGACACGGCGGTGGGCAGGAGCTTCTCATGGCTCGCCGCGTGATTGTGGACCAGCACTTTGGTCAGCTCTCCTTTTATTCCGTGCCCGGCCAGGGCACCAAGTTCATCATCGAGTTGCCGCTGGCTTCGTGAGGCGACAAAAGTATCTTTGGGTCCTGTGGTTGGGCCTGGCCTGGCTGGGCATCTTGGGTCTGGCCGACCACGAATGCAGGCCCGCCCTCAGTGCCAGGGCTCCCGCTCATTGGCCGGTGGCCAGCAAACTACATTTTTCCAGGCGAAGCCCCATCCTGCTGCTCTTTTTGCACCCGGGTTGCCCGTGCTCCCGGGCTTGCCTGGCCGAGTTGCGCAAGGTTCGCCTCAGATCCCCGCGGGCCTTCGACCTGATGGTTGTGATCGGGCTGCCGGGTCAGATGGATGTGGCCGACGCTGCCGGCATGATGGAGCGGGTGCGCAGCATCGATGGATCCCGCGTTTTCCTGGACAAGGGCTTGCCGGAAACCAGCCGCTTTGGATGTTACACCTCGGGGCAGGCCCTGCTCTACTCAAGATCCGGTCGTTTGCGCTACCAGGGCGGACTGACCGGCTCTCGTGGTCATGAGGGAGATAACGCGAATTCCGAGGCCCTGTTGGCCGCTTTGGCCGCGGATGGGCCCGGGATCGCGGCCGCCCCCGTGTTCGGGTGCGGATTGCGCAAAGAGGAGTTTTGCGCCCCGCGGTAAGACTTTACCATCTATTGCTTTGACTTCGACTGCCGATAGCTAAAGGGTGATAGACCAGCTTTTAGGAATTTTCAAAGAGCTCCACAGCCTCGACCGCCCCGAAGACCTCAATCAACGGCTGGTTGCGGCCGGACAAGAAACGGGCTTCTGGGAGCGGGCGGAAATCTCACAGGATGGACAGATTCAGGCCTTTCCGTGCCCAAACCCTTCACTGCTGGCCATCCTCCAGCTCGCGCTAAATAGCACCCGCGAAAAGCTGGAGCTGAAGCTTGAGCGCGTGCGCTTAAGAGCTATGCTGGACAACATTCCGGATCTGGTCTGGCTGAAATCTGAGAAGGGCGAATATCTAGAAAGCAATCGTCGATTTCTTTCCCTTTATGGGGTAGATCACGCCACCTTGATGGGCAAGACCGACTACGAGATGGTCTCGCCCGAGTTGGCCCAGTTCTTCCGTGAACACGATCTGCGTGCTCTGGCGGCTGGGGGTCCGCTGCGCAACGAGGAGTGGGTGACTTTTGCCGACGGCCACCGAGAGCTGCTGGAGACGGTCAAGACGCCCTACATTGAAGAGGGAAGCGTGGTGGGTGTGCTCGGGGTCGGACGGAACTACACCGACTACTGGACGGCCCGGCGCCGCCTGGTGGAGAGCGAGCAGAGCCTGCGACTCTTTCTGGAACATTCGCCCGCAGCCGTGGCAATGTTTGATCGCGACATGAACTATCTGCTGGTCAGCCATCGCTTTGCCGCCGACTATCGACTCTCTGAGAGCGATCTGGTGGGCAAGAATCACTGGAAGATTTTCCCAGACCTGCCCGAGCGCTGGCGCGAGATTCACAGGCGTTGCCTGGCTGGCGCCGTGGAGTCGTGCCAGGAAGACCAGTTTCCCCGCGCGGATGGCAGCGTGGACTGGGTGCGCTGGGAGATTCGCCCCTGGTTCGAGATCGACGGCCAGATTGGCGGCCTGATTCTGTTTAGCGAGATCATCACCGCCGCCAAACTGGCCGAACGGGCAATGCGCGACAACGAGGAGTTGCTGCGCACCATGTTCGAGGCTGCACCGATTGGAATGGCCCTGCTGGATACGGCCCGGATGTGTCTGCTGCGGGTCAATCCGACTCTGTGTCAGCTAACCGGCTATTCGCAAAGCGAGCTCCTGCAAGGTCAGGGAGAGCTCTGGGGCCTGTTGCGGAACGGAGGCCAGAGTCAAGAGCTGCAGTATCGCCGCCAGGACGGCACCCTGGCCTGGGTGGAAGTGCGCCACTGTCAGCTGGCTGAAGCCGACCAGTCCATTATGCTGGTTCAGGATATTCGTCAGCGCCGCCTGCTAGAGGACCAGCGCCGATTGCAAACCAGTGCCTTGCAGGCGGCCGCCCAGGGCATCGTGATCACGGATGCCCGGGGTCGGGTGGAGTGGGTCAATCAGGCCTTCATGCAGCACACTGGATACAGCCAGAGCCAGATTCTGGGACAGTCGATCGGCATGCTCAAGTCCGGCCACCATGATGACGAGTTTTACTCCAGGCTATGGGCCACTCTAAGTCGCGGTCAGGTCTGGCATGGGGAGATGATCAACCGACACCTGGATGGTCACCTGCTGTTCATCGAAGAGACCATCACCCCCGTTTGCGGCGAGGATGGACAAACCAGTCACTACGTGGCCATCCAGCAAGACATCAGCGAGCGGCTCCAGAGCCAGGAAGCCTTGGCGCGCAGCGAAGAGAAGTTTCGCGGACTGGTCGAAAGTCTGGACGATCTGCTCTTCAGCAGTGACCGCGAAGGCCGCATCACCTTCATCAATCGGGCTGTGGCCTCGTTCTCCTGGAGGCCGGAGCAGCTGCTGGGCACGCCCCTGCTCCAGGTGATCCATCCCGATGATGCCGCCGAACTCAAAGTCGGGCACCACGAACTGCGCTTGTTGGACGCTCAGGGCAATCCTCGCGCCGCCTGGTGCCGGGTTCGTCGCGAGAATGACGGTGGCCTGACCCTGGTCTGCACCGACCTTACTCATCAGCGCGAAACCGAAGAGCAGCTCCGAGCGGCCCAAAGAATGGAGGCGGTCGGACGCCTGGCCGGCGGTGTGGCCCACGACTTCAACAATCTGTTAACCGTCATCCTTTCTTACTCAGAACTGGCCCAGTCCGAATTGAGCCAGGACGACCCGCTCTTTGATGACATTGAAGAGATTCGCTCAGCCGGCAAGCGCGCTGAGGGCCTCACCCGCCAGCTCCTCACCTTCAGTCGCCGCCAGGTGGTGCAGCCTGAAAGCATTGACCTCAATCAGCTGATGGCCGGTCTGACCCGTATGCTGCAGCGCCTGATTGGCGAGGATGTCGAGCTCAGCTTCTCCGGAGAGACCGACTTGCACCCGATTCTGGCTGACCGAGGCCAACTGGAACAGGTCCTCATGAATTTGGCCGTCAACGCTCGCGACGCCATGCCCGATGGCGGACGGGTGGAAGTGCGTACCGCAAATCAAAACTTGAATGAGGATCAGGCTCTGGCCCTGAGCCTGGCGGCCGGCCCCTTCGTGTGCCTGAGCGTACAGGACTCTGGCTGCGGCATGGATGAGGCCACCCAGATGCGAATCTTTGAGCCCTTCTTCACCACTAAACGGCTGGGCAAGGGCACCGGCCTGGGCCTCTCCACCGTCTACGGGATTGTGAAGCAAAGCGGGGGAGCCATCTCGGTCAAAAGCCAGCCTGGCCAGGGCACTCGCATGGACATCTACTTCCCCGCCAACTTCGATCCGGATACCAATCCCGCCCCTAGAGATCGCAGCATCCGGTCCGGCGCCGCTGGCGAGAGCCTGCTGGTGGTCGAGGATGAACCGGCCCTTCGCAGCGTATTGAAAAGGGTGCTGACCAACGCCGGCTACCATGTCGAAGTGGCCGCCAACGCTGGCGAGGCTCTGCTTCTGTGCGAAAGAATCGGACCTCAGGTCGATCTGGTGCTGACCGACGTGATTATGCCCGGGATGAACGGTCGCGAACTGGCCCAGCGCCTGAAGCGCCTCTGCCCCCGAGCCAAACAGATGTTCATGTCCGGTTACACGGATGAAGCGCTGGAACGTTTCGACTTTAGCGGTGAGAACTTCCTCTCCAAGCCCTTTGACTGGGAGAGCGTCAATCTCAAGATCAGGGCCGTGCTCGAGTCTTAAGCTGGGCGTAAGCGGCCACGATCTTATCCGGTCCGAAGGGTTTGCTGAGCAGCGGCGCGCCGGTAGCGCGGACGAAGTTCTCGTCCTCCTGGGTGACTCCACCGGTCACAAAGACAAAGCGCTGCTGATGCTGGCTGGAAACCGATCGGTAAACCTCAATCCCCGAAACGTCCGGCATCATCATATCACAGATGATCAGGTCAAAAGGCTTTTCCTGGCGCAGCACCTCCTGGCCCTTGGCGCCGCCCAGCGCCACTTGGGTCTGGCAGCGAGAAAGCACTCGCTGTAAGACTCTGGCGACCTTGGGGTCGTCGTCAATGATCAGGCAGTCCAGCCCCTCGAGGCGGTCTGCCCTGGACACCTCCGCTTTGCGGCCGGAGCTTGGAGGCTGTTGCAGCGGCAGGGTGACCCGAAAGCTGGCGCCCGTTTGCGAGGGCATCAGTTCGAGGCGCCCGCCCAGGGATTTGACGATTCCCTGGCAGATGCTCAGACCCAGGCCTGTGCCCGATCCGACCGGTTTAGTCGTAAAAAAGGCATCAAAAATGCAGCTGCGCAGTTCTTCCGGAACCCCAGGGCCGTTATCGCTGATTTCCAGACAGGCGTCCGTTCCTTCCACCCAGGTGCGCACTTGAATGCAGTTCTTCTCTAGATCGGGTCGAGTGAAGGCCTGACAGGCGTTGAGCATCAGGTTGAGCAGAACCTGGGTGACCTTACCTTCGTCGCCCAGCACAAATATCGGTGAAGGGTGCCAGCTGGATTCCAGACGACAGCAGTTGGCGCACTCTTTGCTGCTCAGGTGACTGGCGATCTGACCCATATGATTGAGATCCAGAGCGACTTTACGCTCATCGTCCGAGCGCGACAGCACCTTCAGGCTGGCCACGATGCCGTGGATGCGGCGTACGCCTTCCTTGATATCCTCTAGACTGAGGCGTTCTTCCTCGTCCAGCTGAGCGCCCCTCAGAAACTCCAGGTTGCCCATGACATAGGCCAGCGGGTTGTTCAGTTCGTGCGCCACACCCGCCGCCAGGGTGCCCATGACCGCCAGGCGGTCCTGCAGGGCCAGTCTGGCCTGAGCTTCCTTGAGGGCCTCCAAGGTGGCCTGCTGGGCGATCACGGCCGCCTCGGCTTCCTGCTTGGCTTTCAGCAGTTGCTGCTCGACAATGGCGCGTCGGCGGATGGGCATGAAGGTCAGGCGTTTGCGGGCGCCGGTCAGGGAGTTCGCGTTGAGCAGGACGGGCAGTTCCTGGCCCTGGGCATCTTTGAGCGAGACATAAGCCTCTTCCAGGTCCTGGCCCGTGTGAATCAGCGGATAAAGATGATTGAGAAAAAAGAGGCGACTGCCCGAGCTCAAAAGCTCGGAAAAGTTCATTCGATCCAGGTCCTGGCCCAACCATCGCCTGGCCGTCCGGTTGGCGAACTCCACACGGCCCTGATCGTCCAGATCGAGCACTCCCAGGTTCAACTGGTCGAGGGCAGTCAGGTCTGCCAAAACTGTTCCAAACGCGCGGCCACCAGGTCGGGATGGGTCACTTGCGGACAGTGGCCGCTCAGGTCGAGTTCCGCGTAGTGTGCCTTGGGGATCTGTTCGCACAGGTATTTGCCCACCGTAAGGGGAGCCAGCGGATCGCGATGGCACTGGAGAATCAGCGTCTCGGCCATCAGTTCTGGCAGGCGGTGACGCAGGTCGACATACAGAGCCAGTTCGGCGAAGGTTCTGATAGTGCGTGGATCAGTGGAGCAAAAACTTTCATAGAGGTCGCGCTCCGCCTGCGCGTCCGGGCCGGCCGCCAGCTGTGCGAAGGCGGTGGCCCAGCCAATGAAGTTGCGGTCCATAACGTCAAGATAATCGTCGATCTCGGATTTCTCGAATCCCCCCACATAGCCGGTTTCGGGTTCGTTCAGAAAGCGAGGTGAAGGCGCCACCATGGTGAGGGACAGGAAAGGTTCGGGCTCTTTCAGGATGGCCAGCATCCCGATCATGGAACTGATGGAGTGCCCCACCAGATGGACCCGAGTCAGACCCAGGGCCTGACGCACCTCCAGCAGGTCGTCTCGATAACCATCCAGATGCCCGTATCGGGAGTTGGAATAGGCCTCTCGCCTCGAGTTCCCTGAACCCACGTAATCGAACAACACCAGCCGATACCTGGAGGACAGGCGGGCGGCCAGGGGCCGCCAGAAGCGTTGATCGCATCCTAGTCCGTGGGCCAGCAACACCACCGGTCCGTCTTCTGGCCCCTCCAGGTTCACGAAATTGCGGGTGATAATGTCCATAATAAAGGTTATCGGCTCTCTCATTCCTTTGAGAAGACCCGTTTCTAAACCTGTTTAAAATCAGAGCAGAAATGAACCTGATCCAGATCATTCAGCCTTCGCCAGCCGGGTGTTTTAATCGCCTGGAGAGGAGTTTCATGTACCGAAAAATCATGGTCCCTCTGGACGGCTCCCCGGTGGCCGAAGCGGCCCTCTATGTGGCCTGCCAACTGCTTGAACCGGGTGCAGGTGAACTGGTGCTGGTACGCATGTTGGAGAACTCCCGGCGGGCTGGAGCGCCCGAGGAACTGGAGAGCAATCGCTGCGAAAGCTACCTGCAAATCGTGGCCGCCCACTGGTTCAAGCCCGGACGTTCAGTGCGGGTGGAGGTGCTCAGGCCCGGCCCCCGCATCGCCCCGGTTCTTCATGAAGCCGCCCTTCGGCACGAGTGCGAGGTGGTGGTTATGACTTCCCATGGTCGAACCGGTCTGGACCGACGTCTGGCCGGCAGCGTGGCCGAAGAGCTGGCACGACGCTGCTCCCGCCCCGTTTTGATCCTCGGCCCGCAGACCCCGGAAGTGTGCCGAATTAAGCAGGAGCTGCGGCAGATGTCGGCCACTACGGAGCCACCTGGAACCCTCGGGAATCGGCTTTCAGCTTTACCTCGCGCGTTCTAATTTCGCCGCCGGACGAGGGCTCCCAGAGAGTTCCGCTCGGACCCGCGTGGAGTTTCCCGATCCAGGGGCGGTTGATGTTGGCCTTGCCCCAGCTGAAATGCTCGGCACTGTCGCTGCCCAGTTCGGCCGAGCGCACATAGGTGAAGGCCCGGCCGCTCCAGCGATAAATCCGATAGGTGACCGGTCTGACGTCCGAAACCGGTTCGGGCGAGACGGCCTCGACCCGACCATCCCTGTCGATGTCCGCCACCAGTTGGAGATCGCTGATGCCCCAGTCCCAGCCTCCGAAAGCCCAGACTCCCTGCTTGCTGGGCATGCTTTGCCAGAGCAAGCGCCCCTGCCCGTCCCAAACGCTCAGGCGTGAATACCAATTCCCGCCTTTAAGGGATTCACAGCGCAGGCCGACCGTCTCGGCTTTTCCATCTCCGTCGAGATCGATACGGGTGGTCTGGTAGCTCTGGCCTGGTTTGGGAGTCTCGCTCTGGGCCCAGACTGAAATCGTCAGGCCCAGCACCATCATTGCAATTGCTTTCATCTCAACCTGCCTCTCCTTTTGAAAGTCTAGAAGCCGCCTGCGCCACCGGCTCTGATCCTGATCATAGTTTGTCCCGGGTCTCCGCCCTAAGCTTGACTCGTATGAGGTTTTGTTCCACCTGCGGTAAGGTTGTGCCTGAGGACTGTGCCTTTTGTGTGCACTGCGGCGCTTCTCAGACCCCCCCTGCCTCCACACCTCCTCCTAAGGCCCTAGATCCCCATCCAGCCCCGGGCCCGGGCTTTTCCTGGGGGAGGGCCCTTTCGGCCGGGTTGGCCTGCCTGGCGCTGCTGGGTGGACTTTATCGCGGCTGGCTCGCCCGTCAGAGCGACACTCCGTCTCAGGTCGCCACTCCAGGCGCGACCTCCAGTCCGGTCGTGAGCGCGCCCCCGCCTCCGCCGACCTCTTCCAATCCAACCCCCGCGTCCTCGACTGCCGACCTGAGCCTGGCCGAAGGAGAGTGGACGGTCGATCCGCGCGACCCAAAGTATAGCGAGAGTGACCCCGGCACATTTTCTCTGCACCGGGAAGGTTCTGAGCTGCGGGGAGCAGGCCCCGAAAATTCGAGCTTCCGCCTCTGGACTGAAGGAGGGCAACTGGTGGGGGAGGCGCTCGAATCGGGCGGCAAGTCCTGGAAGATGCGTTGGGAGTGGCTCGAGCCCGGCAGGCGCGTACGTCTTGCTCTCAGCGACGGCCAGGGACAGAGCCAGCAAGCCAGCCTGATCCGTCCCACCGAGCTGCCCGCCCCGGCTTCATCTTCGACTCCCACCCCGGGCGCGCTCCCGCTGCTCTATGAGGTCACTGGGGACGTCAACAAGGACGGAAGGCTTGAGAAGATTCAAGTCCTGGGTCTGGACGGTCAGACTCAGCCGGATTCCGACGGGAACAAGCAGATGCTCGTGCTCAATTCGGATTCCGAGGTGATTTTTCGCTCCGAGTCTTTCCAGGAGCCATTTCATCTGGATAGTGATGTCTACGCCCAAAAGCCTGAAGAACGAGCTGGCGTTCATATTCTCCCTCAGACTTCAGGATATCCCATCATCAGACTGGTTTTCGCCAGCGCCAGCGGCAATTTTGTCGACTTCAAATTCAATGGCGCAAAGTTCGTGCTTGCCGAAGTGGGTGATTGAATCGATTAGCTGCGATTTGAGTGGCGGCTTAACAGCGCCCCGGCCAGCAGAACATCGTGGAGCTCAGACTGGTCCGTCCAAATCGAAAGCTGTCGGTTGCTCTCGCGGCTCCAATGAGCCAGGATTTGGCTGGCCAGTCTGGCATAGGGACGGCAGGCGCGCCTTCCCACCAGTTCAGACCGGACTCGGTCCAGGCCGTAGGCCAGAACCAGTTCTCCGGCGGGTTCTCGGTTTGCGCGCTCTTCCTGAAGCGGCAGGTTGTGCACGAACCAGGCAAGGCAGCGGACCGCCAATGCCACCAGTCCGTCGCTCAAGGATGCCAGGTCGGGCTCATTGCGAAGGCGAGCTGAATTCCAGAGGATTCGGCCCAGATCGCCGGGCTCGCGACTGGAAAACTCGGCCCCCGCGATCATTTGCGCGAAGTCATAGCATTCTTCTTCCAGGCTGCCCCCGGTAGAATGAAGGCGAAGATAGGTCGCCAGACCATCTAATGGATCCAGGGGGTCCATTTCAGGGATGAGCGCCCGATTCAGGTCGCAGCTCATTTTGCTGTGCATCCGGGGCCCGGCCGGTGTGCGGTAGACAAAGGCCTGGAAAGCCACCTCGGCCAGGTCTTCGGCCCAATCCAGGTATTGAGGCAGACCGCTGACGCGAAAGCATCGTTCCAGCGCCGCCATCCAAAGGGCCAGGTCGCGGAAGCACTGACCGTCCCGCAGCGGCTCCTTGTGGGGTTCCAGTGGCTGGCGGGGCCCGCGTTCTGGATAGGGAGCTCCGCTGCGCAAACCTCCTCGGGTCGGATGCAGACGGGCTTCACAGTCGTCCAGCCCGCTCAGCCAACCTCTTAAAGGGGCATCCTCACGGTGACGAGCCAGGCTTTGGTGGACCCACTCGACTCGCTCTCGGGCTCTCTTCAGGAAGCCCGCTTCGCGCCGCTGGGTCGCAAGCTGGAGGTCATTTTCTACGGCCACGGCCTGGATTTGTAAGCAAAGGACGGCATTGTTTTTTTTCGTCAATTTTGCCATCAATTGTTCCGCCAGATCCAGTTCACGAGCGGTGGTTTGTTCTTTTGCCGTCACAGCTTCACCCCGCTCCAATCTAACAGGCCGCCAGAACCGGACCTATGATTTAAATCATTTTGAGACTCCGCCTCGAAGTGATAATCTGCAAAAACTGCTGGAAACGAGGTGGAGTGGGATGAAAATTTTGGTTCCATTAGATGGTTCGGATACGAGTCAGAGAATTTTGCCCTATCTGAAAGGTCTGGCGCCGGCCTGGAAAGCCCAGCTCACATTGCTACGCGTGGTCGACCCTTTGAGTTTTCATTCGCCGGCCGTGGATGAAAGTGAGCATTGGGGAGCCGCCGCCGCCCAGCAGGCGGAGGCTTATTTGAAGGAACGCGTCGAGGAACTCGCTGGCCTCGCCGTCCAGGCTCTGGTCCACCGCGGTGGGACCTGCCCCAGCATCTGCCAGGTGGCCCAGCAGTGTGATTTGATTGCCTTTGCCCCCCATAACCAGGCCGGACTGGAGCGGTGGATTTATGGGAGCGTCTCCGAGGAAGTCATCCGCGATGCTCCCTGTCCCGTTTTTCTGCTCCGCGGCGAGACCAATGTCCGTTTTCATCACCTCTTATTGCCGGTGGACGCCTCCGAGGCCTCACTCGAAGTCTGTCGGCGGGCCCAGGCCTTTGTGCCGGAAGACGTTCGAGTCACCCTGCTCCACTGCCACGGCAGTCAGCAGATGGATGATCGTTGGACCAGGGCTTTTGAGGCGGTGATCGACGGTAAGCAACGCTGGGAGCTGATTTGCCGTCCGGGCAAAGCTCCTGCAGCCATCCTGGAGTGGTTTACTCACTGCGATTGTGACCTGATCGCCATGGCAACCCGCGGCCGAAAGGGTTGGGACCATTTCTGGCGAGGGAGCGTCACCGAGCAGGTTGCGCGCCATGCTCCCTGTCCGACGCTGGTTTTTCCGCCTGCCTCACTCGACTGTAATCGGAACCTGCCGGGAGGCCGGGGGAAAGAGCAATAGCGGACGGTCCAGTTGGCGCGCCACCAGGTCGGTGGTGCTGCCCGCGTAGAGTTTTTCGGCGCTCCCGTGACCGTGAGTGGCCATGGCCACCAGGTCGCAATCGGAGCTCTCAAGCCAGCTCAGGATGCCGTCGGGAGAGTGAGTAGACACAAACTCCAGGTGGGCCTTGGGGTATCGGGCCACCTTTTCTCCCAGGTCGGCTCGAAGCTGCTTTAGAAACTGATGGGTGGTGTGGTTGCTCCCGGCCTCATCTTCGTTGACTCCGGTGCAGTGGATCACGGTCACTCGCGCTTCAGGTCCGATCCAGGGTTTGAGGTCTTTGAGCACATTGCAGGATGCTTCCGAACCGTCGACTGGAACCAAAACATGTTTGGGGTCTGCCACCGCCTCGCCTCGAACCAGCATGACTGGACAGGGGGCGCAGTGGGAAATTTGCTCGGCCATACTTCCGACCAGCCAGCGAGCGATGGGTCCGTAGGAGTAGGGGGCCATGAGAATCAGGTTGCATTTCTCGCGTTCGGCCACCGAACGAATCGTTTCTCGGGCTGGCCCCACCAGACAGAGCGACCTGGACAGGACATTAGGAAATTTGGCCGCAATCGTGTCTAGATAGCTCTGGGCCGCCTTCAGCATTTCTCGTTCCAGGTGCACGGTCACCAGCGACGCAAAACTCTCACCCGCAAAGGCCAGTGGGTCGATGGCACGCAAGAAGAGCAGCTCCGCCCCCAGCCTTACTGCTAGTTGGTTAGCAAAAGGCAAGACTCGATGAGCGGCGGACGTTCCATTCAGGGGAATCAGAATTTTCATGGTTTAAGTCTCGGCTACAAGTGGCGGTGGGGCTATGACCCCGATCATAATCCGTTTTGCCTTTATTGATAGAGCGAGATTTGGAGTTGTTGGGCCAGTTTGTCTGGTTTCATGTAGTCCGGCATCAGGTTCTTGCCCACAATGATTTCCCCCCAGTGTTTGGCCCAGTGCCTTACGAAAGCCCCTCGGAGTTCCGAGGGAGTTGTTTCTCCGGGCAGGTGCAGGGGCTGGAACATGTCGACATCGCCAGCTCCATCCTGTTCCCCCAGCATAAACTGCAGACTGTAGTGCGAATTGGGGCTGCGCCCGCCACCCATCTGGGTGTCAGGATGAAAAGGCTTGTAGGGTTGATCAGCCAGATATCCTCGCTCAGTCTCAGTTCCTTTGGCGTCCCGGTCAGCTCGTCCAAGGATCTCAGCCAGACGTTGCATAGAAGCCGGGCTACCACTAAAGGTCACTTCAAAGTGCTTCCGATCACTGTGAATGCTCCCCAGGGTCACCCCTTCGAAGTCCCGCGGGGTGACCTTCAGCTTCTGGAGTAGCTCGGGGGAAAGGGGTTTTTGACCTTTGGTCTGGCTGTACTGATCGATGCGCTCTGGATGCTCCCAGAGCTCGGTCAGAACCAGAAAGGCCTTCATTTGCCGGGGTGAGAATTCGCTGTTCCAGCGCTTCTCGGAGTAGTCCGGGGCGCCCAGCAGGGACTTTTGGAGGTCGCTGAGTTGCCGGAATGAGCGCAAATCCCGGTCGCCCAGTCCCTCTCGTGGGTTTTGCGACAGACAGGTGTAGGTCTGGCTGCGCGAGAAGCAGCGTGGTAGACCATCCTTCAGCAAAAAGACCGTGCCTTCGGGACCCTTTTGCAAACTCTTGTGCAGATAGCGAGAGTGAGCGACCTCTCCCAGGTCCTTGGGACTGAGCTTCAGCGCTGCGCGGCGGCCCTCCACCCCTTCCGATTCATCCAGGCCATAGACTCGCTTGACTCCGAAGAAGGCGGCCGGGTCCTTGCGGGCCTGGCCGCCGAAGAGCGAAGCGGGCAGGAAAGTCTCTCCAGTTGGGGAGTGCACCAGCTGGTCAGCGGCGATACCGTCGACCAGGCTCTGTCCGCTGCCACCCAGGCCTGGTAGGTCGGCCACATTTTTGAGTTCTTCCAGACGCACACAGCGGGTTTCCGGTGCTGGCGGCCTGGCCAATTTGTGCATCAATCGATCAATCATCTCGCACACTTTAAGTCGTGGCGGATAATTGACGGAAAAAAGTGCTGAATCAGTTTGCCGACATGTGATCTTTTGGGTTCAGCGGGAGCAGGTTTTGAATCCAAAGGGCAGGTAGGCCGGGCAGAATCGAAAGATCCCGGTGAGCAGGGGCACGACTCCCACCCAGCCCCAGACCTTGCCGCCAAACAGCGCCAGCGCGATCAAAGCCAGTCCCAGCAGAATTCGCAGCATGCGGTCGGCGCCACCAACATTCAAAGATAACATTTTTCTGAGTCCTCCTCGGGTTGTCTTGACCCTTGGAGCATAACTGGAGCCGGGTAAAAGTTCAGTGACTAAGTCACCGTCCCGGCCTTTAAGCCAGCCGGGTCCAACAGCGAGAGGTGGCCGCGTCCCAGACTGACCCATCCGTGGCGCTCAAAATCCTTGAGCAGACGACTGATGACCTCACGCGAGCTGCCCAGTTCCTGGGCGATTTGTTGATGAGTGAGAGCGCAGCCCTGGGGATGAAGCAGCAGAAACTCGGCCAGCCGATGGTCTACGCGGCGAAAAGCGACCTCCTCGACCACGCCAATAACGCTCGCCAGACGCCGCGAGAGCAGTTGAAACACAAAGCTACGCCATGCTTCAGACTGATGCATACGCTGGCGAAAGGGTTGGGCCGGCAGCCAGCGCGCCTGTAGAGTTTGTTCAACCTGGGCGAATGCCGGGAAGGGCTGCCCCGAGAGTAAACAGGAGGCCGTCAGGATACAGCTTTCACCGGGCTCGACCCGATACAAGGTAATCTCACGACCGGATTCTCCAAGTTTGTAGACCCGTGCCATACCGGCCAGAACCAGTCCCAGGCCCGTGCACTCCTGACCCTCCCAGGCCAGATGCTGTCCCACTTCCATTGATACTTCTTGACTGGCGCTCTGCAGCCATTCGATCTCAGAAGGGGGCAATGAGGAGAAGCAACTTGTCGTCCAGGCGGTTTTTTCAGGATTCATACTGAATGAGTTGTCAGCGCGGCAGGGCGAATTCCTGCCCTGAGCTCCCGAGTGTTTGCAGCCCTGGCGGCAACCAGGCGTTCGCCGGGGATGCCTGTTTATGATCCAGGTCAAGGTATGCCCGGTCGCGTTTCATCTAGCATCGCAAGAATGCGAACAAACTCCGAGGTCAAAAGAAGTTGTCTCAAGTGCCATGCGGCCGAATGTGCCGAGATTGTGCTGAAGGCTGAAGTGGAAGCTGTCAAGAGGTTAGACGGCGGCCGTATCTCTCGATTTTATCAGCGCGGTGAGACTCTTTATCGTCAGGGCGAGACCCTCTCGGGCCTCTTTTGCATCAGCTCGGCGCAGGTCAAGTTGGTGGCCCTCAGTCAGGTCGGCAAGGTGCAGATCGTGGGCCTGGCGGGACCCGGGCAGTTGCTGGGTCTGTCCCTCATGGTCTCCGGTCAGAAGGCGCCCCATAGCGCTATGATTATGAAATCCGGGGTGGTCTGCAATTACCAGTCCGCCTGCGTCAAAGCCGCTCTCGGCCAGGGGGCCATTTTGAATATGAACCTGCTGCGAGCCCTGGCCCGAGACCAGAGTAGCGCCGAGGATCGACTTCTCAGCCTGGGCGGACTCAGCGCCCCGGCCCGTATCTCGAAGGCTATTCTGGAACTGTCCCAACCCAATGGCCAGGTGCTGGCTCTGACCCGCACCGAGTTCGCCCAATTGGCCAGCACCTCCACTGAGACCGTCTCACGCCTGCTGCATTCCCTTGCCCGCGCCGGTAGCCTGAAACTCAAGGGCAGACAAATCACCCTGCTCAAGCCCGCCGATCTGGAAGCCATCGTCGCGACCGGCTAGATATAATGGGTGGAATTGCCCCGATTCGACCCCAGGAGTAGGATTCTCGCCTGTCAAGGGAGTTTCCGGCCAAGTTCCTATATGCTGTTGGCCGGATAGCCCTCGCTACGTGATGGGCGCTACTCTGGGAATGGGTGCAAAGCTCGATCGCATGTGGATGATTTCGCCAACTCGCCGGGCGTCTTCGCGGATCCCTCGTAAGAACTCGCTGCGGAAGCTGGCCCCCCCGATCAGACCGACGAAGAACAGGTTCGGAATTTCGCTGGATTCCAACTGGAAAACCGAAGGCGCGTCATTTTCCTGCAGTGACGGCAGCTCTAGTCCGGCCAGATGGGCGAAGTTTCCCTGGTAACCGGTGGCGTAGACAATCAAATCAAATTCGCTCTCGCGACCGTCCTGAAAGCTCACGCTCTTCTCATGGATTTCGGCGATTTCAGGGTAGAGGGTGGTCTGGCCCGAGTGCAGGCTGGCGCCGTGCTGATTGTAGCGCATCTTGGGCTGCAGATGATCCGGACGCCCCAACTCCAGGTGGCGACGGATCCACTCGTTGACCAGAATGAACGGGCTGGTTAGAGTCTCTTTCCAAATGTCCGGCCAGTATTCGATGGGGCTTCGGCTGGAAAGGGCGGTCTCAAAACCGGCTGCCACCAGTTCGGCCAGGGTTTCGCCAGCCGATAACTTCTTGCCCACCACCAGCACTCGGCCCCGGTCTCCAATCAGCCGACCTACGCTGGCCGGTGATCGATACTCTCGACTATGAATTTGCGGGATCTTACTGCTTTCTGATCCGGGGTACTTCGGGACCAGGGGTTTGCAGAAGTAGCCTGCGCAGTTGACCACGCAGGCCGTCTCGAACTGGCCTTTGGGCGTTTGGACGCAGAAGGTTCCGTTTTTCCAGGTCACGGACTGGACTGGCTGATGCAGTGCCACCTTCAGATGGAGGCGGCGGGCATAGTCCTCCAGATATTCTGCATACTCGGCTCGCGTGGTGCGAGCCAGTAACCTGTAGATGGGTCCCCAGGGCTCCCAAGTTGTCCCGCGCAAAACATTGTTGACCCATGGTCCGTAGGTGGTTTTGTGGGTCATGGCAAGAAAGGTCTGACCTACACTTGAAGAGGCTTCCAGCAAGCGATAGTCCAGTCCGTACTTCTGGACTTCGTAGGCGGTGCTAAGGCCGGCCGGGCCGGCTCCGATGATGATAACAGGAACGTATTGCATACAGGTTCTCCTCGGCCACACTATGTCCGGGCTGGCGATCTAAACCTTGAGCTGGATCAGCGAAAATCACAGCGACTTTAGGTTCCCTTTGGGCCGGCCTGGAGTACGGAGGCAGGCTCCAAGCCAATGCCCAAATTGGACTTGACTTGAATCAATGAGGGCCCCACCCGGGCCCTCTAGTCTTTTTCTCAGGAGGGAACGCAAATGCGTCAATTGACAAGCTTTTTCATTCTTGGAGGCGTGGCCGGCCTGCTCTGGATGGGCTGCGCACCAAGCCCGCCGGGACCCCATCAGCAGACGTTGGCCTCCCCTCAGAATCAGGAGATTCAGGGAGAGGAGGTGGCGGTGCTGACCCACGCGCCTGAGGTCCCGCCCCCGATCAAGCGCAATCATGCGACCAAGGTGATTGTGAAGCTGGAGGTTCGGGAGGAGGTCTCGCGACTGGCGGACGGTGTGGACTATACTTTCTGGACCTTCGGCGGCAAAGTTCCGGGCTGCTTTATTCGGGTGCGTCAGGGGGACCTGATCGAGTTTCATTTGGCCAATCACCCGTCCAGCAAAATGCCCCACAACATTGACCTGCACGCCGTGACCGGGGCCGGAGGTGGAGCCGCATCTTCGTTCACGGCTCCCGGACACGAATCCAAGTTTTCCTTTCGCGCACTCAACCGTGGCCTGTACGTCTACCACTGCGCCACGGCTCCGGTGGGTATGCATATCGGCAACGGAATGTATGGTTTGATTCTGGTTGAACCACCTGAGGGGCTGCCCAAGGTGGATCGTGAGTTCTACGTGATGCAGGGCGACTTCTACACCAAGGGTCCCAATGGCCAACCCGGCCTGCAACCCTTCAGCATGGTGAAAGCACTGGAGGAGAAACCAGACTACGTGGTTTTCAATGGCTCGGTCGGTTCGTTAGTGGGGGACAAGGCGCTGCAGGCCAAAAAGGGTGAGACAATTCGATTATTTGTTGGAAACGGTGGCCCCAACCTGGTTTCTTCCTTCCACGTCATCGGTGAAATTTTCGACACGGTCTACCCTGAGGGCGGAGACGTGGTTAACCATAATGTCCAAACAACCCTGGTTCCAGCCGGTGGTTCCGCGATTACTGAGTTCAAAGTAGAGGTGCCGGGCACCTTCATTCTGGTCGACCACTCCATCTTTCGAGCCTTCAACAAAGGAGCTTTAGGCATGATCAAGGTGGCCGGGGATGAGGAAAAGGGTATCTATTCTGGCAAGCAGGATGACACCATCTACCGCCCGGAAGGCGGGGCCCCTCAGGAGATGCCCGATGAAGGAGCAGTTGCTCCGGCCGCCCGCACGAAGGCCGACCGACTCAAGCAAGGTGAGGACGTGTTCAAGCAGGTTTGCACCGCCTGTCACCAGGCCAACGCCGAAGGCGTGCCCAATGTCTTTCCGCCGCTGGCGAAGTCTGACTACCTCAATGCCGACCCCAATCGGGCCGTGGATGCCATCTTCAACGGGCTTCAGGGGGAGATCACGGTCAATGGCAACAAGTATAATCAGGTGATGCCCAAGCTGGGCTTAAGCGATGAGCAAACAGCTGCGGTGGTCACCTACGTCATCAACAACTACGGCAACAAGGGCGGCGACCTGACCGTAGAGCAGGTGAAGGGACGCCGAAAATGAGGCAAATGCTGCGATTTGGTCTGGTATTTCTTCTTGTGCTCTCGGCCTATGCTCTGCCTGACGAATCAATCTACAACCTCGGATCGGCCTGGCAGGATCAGGCCGGCCACACTCTGCAGCTGGAACAACTCTCCGGTCGGGTGGAAGTTTTGGCCATGGTTTACACCCATTGCCAGTCCGTCTGCCCAGCCATTATTGACTCTATGCAGCGGACTGAATCAAGTCTTACGCCTCGCGAACGCAAGCAGGTAGGGTTTGTGCTGGTCTCCATCGACCCGACCGTGGACACTTCCGAGAAATTGCAGGACTTCGCCGGCTTGCATCACTTTGGACCAGGCTGGAGATTGCTGCGTGGTCATCCGGAGGACGTGCGCGAACTGGCCGCCACTTTGAATTTCAAGTATCGCAAATCCAGTCAGAAAGACTATGCCCATAGCGCAATGATCTCGGTGCTCAATCAGCAAGGCGAGATCGTGCAGCAGCAGGTCGGTCTGTCCGGCGGGGCCGAGGAGCGCTTGCGCGAGATCCGCAAACTCCTGAGCAGGTAACCAGAAGCTTGCCGGATAGCCGGCATCAGGACTCCTGGTCAACAGCTCCTGGTCCCCCTGGGGGATACCCGTCTCCGGCGTTGAAGCCCAGAAAAGTGACACCTCAAGCGCTCAGAATCGCCGATTTTCCGTTGTTTGCCGGACTTCAGCCGGCTGATGCGGATCTCATTGAGACTGCTTCCCTCAGCCGTCATTACGCCGCTGGCAATCGTATCTTCCAGGAAGGCGAGTCCGCTCGCTGGCTTTATCTGGTTCGTTTCGGATCGGTCAAGATCTTCAAGCTCTCACCCCGCGGCGGTGAGCACGTTCTGGCCGTACTCACCGCCGGTCAGACCTTCGCCGAAGCCCCCGTCTTTTCAGGTGGCAAATATCCCGCTAACTCCGAATGCGTGGAGGATTGCGAACTGGTGCTGGTCGACCGCGAGGCCCTGCTGCAACTACTGGCGCGAGACCCGGATTTGGGCCTGCGGATGCTGGCTGGAATGGCCTTGAAGCTGCGAAAATTGGTGGCCACCGTGGAAGACCTGACTTTGCGCGATGCCCGCGGGCGCCTGGCGCGCTATCTGCTGGGCCTCAGGGAGACCGGCGACACCATCCAGTTACCCATCGCGCAAGGCCTGCTGGCCCGGCTGCTGGGCCTGACCGGTGAGACCTTGTCTCGCACCTTCCGAGGACTTCGCCAGGAGGGCGTGCTTGAGCACGACCGCAGCGGCCTGATTCAGGTGCTCGACTGGACCGTCTTGGAGCTGGCCTGCGGAGAAGAAATCAGCTGAGTTCAGGATTCGCCTTCAGGGCCGCCTGGACTGCGGCCGTCAGTTCTTTGGCTCCAAAAGGTTTGCGAAGCAACACAACGGCGGGGAATTCTTTCAAGACCTCGGAGATTTCGTCCAATCTGACTCATTTCGCCTCCATCCAGCCCGAGGAGGTGTTCGTGGTGGGCAAAGGAGAACTCGCTGCCAGCAAAATCTTTCCTCTGGCCCTTGAAGTGCAAAAATTCATGGTGTGATCTAGATCAGGTCGGGGGGGATGCCGGGGGTCTATAGTCAGGGCATGAATAAGGTCATTGAGGTTACTGAACTGGCTCTGCGAGATGCCCATCAAAGTTTGATGGCGACCCGCATGGCCCTGGAAGACATGTTGCCCGCTTTGGCGGACCTGGATCGTGCCGGCTTCTGGTCGGTGGAATGCTGGGGCGGCGCAACGTACGATGCGTGCATTCGTTTCTTGAACGAAGACCCTTGGGAACGCTTGCGTGCATTCCGCAAAGGAATGCCCAATACGCGCCTGCAAATGCTGCTGCGCGGCCAGAATTTGCTGGGCTACCGTCACTATGAAGACGGCGTGGTCGACCGATTTGTGGACAAGGCCGCTGAAAACGGTATGGATGTATTCCGCGTCTTTGATGCGCTCAACGATTTGCGCAATTTAGAGTGTCCCATTCGGGCCGTCAAGCGCACCGGAAAGCACGCCCAAGGTACGATTTGCTACACCACCAGTCCCATGCATACCGTGGAAAGCTTTGTGGACATGGCCGGCAAACTGATTGAAATGGGCTGCGACTCCATTTGCATCAAGGATATGGCCGCCCTGCTCAAGCCACAGCCGGCATATGATCTTGTCAAAGGGATCAAAGCTCGATTTGGCAGCGAGATTCCGGTGCACGTACACGTTCACGCCACCACCGGCGTGACCATGGTCAGTCTGATGAAGGCAATTGAGGCCGGGGCTGACGTGGTCGACACGGCCATCAGTTCTCTGAGTTTGGGTCCTGGACACAATCCCACCGAGAGTCTGGTGGAAATGCTGGAAGGAACCGGCTTTGAGACCCGCCTGAAGAAGGATCATCTGGCTCGTATTCGCGATCACTTTGCCAAGATCCGACCGAAGTATCACGCTTTCCTCTCCAATATCGTTGGCGTGGATACGGAGATTTTCGAAAGCCAGATTCCTGGCGGTATGATCAGCAACATGGAAAGTCAGCTGAAACAGCAGGGTGCGGCCCATAAGATGAAGGAAGTGCTCGAGGAAGTCCCCAGGGTTCGTAAGGTAGCGGGATTTCCGCCACTGGTCACGCCCTCCAGCCAGATTGTGGGCAGCCAGGCCGTGTTCAATGTGATGATGGGCTCTTATAAAGTGCTGACCGGTGAATTCGCCGATTTGATGCTGGGCTACTACGGTGAAACAATCGGACCGCGCGATCCCGAGGTCATGAAGCTGGCCGAAGACAAAGCCAAAAAGCCTCTGATTACGCAACGCCCGGCTGATCTGCTTAAGCCGGAATGGCAGGAACTGCGCGAAGCCGCGCTGGCCTTACCCGGCTGTCAGAGTTGCGACGAGGACGTCTTGACTTACGCCATGTTCCCTCAGGTCGCTCCTCAGTTCTTTTTGCATCGCAAAGATGGACCCAAGAATGTCGGCAGTGATCCCAGTCCCAAGCAGGCCGCGTCCCTGAGCGGACCGGTCAAGTATTCGGTCACATTCGCCGGTAAAACTCATGACGTAACCGTCGCCCCCCTGTGAGGAGAAGCAACTGATGAATATGCAAGAGAGAGTGGACGAACTCAACAAGAAGCGCCAGCAGGTTGAACTCGGGGGAGGAGCGGATCGGCTGGAAAAGCAAAGGGCGCAGGGAAAACTGACGGCTCGCGAGCGGGTGCAGGCCCTGGTTGACCCCGGCAGTTTTCAAGAGAGCGGTGCTTTCGCCCAGCACCGCGCCAGCCTGTTTGGAATGCAGGGCAAGGAAATGGCGGCCGATGGGGTGGTGACCGGAGCTGCCTCTTTGGATGGACGCCTGATTCATCTTGCCAGCCAGGACTTTAGCGTGGCCGGCGGTTCGGCGGGCGAAGTTCACTGCCAGAAAATCGCCGACATTATGCAGCAGTCCCTGAAGACCGGCTCACCTTTCGTGTTCATCAACGATTCGGGCGGGGCGCGCGTGCAGGAAGGAATTGATTCGCTCTCAGGTTACGGCCGAGTCTTCTACGGCAATGTCCAGTTGAGCGGATGCGTTCCTCAAGTCTCCATTATTTGCGGACCATGCGCGGGTGGAGCGGCCTATAGCCCGGCTCTAACCGACTTTATCATTCAAACCCGTCAGGCTCAGATGTTCATCACCGGGCCGGACGTGATTCGCCAGGTCACTCACGAGACCGTCACTGCGGACGCTCTAGGTGGTCCCGATGCGCACATGCGCAACTCAGGGGTGGTCCACTTCGTGGCCGAAGATGACCGCGAAGCCATCGCGCTTTGCCAGAAGCTGTTGAGCTTTCTGCCTTCAAACAACCTTGAGGATCCGCCTCTTTTGCCCACCGATGGTCGGGTGGAGCCCGACCCGGAGCTGGGTCAAGTGTTGCCCGATGATCCCAAGCAGGGATACGACGTGCGCGAAATCATCACGCGGGTGGTGGACGAAGGGGACTTTCTCGAGGTCCAGAGCGGCTACGCACCCAACCTGGTCATTGGTCTGGGACGCATCCTGGGACGCTCGGTCGGGCTGGTGGCCAATCAGCCGAGCTATCTGGCTGGAGTGCTGGATATCAACTCGAGCGTTAAGGCCAGTCGCTTCGTGCGGTTTTGCAATGCTTTCAACATTCCGCTGGTGACGCTGGTGGACGTACCGGGCTTTCTGCCCGGGGTGCAACAGGAGCACGGCGGAGTGATTCGTCACGGAGCCAAGCTTCTCTTCGCTTACTCCTCGGCCACCGTGCCCAAAATTACGGTTATCCTGCGCAAGTCGTACGGTGGAGCCTACCTGGCCATGTGTGGCAAAGACCTGGGCGCGGACCGGGTCTACGCCTGGCCCACAGCCGAGGTGGCCGTGATGGGAGCCGAAGGCGCGGCCGAGATCGTCTTCCGCAAAGAGATCCAGGGTGCTGAAGATCCCGCGGCAAAACGTCAGGAGCTCATCGCCACTTATCGGGAAGCATTCTCCAATCCCTACGTGGCCGCCGGTCGCCGACTGGTGGACGACATCATCGATCCGGCCGACACTCGCAAGGTGCTGGCCCAATCTCTCGAATATCTGGCCACCAAGCGCGAACTGAGACCGGCCAAGAAGCATGGACTGGTGCCCTTATGAGCGAAGAAGATCTGGCTCTGATGCGCAGTGAGATTCGGGCCCTGGCTCATCGGGTCGAACTGCTGGAAGGCGAGGTGCGGCAGCTTCGCCAGCCGATCCCGGAAGATGATATCTTCGTGCTGGCCGCGGCCGTGGCGGCTTACCTGGGCAAGCGAGCGCCCATTCGTCAGGTGCGGCTGCTGGGCACCCAAAGCTGGTCTCAGCAAGGCCGTGTCTCCATCCAGGCCTCCCGGCGTCTCAGTTTGGAAAGGTAGAATCAATCGTTATGAAGTTGAAAATAACCATCGAGAATCGGATTTATGAGGTGGATGTGGAGGCCTTCGAGCCCGAGCCGGTCCACCATCACTTTAGTCAACACAGCGGGGCCGCCCCACCTCCGCCTCCGGCCGCGGCTCCCGAGGTGAGCGACAAAGTGGGTCGGAGCCCGGTGGCGGGCGTGGTGGTGCGCATACCCGCCCAGTTGGGCCAGTCGGTGCAGCCGGGTGACCCGGTGGTGGTGCTGGAGGCGATGAAAATGGAGACGCTGATCACCGCTGCTGTGGCCGGTAAGGTCAGCTCGGTGCTGGTCAAGATCGGCGAAACGGTGCAGGGCGGTCAGGTTCTTTTCGAGCTCGAGTAACCTATCTGGCTCCCAGTCAGGTTGCCAGCCCATGTTTGACCTGGATCAAGGTTGCCAGCCCTCGGGTCCTGCAGAATAGTCCCATGATTCTTATTGTGGGGGCCGGTCCGACCGGCCTGACGCTGGCGATCGAATTGGCACGCCGCCAGGTGCCGGTACGCATTATCGAAAAGTCGAACCAGGTGGCCCAGCGAGGGCGGGCGGTCGGGGTGCAATCGCGCACGCAAGAGATTTTTGAAGCCATGAGTGTGCTTCAACTTCCGATCCGACTCGGACTTCCGGTGGTGGGGGAGAGTCATTTCGTGGACGGCAAGATGGTGCGCTCCACTCAACCGGTGGTCTCCAATACCGCCCCTTACCCCAACATGCTGGCTTTGGAACAGAACGTGATCGAGAAGACGCTGGTCCAACAGTTACTCAATCTGCGAGTATCGGTAGAATGGAACCGCCGTTTCCTCGGTCTGGAGCAGAATGAGAACAGCGTGGTCGCTCAGCTCGACGGTGAGACGGTGGAGGTTGACTATCTAGTCGCCTGCGACGGGGCCAACAGTGCCGTGCGCCGGGCCGCTGGCATTGCTTTCCCAGGCAAGGCCTATCCTTATCTCTTCAGCCTGGCCGATGTGGCGGTCGAGTGGGATCTGCCGCTGGACCGCAGTTATATCTTTCGACGCCAGCAGAAGACGCTGGGAATGTTGCCGGTGGCTCGACCCAATCAGTTCCGTATGTGGACGAAGGATTTGCGCTCCGGGCCGCATTCCGGCCCGTCCGATGATGAAGTGCGTCACGGTTTCGTGGACGAACAGCCCCCAGATCTGGGCGAATTTCAGGAATTCGCCGGCCAGATGGTGGGACGGAACATCACGCTGACCTCACCTCGATTGATCTGCAACTATCAGATCGAATGTCGTCTGGCCGAAAGCTATCGTAAGGGGAGGGTCTTGTTGGCCGGCGACGCGGCCCACGTGCACGCTCCCACCGGCTTCCAGGGGATGAATATGGGTATTCAGGATGCCTACAACCTGGGATGGAAGCTGGCTCGCGTGGTGCGGCAGCAGGTTCCGGCCGAGTTGCTGGAGACCTACCAGAAGGAACGCCGTCCCATCGCTCAGGAGGTCTTGCTGCAGACCGACGAAGCCGTCGAGAATTTTGAGACTCCTCGGAGCGTCGGACAACAGCTGATGGAGCAGTACAATGTGCCCTGGTGGCAGCTGGAGTTTCATTATCGCTCAGCCGATCAGGACGGAGCAGGCGGCAAAGGTTTGCAGTCGGGCGACCGTGCCCCCGACGGCGAAGTGCTCAGTCCTCAAGGATTGGTAAGGGTCTTCCAGCTGTTGCGGGGGCAGGAATACAACGCCCTGGCCTTTCCTGGTTCGGATACCTCCTTGCGCCAGTTGCATGCCCTGGCTCGACACCGCGGCGTCAAGCTTCACGTCATCGGTCCGGGCAACTACCAGGACCCCAATGACACCCTGCGCTCAACCTATGGGGTCGGCGAAGACGGACTGATTCTGATTCGCCCGGATGGCTATGTGGCAGCCCGTGGGCGGTTGGATGAAGCGGCTCGAGTTCTGGCGGCGGTGGGAGGAAACTGATGGCGGGCTTTTTTCGCGAGTGGCGTTTTGACCGAGCTCTGGGTCAAATTTACGGATTCGATCCACTGGACCCGGCTCGCCTGCCGGCCGAATACTGGCGTTTGGTGGATAATTCCCGGGGCCAGCTGGAAAGAATTGAGGAGCATCGACCGGAGCTTTCAAGGCCCGCCATCAAGCTCCTCAGCTGGGAAGACGGACGCATCGTGGAGGCCCTGGACTACAATCCGGACGGCAGTTTACGCCTGATTCATCAGTATATCTACGGTGCGGACGGGCATATGGTGGACCGGCTGGAGTTCGACGGTGAAGAGAATTCCAGGGGACATGTGGTTTCAGTTTGGGATCAGAACGGTCTGGAAGTGGCCGAGATCGCTTACGACCCCAATCAACGCCTGCAGTCCAAGAGTACTTACCAATACGATGAACTTGGTCGCGTTTGTCTGGCCCGCTACTATGATGCCCACGAAAAACTGAACGGCTGGCGCCAGCTGTTCTATGACGGCAACGACCGGGTGATCGAGAAACATTGGTACGGGCCAGACGGAAAGCTGCGCTCCCGTTATTGTCAGGAGTTCACTCCCGACGGACAGGTCAGCCAGGCCCGCCTTTATAACGGTCAGAATGAGCTTCTTTCCGAGCGTAGCTTCGCCCCCGCCTGAACTCTGGATCCGGCTGTATCGGTTATTTTTCAGCCTCCCTGCTTAAGCTCTTGGCAAATCAAGCAAGGGGTTTGTCAATGCAGCTCAGCAACGAATTTCGATCCAACCATCAGATCGTGGCATCCTACAAGATTCTGCGCGATGCCCGGGCCAGCGCTGACTTTTCTTGTGGCTGGGGACCCCCACTGCAGACTCCTGCCACCGACGTCATCGACCTCAATGGCGACGGTCAGGCCAACTTCAGTTCCATCGAGAAGGGTGGGGATGGCTATAAGAATGGTGGCACCGTTTTGTTCGATGAGCCCAGCCTGGTCGCTCCCAGCCTCAAAGAGATGGAGCGGGTGGCTCAGGAGGCCGGCAAGGAAGTTCTGACTCAAGACGATTTTGGTCAGGGTCTATTTCTGGCCCGGCTTGGTGCTGAAGGCAAGGGCAAGGACCTCACGCCCGTGCGTCAGGACCTCAGCACGGCCGAGTATTTCGTGGCTTCGCGCACGCCCTGGGATCCGGCCTTGAAGTATGCCGTGGACACCAAAGCTGGCGAATTTTTGCTGTATAAGTAGCCCATGTTGACGATCAACGGCATCCTGTTCGATATGGACGGGGTCCTCATCGATTCTGAGCCTTTCTGGCGTCAGGCCGAAATGGAGCTTTTCGCCACCGTTGGCCTGACTCTCAGCGAAGAGGATTGCCGTCAGACCACCGGTCTACGTATCGAGGAGGTGGTGGCCCACTGGTATGCCATTCAGCCCTGGAGCGGCACCAGTCCATCCCTGCTCAGTCAGCAAATTCTGGACCGGGTGGTGGAGCTGGTTGGCACTCAAGGTCAACCAATGGCTGGCGTGCAGGAGGCTTTGCAGGCCTGTCGCCAGGCCGGGCTGCCCTTAGGACTGGCCTCTTCCTCCAATTACTGTCTGATCGAGGCCACCCTGGAACGGCTGGGTTTGCGCCCGTTCTTTTCCGTGATTCACTCGGCCCAGGACGAAAGTTGGGGCAAGCCTCATCCAGCCGTCTATTTGAGCGCTGCTTCCAAGCTGCAGGTTTCGCCCCTCCGCTGTCTGGCCATCGAAGATTCCCTAAACGGCGTCATTTCCGCCAAGGCCGCCCGCATGCCGGTGTTGGCCATCCCCGATCGAGAACAGGCGGCCAATCCGCGCTTTTGCCTGGCCGACTGCCAGCTCTCCTCGCTGCTGGAGTTTCCCACATGGTTGGCTGAGCAGGAAGTGGTGGCCGGTCTTAATGGCTGCCAGCCATAGCAAGAGCTGGTTAGAAAGTATCGAAGGCTTTCAGGTCGGGGTGAGAAACGGTGCCTTATGAGTGAGTTGCGCAATGGCCACCGGGTTGGAGTAGAGTTCAATGGAACCCTGCACCAGCTGCCGGTCGGAATTCGAATTTGCGAGTTTCTGGGGGAGCTTTATCTGCGTCAGAATCAGGTGGTGGGGGCGACGCTGAACCACCATCTGGTTTCGTTGGATACCGCCATCGACGGGGAATCCAGCCTGGCGGTTGTGACCTGCCAGAGTCCCGAGGGTCAGGCTATCCTGCGCCGCACCGCCACCTATGTCTTTCAGAGTCTGGTGCGTCGGCATTTCCCAGACCTGCAGTTAATGATTGGCCAATCCCTGATGGGCGGTTATTATTACGAGCTGCTGGGACATTCGGGTGAACTCTTGGAGTGGTGCGCTCGGGTCAATCAATTGCTCTCCGAACTGATCGAGCGGGATGTCGATTTTGAGCGCCATTCCCTCTCCGTCGAAGCCCTCAGCACCCGCCTGGATGACCCCTTCGGATTCAAGCGAAAGTTGATTAAGGGTTGGGCCGCCCCGCGCATGCACGTGCTGGAACTGGAGGGCCATCATCAGTTGATGATGGGTCCTTGCGCCCCGTCCACCGGCTGTTTGAGCGGGCTCCAGGTGATGCCCTATCCGCCTGGCGTGGTGCTCAGCTTTCCGGCCGTGGCCGCCACTTCGCCTTTGCCCAATCCACAGGGCCAGAATAGCGAAAAGCTGTTTAAAGCCTATCGAGAAACCCGTGATTGGAACCAATTGGTTGGAGTTGCGGCCGTGGGCGATCTGACCGAAGCAACGCTGGAAGACCGCTTCGATGACGTGGTGAGGATGGCTGAGGCGCTGCACGAGAAGAAGATTGCCGAGATCGCCGATTCGATCGCCTCGCGCCGGGACAAGTTGCGACTGGTTTGCATCGCTGGACCCTCTTCTTCGGGCAAGACCACCTTTGGACGCAGGCTGGCGGTGCAGCTCCAGGTCAACGGCTTGCAGCCGGTGCCGATCAGCCTGGACAACTACTACCGTGGTCGAGACAAGACTCCCCTGGATGAATTCGGTGAACTTGATTTTGAAGCCCTGGAAGCCCTCGATCTAGAGTTATTAGACCAGACCTTAGGCTCTCTGCTTCAGGGCCAGGAGGTGCGAATGGCCCGATACGATTTCGCCACCGGCGCACCCACGGCCCGAGAATCCTGGCCTTGCTTGAAGCTACGAGCCGACCAGATCGTGGTCATCGAGGGCATTCACGGCCTCAATCCCGGCCTCTTCCCCAGCGTTCCACCCGACCAGCGCTACCACATTTTTGTGAGCGCTCTGACCCAACTGGTGATCGATGAGCAAAACCGGATCTTTACCTCGGACGCTCGTTTGCTGCGCCGGATCGTGCGAGACAGGCAGTATCGAGGGTTCTCCGCGGCCGACACCATCTCACGCTGGCCTTCCGTTCGCCGAGGGGAGGAGCGATATATCTTTCCGTACCAGGACCGCAGCGACGCCATGTTCAACTCGACCCTGGTTTATGAGACGGCTGTGCTCCGCAATCAGGCCTGGCGCTTTCTGCTGGAAGTTCCTCGCCAACACCCGTCCCGGGTCAAGGCCTATGAATTACTCAAGTTCCTGGAGCTCTTCGTGCCCGTCTACAGTGAGGCCATTCCGGCTACTTCAGTCTTGCGCGAGTTTATCGGAGGCAGCGCTTTCCAGTCGTTCTAGGCAGCGGGCTATGCTTCTCGCAAGAGGATGAGCAGGATGCCCTGGTTGAGAAGAATGTCGGTCAGAACATCCATGATGGACTTTTCGACCTCCGCGAAACGGGCCGGGCTGGTTTTTAAATAGACAGTCAATCCGTGGGATGTGACTTCCGCTCGGGAAGTCACGTCTCCAAAGCGACGAGACAATTCGCTGATCAGTCGTTCGGATGCAAGTTGCTGTTGGGGAGTCATCTTAAGCGACTCCCCCAAGATGTGGCTTTGATTTGCTTCTTAAACTTCACCGTCAAACCCACTCCCCTTCAGTAAGTCCGAAGTCGCTTCACGCTGCTCCTCCAGTTGATGAACCTTCTCCGAGATTCTCTTCTGCACGGCCTCGACCTGATCTCTAAGCTCGGAATGGTGTCTCTCCTCCGTGCTTGGGTCACTCTCCAGAAATTGGCCGCAACGCTCCAATTCCAGCCGGCACCTGTTTTGAAATTCCAGCGGTCCAAGCTGCCGGATGAGCTCTATGGTTTCCCATTCCTGGTTCCGCCTCTGATGAATCTCCCATTCCGCCTGGAGACTCTGCCGGCGGGACTCCTGAAGCATGATTCTGGCGGCCAGCAAATCCATGGATTGCCTGGAGGAGGACTCTTGGGTAGGAGCTTTGTTGGATGCCTCGCTTTTCAGGTCCTTGAGCCTCGACTCCAAACGATATTGTTCGCGCTCGAGTTGCAGGCTCTGCTGGTAGAGTTCCCAGGCCCTGGGGTCGTGCTTGAGCACTTTCGAAAGTTGCTCGTGTGTCAGTCTGATGGCCGACAATGCTTCCGTCAGCGACTGATGCAACTCCTCGAGCTTGTTCTCGTCTCGCTGCATCGGCCCGGCTTTGAAGCGTAGGAATTCCTCACGTAACTGCCGGTATTCCGAACGCGCTCTCTGGAAGGATGCCAGCGTTCTTTGGTATTCCAGACTGGGTGACGAGTTCTCGTTCACTGTCCAGCACCTCTGAAATCTGGGTTTCGTCCTGACTGGAGGGCGCAGGCCAGAGCTAGCAGAGTGATGACCGGCGGGGCGAGCAGGGCCCAGTTGAAGTCGGCCAGGTTTTCCAGCGGACACAGGATGGGGACCTTGGCCGCCTGCTCTTCCCCTCCCAAGCTTGCGCTACGAACCGAGTTGGGCAGTCGCTCCAGAGCGGCAAGCTCGGCCTTCAGGAAGGAGGGGCAGGTCAGACCTACTACGGCCGAGTGGGCAGGCAGGGTGGAGAGGGCCAGACCACTGTAAAGGCTCGCATGGGTCGGGATTCCGCTCAAGGTGGAGCAGCTTGCTCCGTGGCTTTGGGCAAGGCCCTGGATCGGGGTGGAGGATACCAGATACAGATTGCGTGGAGGGCGAGACGGGCGCAACCAGGCTCGCACACGCGCCCAGACGGTGGTAAGACTCTCCCCCCCCAAGGGCTCCAGCGCAGGCGGTTCTTCCGGACGTCTGGAGAGCCACAAGGCCAGTTGCCAGCAGGCCAGAATGGCCAGCGAATTGGCCTGCACTCCTGAAAGGGACAGATCTGGGTAAGCAGAGGTGCATATGCTACGGTCGCACTCCGTGGAGATCTTGCCCTCCTGGTTGGTAATGGCCAGAGTCACGGCGCGCGGGTCCCGGGCGCGCAGTAGACGTAGCGCGCGCAGGCCCGAGCCTGACCAGCCCCCCCTGGATAGCATCACGACCAGAGTCTTGATCCTTGGGTCATAGGGAGGCAGTTCGCTAAACAGTATGTCTTGCGGGGTTGCGGAACGAGTGTTGATTCGGGCCAGAGGTTGAGTTAGGGCTGCGGCACTTTGGGCCACACCGATTTGAGGGCCGCAGCCCAGGAACACCACCTGGCCGAATCGTTCCCCTTGGAGCCAGCTCCGAAATTCGTGCTGCCTTCGACGGGCCAGGTCCAGAAATTCGCGCCAGTGACCGGGGGTCCGAAGCACTTCCTGGTAAAGAGCGAAGCCTGGATGGTAGTTCAATTTCGGCTCTCGACATTTCTGGGTAACTTGAGGCGAAAGAGGGCGCCGGGATTTAGGGCTTCATAAACCAGGCTCCCGCCGTGGGCCTGGCTGACACAGCGGGCATAGTAGAGTCCGCTTCCTAAACCCCCCCCAGGCCCCGTGGCAAACAGGTTAAACAGCTCGGGTATCAGGGGAGGGGGCACGCCTGGTCCCGAGTCGCTCACCTCGGCCGTCAACCAATCTTCTTCAAGAGTGGCTTTCAACTTCACGGTCGCGCCTTCGGGACTATACTGGATGGCGTTGCGTAGAAGTCTGATCAGGCTCGACTGCACCAGCTCTGGATCCACCTGCCATTCTGGCTCGCCGTCGGGGCACTCTAACTGGAGTTGAACCTCTCTGGACTCGGCCAGAGTCTGTACCGAGAAGTGTTCGAGGCAGGCCTTCAGCAGTTGCTCAATCCGGGTCGGTTGCGGCGAGAGCAGCCATTGGAGTGAGGAGAGCCGCAGAACGTCAAGATTCTCAAGGTTCTTTAAGGCCTTCTGTTGCTCGGGGGTCAGTTGTGTCCGACTGCTCTGAAGAGGGCGCAATGCTTCTCGCAGTTGCAGGCTCAACTGACCTAGAAATTCACTTCTGGCTCCCTTCGAGGCACCCGCCTGAGAGGGCACCTGAAGCGGGCGTGCGGGCTTGACCGTGACCAAATAGGCGCTCTGTTCAGCCCAACTGCAGGGGAACGTCTGAAGTTCGCCGTTCATCTCTCCCAGCTCCAGGTCGTTCCACTGGATCTGTAATCCATTCCAGCGCGAGCGGTGCTCATCCCCAATTGCCTGGATGAAGCCCGCCCCCGAAGGACCAAAGGTGGCTTGAGCGCTCTGGTTGAGGTCGAGCAAACCCCCCTGTCGATTGACCGCCAGCACCGGGTTGCGCGTATCGGAAAACATGGCCCGCAGTGCCAGGGGGTAGTCTCGGGTCTCTTCCTCGTTGGTTTTGGCCTTGAGCTGGAGTTCGCGTTGCAGCATTTTCAGGCTTAACACTTCCCTGTTCAAACGCCGATTTTGTTGGGCTGCAGATTCGTAGGTCGAGAGTAGCAGTCCCAGAATTTGCTCGCGGCTTGAGTTGATGCAGTGTTTCTTGCCAAGGAAGGTGACCTCCAGGGGGGTCTCCGAGGTTCGCTTCTCAACTCGATTGGAAAGTACGAATTCAATGCGCGCGGCCAGGTCTGATTCTTCGTAGGGCTTGGTTAAATAGGAATCCGCTCCGGCGTCCAATCCGCGGATGATATCCTCCGGGTCGCTCAGGCCGGTGAGCAGCAAGATGGCTAAATTCTGGAGCTGAGCGTCGGCTCGAACCCGACGACAGAGCTCGTAGCCATCCATCTCGGGCATGCTGACGTCGCTGACGATCAACTGTGGTTTCTCTGAACGCGCGATCTTGAGGGCGTCGCTGGCTCTAGGCGCGACCAAAACGTCGAAACCACTTTGCTGGAGAATATGCTTGAGGCGAGCTGCCTGAGTTGGACTATCCTCGACCACGAGAACCAGGGTTTTCATTATCTCTCCTAGAGTAGCGAGCGAATCGCCTCAAGTAGTTTGGTTTGGGCTCTGTTGCCCTTGACCACGTAAGCGTTGGCCCCAACTTCCAGACCTCTTTGTTGGTCCTCATCGCTGTGCAAGGTGCTGACCAGGATAACCGGGAGGCTCCCGGTTCGTTTGCGATCGGCCCGGATGTGGCGCGTGAGTTCCAGCCCGTTCATTCGCGGCATCTCAATGTCCGAGACCACCAGGTCCCATGGACGCTGACTCAGGGCCGCCAGCGCCTCCTCTCCGTCCGAGGCGGTCTCGACTTTGTATCCGGCCGACTCCAAAATGCTCTTCAGCAACGCACGTGAAGTCAGGGAGTCGTCCACCAGCAGGATCTGCAGGGGCTTTTTGGGCAGCTTGCTTGAGATAGGAAGCTGGCTATGCAGAGGACCTTGGCGCTGAACCAGGTAGCTCACGTTCAGGATAGGAGCCAGTTCGCCCGTGCCCAGTAAGCTAATGCCTGATAGGTGGGGTATGAGTGAGAGAGGGGGCTTCAGTTCCCTCACCAGTACCTCCTGTTCACTGACAATTTCGTCTACAATCAGGGCCGCCATGCGCTGCTCTGCTTCCAGGATTAAGGTGAGATAGGGGCCCTTGGGGTTGAGCGGGGAGGGCATCAGCAGCAGCTCGGAAAGACGGTGGATCGGGAGCACCTGGGCGTTCAGGAAGATGTTCTGCTTGCCTTCCAGCTTGTGAATCTCTTGTTCGGGTCTGATTCGTAACACTCTGTGCACCCTGGCGGTGGGGAAGACGAAAGTTTGACCGGAGACCTTGACGAGAATCCCGCGGAAGGTGGCCAGCGTTGTCGGCAAAGAGATGGTCAGACTGGTTCCTTTGCCGCGCTGAGAGTTGATTTGAATGCTACCGCCCAACTGCATAATCAGGTCGCGGACGATGGCCATACCCAGGCCTCGTCCCGAGATTTCGCTGGCGCTTGAGCGTGTTGATAGGTCCGAGAGGAAGATCCACTGCAAAACCTCCTGGTCGGAGGCACTCTCCGCCTGTTGAGGACTGACCAGATTTTTCTCGCGAGCGATCTGACGAACTTTGGACAGGTCGACCCCCGCTCCGTCGTCCTGAATGGTTAACTGGAGCTGACTTCCGCGATAGGGGTAAACCGAGATCTTCAGACGCGCTTGGGCCGGCTTGTTGGAGTGAATTCTTTGCTCCGGGGGCTCTATGCCGTGGTCGATGGCATTGCGGACTAAATGCAGGAGAGGGTCGTTCAGCCTTTCCAGAATTCGACGGTCGCTCTCGAGTTCGGCTCCCTCGATCTGGACCTCAACCTTTTTTCCAAGGCTCTGGGCCAGGTCTCGCGCGATCTTCGGAAAGCGCCCCAGAATGGTGGAGAACGGGCTCATCAAAAGCCGCTTGGACTGTTCCTGGGTGCTGTCTACCAGAGCGGTCGTATTGCGCCTGTCTTGATCGGTCGCTCGGGTTAAAGAAGTCAGGCTCTGTTTGAGCTCATTGGCAAAACCGGAGTTGAAGTTCAGAAACTCCTTTACGGCCGCGGGGACGTCCAATTCTTTCAGGCGCGGCTGCAGGCGTTTCCATTCGTTCTCCCAGTTCTTCAGTCGGGCATTGATCTGCCTGAGTTCAAGCACTCGTTGTTGAGAAGCCAGCTTCAGGGAGAGCAGTTCCTGGATTTGGGATGCCAGTTTTTGCAGCTTCCGTGATGAGATCCGAATAGACTCCAGGTCGGTCCTGGAAAGATCTTGAGGAGAAATGGCTGGAATCTCGAGCGAGTGGTTTGGTGCCGGATTTTTGCCTTCGGCCAGAGCGTCGAGCAGGGCAATACACTTTCTGACACTCTGCAGGTGGGGTTGCTCATGATCCCGTCCCAAGGCGTTGAGCAGGTTGGCCGTCTCGTGCAGACCGTCAAGCACCCCGGATTCTAACCTGACCAGGCCTTTCTTGACCTGAGCCAGCAGGCTTTCAGCGGACTGGCACAGACCCTCCATGGCCACAGCACCCACGCTCCGGGCCGCACCCTTGAGGTTATGGAAGTGGCGAAATACCGATTCAAGGTTGTTGGGATCGGGTTTCTGCTCGAGCGCGACCAGGATGTCTCCCAGCTCAATCAGTTTTTCCTCAACCTCTTCCTTGAACGTCTGACGCAGTCCGGTTTCGAAGCTCACCTCCCGGGATGGCACCAGTGATAGAGCCTGGGATTCGGAGGCTGACGGGATTTCCGAGCTTTCGAAAACGGCCTCGGTCGATTCAAGGACCTGCTCCTCCGCCCGGGCGATTCTTGCGAGCAATTCCATGACTTGCTCGGCCGAGGGTGTCGATTCGCCGGCAACGATCTGATGGCAGCGACCAATCACCTGGTCGGCCGTCTCGGCGCGTTCATGACTCCAGGCACAGTTTTGCTGCAGACTTTTGCGGAGCAAAGACTTGAGGTGTTCAGCCAGGATTTCGAGCACCGGCTGATCGGTCGAGCGGGCCGCGCCCTCGAGGTCGGCTGCGGCGGTCGCAGCCTGCTTCAGTTGGGCCGGGAAGGCAGGTCGTCCCCAATGACTCAGGGCGGTCCGTAAAGCTTGAATGCAGTGAGCCGCTTCCCCACGAAACACAAGGTCCAATTCCGACTGTGCACCCGCTGGCGTTTCAGGCACGGAGATTTGACTCGGGAGTTGGTCCAATTGCTCCAGGCGACTCTGAATGACGGAGGAGGCCGGCCGCCGGTCCGGGTCCAGACAGTCGGAGAGAAGCTGAATTGTTTGGAGTAGAAACTCCTGGCCCGAGCTCGAGCGGGCAAGCTGGTCTGGCTTGACCATCTTGAGAGCTCGTTCAAGCGACTCGGCCAACATCTCGGCCTCCGGCTGTTCGGTGGCGCGGGCGCCGCCCTTCAAGGTATGGGCGGCTCTTCGCAGCTCGGTTTGGATCGTTTCTGGGTCGGCTGCTTCCTCGGAATGAAGGCGCCCAAGGCCGTCTCGCATGGCCCGTAGCAGTTGACTGGATTCTTCCTGAAAGAGCGCCTCCAGGTTTTGACCGAATTCCTCCCTCATGTTCCGGATTCTCCAAAGCCAAGGTTTTGATGAGTCAAAAGTGCATCCACGTCGATCAGGGTGATATCGTCCCGTGTAACCGAGGCGATCCATGGTGACAGGTTTTGTCGCGAGGGAAGGAGCAGCTGGTTGCAGGGAATCTGTCGGATGCCCACGATTTCGTCGACCAGCAAACCATAGTTTTCGTCGCCCGCCTTTAAGACCACAATGGTTGTCTCAGGCCTGGACGGCTCGGTGATCCCGAAGAGTAAGTGATTGCCTCTCACCAGCGGGAGAAGCTCCCCCGAGAAGTTGATCAACCCGGCGATGCATCCTGGACAGCCGGGCAGAGGTGTCAGGCTTTGGGACTGAAGGCGGAGCACGTTTTCCACCCTGGCCTTGTCCACTGCCAGATGCTGACTGTTTAAGGCAAAGAGAAGGACCTCAAGCTTGACCGATTCGTCTTCGTTGCGCGCCTCCGCCAGCAGACGAGCGCGCTTTCGCAAAAGCTCGGCGTCGTTCATGAGCATTGCCTTTCGGTCAGAACCTGGCTCAGGATACTCTCCTCCTCCAGGCTGAGGAAGCGCTCCACATTGTGGACATAAACGACTCCGTCAATGCTGCGAATGACCGCATCCATCCAAACCATACGGGGGTCAAGCTCCTCGGCTGCAATCTGGTCCTGGAGATTACAGGCCACCACGCCCACCGAAGAGTCGATCAGAATCAGAAGCTGTCGCTTTTGGGACTGGATCATGACCATCTGATTGGAAACCTGGAGCTCTTGAGCGGCCAGGCCGAAGCGGGCGCGGATGTCGAGCACGGGAAGGAGGCGGCCGCGAACGTTAACGACTCCCAACACAGACGGCGGGGCTTGCGGCAACGGGCTGATTTCGACGGCCTGAAAGACTCGGATGACCGAGTCTAGAGGCAGGCCAATTCGGTGGCCGGCCAGATTGAAGACAAAGAGGTCACTGACCACGGCCCGCCCCGGGATTTCGCGAACGCAGGCTCGTGTTCATAACTGATAGCCTTCAACCGACGCATTGAGTCGGGCCGAAAGGTCTTCCAGTTGGGCGGCAAGGTCTGAAAGGCGACTCATGCAGGGCGCCATCAGGCTACTGCCTTCGCGGATGCCTTTCATGGCCTCGGTCACCTGCTCCATCCCGGTCAACTGGGTGGCGCTGGAGACACTGATTTGGGCTGCGCTTTGGGCCGCCAGAACGACTCGCCCGCCCAGGCTGCGGATGGCGTCCCCGGCTTCAGTGGCCTGTTTCAGGGCCGTCTGAGTGGTCTTGGAGCCTTGCTCGGCCACCATGACCGCGGCCGAGGTGGAACGCTCGATTTCTTGCAGAATGGCTCGAACCTGATTGGTCGCCTGCTTGGACTCGTCGGCCAGGCTCTTGACTTCCTGAGCCACTACCGCGAAGCCTCGGCCGAATTCGCCCGCTTTGGCCGCCTCAATGGAAGCATTCACTGCCAGCACATTGGACTGCTCGGCCAGGTCATTCACCGAACCAATCAGGTTAGCAATGGCCACACTCTGGCCGCTCAACTGCAAAATGCTTTCCGCAATCGAGTCCATTGTGGAACGGACTTGCTCCATCTCTTGCTGAGTCATCTGGGTGACCAGCTGACCCTGGGCCGCTACCTGGGCCGCTTCTTGAGCCGTTTCAGCCATCACCTTGGCCTTCTGCTCGGAAGTGAGGGCCGTCTGGCGAACGTCCTCCACGGTGTAGGTGGCCTCGGCGATTCCGCGCGCCATGTCCAGCGAGGCTTCGGCCACTTCGCTGGCCGATGCCTGAATGTTTTGAGCGGCGCTGTGATTGGATTCCGAGGCGGCCTGGACCTGCTGGATTTGCGCTCGGTAGGCCGCGCGCAGCTTCTCTAAGGAGTTCAGCAATTCGCCCAGCTGGTCCTGGCGGGAGCTGCTGAGCGAGCGCCTCAGGTCTCCCTGGCAATATTCCGACACTGCGCTCAGGGCGAGTTCCAAGGGACGACACAGATCATCGGATTGGTAACTGCTCCACCAGGCCACCAGGCCAAAGCTCACCATGGCCAGGAGTGCTGTAATCACGGCGGGCCAATGGAGGAGTGCGGAGGCTACCGTGGTCAGGTTCGTGAGGAGGGCAAGTATCGTCAATCGAATGAACTTCGTACGTAGGTTGGCTTTCATAGGCAACAGACCCCTGCAGAAAGATGTGTTGCCTAATTTATCGTGAATTGTTGTTTCATAACATGACTTGGGTCAGGATCTTGTGGCGCGAAAGGTTCTATTCTGTGAGTTCACTTGCATTTCGTTGGGTAAAACCAGAATGTGGCACAGTCCGGCGAGACAGTCAGAATTGGCTGCTAAAATTAGGAGTGGTTCGGTCATGAATCTCACGCAATCCCAACGAGAGAGAACGCCCATTGATGCCATTGCCAGGCGCACGGTCGAGATTCTTGAGATGAGTGAACGACTGCGCCAGGCATGCCGCTTGATGCAGCAGCGACTGCCGCTTGATGAGAGTCGCGAGCAGTCCGAACGCTATCGCCAACTGCTGAGGCTGAAGGCTCGAATGGCCGGGGTTGTTTGTGAGAAGCGTAGAATTACGCGCATCTATCAAGCTTATCTGGACGGACAACAGCAAGTCTTGCTGGACGCTCTGGCGGAACGGATCGACCTGCTTCAGAAACAATGCGAGAGGCTTCGCTTTGCGTGTCACGAGCAAGACCAGCCTGGCGGCCTGCTTTCTCAGCAGTTGTCAGGCCAGGTTTCGGAGGCAAGTGAAAGGCTGAAGCAGCTGAAGGAGCGCAACCAGGAGTTGGAGGTTGCAAATTTCGCGGCTCGCGAGCTGTCAGCCCGGCGTTCAGATATGGAGGCCGAGCTGGAGTTGAGATGTCAGGCCGCAGGTGCGAGTCTGGCTTCTCTTTTGCAGTTGAACGCGCGACTCCAGGAGCAGAAGGCTCGGGCCGAGCGTATTCAGGCGTCCGGTGAGCTGGATCGCGTTCTGGATACCGTCCTGGAGGAGGAATTGGAAGAAGAACTCCAGGACCGCCGCGAGCAGCTTTCCTCCCTGGAACGGCAACTCTCTGAGGCCGAACGCGAAGACTTTCTCCTGGAGGGTAGTGCTTTTGACGAAGATTTCGCCTAGCGTCCCTTGCAGGAACGAAGGTGGGTATCGATCTTTAGGATATGCCCCGAAAGCCAGTTGACCAGAAAGTCGTAAATGTCTTTGGCCAGCTTTTCGGTCGGACCCTCGCGACTCAGGCGTTCTTCAAAGGTCGGTACCAGTTCGATCAGGTTCCGGTGCGCTTGCTTGTTTTTCTCGGCAATTGGGCACTGGTGTTTGGCCATGCAGCCCTCTTCCAAAGAAAAATGGTGCCTGGTGTAGGTTTTGAGGAAGACGAGGGTCATTGGCAGCACGTGTTCCACCATGCCGCGTTCAATGTCTTTCTCTAAAGTGTTGAGCGTGTCGAAGAGCTTTTTATGCTGACGATCGACTTCGGGAAACCCGGTTTCGTATGCTGAGGTGAATTCGATCATTGGCAGGATTGTAAATGCCTGCCATCTGGATAACCTTGATCTGGGTCAGGCTTATCGCCGAGGCGATTCAAAAAGCCGGCTCATGGCGGCCGGGATTTTCAGCCACTGCACCCGGTGGGCCAGCCCCGCCCCGATCAGCGCCACCAGCACGTTGACCAGCGTCCATGCGATGACCAGAGGATGTTGGGAAACGCAAAAAAACGAATAGAGTCCACCCAGCATTCCGAAGGCGATCACCGTTGCCTGCCGCCTTTCTTCCGAAGCAATGGTCACTCCCAGCAGACGTCCCACCGCCAGAGCGAGGCCCAGGAGTAACATCAGCAGGAGCGGCAGCAGCACCAGGGTCTGGCCGGCCGCCGGCAGGGAGAGTGAGGTCCAGCCTTGGGAGAGAATCAGAATCAACTGGACCACCAGCTTGTGGCCGAGCCAGGAGACAAAGCAAGCTCCCACGGCCTGAGGCCAGTGCACGCGACGGGACCATTCGCTCCAGGTGATTTGTTGCATCCGGATGTTTTCGTCGGTTGCTGGCCGCTCCCTCTGTTCTGTTTATTTTTGAAAGCTCGCCTGTTGCAGTTGCCGCGGACTCAGGCTCCACTCCCGAATCTGCTGGGTGCCGTAGCGAACCAGATAGAGATGCAGGTTTTCGCGGTTGCGCAGGGCCATCCAGAGGGGATCTCCGTAGGCCTGGCGGCAGTGGCGAGTGCAGAGTTCCACCCGCTGCTGGACTTCTTCGTGGTCCGGGCCGAGATGATTGGTGTAGGTGAGATTGACCGATAGATCGGTGCCTCCCTCCACCAGATCGGACAATCCGTATTTGTCGGGATTTTGAGCCATCGGTGAGTGGCGTCCCAGAGTGTAAATGCTTCGTCCGTACGAGTGCAGCAGGTCGGTGTTGTTGCAGAGGCCCTGGATCGTCTCCTCGGCTTCCTCTCGGGTCTCGCCCGGGAAGCCGAAGAAGACATAGGCAAAATTCCAGATGCCCGCGGCCACCGACGCCTGCAACACCCTCCATCGTTCCGAAGGATGCACCCCCTTGGCCAGCAGCTTCAGAATTCGAGGGCTGGCCGATTCAAAGCCCCACAGCAGCATGGAGCAGCCGGCCGGAGGCAGATGCCTCAGGACCTTCAGGAAGCCTTTCTCGGTGCGGGCATTGGCAAACCAGTGGATGGCCAGCCCGCTTTTTTGAATGGCCCGAGCCATGTCCGCCATGTCTTTGGGAGTCAAACACTCGTCGATGAACTCGAAGTGGCGGACTCCGTAGAGTTCATTTAGGCGCTGGAGTTCCGCCACCAATCTGGGGGTAGACTTTTTGTCCAGCTTGACGCCCCAGTAGGAATCACAGAAGCTGCACAGACCCCAGTAGCAGCCTCGGCTGGCTTGAATACAAATCACCGGTTCCGGTGAGAAATAACGCTCCAACGGCAGGTCGGCCAGGTCCAGGGGGCCGAGTTCCTCTAGAGGGACGGCGGGGTCGGGCTGGAGTGGGCCCCGCCCCCGGGCTGTAACGACTCTGGCCACCTGCTCCGGGGGGCGGCCTTCCCGCACGGCTCGGGCCAGCTGCTCAAAAGCCACTTCTCCCTCTCCGACCACCAGGCTATCGCAGAATAGTTCAAAGAATTCGGGCTTTTTCTGCAGCCGGTCGGCCACACGCCCAAAGAAGTTGCCGCCCAGGGTCAGGTGGATGTCCGGTAAGGCCTGCTTGACCAGGCGTGCCAGCGTCAAGCCGGCTAAGATTTGAGAGAAAGAACTGATCGAGAGGGCCACCATCGAGGGTTTGCAGGCGACGAGCTCGGGCAGCCATTTTTTCATCAAGCCCAGGAAAGGGTTACCCCAGCTATCCTCGGTGGCTGCCTCCATGGCCTCCACCGTCAAAGGATAGCGGGTTGCGCGAAAATCGTTCAGGGCCAGATGGGTGTCGTAGGGAGCCGCGGCCAGGTCTAGCGCTTCATCCAGCAGCACCAGAGACGGAACCAGACGAGCGGGCTCGTAGAAGTGCTCGCGTGAACGCAGACAGTTGAGCGCCTCCTCAACGCCTCGGGCGGCGGCTTCCCAGGGGTCTTCTGGTCGTTCCAGGAGTTCGTCAAGGCGCAGCAGGTGGGCCGCATCTCGCTCCAGATGCTTGCCTTCCACCGAGAACATCAGGCGGAACTTGCAGCGGTTGCGCAGGTGCTCGGCCCGCGAGCGTGTCAGTTCTCGGCAGTAAAGAAGATGCTCAGGCGCCAGAACTTCCTCGTAGAAACGTAGGTTCAGGTCCATTAGATGTGTTTTCAGGCCTTTGTGACGCAAGTGTCCGCCCAGAGAGGTCAGTCCGAAAGACGGATTCTGCGGTGTCCACTGGGGCGGAAAGAGCAGCAGAACAGGGCCGGAGAGGCCGGCTGAGGGCACGGCCGGGAGCAAGTCCGGGCTAGGAACTGGCGGCAGCACTGGTCGGTCTGACCGAAGCGATGAAGGCCGCCAATTTCTCCAAAATGGGCAGCATCAACTGCATTCGGATCCTTTCTATCTCGTCCAACTTTGCCTGTTGCTCCTCCATTTGGGCCGCCACGCGCTCCTCCGTAGCCCTTTTCCCAAACATCTGCAATTGCAGGAGTTCCTCACGCAGCAGTTGTTGCCGATCGGTGAGCTGTAAGAACTCCTCAAACAGTTCCACCAGTTCGGACCGAGTCATTTTCATGCCACCGCCAACTCAAAGGCCTGCGCGAACAGGACCATAATTTGCATATTCATCTGTGGATTGTAGACTACTTGCGGAAATTGGGCGAACTGCGGAAACTGGTTATAGGTCGGATATTGCTGAGATTGCGGCTGATTGCTGACGCCGTTCTTGGCCCGAGTTTTAAGATCTTCGGTGACCTTCTTCAAATCGTCGTCCGACAGATGGTATTTGTCCTTGACGTTCTTGACGGCCTCATCAAACTTATAGTCGCCCGCGTCCAACTGTCCATTGCCATTGCCATCGATGAAATAGTCACCGTTGCCGAGCTTGACGCCTTTGACGGTATGCTCTTTGCCATCTTTATCCTTGACGGTGATGTCGCCTGAAGTGGCCTCGATTCCGTAGGTTTCCTTCAGAGTTTTGGCCAGGTCCTCGTAGCTTTGAACCCCCTTCCCTTTGAGAGCTTCGTGGATGGCCAGCATCGCCTCCGGCGAGTTGGCCAGGTCGCTTTTGTCACCCTGTCCGCTTTGGGATACCCCATAGGGATCGTCGGTTACGCGCTGTTGCTGACTGTAAGCCAGGCTGGCCGAGAGATTGTTGGGCGGCTGGGCTCCGTACAGGGCGGCCGCCAGATTGAGTCCGGCCATTCCCCCCGCGGCCGCTTGGTAGCCGCCCGAGAAGCCGGCTCCCTGAAAACCTCCAATGATGCCAAACAGTGCCAGAAAGCCCACATTGGCCTGACCCAAGGCTGCTCCCTGGGAGTATCCTGCCTGGGCATAGCCCGCCTGGGCGAATCCGAACTGAGGCTCAATGCTCGTTCCCAGAGCCGCGCCAGCGGCAAATCCACCGAAAGCTGCCGCATAGGCCCCTTGTCGTGGTACCGCAAAGCCCGCGCCGGCTGCAGCAGCGAAGGTCGCCGTTTGCTGGCCAAAGACGGGGAAGGGGTTGGGTTGGTCAGCAACGGCGCCGGGACTCAGCTGTGCGCTCTGGCCGAGCACGGCCAGAAAGAATCGCTCCAGGTCCTGAGCGACCGTCAGGCCCTGCTGGGCGAAACTCTTGTAATTGACGGTCGCCGGTGCCGCCTGGGGGGCCAGGGCGGGTGGAAGGCTCACTACATTCAGGTTTGTTTGTCCGAAAAGCAAGCGGATGTCCAAGGGTCTGGCCTCCTCAAATGGTATCTAAGCTTTAGTCTAAGGGCGCAACAGTGGCTGGACTTTGACCTGGATCAACTTTTCTGGAGGTAACTTTTTAAGGTTTCGTCGCTTTTGGGCCTATGCTCGGCCCTCAGGCCTGGGTGCGGGCTTAAAGATCTCCGAGAGTTGACGATAGCAAGAGTGATGTCTGACAATCCGATCCTCCGAGTTTGGTCCGAGGCCAGGGATCCCGAGCTTCTGGTCCGCGAGATCCAACAGCAATTCAGCCAGTTGGGGCAACCCCTGGCCGGCCTTTTCTTGTTTCGTTGCTCGAGCCTGGACGACCAGCGCCTGGGTCGGGCTTTGCGCGAGGCCTTTGAGTGCCCGGTGGCATCTTGCACCACCGCTGGCGAAATTCTGGACGAATACCAGAAGGAAGGTACGGTAGCGGTCGGCTTTTCCAGCCAGTATTTTGCCTTCAAGCAGATTGCTATACCGGACCTGCGCTCCTTTGACTATCGCAGTCTGCCGGGGATGGCCCAGGCCGTCCTGGAGAACCCATCTCTTCCTGGGTCGAAGAGTTTCGGGGTCCTGCTGGTGGACGGCCTGTCCCTGGCTGAGGAGAACCTGGTGGGGCAGGTTTACCGGGCCTTTCGGGGCATTCCCTTGATCGGGGGCTCGGCCGGCGACAGCCTCAGTTTCAATCAGACTCGCGTCTATTGTGAAGGAAGCTACCTGGACAACGCGGCCACCTTCACGGTGATTGAAAGCTTGCTGCCTTTCGAGATCTTTCGCGTTCAGCACTTTAAGCCCTCGAAACAAGACATGGTCATCACCAATTCCGATCTGCAACAGCGGATCGTTTACGAGATCGACGGGGCTCCAGCCGCACCACAGCTGGCCTCGTTGTTGGGACTCAGCGTCGAGCAACTCAATCCTCAGACCTTTTCCAAGCACCCGATGATGCTTCAGATTGGGGAGGAGTGGTACGTTCGCTCAATTCAGAAAGTCAACCCGGACGGGAGTTTGAGTTTCTTCTGTGCGATTGATGACGGTCTGCCTTTAACGGTGGCCTCGGGAGTCGGATTGGTTGAAACCCTGGAGGGAGAAGTGGAGCGCATTGAGCATGACTTTAAGAGGGTTCACCTGACGCTCGGTATCGACTGCATTCTGCGCAGACTGGAGATCGAGGAGAAGGGCCTGCATTCGCAAGTCGCCCCACTGCTGAAACGACTCCGCTTCGCCGGGTTTAGCAGCTATGGCGAACAGATCCGTTCGTTGCACGTCAATCAGACGCTCACGGCGGTTACGATCGGCGAGAAATGCTAGACGAGGTAGCGGCCCTGCGTGCCCGCGTGGCCGAGCTGGACGAGACCGTCCGGCGCCTCCATATCGTCAACAATTCTTTGAAGGAACGTGTCAAACGCAGCATTCGCAACGCTGGTGACGCGTTCTCGATCTTTGAGAGCAATATTCGCCTCCAGGAAGAAGTCGACCGTCAGGTGGCCGATTTGAAGACCGCTAAAGTGGCGGCCGAACAGGCCGCCCAGGCAAAGTCTGAATTCCTGGCCACCATGAGTCACGAGATCCGCACCCCGATGAACGGCGTGATTGGCATGACCACCTTGTTGATGGATACGGCCCTCTCCGCCGAGCAGCGAGAATACGTCGACAGCATCCGTGTGAGCGGTGAGAGCCTGTTGGAAATCATTAACGATATTCTCGATTTTTCTAAATTCGAGTCCGGCCATCTGCAGCTGGAAGAGGCTCCATTCACTCTGCTCCCCTCGGTTGAGGAGACTTTAGAGCTGGTCGCAGGCCGGGCCCTGGGCAAGGGGGTCGACCTGCAGTATCTGGTGGACCCTGCATTGCCCACCACCGTCATCGGGGACATTACAAGATTGCGGCAGATTCTTTGGAATTTGGTCAGCAACGCCATCAAGTTTACAGAAGTAGGCGAGGTCAGGCTGGAGCTGAGTCTGGCCGAGCGCCGCCAGGATGTGATCTGGCTTCAGGGCAAGGTGGTGGACACCGGCATTGGAATGCCGAGTGATCGGATCGACAGGTTGTTTAAGCCCTTTTCACAGATGGATTCCTCCACCACACGCCGCTACGGCGGCACCGGGCTGGGACTGGCGATTTGCAAGAAATTGACTCAATTTATGGATGGGGACATCTGGGTCGAGAGTCAGCCCGGATCGGGCTCGACCTTCTATTTCAAGGTTCGCCTGAGAGCGGCCGATGAACCCCCCCCGTTGGCTCCTCGTCAACTCCGGGTCCTTTTGCTGGAGGGGCGCGAGAACCGCCGCCGGGTGATGCAAAAGCGTCTCGAAGACTGGGGTCTGAGTGTACGGGTCTGCGAAAGTTATGAGCAAGCCAGCGGGATGCTGGAAGGAGTGGACCTGGGACTCCTGTCGGTGGTGAGCGCCAGCGACCATTGTCGGGCTCAGGAGTTGGCCCAGGCATTGATGCCTCGGCCGACCATCGCCTTGATGGGCGAGGTCGCTTGTCGCAGTCGGGGGCGTTGCTCGGCCTGCTTTGCTGATTGTCTGCCGCATATTCCTCGCCAGTCTGTGCTTTTTCAGTCCATCGACCGGGTGGCCTGCCAGGCCGCCACTCCGGAGGCCGCTCCCGTGGTGGACAAGACCCTTACGGTGGATCCGGAACTGGCCCAGCGCTATCCTTTGCACATTCTGGTGGCCGAGGACAATGGTGTAAACCAGAAGCTGGCGGTCCGCCTGCTCTCACGCTTTGGTTATCTGGCCGACGTGGCCGCCAACGGTTTAGAAGTTTTGGAGGCTCTGCAGCGGAAGTCCTACGACCTGATCTTTATGGACGTAATGATGCCGGAGATGGATGGTCTCGAAACAACCCGAAAGATCATCCAGTTCTGTCCGAATATCAAAACCCCCATTATTATTGCAATGACGGCCAACGCCATGAAGGGTGACCGGGAACTCTGTCTGGAGGCCGGGATGAATGACTACATCAGCAAGCCGATCAGCCCGGCAGCTCTGAACTCGACCATTACCCGCTGGGGCGAACGAGCACGCGGCGAGCTGACTCCAAACCCTCTGTTCATGTAAATTTCAAGCTGAACCGATAAACTGGAAGGGTGATCGTAGCTCATCCTCCCCAGGTCGTGGCCCGTCGTTTGTTGACTGCTGCCGGCCGCCAGCCTGAAAACCATACCATTCTGGAAGAAAATCTGGCCACCATTCTCAATCATTTTGAGCCCGATTTCGTCAGCAGTCTTGCCGATCTACCCGAGAACAAGCGCCTGGACGCCCTGACAGGGTGCTACGGCAAAGGTCCACTGACGCTGGCTACCAAGATTTCGCGAGAAATTCGCATGGAACCCTACACCGACCAGGAGGTGCATCAACGCCTGGACCATCTGGAGCAGGCCGTGCAGCGCACCACCCGGCGCGTGCTGGAGGAGAACTCCGGGTTTCCATGTCGATTTTACGTGGCCGGCAGTCTGCTCAAAGGACGCTTCGGCGCCAATTCCGATCTGGACTTGCTGGTCGAGGCCAGTCCAGAGTGGATGAACAAGAACTGGTGGCAGGTGGGGATGCAGGACGATGTCTCCATTCAGTGTCTGCAGGGGACCCCCGAGCAGCAGTCTGAAAAGGTCGAGAGTTTCGGCAAGACCCTGGCGGTCACGCCCGACCAGCTCTCTCAGCCGGGTTTTCTGCACGGACTTTTCCGCGACAGTTATGCCGCCAAGGGGCTGAGTTTAGAGCAGGGGGCGCTGGTGGCCAGGGGTCCCGTCTCCCGAGAACTGGAACCGGACCACGGCTACTGGGGAATGGGCGGAATGGTCTGACCTATTTGGCCAGGATCTCGATGGAAGTCGCCTCTTCGATCTTCATCTTGCCGCCCGCTTCGGGGATGTTCTTCTCGACGCTATGCCAGTGCACGCGGGCTTTCTTGCCTTTGTAGGCATTGGGTTTGGCGACCAGAGGGTCGAAGCTTTTGTGGTTGCCGAGAAAGAAACTGTGTTCCTTGCCTTTGGCGTCCTTGATGACGACGTGGAAGTAGTCCCCAGCTTCGACGTTCTGAATGACACCGGTGAGAACCGAGTCGGCGAAGGCATAGTGAGAGCAAAGGATGAGGAGCATCGCTAATTTTTTCATCATCGACGAGCCTTCGCACCCGGGGGCTTCATTTCTTGCTTAAGCGGCTTCTCCCAGGAAGGCCAGTTGCTTTGGGTTGACCACGGTCAGAGACTGGCGGTCCCATTCCACAAGGCAGCGTCGTTTCCAATCGCTGCAAAGGCGAATCACGGTTTCGGTGGTGGTGCCGATCCATTCCGCCAGTTCCTGTCGGGTCAGGCTCAGGGGAAAGCGCACCGATTGTCCGGCCGACTGGCCAAGTGACTGAGCCAGGTAGAGCAGAGCCCGCGAGAGGCGAACTTCGACCCGGTCAGCCGGGCAGGCCACCTGATGACTGCGCTGCCGGCGCAGTTGTTGCACCAGACGAGCCTGGCAGCGCCAGCCCACTTCCGGGTCCTCCAGATAGGCGCCCCGGGCCAGGACGGCCACCCGGGCGGTGGCGTTAGAGGGAGCCTTGCAGCTAAACGGATAAGGCGAGCCGTCTAGAAAGCTGGGCAGGTCGAACACGTCGCCTGGTAGCAACAGTTCTGAGATGGTCTCCCGACCGCAGGGGCTGGCCCAGGTGAGTTTGACGAAACCCTCGACCACCTGGTAGACGGCATTGGGAGAATCACCCTGCCAGAAAAGTGCTTCGCCTGGCTGCAACTGCTTGACCCAGGCAAGCTCCCCGAGAATCATCTCCGAATTCTTTTCCGTGCAAGTGAGACTCATGTTCCGGCTCCTCCCAAAATCCCTCGCCCCTCTGGGCGTGAAGTTAGAGTAACCCGGAGCGGGTGGGAGCCGCGACCGCAAAAGGGGAGATCTTTTATCCGCCTTGGGTCAGGTCGGATGTCAGACTAAAGGCGGAGGCTGCCGGGCATCTGCTCAGGAGCTCGCCGTCGGTTCTGCTTCAGTATGGAGGGCAGGCCTGCGCCAGGATATGATCTTAATCAGGGGTCTGAGCGGCAGTCGAGCGAAGGCTTCTATTGACCGTCGGCTGGCTGGCTGGCGTTGCCGCGGAAGGATTTGACCACCGTTACCGGACAGTTGGCGCTGCGCATGACGGATTCGGCTACACTGCCGAATACCTGGCGAGAAAGACCTGTCCTGCCGTGCGAACTGAGCACGATCAGATCCACTCCCATTTCGTTGGCCGTGTCTACGATGCGCTCGGCTGCTGAGCCGTAGCGGACCATGGCCTCGGTGTCGAGGAGCTCATAGTGAGCCTGCTGATTGATCTTGTGCAGGTAGAGGGCGGCTTCCTGGGTCTGCTCGGGCTGAGCCACTCTGATGAAAATGAGATGAGCCTTGCAGGTGCGGGCCAGCCGGGCGGCGTGTTGAGCGGCCAGTTCGGCTAACGGAGAGCCGTCCAAGGGAACGAGAATTTTGCTGTATGGCACGAAGCTAGCTTAGGTCAGCAGGTCGAGGCTGAGTATGATCCAGCTCAATCGGGGAGTCTGCCTCGGGGAAAACAAAAAGGCCCCGCTTCAGCAGGGCCTTTTACACATACACACACACATTCAGGAGACGTCTCGCGGCCGTTCAGCCGCGCTTTGTCTGCTGTGATTATGTGACGGAGTTGCGTTGGATTTGTTGCCGGTTTGTAAACGAATCGCCAGAGCGGAGGGATCGTGGGAGAAGTTTCTTGACCCAGCAATTTGTTCATCCCGGTCGGCTTGCTCGTATTAGATAATTAAGATATTGAGTTGTAAGTGGGCTTCCCAGGAGTTATACTGGACAAAGTTCCCGTTTGGGCGAGATTGGAAAGACGAAATGGAACGATTGAAAGAGAAGCTGGCTCCCCAGCTCATTGACTTTGCGGCTGACATGCTCAAGTGCGTGGGGCACCCGGCTCGCCTGAGAATCGTGGAGTTCCTAGAGTCCAATGGCGAAGCCCCGGTCAATCAGATTCAGGAGGAGCTGGACCTGCCTCAACCGGTGGTCTCACAGCATCTGACCAAGATGAAGGCTCTGGGTCTGCTGCGAGCGCGTCGCGCCCAGGGCATGGTCTTCTACTCCGTGGCCTTACCGCAGCTGTTCAAATTGCTTGACTGCATCCGCGGTTGCGACCCCAATATGCAGTTCCGCAACCTGGCCGGCTGAGTCGGGTTAGCCCTGGTCGTGTAAGACCTTTTTGGCTCCGTAGGAGATCACGAACCCAAGGCCGATGGTGAGGACCAGCGCGACTAAAGAATAGACACCGACTTCGGTATGAAGCAGAATTTGAAGCATTTGATCCTCCGGGCGGCAATTTGCGCGAGGCGAGCCAGGGCTAATTTATCCCGAAGGCCAGGGACTGGCTATGATCTGGATCAGATAAGAGTTCAGTTTAAGGCCTGCACCAGCAAACGTCGCAGGCGCATTCGTGAGTGGGCCGGCAGGATAAAGGTTAGCGAGCTGGTGGCCATAACGTGAGTGCGTTGACTGAGACAGTGTTCGCAGCCTTCTTCCCAGCTCGGGACGTGGAAGGTCAGGATCTCTTCGCAGGGTTGGGCCTGTTCGTCGGAGCTGAAGAAGCGGGCTTCTCCCTGAATGAATGTGGCATCCAGTTGAATCTGCACAATGTGCCCTCGTAGTGAGGGTGGCAGTGGAACCCGAGCCTGGCCGGACTGGCGTTGACTGAACCAGTTCCCGTTTTCGACCTTCAGGTCGGTCAGGCTGAACTGACTCGGGGTGAACGAGAGCTGCTCGCGGATCTGGTCATTCGGTTTGCGGCAGACTTCCTTGAACGTTACTCGCCCCTGGCTCAAGGCACGCGCTTCGGAGGCGGTCAGACCCGGTCGTGCCCAGGCGAGCCCGCACAGGGCCAGCATCAGAATGCAATTCTTCATTGTTTCACCTCACAGTGCCCAAGCAGTTGATAGTCGGATCGAGTTGGATAAAACGGGGGCGGCGAGTTGGCCAAAATATCGTCATGCTGAAAAGTTGGCATCCAGCCGTGCACGGTGTCGCCCCAGTAGCGGTCGTTTCCCACCACGTAGGAACCCGCTGAGTTGAGCACGCGGATCCCGGCTGAGCTGGACCAGTTTTCATAAATCACGCTTCCGTCGCGGGTGGTTCCGGCGGCCGAGGGATTGCTGGCGTCAGCGTCGCGGCGTCCAGCCATCAGCAGGCCGGTCAAATACATCGGCGTGCTGGAAGCGTAGGCGTTCTCCCCACCGATCACCACATCGTAGCCAACCAGCCCCAGCCCGTCCCGCTTGCCGGTCGGCAGGTCTCCAGGTTTCGTGTCTCCCCGGGTCAGGTCACCCTTGACTCGAATGTATTTGTTCGAGGCCAGGTTGACCGCGATGGTTCGGGCCTGACCGTAGTTGACCCCGGAAACACCGCCCATGGAGTTGGTTCCGACCGTGTTGGTCATATAGTCCCGGTCCACACTTAAGCTCGGGGTGGACTGCTGAGAGTTGAGCTTGTCCACCCGCCCGATATTGCCGTCCACATAGACGACCCCGGTTGGGTAGCCGCTGAAGATCTGGTAGACACTTTGGGCCGACGTGTTGCCGGGTGTACCCGGTGGGCGCACCAGGAGCGTGCTTCCGGTCGGGACCACGGTTGAACTGGACTGAATGGCGGCCGTGTCACTGCCGATTCGGACACCACTGGGGATGGTGACCGGATAACTTCTCAGCTCGGTAATGGTGGTGAATTTGGTTGTGCCGGCATAGGACTCTTCGCGAATGCTGATAGACGGGTTGCCGGAGTTGATTTGATTCTGGGAATCCCTTGAAACCTGGTTGCTACTGGCATCCCAGACGCTCAGGTTGAGGTCGCGAACGTCCCCTTTGACGTAGATTCCCGATAGCACGCCCCCCCCGGTGTCGCGGAGGGTGACGCCGGTGGGAATGGTCTGGCTGGCCAGGCTGTCTTGAGCCGAATTGCGTCCGAACCAGGCGGCTTTTGCCTGAGCCGATTCGGTGTTGGCCTGAGTCTTGGGCATTGGAATCTCGCCGCCCAGGCGAAAGGCGGCGCGTCCGGAGGAGGCCAGTTTGGAATAGCGACCAATATTGTCCGAATCGATCAATTCGATGCCCGAACTATCGAAAGGAACGGTGCCGGTTTGATAGGCGACTCCGTCTCCGGCTGCGTTTGTGGTGGGCACCGTGAAAGACACGATTCCCCCAAAGACGGGTTTCACGAAGTTGGAGAACAGGTTGGAACCAACGTAGAGCGGCATCGGACCGTTGATATGGAATTCGCCGGTGTAATTGTCGTCACGAAAGGCTGTGTAAAAACCGCCTGAAGGAAGCTTGTCTACAAAGAATCCGTAGTTGGCGAAGGTATTCTGGCGCAGCAGATAGCTGTCCGAATAGACCACCTGGCCACGGAAGCGGGCCGTCATTTTTAGTTGAAACACGTGGGGGCTGCCCCCGTTGAGAGTGTTCTGGTCGGGCATCAGGGAGATTTCCTGAGCCCAATCCAGATCGGCAGAGCCGTCCGGCTGCAGCAAGTTAATGGCCAGTCCTGGCACCTGACTGCGATTCGGGTTGGTGTCCAGACGGTAGAGCTTGGGCCAGTTGGCGTCATTGGTGTTGGAGGTCAGGGTCAGGTTCGCCAGCGGGTTGCCGGTGGTGTCCTCGGCGTAGCGGAGCCAGGCCCACACTTCTTGAGCACCCGCCTGAGTGAAATAGAATCCCTGGTCGCGCAGATTCCGGTGGGTGGCCGAGCGCAGTTCGCCGGGAATCAGGTGCATATAGGCCAGGCTGAGTATGGAGAAGAGCACCATGAAGAACAGAGACATGAGCAGGGCAACCGCCCGGCGTCGCTTTAACGCAAGCATGTGACTGGCAGCATGCAGCTGCTGCTAAACTGGTAGGTTTTGAGAGCGGTCTCTCGATGTGAGGAGCGCAGATTCGCGCTGCGATACTGGACGCTGGTCTGCAGCCGAAGGGCCGAACTGGATTGGCGCCAGATGCGGAAATCACTCAGACCATAACTCAGTATTCGACTGGGGACACCGCTTTTCAAAGTTAGAGGGCGCTGCCCATAGGTGGAGGGCAGATTGTATTCCTGCAGAACCAGGCTGCGCAAAACTCGATTCATTCCACTGGGATCCAGACTGGTCGCGGACTGCAAACGTACCTCATAGAGATGAGGCGTGATCGAGCCAGGTAGCGGCAGGCTGGGGTTCTGGGCCATCAGGTCGGAGCATGCGTAGAAGAGCACCGAATCGTTGCCCGGTCCGCCGGGCGCCAGTGGATCCGTGGCCAACACTCCGCTGGCCAGAGGAGAGATGGGGGTCTCCAAGGGCCCGGTTGCCCCGCTGACGGCGGGCAGATAGGCGGCCGAAAGGAGCGGGGGCACTCGTTCCAGGGCCAGTCGGGCCCGCTGGGTGGCCTCCATCTCGCTTCCGCTGCGATTGATGGTGGCGCGCAAGTTGGTGAACATCAGAGTGGTCAGGGTGGCCACCGCGCTCAGCAGTCCCCCTGCCACCATCAGTTCGGCGAGGCTGAGACCTCTCGGCCTTATCTTGAGAGTTTGGAGTAGCATCGCAGTGACACCGACCTCTCTTTCTGGTTCTCATACCAATAGATGCTGACCGTCACCTGACGCAGGTCGTCTTTCCAGCCATACTGAGTGCCACTCTCTCCAGCGGCTCGGCAGGCGATCACCGATATGTTGCGCCGAAACCGGCTGTTGGCTGGCAGCCCGTAGCTCGAACCGTTAAAGGGAGCGGCGTCCAGTTGCTGGCGCGCGGACGGTGCGTCTTGATAACCCGAGCTGGAAACCGGCATGCTGACAGTCGAGAAGGCTCTGTTCTCTTCGGCCATAATTTCGAGCAGGCGAGAAGCGTAGCTACCGGCTTCAGACATGTTGCGCCCGTATTGCTGGCTCTTCATTCCATAGTGCACGGAAGCCAGGCTGCCCAGCAACACGATGGATAGAATCGCCACCGAGAAGGTGATCTCTAAGATGGTGAATCCGCGTTTCATATCTTATGCATCGGTCAAGAGCACCCGGGGTTAAAGGGTATATTCATACTCCCGGCAGTTGATCAAGATCAGTGCACCCTTCCCATTCACGGGTCAGCATACAGGAAAGAATTGTAGCGGAGGACCTCTCCAATGTGCCGATTTATCGGTTATCTGGGCCATCCCTTAAGGCTCAGCCAGCTCATTACCGAGCCCGAGCACTCCTTGATCCAGCAGAGTTACCAGGCTCGCGAGCGCCCTGAACCTCTCAATGGGGATGGTTTTGGGGTGGCCTGGTTTGTGCCCGAATTCAGCCCGACTCCGGCTCTCTTTAAGGATGTCTCGCCCGCCTGGAGTAATGAAAATCTGCGGGAGTTGTCCAAGGTTACCAGCAGTCGCTGCATCCTGGCCCACGTTCGCGCGGCTTCTCCCCAGAGTCCGGTCAACCGCCTCAACTGCCATCCCTTCAGTCAGAGCGGGCTGGCCTTTATGCACAATGGCTATCTGGCCGATTTTGGTCGTTGGCGCCGCAGCCTTCTGAACGGCCTCTCGGATGCCGCCTTCGAGGTCATACGCGGTTCAACCGATTCAGAGCACGCCTTTGCTCTCTTTTGCGATTTTTACTGGAAGCGACCCGAGTCAGTCGAACCGCTCTTGCGATTGTCTCAGAGTTTGGTTTTGACCATCCAGCGCCTGGAGTTGCTCCGCCAGGAGGCTGGAGTCTTGCCCGGGTCCTATTTTAACTTCCTGGTGGCTGACGGCGAAAATATGGTGGCCACGCGCTTTGCCAGCCATCGTGATGAGCCGCCGCCCAGCTTACACTATGCCACTGGACGCAACTTACGGTGCGAGCGGGGAAAGATCCAGCTTGATCAGACTCCGGACTCGGCCGATGTGGCCATGATTGTGTCCGAAGAAACCGGACCGGAGTTTTGCTGGGAGCAGGTTCCTCCTAACCACCTGGTTCTGGCTCAACATCCCGGAGAAATTGAGCTCAGGCCAATTGAGATCGACTTGACAATCGGTCTATAGATATTACTATAATTATATATAACTCAGGAGAGGAGGTCGAATAAGATGTGGGGAGCGATCGTTGGCGCCCTGGTAGGCCTGCTGATCAACCGTTGGGTTGGCCAGACCGCCAATACCTGAAGCATCTGGTGCAATCCCTGGATTGCCGTCGCCTACGGGGCTTTAGTAGGCGCACTGCTCGGTTCGAGTCAGTGGCACAGCCCGAGCTGATCTAGATCAGCGCAGAGTGACCTGAGGGTCGCTTGAATGAGAGGTATCATGCATTTACCCGGCTCCGAAATCACCATGGCCCGGACCAAGATTTACCCCAAGTACGTCCACGGGCGCTGGCGCAAGTTGCGCAACTTTTTCAGCTTTGGCCTTCAGGCCCTGCTCTTCACACTTCCCTGGCTTCAGTACAATGGCCGCCAGGCCGTGCTGGCCGACCTGCCTGGGCGCAAGCTTTATTTGTTCGAATTGGTCCTGCATCCTCAGGACACTTATTTTCTGCACCTGATGCTGATCAGTGGCGCTCTGACGCTCTTTCTGGTCAGCGCCGTGATCGGTCGGACCTGGTGCGGCTATGCATGTCCCCAGACGATTTTTACCCAGGCTTTCATTATGGTCGAGCGCTGGTTTGAGGGCGACCGGGCGGCTCGCATGCGACTGGACAAGGGGCCCTGGGATGCTCACAAGATCAGCCGCAAACTGGGTAAGTGGGCCGCCTGGACGGTCATGGGGATGTGGCTGGGCTTCACCTTCTCCGGATACTTTCTGCCCATCCGGCACAGCTTTACGCAGTTGATGGCGGGCGAGGTCAGTATGACAACCGGCATCACCATCGCATTCTTTACGGCTGTCTCGCTTTTTGACTTCGGATACTTCCGCGAACAATTTTGCTGCTACCTTTGCCCTTACGCTCGTTTTCAAGGTGCGATGCTGGACCGCGACAGCCTGATCGTGGCTTATGATGCCCGGCGCGGTGAGCCGCGCGGCAAGGTCAAGGACCAGGGTCGGGGAGCCTGCATCGATTGCTCTGCCTGCGTGCAGGCCTGTCCCACCGGCATCGATATCCGCAAGGGGCTGCAACTGGAGTGCATTGCCTGCACGGCCTGCATCGATGCTTGTGATGAAATGATGGACAAAGTCAATCAACCAAGGGGCCTGGTGCGCTACTCTTCGCTCAACGGATTGGAAGGCGCCAACCAAAGGTTGGTGAGGCCTCGACTGGTCATCTATACCGTCCTTTTGAGTCTGCTTGGTAGTTTACTCTGCTACCTCTTCATTCATCGCTCACCCATCGGAGTGGATGCCGTGCGAGTGGTGCAACCGGGCGGACAGTTGGCATTGATCACTCCTGATGGCCGGGTCACCAATATCTTCAAGCTCAGCCTGGTCAATCGCCTCAATGAACCCACCGACTTTACGGTGGAAACGGAAGGCTTGGGTGAGGTCCAACTGGCCGGTTTGCAACAGCCAGTCCATCTGGAGCCCGGTCAGGTGGTTGAGGACCAGGTCTTGCTGGTGGCCCAACAAAACTTGGGCCGCGGTGGCCACCCTTTCAAATTTGTGGTGCGCAATCAGCATCAGGGTAACAACTGGGCCAAGGCCAATTTCTTTATCCCTTGATTCGGAGAGTAAATTGATGAGAGTCGTCATTATTGGTGGCGTGGCCGGGGGGGCTTCGGCCGCCACACGCTTGCGCCGCAACCTCGAAGATGCTGAGATCATTCTGGTGGAGCGAGGCCCTGAGGTCAGCTTCGCCAACTGCGGTCTGCCCTACTATCTGGGGGGGGTTATCCAGGACCGATCCAAGTTACTGGTCACCAGTGCCGACAATCTGCGCCGTCGCTTCCGCCTGGATGTGCGCACCCGTACGGTGGCCGAAAGCATTGACCCACAGCGCCGCGAGGTGTCCTTGCGCGATCTGGCGACCGACCAGCTGACATTGATTCCTTACGATGCGCTAATTTTGGCCACGGGTGCGGCTCCGATCCGACCTGCCCTGCAGGGCCTGGACCTGCCCGGCGTCTTCCAATTGCGTAGCTTGGAAGACACCGACAGGATCCATGCTTTTGCGGCTCAGGCTGACCACGCAACCGTGGTCGGAGCCGGCTTTATCGGTTTGGAAATGGTGGAGAATCTTTGCCATCGAGGCCTTAAGGTGAGTCTGGTGGAGCTGACGCCTCAGGTTCTGCCTCCCTTGGACCTGGAGATGACTCGTCCCTTGGAGTCGGTGCTGCGCAGGCATCAGGTCGACCTGCACCTGGGAGATTCTCTTGCGTCCTTGGAGACTGGCTTGAGAGTTCGCTTGCAATCGGGCGCAGAGTGGCAAAGCGATATGGTGCTGCTCGGTGTAGGCGTGCGCCCGGAGAATTCGCTGGCACTAAAGGCCGGACTGCAGATTGGGCCCCGCGGGGGAGTAAAGGTGGACTCCTGCATGCGCACCAGCGACCCCCATATCTACGCGGTGGGGGATATGGTCGAGGTGGTCGACTTCGTCACCGGACAGCCGACGCAGATTCCCTTGGCCGGACCGGCCAATCGCCAGGGACGACTGGCCGCCGATGCGATTGCCGGGCAAAAGGTGGCTTATCGCGGTACCCAGGGCACTTCTGTGGTAGCCGTCTTTGACCGAACGGCGGCTTGCACGGGCGCCTCCGAGAAATGGCTGAAGGCCAAAGGGGTAGACTATCGCAAGGTTTACGTCCATCCCAATGATCACGCCGGCTACTATCCAGGGGCGGAGAGCATGACCCTGAAACTTCTCTATGCCCCGGAAACCGGCAAAGTACTGGGTGCCCAGGCGGTGGGCGGCAAGGGGGTGGATAAGCGCATTGACGTGCTGGCGGTCGCCATTCAGGCGGGCATGACGGTTTTTGACCTGGAGCAGACCGAGCTCTGCTACGCCCCGCCCTATGGGTCGGCTAAAGACCCGGTTAACATGGCCGCCTTCGTGGCCGCCAATCAGTTGCGCGGTCAGCATCCTCAGGTCAGCACCGAACAACTGGCGCCTGAAGATGTGCTGGTGGATGTGCGCAGCCAGGAGGAGCATGAGCGGGGCCATATCCCGGGTTCTTTGCATGTCCCGCTGGACGAACTGCGCTCGCGACTGGGCGAACTGCCGGCCGGCAAACTCCTGACTGTTTATTGTCAGGTCGGCTTACGCGGCTATCTGGCTACCCGCATCTTGATGCAGAAGGGCTTTCAAGTCCGCAATCTTTCGGGGGGATACCTGGCCTATCAGCTCTTTCAGCCGTCTCAGTAGTGGCCGAAGACGTCCGTTTTGCGGCCCTGGGAGTCGGTGATGCTGCAGAAGGGGTCGCCCGACCCGTTGAGGCCCAGACCCAGAACCAGCCGATCCCGCCCGCGAGGGTCCTTCAGGACCATCACGGGCGACTCATTGGGGCCGGCCAGGCGGAGCAGCAGGCGCAATTGAGAACGATTATCAAAGAGCCCGACCAAAGGCAAACCTCGCTCGGACGCGGCGGTGTAGGTGGCGATTTGAATTCGGTCTCGGCCATCCGGGCCTTTGATCCAGAGAGCATCCGAGGCGTCAGCCTGAGCCGGGGGGAGCCGCAGGGATGCACCCACGAACCCACCGAGTAATGCGACCGCAAAGGTCTTGAAGTATGAAGACATAGGCCAGATATTTCGGATTGCGAGGATTCCTAAACTGGCTAGGCTTCAGCACAAAAGGACCTTTCGTACCATACTCAGAAGCCACGGTCCAGATAAGATCCGTAAGCAGACGGTGAATTAGTTGTCGCCGTCAAACGCCTAAGGTTCTTCGCCGAATTTGTTTGGGGGCGAGGCCCGACCGAAATCCATGAGATGCTTGACTTTGGCCCTCTTGAGCTGGAATCAGTCCAGTCTACTGGCTCCTGGCCGGCTGGAATTCAGTTCTTTGTGGGCCTTGTTGCTTTTGACCGTGGTCGCCTTGCTCCGCCTGGAAATCCAGAGGCGAAAGCTGAAAGCCAGTCTGGCTTGCTTTAGAGCCCTGGCGGAGTCTCTTCCCAAGCTGGTCTGGAGCTGTGATGGGCAAGGGCGAGTCCAATACTACAATCCCCTCTGGTCGGAATACGGCGGCCTGCAGTTCCAGCCGGGCCGCGATTGGGACTGGGGTGGGTTGATTCATCCGGACGAGCTGGAGGTCACCCAAAGAACCTGGCGGCAGTGCCTGCAAAGCGGCCACCACTTTGAAGCTCGTCTGCGACTGCGCGCTCGCGATGGTCGCTACCGCTGGTTTCGTAGTCGGGCTCGGGCCATTCTGGATGACGGCGGTCGGATCACCGGGTGGGTCGGCTCCAACACGGATATTCAAGAGTTGGAGGTCCAGGTGCGCGAGCGCACCGAGGAGTTGCTTCAAGTTCAGCAACTGGCCCGGGTGGGTAGCTGGACCTTCGATATCCAGAGCGACCGGGTCGAGTGGACCCCGGAGCTCTTTCGCATCATGGGGCTGGAAGAGGGCCTCGGTGCTCCCGATTATCATCAGCAGGAAAAGCTGTTGTCGCCCGAGAGCTGGGCCCGCGTCAAAGTGGCCGTGGAGCTCTGCTGTAGCCAAGGCGTCCCTTATGAGTTGCTGGTGCAGCTCAATCGCCCCGACGGTCGTCAGGGTTGGGGAGTGACCCGGGGCAGAATTTGTCCCGACGACCCCAACCGACTGCAAGGCACCTTCCAGGACGTGACCGAGCTCAAAGCCAGCGAAAATCTGCTGCGCGAGTTCATTCGCCATGCTCCGGCCGCGATCGCCATGCTGGACCTGGACATGCGTTACCTGCAGACCAGCCAGCGCTGGCTGCTGGATTTTAAGCTGGGTGATGTTGACCTGACCGGCAGGTCGCATTATGAGGTCTTCCCCGATCTGCCCCCACGCTGGCGCGCTATTCATCAGCGAGTGCTGCAGGGGGCGGTCGAGACCTGCGAAGAGGACCCCTACCCGAGGTCAGACGGGAGTATCGAATGGCTGCAGTGGGAGTGCCGGCCCTGGCGCGATGGTTCTGGTCAGATCGGGGGCGCCATATTCTTTGTTCAGGTGATCACCGAGCGCAAGCTGCTGGAAATGATGATCCTGGAGCAGAAGGCTGAGCTGGAGCGCTCCAACCAGGAGTTGGAGCAGTTCGCCTACGTGGCCTCGCACGATTTGCAGGAGCCGCTGCGGGCCGTGGCCGGCTGCGGACAGATTCTGCAGCAGCGCTTTCAGGCCCAACTTCAGGGTCAGGGCTCGGAGCTGATCGGGCATATTGTGGACGGGGCTGCGCGAATGCAGGCATTGATCCGGGATCTTCTGGCTTATTCTCGGGTTAACTCCCGCGATTCTAAGCGTGAGCTGGTGGACTGCCAGCAGGCCCTGCAGCACGCGCTGTCGATGCTGGAGGCCAGCATTCGCGAAAATTCAGCCCAGATTCATTTTCCAGCCCTCCCTTCACTTCCGGGAGATCTGGTCCAGTTGCAGTTGCTATTTCAGAACCTGCTGACCAATTCACTCAAATACCGGAGCCGGCAACCGCTCCAAATCGAGATTGAGGTTGAGGAGCTTGGAAACGACTGGCTCTTCCATTTTGGTGACAACGGAATCGGGATCGAGTCCCAGTATTTTGAACGCATTTTCCTGATTTTTCAGCGTCTGCACACCCGCGAGCAATACCCGGGCAACGGACTGGGTTTGGCGCTCTGTAGGAAGATTGTGGAAGGTCATGGCGGCAAGATTTGGGTGACCTCCGAGCCCGGGCGGGGCACCACCATTCATTTCACCTTGTCCAGAGGAGTTGTTCATGGGTAAAAGCGCGTTTGAGATCTTGCTGGTGGAAGACAGCCCTACCGATCGACTGATTGCGACCGAGGCGCTGGCCAGGTCCTCCAGGCCCAACAAACTGAATTCCGTGCAGGACGGGGTTGAAGCTCTGGACTATCTGCGTCGGCGCGGAGCTTATGAGAACGCCGTCCGTCCCGATCTCATCTTGCTGGACCTGAATCTTCCCCGAAAATCGGGACGCGAGGTGCTGGCGGAGTTAAAGGCCGACCCGCAACTGCGTACCATCCCGGTGGTGGTGCTGACCACCTCGGAGGCCGAGGAAGACATCCGCAATGCTTATCAGCATCAGGCCAACAGCTATATCACCAAGCCGGTCGACTTTGAACAGTACAGCCAGGCCCTGGCAGCGGTGGGCGACTACTGGTCCAGATTGGTCACCCCGCCCCCGGCACCGGTCGCCCCCATGGCTCCCCCTGCCTCGGATCCGTTCGAGAGGCCCGCGCAAAAGCGCAAGGTGCTGCTGGTGGAGGATAGTGCCTCCGATCACCTGCTCTTTCGCCTGGCCTTGCAAGAGAGTTCCACGGCCGAGACGGAGCTGGCCTGGGCTCAAAACCTGTCCGGCGCGCGCGATTGTCTGGCTCAGGGCGAGTTTGACCTGATTGTGGCTGACCTGGGCCTACCTGACAGCACCGGGATTGAGACTTTCCGGCGTTTGCAAAAGATCGGCCGGGGGTCGCCCATTCTGGTCTTGACGATCCTGGAGGATGAACTCCTCGGCCAGACCGCTCTCCGTGAGGGTGCCCAGGATTACCTGGTCAAAGATCAGATGACGGGCCGAGCCCTCGGCCGGGCTGTCGCTCAGGCCATCCAGCGCGCCCAGCACCAGGCCCGGCTTCAGCGTTCACAGCAAATGGAAGCCATCGGTCAACTGGCCGGTGGCATCGCTCACGATTTCAACAACCTTCTGACCATCATTCAGGGGCACGGGCAAGTCCTGAGTAGCGGGGACGCTGAGCCTCAAGAAGCGGCCGAGGCGGTAGGGGAAATCTTAGCGGCCACCCGGCGTGCGGCGGAGTTGACCCGCCAACTCCTGACTTTCAGTGGCCGACAGCGACTCAACCGGCGGGTCCTCGATCTCAATCAGGTGGTGGGGGACTGGGCTAAAGTGCTGAGGCGACTCTTGGAAGAGAAGATCACCCTCAGCCTGCAGCTGACGTCTGCGCCCATGCCCGTTCGAGCCGACCTGGGCATGCTCGAGCTGCTGCTGACCAACCTGGCTCTCAACGCTCGAGACGCCATGCTGGAAGGGGGAGTACTCAGCCTGCAGTTGGCTCGGGTGAATTTGCTCGACCCTGGCCCCAGCGCACGTAAGCCCGGGGACTGGGTTCAACTGACGGTTTCGGACACCGGTTGTGGAATTGCTCCCGAGAATCTGGGACGTGTTTTTGAACCCTACTACACCTCCAAGGACGTCGGCTCGGGTCTGGGACTGGCCACCGTTCAGAGCATTGTGGAACAACATTCCGGTTGGCTGGAGCTGACCTCCGCGCCCGGCCAGGGGACCCAATTCAGGATCTATCTTGCCTACCAGGAGGCGGCCGTCAGCTCTGAACTCGCAGATCTTTCGACGGCCCCGAGCGGACGTGGCGAAATCATTCTGGTGGTCGAGGACGAGGCTCCTTTGAGGAGGGTCACGTTGCGCAATTTGCGCCGCAATGGCTATCAGGTCCTGGAGGCCAAGGATGGACACGAGGCCCTGGAGCTCCTTCGGGATCCGGGGCTCAGGATCGACCTGTTGTTTACGGATCTGATGATGCCAGGTGGTCTGGGCGGGCGCGAGCTGGCCGTCCAGGCCAGGGCCCTGCGTCCCGAACTACCCGTGCTGTATTCCAGTGGCTACAGTCCCGATTTGGCCAACCCCCAGTTTGAACTGGAAGAGGGGAGAAACTTCTTGCAGAAGCCATATCCCTTCCCAAAGCTGCTGTCTTCGATTCGAGCAGTACTCGAAGAGGGGGAGGGAAGGTCAGGAAGCGCGGCGAGCGTCCCGCCGGAATAGTCCCGTCATTTGCTCCAGCAGGTCCTCCAGCCAGGCCTGAGCCGGCTGCGGCCTGGTCAAAGCGAGGCCGGCCGCAGTCCAGGCCTCCAGGCCGCCTTCGAGCAGGCAAATTTGAGCCTGACCGGCCAACAGCAGACGTTCGGCCGCCTGGCGAGACCTCAAGCCGTTCTGACAGATCAGCAACAGTGGACCGGATCGGTCCTGGGGAGAGCATAAGGGTTGGTGGCCCAAAGCAGAGAGAGGATGATTGTAGGCACCTTCCAGGTGCCCCTCCAGGAACTCGGCCGGGGTGCGCACATCCACCAGCCACAGAGGCTGGCCAGAGCGGAGGCCGTTACTTAGTTGCCGGGCCTGAATCATCTGCAGGCAGGTGGAACGTCTCACCTTTCCAGTAAAGGTCAGGTGCTGCTCCGGTGCGCTGATCCAGATCAAAGTTTGCTTCAGGCTGCCTGGCCCATGTGCGCCATCTGACGGGTATTGGTGAGAGTCAAGACATGTCGGTCCCAGGCGATCAGAGCCCGGCGCTTCCAGTCGCTGCAGAGGCGAATGACGGTTTCGGTGGTGGTGCCGATCCACTCGGCCAGTTCCTGGCGTGTCAGTTGCAGGTTGAAACAGACGGCTTCACCGGCCCGTTGCCCCTGGCTTTCGGCAAGATAGAGTAGGGCCCGGGAGAGGCGAACCTCCACCTTGTCGGCCGGACACGCCACCCGGGTGCTGCGCTGACGGCGCAGTTGCTGAACCAGGCGGTTCTGACAGCGCAGACCCACCTGAGGGTCCTCCAGCAGAGCGCTGCGCGAGAGTACCGCCACCCTGGCCGAACCATTGGAGGGCGCTTTGCAGGAGAATGGGTAAGGGGAACCATCGATGCAACTGGGAACGTCAAAGACGTCTCCCGGCAGGAGCAGCTCGGAAATGGTTTCGCGGCCGCAGGGGCTGGCCCAGGTCAGCTTGACGAAGCCTTCCACCACCTGGTAGACGGCACTGGGGATATCGCCCTGCCAGAAAAGGGCTTCTCCAGCTTGCAGTGACTTGATCCAGGCCAGGTCTCCCAGCAGTGTTTCTGGGACTCTTTCGGCAACCGCAATGCTCATTTCAGGCTTTCTCCTTTATCGCTCTCTTGTCGGAGCTCTGAACTGAGGATAACCCCTACCCGGCACACTGCGAGACCGCAAAAGGGGAGTTTGTGACTCCGCCCTGGGTCACTCTTTGTGTCCGACTTTGGGCGGAGGCGACTCGTGCCGGGCTCTATGACATGCATCATATGGCCTCACCGGGCGGGGGCTTATGCTGGCTTCAGAATGTATCAAAAGATTCTGGTGGCACTGGATGGTCATCCGGCCGCGCTGGCGGCCCTGGGACCCGCACAGGCTCTGGCCGAGTCCTTCGGAGCTGACCTGCGACTGGTGTCGGTGGAGTGGCCGCGCTCTCCGCGAGGCAAGGAATGGACGTTGACTCAGACTGCCTATATGGACAAGAAGAAGGCTGAACTGAAGTCTTACCTGGACGCCTGGTCGGCCAAGTTGCGCCAGCAGGGATGCCGGGTGGGCACCTGTGTTTTGCCGCTGGGCTCCACTCCCGAGCGTTTGTTACAGGAAGTCGAGAACTGGGGGGCCGATTTGCTCGTTCTTTGCAGCCATGGCCGAGAGGGGTTGTCGCGCTGGATGATGGGAAGCGTGGCCGAGGAGATGAATCGACGGGCCCCTTGCTCCGTGATGATCGTGCCCTCGCCCCGCCGATTGGCCAAACGCAAGAGCGGGCGCGCCCTCAGCGCCGTGCTGGCTCCCGTGGATCCCCTCATGGGCGCGGCCTTGCTGTGAGTGGATTCGATCCCCAGGCTCTGCTGGACCCATCCGTTTACCCTCACCCGGTTGGCCAACTGCAAATGCTGGAGACCCACATTTCCTGGGTGATTCTCACCGGGGACTGGGCTTACAAGCTGAAGAAGCCCGTGGATTTCGGTTTTCTCAACTACACTACGCTGGAGCGTCGAGAAAACTACTGCCACGAGGAAATTCGTCTGAACGGACGTCTGGCCCCGGATGTTTATGTAGGGGTTGTTCCTTTGAAGAGCAACCAGGGTCGGCTCCGCTTCGAGGGCGAGGGGGAGACGGTGGAGTTTGCCGTCAAAATGCGCCAGTTCCCCCAGGCGGGTCTGTATGATCGGCAACTTGAAAAGGCTCGCCTGAGTGTGGCCCAGATGAGTCGTTTAGGTCGTCGGGTCGGGCTTTTTCACCAAGCTGCGGCCAGAGCTTTGCCCGAGAGTCATTTTGGCCATCCTCAGCAAGTGCAGGCTCCCTGCCTGGATAACTTCGTTACTCTGCTCAAGCTCGAGCCCACCCATCGACCGGCCTTGGAGGTTCTCCAGCGTTGGACCGAACGCCAGTTTCAGTCTCTGGTGTCCGTCTTTCAGGAGCGCAAGCAGGGGGCCTTCATTCGTGAATTGCACGGCGATCTGCATCTGGGAAACATCGCCGAGATTGACGGTCAGCCCGTGCCCTTTGACGGCATCGAGTTCGACCCCGAGCTCCGCTGGGTGGATACGATGAACGACCTGGCCTTTCTGCTGAGCGATCTGGAGCATCGCGAGCGACCCGATTTGGGACGGGTGGTCCTGGACGCTTACCTTGAGCAGACTGGGGACTATGCTGGTCTGGTGCTATGGGATTATTACGTCATCTATCGCTGGATGGTGCGAGCCAAGGTGGTGGCTCTGCGCAAGCTTCAGGGCCATCCTGAGGTGGCCGAGGAAATTGCCTGCTACCTGAGTCAGGCCTTGAGGCGCATCCGGCCTCGCCCGGTCCGGCTGATGGTGACCCATGGACTTTCCGGCAGCGGCAAGTCTCATCATAGTTTTGAGATGCTGCAGCGAGAAGAACTGGTGCGCCTGCGTTCGGATGTGGTGCGCAAGAGCCTGGCGGGCTTGCCGCCCTTGAGCCGCAGCCTCAGTGCCCCGGCTCAGGGCCTCTACACTCCTCAACAAGGCCAACAGACTTACCAGAAACTTTGCAGCCTGGCCGAGAGTCTTCTGAGCTCCGGGCATTCGGTTCTGATCGATGCCGCCTGCCTCAAGCGCCAGCAGCGCGAGCTTTTCCGGCAGCTGGCCTGGCAGCTCAAGGTTCCATTTCAGATTCTTGCCTATGAAGCACCGGAATCGCTCCTTCGCCAACGGATCCAGGATCGACTGGAACAAGGTTCGGACCCGTCCGATGCCGACTTGAGCGTACTTGAATATCAGCTCAAGACCTGTGAACCGCTCGGCAGCGACGAAACGGATGTGGTTTATCCGCTTCGAGCGCCCAGTCACTGAGCATCAAAGCTACTTGCTGACCGGGGACAGGGGCACCGGTTTCAACACATACTCGATTCCCATGCGGGTCATTCGCGAGCTGCCCTTGAGGAAAGGCGGTACTTCGAAAGGAATCACGCGCGAACCCTGGATCTGGGTCCCATTCTCGGGCAGAGGGCCGGTCACCACGCCCGACAGTCCGGGCTGATCTTTCTCAGTCGTTCCCAACACCAGTGGACAATCCAGGGTGCCGCTATTGCTTTGCATCTGGGCGGGAAACCCACCATTGACGATCAGCAGATAGCCTGGGGTCGAGCCCCCGATTTGGAAATCCGCCAACGGAGCCACCATGGGTCCGCCCCCTTTCTGACTGTAGTCCACCATATCGGGCCCGTGTTTGGCGTGCCAGAAGGCTCGGTAGGCCAGATTGTTGGATTGACAGTCCAGGGCCTGCCATTGTCCCCAGGCCTCACCTCGACTGATGCGCTTGAGGAAGTAGGTGGCGGTCGCGGTCATGTCCAGTTCGGCGGTGTGGTTCTGGTCTTCATAGGAGTCCCTGGCGTGGTAGGTGATGTTCAACTGCCACTCCGGCCAGTCCAGGAAACGGCGCATGTCCACCACCTTGGGCGTGGCTTGGACGGGCTTCAGGAGGAGTTGTGTCGTTAACGCGGCCAGACAGATGAGAAAGATCAGTATTCTTCGCGGCATGGTCGACCTCCAGTCTTCAGGTCTCCTCGCTGGGCGCGACCAGGGCCGGGCATTGGATTTCCGTCAGGAGTCGCTCGGCCGTGCTACCGAACCAGCGGTCGCGCCAATTTTTCTGGCCGGCTGAGGCCAGGGCCACCAAGTCGGGCTGCCATTGCCGGCTCCAGGAGCTTAGAGCCGCCACCGGTTCGCCTTCCAGGCACTTGTGGCTCCAGCCCCAACCGGCTGGCAACGAAGGCTGGCTTTGTTCAGGGAAGTCCTCTTCACGGCCCACGTAAACCAGCATCACCTCCCCGGCCTCGCTCGGTTTCAGGGTGAGCAACAGCCGTGCCACTGCCTGCAGGGCCGGCCAGGCTTCCGGACTTGGAGCCACCGGGACCATCACCTTGCTCAGTTGCACTCTGCCGGTCTCAGCCTGGATGAAGCCACGCACGTCTCCCGGCAAGAGCAGCCCTGGCAGATGGGTATTCTGCAAAGCCGAGGCGCTGATCGAGCGATGCAGAAAATAGCTCCAGCCCGCTCGGGCCTGGCTGGACATCACCATCAGCTCGAATTCTCGTGCCTCGGTTTCCAGCGCGATTTCTTCTTCGATGTTGCCGCGGGAGATCTGCTTGCGCACACTCAAGCCCAGGTCCACCACCGCCTGCTTGGCCGCGCCTTCTGGCAGAACTCCCCAGCGGGTCAGGCGCTCGCGCACCTGAGGGAAGTCGGAAAACATGGCCGTCTTCTCCGATTCGCAGTGAAACAGCTCAAGCAGTGCATGCTCTTTGCCATCTGGATAGCCGGTGCCGCAAAGTGCCAGTTTCAGTGCGTGGCAGAAAGCCGGTTTGGAAAGGTGGTCCAGGTCAATCGGGTGTAAGACTCGACGGTAAGGCTGCACACTGACCTCCTAATACGACCAGTTGGGCGGAGTCCAGCGTTCCGGGGCACGCGAAAGCCGTCCCACCAGAAGCTCCCGTTCGTGCAGCAGCTCCTTAGGTAAGCCTGCGTGCAGACGTAGGAAAAGCTCCTCATGAGCCAGAGTGTCTCGCAAAGTGGCTTCGCGGTCGATGGCCATCAACTGGGCGAACTGCTCTTCACTCATTTCCAATCCGTTCCAGTCCATATCCGAGTGGTGAGGCATCCAGCCCAGTGGACTCATGACGGCATTGCCGGCCCGCCCGTGGACGCGGTCCACCACCCACTTGAGTACCCTCATATTCTCCCCGAAACCTGGCCAGAGGAAGCTGCCCTGCTCGTCCTTGAGGAACCAGTTGACGCGGAAGATTCGGCACGGATTGGGTAATCGCGCGCCCATGTCAAGCCAGTGATCGAAATATTGGCCCATGTGGTAGCCGCAGAAAGGGAGCATGGCCATGGGGTCGCGCCGCATTTCTCCCAGCTGGCCGAAGGCCGCCGCGGTTTGTTCCGATCCCATCGTTGCGGCCATATAGACGCCGTGAGACCAGTTGAAGGCCTGGCAAACCAGCGGCATGTTGCGACTGGCGCGACCACCAAAGAGGAAGGCGTGGATGGGTACACCCTGAGGATGATCCCAGTTGGCGGCGGCGCTGGGGCACTGCTGGAAAGGAGCCGTGAATCGTGAGTTTGCGTGGGCCGCCTTTTGTTTGCTGGCGGGCGTCCATTCCTGGCCCTGCCAGTCCACCAGTTGGGGTGGGGGAGTCGGGGTCATGCCCTCCCACCAGACATCATGGTCGGGTGTGAGGGCGACATTCGTAAAGATGGTATTGCTGGCCATTGCGAACATTGCGTTTGGATTCGAGCTCTCGTTCGTTCCTGGCGCCACTCCAAAGAAGCCCGCTTCGGGATTGATGGCGTAGAGTCGCCCGTCGGCACCCGGCTTGATCCAGGCGATATCGTCACCCAGGGTCTCGATTTTCCAGCCCTCGAAGGCTGCGGGAGGAATCATCATGGCGAAGTTGGTTTTGCCGCAGGCGCTGGGGAAGGCAGCCGCCACGTAGGTTTTCTCGCCTTCCGGCGACTCGACCCCCAAAATGAGCATGTGTTCGGCCAACCAGCCTTCTTCACGGCCCATCACCGAAGCGATCCGTAAGGCCAGGCACTTTTTGCCCAGCAGGGCATTTCCGCCGTAGCCGCTGCCATAGGACCAGATTTCTCGTTCCTCGGGAAAATGCACGATGTATTTCTCCGAGGCATTGCAGGGCCAGGCCACGTCTTTTTGGCCGGTCGCCAGCGGCGCACCCACCGAGTGCATACAGGGGACGAAGCTTCCCTCGCCCAGTTGTTCCAGAACCTTTTGACCCATCCGTGTCATGATGCGCATGTGCACCACCACATAGGGGCTGTCGGTAATCTGGACGCCGATTTGAGCTAGCGGAGAACCCAGCGGGCCCATGCAGAAGGGCACCACGTACATGGTGCGGCCGCGCATGCAGCCTTCGAACAGCTGGGTCAGGCGAGCGCGCATTTCCTGAGGAGGCGCCCAGTTGTTGGTGGGCCCAGCGTCTTGACGGCGACGGCTACAGATGAAGGTCCGGTCCTCGACCCGGGCTACGTCGCTTGGATGGGAACGAGCCAGGTAAGAATTTGGCCGTTTTTCCTGATTCAGTTTGATCAGAGTCCCCTGAGCCACCATCTGATCCAGCAGGCGCTGGTTCTCCTCGGGGGAGCCGTCGCACCAGTGGACGGATTGAGGTTGGCACAGGCGGACAGCGTCTTCAACCCAGCGCTGAAGGGTTTGGTTGGCGATCAAGGTGTTGTTCATATGGGAAGCATAAAGAGGCCCCGGCCCCTGGAATATGACCTGGATCAGTTCACGATCATGAGGGTGGTTGATAGGCAAAGCTCGAATCAGGCCGAGGTTGAGAGCCTACACTATCTGGACGCTGGTCGTGTTGGCACTTTCCTTCGGTCACGATGGAATGAGCCGCAACAGCGTGACCCGACTGCTGATCCTGGCTTATCTGGGCCTGACTCTGTGGATTGGGCGTCGCTTCCGCCCCCAAGGCGGGGCCACCCTGTTCATCGGTTCCTGTCTGCTCGGTTCGCTGGCTGTCGAGTTTTTCTACATGTTTTCGCGTCCGGTGTTCCCGAGCTTGCTCTTTCAATCCGGGGATTCTGCGCTGGTTTTGCTTCACAAGACTCTGGTGGACTGGTCCTTTACGGCACCAGCCTACGTAGTCATTTACGCCGTGTTCTGGAGACTGTTGGCTCGTTACCAATACAGTCTGACCGAGTACGTGCTGATCTTCTCGGCCGGTCAGGCTTTGGGCGACGGGAACGCCTTTTTCATGGCTCAGCCCGCCATGCTGCTTTTGATCCCCTATGTGATGCTCAACTATCAGGCCATCAATGTCTTGCCTTACCTTTGGGTCCGAGATCGACTGACCGGTCAGGCCCGGCGAGGTCGCTGGATCGTCCCGCTCCTGGTGATTCCCATCACCTACCTGGTCATGGGTGCATGTATTCAAGTGGCAGGTAAGATTTGCGGTTGGCGTCCATAACGACAAAAAAAAAATTGGCCCGCCGAGGCGATGCCAATTGAACCGGGGAGAATGGCCTGATTAGCTTTAGGAGACTGGCGTCGTAAAGAGCCAGCATCAAGATATTAACTCCTGCTGGCATTCCCGAATATGATCCGGATCAAGGTCGCTCGCAATTTTCAGGACTCATCCTGAACTTGCCTGTGAGTCGGGCACCTGATCCCGATCATAGCTGTCTGGAGTCGGCTTGCCTAACCTGAGACGAGAGGAAGTTTGCTCACTGAAAGGACCAAGACCATGCAAAGCTCACTGATTCAAAAGCTCTTCGTAGAGGCTTCGGCCGCCCCCAATCAATGGTTGCCCCAGCTCATCAGGGCGGCTGGCGCGGATGCCGCCCATGCCCAACGGGCCGAGTTGGCGCTCAAGCTCTTTGCCGAACTGGCGCCCTCGGTGGAGCAGGAGGCCTTCGCTCGGGCCGACGCTCGCCTGCGGGACTATGATGGCACGCCCTTCGCCCAGGAGCAGCGCGGCACATTAGAAGCGATGTATGTTTCCGCTGCTTACAGCAAGCTGGCGCTGGCCGTGGCGGTGCTCACTCAGCAACCGGCTGCGGCCGCTGAGAACAGTCAGTTCGACATCTGAACTCAGGCCTGCAGCGGCGGGTGCTTCATCGCTCTCATGACGTCCGAGTGCGGACCAATAATCAGCACCGGGCATGGGGCGATGCGCGCCAGCTGCTCAGCCACGCTCCCCCGGATGGTGCGGTCCAGGCCCTCCCAGCCGTGTGAGGTCATCACGATCAGTTGGGATGCTTCCTGGCCCGCCAGTTGGGCCAGGGCCGCTGCCACTTCTTCTTGATGAGGCAGCACACTGCGCCTGATGTTCGGGTGGTCTGGTGCCAGTCGCCCGGCCACGGTCATCAGGTAGGTGTCGCAGCGGAGATGTTCGGCCTCCAGCGTCTCGGTGGCCACCGGGAAGCCCATCGGATAGCCAAGTTCATGACCCAGGTCCTGCATTCTCGAGAGCAGTAGCTCGGCTTCCGCGCCCGCTAACAGCTTCAGGGCCACCGCCACGGCCAGTTCGGATGGGGCCGAGCCGTCCAGCGGAACCAGAATTTTTTGGTACATTGCCACCTCCAGGTTACTTCAGTATACGAAAGGACCGGCGAAAACGACGCTGGCGCTCCACCTCAAAAGGTGGGCTATCCAGGGGACGCACGCAGGCCACCAGGTAAATGTAATTCTTGGTGAGGACCACCAGGGTGTCCGATTCACTCTGGTCCAATTTCCCCAACGTGCGGGCATGAAGACAGCGTCGACCCTGGTAAGATTCGAGATTCCATTGCGTCACCTGACCGCCGTTGACCTCCAGGAAATGAAACACCGCTTTGCGGCATTCCGGAGAATCGAGCTTCCATTGCCTGGATTGAGCATCCTGAGGGTGGCGCACCACGCCGTACATATGGCCTCCAGCCAGGGCCGAGGCCACCACCAATTGTCGGCCTTTCACATTGGCCCGCACCGGTACCGGCAGTTCCAATCGAAAGTCGCCGTCCGGCGAAAGAAAGCTGGCCCAGGGTGAGCCGTCAGCCCCCACCTGCGCAGATCGGGCTGCCAGCAGATCGGCTTTGTAGGTGGAGTCGGGATCCAGGGCGACGGCTTTCTCGAGGTCGGCCACGCCTTCGCTGCGACGTCCATACTGCAAGTGAATGATCCCTCGAAGGCCGTAGGCCTCGGCCATATCTGGCGCAAGCTGCAGGGTTCTGTCCAGGTCGGCCCGAGCCGCCTCAAACTCGGCCAGGCTCCAGTGGCAGCGGGCTCTCAGAAAGTAGGCGAATGGATAACCAGGGTCGAGGGCCAGGAACCGGTCCAGGTCGACGACGGCCCGACCCGGTTGGTCCATGCGCACCAACAATCGAGCCCTCTGCAGAAAGAAGTCGCCGTCTTGCTCAGGAGCCAATTGGTAGGCCTGGTCGAAGTCTTGAAGGGCCCTTGGAAAAGTGTGCGGATCCTTTAGAAAGTTGACCAGCAAGGTGGCCCGCGCCCGATAGGCGCTTGCTTCCTCTGGATAGTTTTGAATTTCTCGATTGATGGATTGTAGTGCTGAATCTATTCGGTTATCCAGCACTTCCTGAAGCGCTTTCTGGAGAAAATAGCCCTTGGATTCTGTCATCTCTGACTGGGCCAGTCCTGACTCGAACGGCCTTGGGCCGGGTTGGAGCGGCTCTGCCGCCACCGACCGCGTGGCCGGGGGGCAATGCAGAGCCAGCAGCAGGACCCAGAAAAAAAGAAGTGCTCGCATGATTGGAACTCCTTCCTATTTGGAGTTTATAGGCTTCGGGAGGTTCCCCCTATGATTTAAATCAGCGGCACGGCAGTGACTGGCGTCCGCAGTGGAGAAGTCCTGAAAATGAAGATCTTTATTTTCCTTTTACTGCTGCTGGTTCCAGTCTGGGCCCAGCCGACCTTGATTCCCACCACCGAAATTGAAAGTGTCCGTCAGGAAAAAGAGCCTTTCTTTTTGGACGTGCGTTCGGCTGAAGAGATTCATCGTTTGGGAACGCTGCCCGACTACTACAATATCCCCGTGGAGGAGTTGGAGCAGCGTCTGTCCGAGCTCCCGACCGACCGACCAATCCTGACGGCCTGAAACGGAGGAAAGCGAGCCGCGCGTGCCGCGGAGATATTGGCCGCTCATGGTTTTGTGGTGTTGGGAGCCTGCGCATTAAATGAATATAAGGGCCAGCGAGAGTTTCCCGATCCCTAAGCCGCTGGAGGTTTTGCTGGCTTTCTTAGGCCTGGGCCTGACCTCTTTCGGGGGGCCGGTTGCCCATCTGGCCTACTTTCGGAAGGAGCTGGTGGAGCGTCGGGGTTGGCTGACGGACGAGGAGTATGCCGACACGGTGGCGCTCTGCCAGTTGTTGCCCGGGCCGAGCAGCAGCCAGGTCGCCGTTTGCCTTGGGGCCTATCGGGCCGGTCTGAGCGGGGGGCTTTTGGCCTGGTTGGGCTTTACGCTGCCGTCGGCTCTGTTCATGATAGCCGCGGCCTACGGTCTGCGAGCTTTGCCCGGTGGTGGCTGGCTGCATGGCCTCAAGCTCGTGACCACGGCCGTGGTGGCTCAGGCGATCTGGACCATGGGACGGCAGCTTTGCCCCGACCTGGGTCGGAAGTTGCTGGCGCTACTCGTCAGTCTGCTGCTGCTGGCCTTCCCCAACGTTTACGGCCAGCTGGCCGCCCTCGGGCTGGGCGGGCTGCTCGGGGTGGCTTTCTATGTTCCAAAGCCAGCCGGGGCTCAAGGACAGACGGGCCTGAGGCTTCCAGCCTGGCTCAGCGCCGCAGCTCTATTGTTGTTTTTGGGGATGCTGGCCTGGGCCCGATTGCGACCCGGGCCGGAGAGTACGTTTTATCTGGCAGGGGCCATGGTTTTCGGGGGAGGTCACGTGATTTTGCCGCTTCTGCAGAACGCCGCCTGCGGTCCGGGGTGGGTCAGCACCGATGCCTTTCTGGCTGGCTACGGCGCCGCCCAGGCCGTCCCGGGTCCGCTCTTTAGCTTCGGGGCTTACTTGGGAACGGTCATTGGCGGCTGGACCCAGGGCTGCACCTGCCTGGTGGCCCTTTACCTGCCCTCTTTTCTCCTGTTGTTGGGCTTTTTGCCGCGCTGGAGCGAATGGCGCCGGGGCCGCTCTTTACGAGCGGCTCTCATAGGCGTCAACGCAGCCGTGGTCGGCCTGCTTTTGGGAGCCTTCGCCAATCCCGTGTTGACTCACAGCATCCAAAGCCCGACCGATATGATCGGTGCGTTGCTGGCATTGTTCTTGCTGGCCCGCACCCGAGTCCCGGTCTGGTTGGTCGTGCTCCTGGGGGGGCTGGCCGGTTACGGGATAATCAGCACCGGACAGGGAGACTGAGCCAGTACCTGCAAGCCGATGCCGACGGGAGGGCCCTGTCTGCGAAAAGGGCTGCCCAGCACCATCAGTCGGGCCTGCCTGGAAACCACTTCCTGGATGAGAACCTGGACACGGTGGCCCAGTTGTACGCAGGTGCACAGGTCAACTTCCCGGTCCCAGGCCTCGCGCTGGCGCTCCATCCACTCTTCGGCCTGACTCATGAGCTTTTCATGAAATTTCTGCGTGTCCAGGTCGGCCTGATCCGGGTCCTCAATCGGCTGAACGGCGTGGACCAGCACCACGTGACCGTCAAAGGCTTTAGCCATGCGTTCGGCTTCCGCCAGCAGAGCCACTGACTCGTCCGTCAGGTCGGTCCCGACAACGATTGCATTAGGTTTCATAGACACCTCTCATTGTGCGAAAGAACTGGTGGCCACCGGTGTTTCTGGGTCCTGACCGACGATTTCCGGATAGACGGCCACCTGGCAGGAAACCGAGCGCCTGATCATGCTCAACTCGTTGGCGCGCTGGATCAGTTCCAATACCCGGGTCTGGGGAGCACGCGCTTCGATCAGCGGCGAGATGACCACCCATCCAAAGGCAAGACCGTCTGGGGTTTTTTCCAGCCGGCCGCTGGCCTTGCTGGAGTAGCTGAGCAGTTCGATGCCTTCGTCGCTGCACAGGCTGGCGAAGGTCAGCATGAGACCTGATTCCAGGGCCTGCACGAAGAGGTCCTCAGGGTTCCAGACACCCTTGGGTCCGCGAAATTCGGGTGGAGCAGCCACAAACAGGGGCTCCTTGCCTTCGACCTGAGCGCGGCCGCGTAAATCTCCCTGCCACTGCAGGCTGGTTGGGACTTCATAGGTTCGCATGGGCGACCTCCTCATTGAATTCTGAGTTTAGCGTGCTGGGCGGAAACACCAGCACAGGGCAATTGGAATGACGGGCTACTTCTTCCATCATGCTGCCCATCCAAAGATGAGCAATCCCGTCTCGACCGTGGGTGGACATCGCCACCAAGTCGCAGTCGTGATCGGCCAGCCAGTCGAAAATGCCCTGGGGGGCCGGACTGGAGACGCACTCCAGTCGCATCCAGGGGCGACCTTCGACCTGCTGGCGCAATCCCTCGCGGACCAGTTCAAGCTCCACTCGCAGTTCAGCATTTTCTGCCGCCTGTTCAGCCGAGACTCCGGCGCAGTGGAGCAGCGTCACCTTCGTTTCGGGCGCCAGAAACCGCCCGATGTGTCGGGTTACTTCCAGCGAGGAATCCGAACCGTCGGTTGGAACGAGGATCTCTCGAAAAAGTACTGGAGTGTCGGGTGTGCGCACCAACATGGTCGGACAGGGCGCGTGACGGGCTACTCCCTCAGCCACGCTTCCCCACAGCCAGCGCAAAAGTCCAGTGTGGCCGTGGGTGGCCATGACGATGAGCTCACAAGATTCCTTGCGCGCCACCTCGTCGATGCAGAAGGCCGGGGCTCCCACCTGGTGCTGGGTGTGCAGGGGCATTTCCGGGTGTCGTTTGACCAGATCGGCCAGATACTCCCGCCCATCATCCACCATGCGCTGGTAGGCCGATTCCGAGAGAGCCAGCACGAAGGGGTCGGCCGCCCCAATGGAGGGGTCCATAACCCGAAGGGCGTGGACCTCGGCCTGCCAACGCTCGGACAGCAGTGCCACCATGGGCAAGACTGACTCCGACTTCGAGCTACCGTCAAGGGGCACTAATATTTTCATCCTGGCCTCCATCAAATCTCCTGTCCTCAGCCTAGATTCACAGCCTTCCGGAGACTATGACCTAGCTCATATGGTCAGAGAAAGTCTCACCAGGATGTGCTCCGAGTTGAGCAAGAAATTGATCTCCATCATGGACCCGCCGCCCTGGCGCGGCTAGCATGGCCGTTATCGGGGGTGTGAGAATGCGACCTTTACAGCTCATTCAAAAAGTCGGACGAACTCGCCTGACCTTTCAGATTCAAGGCAATTTAAACCAGGCCTGCTACAGCGTGGTGGATGAAGTGCTCACTCGTTCCCAGGGCGGCCCCAACACGGTGCACCTGGACCTTTCTGGAGTGGTCCAGTTGGATCTCAGAGGTCTGACCTGGCTGCTCAGTCTCGAACGTCAACTGGGAATGCGCGGACAGACTCTGCAGATCTTGCGGCCGACCCGTCAGGTTAAGGGTGTTTTGCGCATGGTGCATCCGGCCGTGCGTCCGCGGGCCCGAGCGGTCTTTTAGGTCGAGGAAAGCGACTCAACGACCGGCGTAAAGACCTGAGCCAGGGCCTGGTCGATTGACTCCACCAGCACGAATTCCAGCTCATCCCGGACCTTTGTAGGCAGGTCCTCCAGGCTGTTTGCGTTGGCCTTGGGCAAGAGCATGCGCTTGATGCCGAAACGATGGGCTGCCAGGATTTTCTCTTTGAGTCCGCCCACAGGTAGCACCAGTCCGCACAGGGTGATTTCACCGGTCATGGCGGTGTCCGGGCGTAAGGCCTTGCCGTCCAGGGCCGAGGTCATGGCGCAAACCATGGCCAGGCCCGCCGAGGGTCCATCCTTGGGAGTGGCTCCGGCCGGCACATGCAGGTGCATCGGCGGAACTCTCTGATCGGGCTTTTCTGGCTGGCTTCTGATGAAGGAATAGGCGGCCTGGGCCGACTCTTTCATGATCTCTCCCAGATGGCCGGTCAGGCTCAGACCTTCTCCCTGCGGCAGGCAAGAGGCCTCGATGTAGATGACCTCTCCACCAAGCTCGGTGTAGGCCAGGCCGGCCGCCACGCCCACCCCCAGCTTCGAGCGCACCTCGGTTTGCACCCGACCCTCATTTCCCAGGATGCGAAAGGCTTCCTGAGCATCAATCTGCTCGGGAAGAGTGCCTCCTTCGCTCAGTCGTAGCGCCAGACGCCGTAGCATTCTGGCCAGTTGGCGCTGCAGCCCACGCACGCCGGCTTCTCGTGTGTATTGGGTAATGATGGCATCCAGCGTCTCCACCGGCACACTCAGGTTGCGGTCGGATAGTCCGGTTTCCAGCAGTTGCTTGGGCAGCAGGTGACGACGGGCGATCTCCACCTTTTCTTCGGGACTGTAGCCGGCCAACCGGATCACCTCCATGCGGTCCAGTAGGGGAGCAGGGATCCCTTCCAGCGTGTTGGCGGTGGTAATGAAGAAGACTTTGGACAGGTCGAAGGGCAGGTCCAAATAGTTGTCGTGAAATTCATGATTTTGCGCCGGGTCTAGAACTTCTAACAAGGCCGCGGCCGGGTCTCCCTCAAATGAGCGATTGAGTTTATCCACCTCGTCCAGCATTAGCAGCGGATTACACACCTTGGCCCGGCGAAGAGCCTGAATGACGCGCCCGGTCATGGCGCCCACGTAGGTTCGGCGATGTCCACGCAGTTCGCCCTCGTCGTGCATCCCACCCAGGCTGAGACGCTCGAACTTGCGCCCCAGGGCACGCGCGATAGACATTCCTAGGGAGGTCTTACCGGTCCCCGGGGGTCCCACGAAGCATAAAATCGGCGCGTGAGCCTGGGGGTTTAGTTTCATTACGGCCAGGAATTCCAGGATGCGTTCCTTCACGCTTTGCAAACCGAAATGGTCTTCATCCAGCACCAGCCGAGCAGCGGGAAGATCGAGCACATCCTGAGTAAAGACATTCCAGGGTAGGTCGACCAGTAGTTCCAGATAGCTGCGGCCGACAGCATACTCCGACGAAGCCGGCTGCATCTTTTCCAGCTGATGAAGCTGGCGCAGCGCTTCCTGGCGGGCCTGACCGGGCAGGCTCAAGTGGTCGAGCGTTTCTCGCAAAGGGAGAAGATCATTGGGGTCTTCGCCCAGCTCTCTTTGAATGTTGGCCAGTTCCTGGCGCAGCAGGGTCTCGCGCTTGACTTTATCGAGGTCCTGACTGGCTTGATCGGTCAGGTTCTTTTTGAGGTCCCGCACCTGAACTTCGTATTTGAGGTGAACCCGCAGAAGGTCCAGGCAATCTCGCACGGATTGATTTTGCAGGATCTTCTGCCGAGACTCCCAGGGAAGGTTTAATTGGAGCGCCAGCCAGTAGAGCTGGCCCGGAAAAGCTGGCTCCTGAAGTCGGGCCAGGTTGATCCCGGCCAGGTGAGAGCTGGTCAGGAAGGCGGCCAGTTCGTCGAGCAGCAGTCTGCGTACTGCTTCTGTTTCTGGATCCAAAGTGCCGTTCGGATCGGAGAGATTTTCGTAGCTGGCCTCGAGATAGTCTGCGCCCGGGTGAAGAAAAAGCAACTTGACCCTCTGCACCGCCTCCAGGCGGCATTCGCTCTGACCCGCCGAAATGCGGCCACGCACTCCCACCCGATACAGGTCCTTGAGCTCCGGTTCGCTGATGCTGCTGTCGCGTTGAGTCACCACGATCACTTCCGAGCCGGCTGCGGCTGCTGCCAGAGAGCGGGGACGATGCAGCGACAGGGGCACGCTGGTGCCCGGAAAAACGACTGTATCCACCAACGGGATCAGGGGAAGCCTGGCTTGGTCCATCTTTTCACTTTAGACTCAGGCGCAACTCAAACTATGACGGGGATCATAGGCTCGAGTCCACGCCCAACCACAGCAAGCTCACGTCATCACGATAAGGTGGATGGCCGGGGAGCTCGCTGGCGATCCTGGTCACGACTTTAGGAGTTGATCCGTCGCGCATCAGCTCACGCGAGCGCTCCCAACTCAGGCCGACCTCCAGCCCGCCATCGGTCATGAGCAGAATCTGGTCTGAAGCTCTCAGTTCGCTTTTGTACACCCGATAGCTTTCTGCGGCTTCAACTCCGAGGGGCAGTGATTGACCGCAATCCACCTGCCAGTCACTGCCGTCGGCTCGCAGCAGGACCGGCTGCTCATGTCCGGCTCGACAAAACGACCATGTCCTTGAATTGATTCGGGCCTCCACCAGGCTGCAGGTTGCAAACATCGGGCGCTTGCGAGTGCGTCGCGCCACTCTGCGGTTCAGGATCGCCAGCATTTCCGTCAGGGGGGTCCGGGAATGGGCCAGGGCGTCGAAGAGGCCGACCAGGTAGGCGGCCAGCAGGGCTGCGTTAACGCCCTTGCCCATGACGTCGCCCTGAATGGCCAGCAGGCGCTCGCGAGTCCGGTGGATGGCCTGGAAGTCGCCGCTCACGCGCTGGCTGACCGACATCCAGCTGGATACGGTCAGGCCAGGGTAGCGTTGCACAAGCTCGGGCTGCAGCATCTCCTGCACGCGGCGCCCCAGTTCCAGGGCGTGCTCCAGCGAAACCTGATGGGCGCATTGATTCTGGCAGCGGTGACCGGTGTGCCAGCGCGAGCAGTCCAAAATCTGAAATTCTTCGTGGGAGGGCTTGCCCTGAATGGTGACCTCACATTGGCCCATCGGACAGAGCGTGCGCAGTTCGTAGAAGTTCTCGGGCATAGAACACCCCTGCCACGATTGGGCCATAGATTCGTTCCCGCAACTATGATCCCGCTCATAGCTGCCGCAACTGAACTCACCTAGTCTAAGTCCATGTCTTTAGCCGTTCTGGATGGAAATCAGGCCGCTGCCGAAGTCGCCTACGCCTGCAATGAAGTTGTGGCCATTTACCCGATTACGCCCGCTTCTTCCATGGGAGAGCTCTCAGACGAGTGGAGCGCCGCTCAACGTCCCAATCTGTGGGGTGAGGTGCCCAGGGTAGTGGAAATGCAGTCCGAGGCCGGTGCCGCGGGCACGGTCCACGGGGCTCTGCAGGCCGGAAGTCTGACCACCACCTTCACGGCCAGCCAGGGGCTGCTGTTGATGCTGCCAAACATGTTCAAGATCGCTGGAGAACTCACGAGTTGTGTCTTTCACATCGCGGCTCGAACGATCGCCACCCACGCCCTCTCCATCTTTGGGGACCACAGCGATGTCATGGCGGCTCGCTCCACCGGCTGGGCCATGCTTTTTGGCACCTCGGTTCAGGAGGCTCACGATCTGGCCCTGATCTGTCAGATGGCCACCCTCGAGACGCGAGTTCCCTTTTTACACATTCTGGACGGATTCCGTACCTCGCACGAAGAGGCCAAAGTGGCCTTGCTGAGCCGCGAAGACATGCTGGCTCTGCTTCCTCACTCGGCCATCGAACGGCATCGAGGTCGTGGGCTGCACCCGGAACACCCACAATTGCGCGGCACCGCCCAGAATCCGGACGTGTATTTCCAGGCTCGCGAAGCCTCCAACCCTTTCTATCAAAAGTGTCCCGGCGCGGTGCAGCAAGCCATGGCCCGCTTTTTCGAGCAAACCGGGCGCAAGTATGAAATTGTCGAATACTATGGTGATTCTCAGGCCGCGCGGGTGGTGGTGGCTATGGGCAGCGCTTGCCAGACTTTGCGCGAGACCGTGGATGCCCTGAGGGCTCGCGGTGAGGCCGTGGGGGCTCTTTTCATTCGCCTCTTTCGGCCTCTGGACGCTGAGGCGGTGCTGCAAGCTCTACCGGCCAGTTGTCGTCGCCTGGCCGTTTTGGACCGCTGTCACGAGGCCGGCGCGGTGGCTGAACCCCTTTATCAGGACGTTGTAACCATCCTGGCCGAGGCGGGTCGAGCCATCTGCACCATTGGAGGCCGCTACGGTCTGGCATCCAAAGAGTTCACGCCGGCCATGGCGGCTTCCGTCTACGCCGAATTGGGTCAGGCCGAGCCCAAGCGGCGCTTCACAATGGGGATTCACGACGATGTGAGCGGGCTGAGCCTGGACTATGATGCCGAGTGGAATTTGGAAGACCCTCAATCCGTACGGGCCGTTTTCTGGGGATTGGGCTCGGACGGCACGGTCGGAGCCAATAAGAATACGATTCGAATAATTGGTGAAGCCACCGACTTGTTTGTGCAGGGCTATTTTGTCTATGACTCCAAGAAGTCAGGCGCAAAGACCGTTTCTCATCTGCGCTTCGGACCGCGCCCGGTCAGTCGTCCTTACCTGATTCAGAAAGCTTCTTTTATCGCCGTTCATCAGTTTGAATTTCTGGACCGATACGACACCTTGGGGGTGGCTGAAGAGGGAGCGGTGGTCCTGCTCAATTGCCCCTTTTCGGCTGAGGAAGTCTGGCAGCATCTGCCCGCCCGCTTTCAGCTTCAGGTCGTGCGCAAAGGTTTAAAGCTGTGGGTGGTGGACGCACAGAAGCTGGCTCGTGAGCTTGGTCTGGGCGGCCGAATCAACACCATTATGCAGACCTGCTTCTTCTACCTGAGTAAGGTTGTGCCCCAGCAGCGGTGTCTGGAACTCATCAAGCAGGCTGTGCAGAAGAGCTATGGCAAAGCGGGTGAGGTGGTGGTTCGGCGAAATTTTGCGGCCGTGGACGGCGCCATCGAGGGCTTGTGCCAGGTGATTCCCGGCGTTGTGGCCGAGCAGCTCGAAGAGGCCCCGCCGCAGGGGCTGGTCGCCAGTTTGCTGGCCGACCAGGGGGAGTTGCTGCCGGTCAGCTCCTTTGCCGCTGACGGCACCTTCGAGACCGATACGGCACGCCTGGAGAAGCGAAATATCTCGGATTACGTGCCTGAGTGGCGAGATGATCTCTGTATTCAGTGCGGAAAGTGCGTCTTTGTGTGCCCCCACTCGGCGATCCGGGCCAAACTGGTTGAAGCCAGGGACCTGGCTCAAGCTCCCTCCGGCTTTACCAGTATCCCGTCGGCCTTTAAAGAGCTGCCCGAGCACCGCTACGCACTCCAGGTTTCCGAGTTTGACTGCACCGGCTGCAAACTTTGTGTCGAAGCTTGTCCCGCCTGGGATAAGAAAGTAGAGGGCAGGCGGGCGCTGGAGATGGTGCAGCGTGCGCCGGGCGCCAAGGACTCTCAATCCTGGGATTTTTTCCTGCAGCTACCCGAGGAGGCCCCGGCTGAGTTCCGCTGGTCGTCGGTCAAAAATTTGCAGTTGCGCCAACCCTATTTTGAATTTTCCGGCGCCTGCTCCGGCTGTGGCGAGACGCCTTACTTGAGGGTGCTCAGTCAACTCTACGGCGATCATCTATTGATTGCCAACGCTACCGGCTGTTCCAGTATTTATGGCGGGAATCTGCCCACGACTCCTTGGAGCAAAGACCATCACGGACGTGGACCTGCCTGGAGCAATTCCTTGTTTGAGGACAATGCCGAGTTTGGATTGGGCATGCGTCTGGCCCTGGATCAGCAGCAAACCTACGCCAGGCAACTGGTCGAGCAGCGTCGCGAAGCACTGGGAGATGAGTTCTGTCAGCAACTGGTGGATCCGGCTTTGCCCCGCCCCCAGCGTCGCCTGGCCGTTCAGAGGCTCCGGGAGCGGCTGGCTTCTAGCTCGGATCCGGGTGATCAGGATCTGGTGGCTCTGGCCGATTGCCTGATCGATACCAGTACCTGGCTGATCGGTGGGGACGGTTGGGCCTACGATATCGGTTTCGGTGGCCTGGATCATGTTCTGTCCTCAAATGCACGAGTGCGCGTGTTGGTTTTGGACACGGAGGTTTATTCAAATACAGGTGGGCAGTCCTCCAAATCCACCCCCCTGGGTGCGGTGGCCAAGTTTTCCGCTGGCGGCAAGCTCACCCCTAAGAAGGACCTGGGGCTCATGGCCATCGACTCGGGCAATTGTTACGTGGCCAGCATCGCCATGGGGGCCAACCAGGCCCAGACGATCAAAGCCATGCAGGAAGCCGAAGACTTTCCCGGGCCGGCTCTGATTATTGCTTATTGCCATTGTATCGCTCACGGCATCGACATGACCCAGGGCATGACCTATCAGCAACTGGCCGTGGAAACCGGTGCGTGGCTTTTGTATCGATTTGATCCCAGGAGCGGACTGCAAATGGACTGCAAGCCTCCCAAGCGGCCGATCAGTGAATACCTCAGTCGTGAGGGGCGATTTCGCGTCCTGGACGGAATGCGTCCCGAGGAAGCCGAGGATTTTGCACGCCGCTCTCAGGCCGCCGTGGCCGATCGCTGGCGCAAATATGAGATTCGCATGCAGAGCATGAATGAAAGGGGACCAGTATGAGCGTCAAATCCATCGGGAATTTTGAACACGCGCTTCACGTCGCAAATGAATGGATCAAGGAACTATCGGACAGGCCTGAGATCGGCACTGAGCATCAAGCCTACGTGGTCTTGCGGGTGGTCTTGCACACCATTCGCGACCGTTTGAGAGTGGACGAGGTGGCTCACCTGTCGGCCCAGTTGCCGATGCTGGTGCGCGGCTTTTTCTTCGACGGTTGGAAGCCGCCCGGGGAGGACCCGACCGCGAATGAATCCACTCGAGACCTGCTTCAAGATGTTGGCGGACGCCTGGACCGGCTCACGGAAATTGAGCCCGAAGATGCCCTGTTTCTGGTTTACGAGCTCATGTTTCGCAAGCTCTCGCCAGGTGAGATGAAATACGTGGATCGGGCTCTGCCTTACGACCTGCTCTTCCCCTGGTGGGCCCGGTTGGGGATTCGCTAACAGATTCCCGCGGGCGGGTACCAGAGCGGCTCATTCCTGCTTCAGCCGGACCTCATTGTGATCCACACCTGACCTATATCATACTGCCAGGCCTGAATCGGTCGCATAATTTAGGCATCTCGATTCAGGAGGAAATGACCGTGTCGACTCAGACTCGCGGCGAGGAACTCCAGCTGCGCCAGCAGCGTGCTTCACACGTATTTCAGGAAATGCTGACCGCCACGTCCCCGGACGTGCGTCAGGCTCTGGAAGCTCTATACGAATTGATGCAGGCTGAAATGCAGCTGTGCCAATGTCATTGCCAGAATCACGTTGCTCAAAAGGCAGATTAGGAGGATATCGTGCGTAAATTATTGACCGGTTTAGCTTTGCTCGGAATGATGGGGGTGGCCGCCGCGGACGGGGATGGCTGGGAGAAGAACAGCCCTTACAATAAGCTATTCAACCCCAAGACGGTGGTGACGGTGACCGGAAAGGTGGCTTCCATCAACCGGGAAGATCGCCCGATGAAGGGAATGGAGCCGGGTTTCTCGGCCGTGGTTCACACCAAGGAGGGCGAGGATGTGACGGTTCAGGTCGGACCTTCCTGGTTCACCAGTTACTATCATCAGAAGTGGAATGTCCAGCAGGGCGATGAAGTGGAGGTGACCGGTTCCCGGATCACGCTTAACGGAAAGCCCGTCATCATGGCGGTGCGCGGACGCAAAGGCAACCTGGCTATGACCTGCCGCAACAAGACCGGCAAGCCGCTTTGGGACCTGGAGGTCGAAGACTTCTAGTTCCCCAAATAACAAAAAAAAGCCCGGAATCTTTAGATTCCGGGCTTTTTTTTGCGGGGTCGCAGCCACTCCCAGTTGTCTCGGTACATAAAAAAGGCCCGGGTCCTCAGATCCGGGCCTTTCTTTCAGGCTGAACTTAGAAGCGCAGACTGTAGGTGGACATCAACTGGATGCCAGAGTATCCGAACGGGTGAGCGTTCTGCGGGCTCAAGGCAACATTCAGAGAGGGGAGGGTGGGCGAAGCGGTGACATACGAGGGAATGTGGTCCGACTCGCTGTAGAACTTGGCCGTCATACCCCAACTGCTCTTGTCCGAGAGGGCCCAGTCGAATCCGATTTCCGGGATGTTCTGGGTGATGTCCCAGGTGTTGAAACGGGTGTTGCCGGTGCTGGCGGCAAAGTCCGAATATACTCCCAGAGGATCGATGTGTCCGAAGACGTTCAACTGAGTGAACCCGGCGCGCAGAGCGAAGTCCTTGGTCACGTCGTAACCGACGCCCAGATTCCAGCCCTGAATGGTGAAGTCTACCCGGTTCTGGTTTTCGCCGCGGATGCCCAGCGGGCCCGGCAGAATGCTGGCCAGGTTGCTGTTGCGGCGGAAGTTGTAGTTCAAGAACAGGCCCGAGAGGGTGACTCCCTCGGGGGACTTCTCGTCAAACTTCCACTTGTGGCTGGCCGAAACCAGGAAGTGCTCCATGGTTCCCTTGTTGTCTTCCAGCGGCAGTGCCAGGGCGTTTCCTCCGGCGGCAGCAAACGTCTGGGGAGCATAGCCCAGGAAGACCGGGTCCATAAAGCCAGGTGAGTAGCCCAGTACGCTGGTGTTGGGGGTGCCCGGAGCCAGCGAGTTGGCCGAGAAGCGCACGTCCTGCATGGAGGAGCGCACTTGCTGCAGGTTTCCGTAGCTGAAGCTCAACTTGCCGTTCGGATTGAACTTCCAGGCCAGGTTGGCGCGCACGCCCTGACGGTTGTGCGGTAAGGAAGCCGTATCGTGCAGCGAGTAGAGATTCCAGAACTGGTTGAGGTCGGGGATTCGCCACATCGGAGTGGAGATTCCACCAATGGTCGGGATCTGCAGAACAAACGGGTCGTAAGTCGGGTCGACACGCAGGTAGTGCAGATCGACGTCCAGTTGGTCGTCGAAGAAGCTGGCGCCGGCTCCGATTCGGAACGCGTTACCGCCCACTCCGTAGGACGAGTTCTTGGATGGTTTGTAGTCGGAGTGGCCAAATTCGCCAAACACCTTCGGCTTATACTCACTGTCCCAGTTATAGTGAAGCGATAAACCGTAGCTGGTCTGGTCCTGAGGCCCGATTCCGCCTACGTTTAGTGTTCCCGGCACGCCGGTGATTCCGTCGGTGGCACCTCCCATGGGAACGGGTCGCTGGTCGCTGGTGGACCCGATACCGCCCCTCTGGGTGGGCGCTAACTGATTGGTGTAGAATCCGGCCGGGTTGACCCAGCTGGAAATCAGGTTGGGCAACTGCGTCAGGCCCACCTGACCGGCGGCGCCAGCCGAAGCATCGTTGGCCGCGTGCAGCCAGTTGAGTCGGCCCACACCGCGTCCTTCGTCAAAGTGCAGAGCGATGTTGGCCCCTTCGGCGTGACTCCAGTAGCCGAGACTGGAACCGGTGACCAGGTCGATGTTGCCATCGGCCAGCTTGGTGCCCATGACCTCATAGGTCAGCTTGGGAGACTTGTCGTCTTCACCAAACAGATGCTGCCCGGTTACCTGGAAGCCGAAGCTGTTGAGGTGAGCCGGTCCACCCACGGTCGGGTTGGGCATCATGCTGTAAACGATAGGATCATAGTTGGTGTTGCCAAACGAGCCCAGGATGACCTTGGTGCCGCTCGGTTTATGGCGGAACCAAACGTTATCCAGCACCATACGGCTAAAGGGCGCGTTGTTGAGCGGCTGCAGACCAGCGTTGGCGGGTCCGAAGCCGGTCGACGAAGTGGCGGTGAAGGCGTTATTCAGGTAGGGCGCCGAGACGCCCCAGAAAGCGTCGATCACCTGATTTCCCTGAGAGGTAAAGGCCTTCAGCTCCATACCGCCTTCGATGTCATCACTCACCTTAACGTTGACGCCTAACATGCCGAGCACGGTGAAGGTGGCGCCGTTGGTCAGGGGGCGGCCGGTCAACCAGTCGGTGACACTGGGAACGCCGGTGATAAAGTAGTTGTTGGGCAGTCCCGCGCCGGGCGAGGGTGCCGCCAGGAAGCCGCCGGCTCCCAGAGTGGAGCCCACTGACTGATTGTAGTCAATGGTTTGAGCTCCGGTGGCCACGCTGGTCATGTTCGGGCGGCCCGTGTTATGGAAGGATTGAGCGCCCACACGGCACTGAATCTCACCGTAGAATGTGATTCGCTCCAGTTCCGTCACGCGCTTATCCAGGCGTCCGACGCTTTCTTCCAGATTGGTGACACGCACACCCAGGGCGTCCAATTCATCCTTGAGTGAAAGGGCAAGTTTGCGAACTTCATCGAGTTCCGCCTTGGTGGCGAAAGTCGCGTGGGCCTGCTCCATCTTGGCCAGCAGTCGGGCCACCATCATGGCCACTTCCCAACGAGTTGCAGCGCGGTCGCCCTTGAAGGTGCCGTCGGGGTATCCCTCCAGCAGTCCCTGGGCCGCCAGTTTGGCCACCGCATCTTTGGCCCAGTGTTCATCTTTGACATCTGGGAACAAAGGAGCGGCCATAGCGGACCAGCTCAAAGCGCAGAATAAACCTGCGCATAGGGTCTTCTTCATAATTCTCCCTACCCCCCATAAATGCACAACTTTATAAAGTCGTTGCATTTTATATAGCGGGTATCGGCCGGTCAGGAACTGACATGGATCAGTATTGAGAAAAATTCTGCAAACTTGAACGGGGGTGACCCTCGGGTGTGGAACGCCTGGGCATGCGACGTAGACCCAAGCAAACTTTCCGGGAGCCGGCCCTGAGCCCGGCCCAGCAGGTCCAAACCCTGGCCGAACGAGGCCTGGAGATGGGCGATCTGGCCAAAGCCAGACAGCACCTGGAGCACATCAACTATCACCGCCTGCTGCCTTACTGGGAGGGCTTTGTGGACGAGGACGGTCGGTTTCGGCCGGGTTCCCGTTTTGAGGCGGTGCTGCGGCGCTACACCTTTGACCGGAAGCTTCGCCTGCTGATGCTGGATGCCGCTGAACGCCTGGAGGTCTCGGTACGCAGCCGCTGGTCCAACCAGATGGCTCTCCACCATGGTCCCTTGTGCTTGGGGAATCACGAGCTCTTCCAGGACCAACGCACTCACGCCAGGGCACTGGAATCGTTGGTGCACTTCTACATGGGCAGTCAGGACGAATACGTGATTCGCTTCAGGCAGCGCTACGCGCGGGCTGAAGCTCCACCCATTTGGATTTGCAGCGAGATGCTCTCGCTCGGTCAACTGGCCCACTGGCTCAGCAATCTGCGGGATGCGCGCGACCTGCACACGGTCTGCTTCAATTATCAGCTAGACTCGGAGTGTTTTCTCTCCTTCTTGCTTCACCTGACCGAAGTTCGCAATCTGTCGGCCCATCACTCTCGTCTGTGGAATCGACGCCTGCCCGAGTTTCGCTTTCCTCACCGTTTCCCGGACGGATTAGGCTCGCTGGAATCCTCAAGTCAGGGACGGCTTTACAATACAGTGGTTATGCTGGACTTTTTGCTGGGACTGATCTCTCCCGGACACTCCTGGACACGCAGGCTGGCCCACAGCCTCGGGCGCCATCCAGAGCTGGCCTCGGACATGGGATTTCCGCTGGGCTGGGAGGCTCGCCCTCCTTTCCGTATGATCTAAATCAAGTTCAAGCTGTTTGCCTTCAGCTAGGATTCGCCAATGGGCACTCATCAACTCTTGCGCTTTCCTAAACAAAGCACTCAGGAACGGCCATTTCTGGTCATTTGGGAGGTGACCCAGGCCTGCGATCTGGCCTGCATCCATTGTCGCGCCAGCGCGATGCCGGAGGCCCATCCTCTGGCTCTCAACCACGCACAGGGGCGGGCGCTGATCGAGCAGGTGCAAGAGTTCGGCGCTCCCTACCCCTTGCTGGTCTTCACCGGAGGGGATCCTTTCAAGCGCCCCGACCTTTGCGATCTGGTGGCCTACGCCCGCTCGTTGGGGTTGACTCCGGCCATTTCGCCTTCAGCCACACCGCTACTCACTCGTGATCGTCTGCAAGCTTTGCGTGATGCCGGGGCTCGGGTGGCTTCTCTCAGTCTGGACGGCTCCAGTGCTGAGGTGCACGATCGCTTCCGCGGGGTGAGTGGCACCTTTGAAAAAACGCTGGCCGGGTGTGAGCTGGTGCATGAACTGGGAATGAAGCTTCAGATTAACACCACTGTTTCGCGCCACAACCTCAACGATCTGATTCAGCTGGCCGCCCTGGTTCACGCTCAGCGTGTGATGACCTGGAGCGTCTTCTTTCTGGTGGCCACGGGCCGAGCCCAGTCCGAGCAGGCGCTGGATCCAGACGAGTTGGAGGCGGTCTTGCACTGGCTGGCCGAAGTCTCGCAATGCATACCTTTAAAAACCACCGAAGGCCATCAGTATAAGCGCGTTCTCTTTATGCGTCAGGCCCTGCGGGACCAGGGGCTCAAGCCCGAACTGTTTTTCCAGCTGCATCCCCTGCACCGGGAGCTGCAGCAGGCCTGGAGATCGCTTGGCTTTGAGCCGCGCGCGGCCGCTCGCCGCGCACCGATGCATATCAACTCGGCTGACGGATTCGTGTTTGTCTCTCATCTAGGGGATGTCTTCCCCAGCGGCTTTTTGCCTCTCCGGGCCGGCAACGTCAAACAGCAGCGATTGCCCGAGATCTATCGAGATTCACCTCTGTTCAATCAGTTGCGCGACAGTGGTCAGCTTAAGGGGCGCTGTGGCCGGTGCGAATTTCGCGAAGTCTGTGGGGGTTCTCGTTCGCGCGCCTATGCGCTGCTGGGCGACCCGCTGGCCGAAGACCCGAGTTGTTCTTATCAGCCGGGCAGCTTCCGCCTACCAGACTTGCAAGTGAGCGCGTCTTGAGCCTGGCGCGGCTCATTCTGAGCGGCTTGACCTTGGCGCTGTTTCTGTTGCCTGCCTGGGCTGAGCCGGCGAGAATGGTGCGTATCCCCGCAGGGAGTTATCGTGCCCCCTACAATCTTGCTCCCGCCCAGAAACGCAACCGCCAGATCGTCCCGGCCCGCATCAGTCGTTTTTGGCTGCAGCGCTATCCGGTGACCAATCAGCAGTATCTGGAGTTTCTTCAGCACCATCCAGAGTGGCGCCGTTCGAGAATCAAGCGGATCTTTGCCGACGAAGGTTACTTGAATTACTGGACGGGGGACCTCAGTTATCCGCCCAAGCTGGCACATTCGCCGGTGGTGTGTGTCTCGTGGTTTGCGGCTCGGGCCTACTGTCGGGCTCAAGGTCAGCGCCTGCCTACCCAACAGGAATGGGAGTTCGCCGCTCAGCCGGGCAGCGATCGCCTGCGTCAGCAGATTCTTGAATGGTACGGGCGCCCCACGCCCACCTGGTTACCGGCCGTGGAAGGGTCTCGGCCCAATGCTTACGGTGCCTGCGCCTTGCACGGACTGGTTTGGGAATGGGTCGAGGACTTCAACAGCCTCTTGCTGACCGGTGAATCGCGAGGGGACTCGGGCCTGGAACGCGACCTCTACTGCGCCGGCGGGGCGGTCAACAGTATCGATCCCTCCGACTACGCGACCGCCATGCGTTTTGCTTTCCGATCCAGTTTGCAGGCTCGCTACACGGTCTCTAATCTGGGATTTCGCACGGCTCGTTAGGATCTGTTGGCATTCAGCTAGTTCTTGGCGTCAGGGAGCCATCTGGCTCTTCGAAGATTGTCGACAGCTCCTGGTCACAATCCAGGTGATCCGGAGGGCACGCGAAACCATGGTCAGGAAAATTAGACTGGAAGGAGAGTGGGATAGGCGGTTGTAGCTCGCGGCTGTCCTCCCATCCTGTTACTGATGATCTCAGCACATTTAATACTCTATGTTCGCGACCAGGCACGCGCCACGCGATTCTACCAAAAGGTCCTCGGCCATGCTCCTCGGCTGGAGGTAGAAGGCATGTCTGAATTCGAGTTGACCGGAGGGGCTGTGCTGGGTTTGATGCCAGAAGAGGGCGCCCAGCGCTTGCTCCAGATCGAAACTCAGCCTGCCGCGGCCCGCTGTGAGCTCTACCTGGTACTGGCCGACCTGCACGGGGCACTGCGCCGCGCTCTGGAGGCGGGCGCCACCCTCCTGCAGCCGGCCGAATCTCGAGATTGGGGAGCCCGAGTGGCCTATCTCAAGGACCTGGACGGTCACGTGTTGGCGCTGGCCGAGCCTTTGCCAGCGGAGATGTCCAAGACCTCCTGAACCATGGTGAGGAGCGCGTAAGCGGTGTAGGGCTTTGGTAAAAAGTGTTCGACTCCGCCGTCGCGGTTGGATCGGAGGTTTTCTGCGTGCTCGCCCAAGCCGCTGGCGGCAATAAGAGGAACTTTGGGGTCGATCCTGCGTAGCGCTCGAATGGTCGACGGCCCATCCAGAATCGGCATCATCATGTCGGTCAGAACCAGTGCGATCTCCGAGCGGTGAGTGGCATAGAGAGCGATGCCCTCGGCCCCGTCTTCGGCCAGTAAGACTCTGTAACCAAAGGCCTCCAAAGTCTGCTGGGTCACCTGGCGCACGGTTGATTCGTCTTCGATGACCAAAATCAGTTCCCCGGACCCCCGTCGGACCTCGTCTCCGCGAAACGAATCCTCCTGTCCTGAATCGGTGCTCAGAGCCGGCAGATAGATTTCGAAGCGCGTTCCCGAACCAGGCTCAGAATAGCAACGCAGTACTCCCGAATGGCTCTTGACGATTGCCAGGCTGGTGGATAGCCCCAGGCCCGTGCCTTTTCCCAGCTCTTTGGTGGTAAAAAAGGGGTCGAAAATCTTCTCCGCTACCTCGGGAGCCATCCCCGAGCCGTTGTCCTCGATTTGCACCCGCACATAAGGACCCGGGGTGGCTTCGGGGTGGAAGGCTGCATACTGGCCATCCAATTGGATGTTGCTCACTTCTAAAGTCAGGCGTCCGCCGTCGGGCATGGCGTCTCGAGAATTGACGCAAAGGTTCAGCAGTACTTGCTGAAGCTGGGTCGCGTCTCCCGATACCAACCAGGTGTTAGGCGGAAGCACGGGATGGACCTGGATGTTCTTGGGAAAAGTGTCCTTAATGATCTTAATGGCGTCCAGGATTAACTCTTTGACGGACAGAGGTAGACGTTCGCCTTCGACCCCCCGGGCAAAGGATAGGACCTGTTTGACCATTTGGGCACCGCGTTCGGCGCAGGACTCGATCAGGCTGAGTGACTCCAGTTTTTCCTCATCCTCTTCCTCCATTTTCAGGAGCGAGGCCGACATCAGGATGGGCGTCAATATATTGTTCAGGTCGTGGGCCACGCCGCCGGCAAGGGTTCCAATACTCTCCAGGCGCTGGGCTCGCAGAAATTGTGCTTCAATCTTTTTGCGGTCGGTGATATCACTCCCCAGAGTCAAAACCGATTGAGGTCGGCCCTGGGCGTCCCTCAGCAGGGTCCAGCGCGAATCGATGGTCAGTCGCTCGCCGCGACGATTGCGCTTTGGAACCTCCCCCGTCCAAACCCCGTGCTCCAGCACAGCCAGCCGGGCCGTCTCAAAAACCTCCGGTTCGTCCTGGACCACCTCATCCAGGCGCCGGCCCACCACCTCAGCCTCGGACCAGCCGAAGACGCCCTCGGCCCCCTTGCTCCAGGAAATAATGCGGTTGTCCAGGTCGTGAACGATGATGGCGTCGCGAGCCTGGTCGATCAGGGCGGCCTGCGTGGCAATGCGCTCGAGAGCCTTCTTTTGGGCGCTGAGATCGGTCATCCCACCGATCAATCTGATCAAGTTTCCGTCTTCATCTCGGACCAGGTAAGCCTGGTCCAGTACCCAGGCATAGCCACCGTCCTTACGAGCGAAGCGATGCTCGCGTGACCAGCTGGTGGCGCCGTGCTTCATGGCCTCGCCCAGACTGGCCAGCAATTCCTGGCTTTCCTCGGGATGCAGCAGACTTGCCCAACCTTTGAAGCAGCTGGCGGGCCCTGAACCTTCGAAACCGGTCAAACTAAAGAATCCACGATTCCATTCGATTAAATCGCTTTCGATCTGATAATCCCAGATGGCGTCGTGGGTCACTTCCGCCAACAGTTGAAAACGTTGCTGACTGGACAGTTTTTCTCGCTCGGCCCTCAGGCTTTCTGTTCGATCTAGTCCGATGCCAACCAGACACGGCTCTCCCTGAATGATGGAACGGTAGCCGGAGAACCGGTAGGGGATGAGTTGATTGTCCCGAGTTTTCAAATGGGCTTCGAGCTCGCTTGAGCCGCTGGCAAAAATTTCCGCAATCGAGTTCTGGACGCGCTCATGCTCATCGGCCGGGAAAAACTGGACCGGGCTCATTCCCCTGATTTGATCAGAAGTATAGCCGGTTGTCGCCTCCAGACGAGAATTCCAACGCAGGATCCGCCCCGACTGGTCGACCAGATAGAGAATACCTGGGAGACCGTTCAGCACCGCGTCCAAGAATTCTAGTTCATTTTTCAGGCGCTGTTGGGTTTCTATCTGAATTTGCTCCCTGCGGAGGTGTTCGAGCGCAAAGGAGATGTCTTCTCCGGCCTGAGCCAGCATTTCCAGTTCGAGATTTTGAAAGAAGTGAGGCTGGTCGGAGGCCGCTGCCAGAGTTCCGCCCACCTTGCCGTGGGCCGAGATGGGGACTGCTACCAGGGAGCGATATCCATGGCGATTGAGAGGTTCCGCCCAGGAGTGCGGGCCGGGGTCGAGTTGAACATCCTGGTAAATCCCGACCTGGCCGGATTGAAAAGCTTGAGCAACCGGTTCCCAGTCGCCCGCTTCTACGGTCATTTCTTCCAGGAATCCACGATCACCGCAACGGGCCACGGGAGCGAACTGACCACTGTCGGAGTCTTGCCAGGCCACCCAGGCCATCTTGAAGTTGCCCTTTTCCACCAGGGCCTCGCAGACTCGGTCAAAGAGTTCGGTCTGGTTTCGGCAACTGGTCAGCGCCTGATTGATGTGTTTTAAGGCCGTGAAAGAATTTCCGGGCTTTGTTTTCGATTCAGAACCTTTTTCAGGCATTTCACCCCACCTCGGAGCAATCTTTCGATTCTATTGACTTCAGGACCCGCCCGGCACTTGGCGACTTTAGTCTACACTGAGCCGTTCCTCGCTATGGCCACATATTCAGAATGCTAGAAGAAAGAGAAGAATCCAATGCAGATTGGAGGCTTGCACTTGATCTGGATCATAATCATTCCCCTTTGAAAGGACTAAAAAGAGAGCAATCACTCGAAGGGATTTTCCTATGACACTGAGGCTTTCAGCCTGGATGGGTCACTCGGATCAGACGAAATGATTCAATTGCAATTGAGAATTGTGGATCAGGACCCGGTTGTGGCCGTCCGTCCGGCTCTGGCCCCTGAGGGTCCCGCCTGGTTGGCCTATGGATTCCGCCCGTTTTTTCTGGCTGCCTCTCTGGCAGCCGTGATTTTGATGGGCCTCTGGCTGCTAATGCTGGCCGGTTGGGGAGTTCCGCTCCCGCAACTGGATCCGGTTCGCTGGCACGCACACGAGATGCTCTTTGGCTTCGGCGCTGCGGTTGTGGCCGGTTTTCTGCTGACCGCAGTGCCCAATTGGACCGGCCTGCCCACGCCGAAAGGTGGCCGGCTGGGAGCCTTGCTGGTCCTCTGGCTGGCGGGCCGGATGGGAAGCTGGTGGGGGGGAGCGGCCGCCGGCCTGGATTTGCTCTTCCTACCCGCGCTGGGCCTGGCTCTGGCCGGTCCGTTGTGGCGAGCCGGCCAGCTGCCCAATCTCATCTTTCTTCCGCTGCTGGGCCTGCTCTGGCTGGCTGATGCAGTCTTCTGGGTCAGTTCTTTCTCGACCACGGCTCTACACCTGGCGATGTACGCTCTGCTCTGTCTGATCGCGCTGATCGGAGGGCGAGTGATTCCGTTCTTTACGGAACGCGCCCTGACCGGCCATCAGCCGCGACGCTGGCCCCTGCTGGAGGGATTGTGCCTGACTGGTTTGTTCGCCTGTGCCCTGGCCGAGGCCTGGCCCGACACCCCATCGCTTCTGAGAATGACCCTGCTGGTTTTCACCGCTGGATTTCATCTGTTGCGCCTGATAGGCTGGGGGAGTATGCGGGTGCTGGGAGCTCCCTTGCTCTGGGTACTTTATTTGAGCTACGCTTTTTTACCGGTGGGACTGAGCCTGAGAGCTCTGGCCTGGGCGGGCTGGGGCAGTCTGTCGGCCGCCACCCACGCCCTGACCGCCGGTTGCATCGCTTTGATGTGCCTGGGAATGATGGCCCGCGTGAGTCTGGGCCATACCGGGCGGGAACTTAAACCCGCCCGCCTTACCGTAGTGGCCTTCGTGCTGATGTCTGCGGCCTCGCTATGCCGGAGTGTCGTGCCCTTCTTCTGGCCAGCGGCTTACGCTCATGCGCTCTGGTGTGCTGGCGGCCTCTGGTGCCTGGCCTTCGGGCTCTTTTTCGCGGCCTGCTGGCCCGTACTCACCCGGCCTCGGGTGGATGGAAAGCCGGGTTAAAGATGTTCATTCCAGGACATGGGGTGACGGCCGCCCGTCGAAAAGTCTATCCGCGCAATTCTCCCGGGCGTTTTCGCAGCTTGCGCAACGCCATCAGCCTGGTGCTGCAGGCTGGTTTGTTCGCCCTTCCCTGGCTTAACTGGCATTCACGTCAGGCCGTGCTGGCTGACCTTCCCGGTCGCAAGCTTTTTCTCTTTGGGCTGGTTCTCCATCCTCAGGACAACTATTTCTTGTTGCTGCTCACGGTGATCGCGGTGGTCTTAATCTCTGCTGTAAGCACCCTGGCTGGCCGAATCTGGTGTGGGTTTGCGTGTCCGCAGACGATTTTCACCCAGGCTTTTATTGCCGTGGAACGATTCTTCGAAGGCGACCGGGCCGCCCGCGTGAGGTTGGATCGCTCGCCCTGGAACTTCCAGAAACTTCGACTCAAGATTTCCAAGTGGGCCGTCTGGAGCTTGATGGGTTTCTGGCTGGGCGTCTCCTTCAGCGGGTATTTCCTACCCGTCCGGGAGCTGACCGGCCAGATTTTGGCGGGGCAGGTCAGCCCCTCGACCGGGCTGGTCGTGCTTTCTTTCACCGGCCTGGCACTTTTTGACTTTGGCTATTTTCGTGAACAGTTTTGCCAGCACATCTGTCCCTACGCCCGCCTGCAAGGGACCATGCTCGACTCCGATAGCATCATCGTCGGTTACGATTCTCGGCGCGGAGAACCCCGGGCTAAGCTCAAGGCTCCCGAGCGAGGCTCCTGCGTGGATTGCACCATGTGTGTGCAGGTTTGCCCGGCGGGGATCGATATTCGCGACGGACTTCAGTCTGAATGCATCGGATGTACGGCCTGCATTGACGCCTGCGACGACATCATGGACAAGCTCAAGCAGCCCCGAGGTCTGATTCGCTTCACTTCTTTGAACGAGCTGGAAGGTCGGGCCACCCGGCTGACTCGGCCCCGTTTGCTGATCTATATGCTCAGCCTGGCCGTGTTGAGCATTCTCTTCGTCTATCTGGTCGTCTTTCGCCCCGCTCTGGCCTTCGACTGCGAACGGGTCGTGCAGCCCGGCGGACAGCTGGCCTCACTGACGGCCGATGGGCGGGTCAGCAATATCTTCAAGGTTCACCTGGCCAATCAGGTCGCCGACCCCATTCAGGTTCGACTCCAGCTGGCGCATTTAGAGGCGGAACTGATGGGTCGAAGTACCGAATTGACTCTGGCCCCAGGCGAAGTGAGTGAATTGCAGCTATTGCTGGTGGCTCAACCCGGGCTCAAGCGGGGCATCCACCCGTTCCAGTTCTGCGTGCTCCTTGCGGACGGCTCCCGCCTGACCGCACCGGCCACGTTTTTCGTCCCCTAACCTCGCGCCAGCGGTCGCAAAGCCTGTTGCAACTGGCTAAGAGAGACGGGTTTGGAGAGAAATCCGTTGGCCCCGGCTTCCAGGCAGCCTTCCTGGTCCCGCTCGCGGGCTTGAGCCGTGAGCGAGACGATGTAGGCGTCGCGGTTTGGAACCCCGCCCTCGCCAGCGCGTACTCTGCGAATGAGTTCCAGGCCGTCCATCTCCGGCATCTCGACATCCAGGATCATCAGATCAAAGCCTTGCTTTTGGCATTCACAGAGTCCCAAACGCCCGTTCTCCACGACCGTGGCGCTCAGACCCAGTCGCCCCAGCATGCCCATGAGCACCCGTCGGTTGACCAAATTGTCTTCGGCCACCAGAATTCTTAGATCAGCCGCAAAGTTAAGGTCCGCTACGGGCTTGCAGAGGCTCGGCCCTGGAGCTTGGGCGGGCGGAGCGGCAACCCAAAAGCGGAAGCAAGAGCCCTGTCCGGGAACGCTCTCAACCGCAATGTCTCCCCCTAACATGCGGCACAGACGCTGACAGATGCTTAATCCCAGCCCGGTTCCGCCATAGCGGCGGGTGGTTGAAGCTTCTGCCTGAACAAAGGGCTGAAAGAGCCGGGCCAGATGTTCCGGCGCGATCCCGATGCCCGTGTCCTGAACGCTGATTTGCAGCAGCGAGTCTCGGTGGCTAACCCGGCAAACGACCTTACCTTGATGAGTGAATTTGATGGCGTTGCCGACCAGGTTGGAAATCACTTGTTGCAGACGGGTGGGGTCAGTTCTGACCCAGGCCGGGAGGTCACGATCCATTCGTAGCTCAAGGCCCACTCCCTGACGTTCGGCCTGGGGAGAGAGCAATTGCATCAGGTTGCTGAGCAGGGGTTGCAGTTGCACTTCGCGGAGCTCAACCGGCATCTGGCCAGATTCAATGCGAGAATAGTCCAGGATGTCGTTCAGAATGACCAGCAGGCTCTGGCCACTCTGGCGGATCAGGTCGAGCATGTCTCGGAGCTCGGGTTCGGTCACGCTGTTGAGAAGCAGTTCGGTGAGTCCGAGCACCCCGTTCATCGGGGTGCGAATTTCGTGACTCATCATCGCCAGAAAGTCGCTTTTGGCCTGGTTGGCCCGCTCGGCCGTGAGCTTTGCCTGCAGCAGTTGATTCTCGCTGTGCTTTTGCAGGCTGATGTCTTGAACCGTGCCTGAGATTCTGTCGTTGGCGCGGTAGACCGTCCAACGGTGCCAGACTTCACCGAGCTGAACGTCAAAGGTTCCACCCTGTAGCAAAGAAGCCAGGTTGAACTGGTCAGTCAGGGGGGCATAGAGGGCAAGCAAATCCGACAGATCGATCTGGGATTGAGCTGACAAGCCCAGCAGCCGGTAGAGGTTGCGACTGAAAACATAAGGCCCGTCGGCGGGCCCTTCAAAACTGCCCAGTTGAGCAATTTCCTGGGCGGTCTCGAGCTCCAGTCTTTGACGAGTCAGTTCGGCGTTCTTGCTTTGCAAGACCTGGCGCAGCCTGGTCGAATCGGCCATGGCGACTTCCTGCAGTTGGGCCTGCATCAGAAACTCGATGCTGTTGTCCAGTACTCCCAGGTCGCCCAGGTCCAGCCCAAGTTGCTCCAGTTGCTGTAGTGAGCTCAGGACCGGAGTAAAGGCCAGAAAAATTCTCTCCTTGGGTAGGACGACCACCTGTCCGCGCAGGTTCAGTTGGCTGGTGTTCAACCGCCAGATTTGCCCTTGCCGTCGGCAGCTTAAGAGAAAGTCCCGGGTGACTTCGGTGGAATGCGGTCTTTCAAGTCTCACCAGCTGGCTCAGGTCGGTACCCCGCCGACACACTTCGGGGGTTACCTTACAAAGGGAATCCCCCCAGGTCAGCACCTTTAGCTGACGGTTGACCACCAGCGAGAAGGGAAAGAGCTGACGCAAAACCTTCAAGGTGCTTGCTCCCAGCAGATTTCAAATGCCTGGCAGTCCTCCTCGGGGTCAAGAATCTGAACACTGACCGGCGTCCCAAAACGTTCCCCCAGCCCTTTGAGCAAGCCTGATACCAGTGCTCCCAGTCCTTTTCGGTGGGAGCGGTAGATCAGCCTCAAGCAATTCGGGCCCAACTCTTGAGAGGAAAATCGCGGGCAACGCGTGCCCGGGATCAGCGATTCCACCTTGCCGTGCAGCAGGTCGAGATTGCCGATGAAGGTCTTCAGGTCCTGGCCGGCCCCCTTCAGAAGCTGTCCGTAGCCGTTTTCGCCGGTGTAGAGAATCCAGTGCTTGCCAAATTCTTCCAATACCTGGTCGGGGCTCAGGCTCAAAACCTGGCTGGCCGAACCCACCAGTGCGTAGGTTAACTCGTCTGGATAGGATTCCATGCGCAAGAGGCCCACCTCAGGGTCCAGTCCGGCCCCCTCGGCGATCTTTAGCCAGAGCGACTCTCCTCCCAGGCTGCGCGCCATATCTTCGACCGCCTGGTTTACCATCCCCAACATAGGTCATCCTCCAATTACCCTATCGGCAGCCCGGGAGAGAGCTTAATTTCGAACCTTCACCAGCAGCTTTTGGGAATGAATCTGCAGCTCGTTGGCCTGCCAGGCGACCTGACCGGCCTCCTCCAGCACGGCTCGGGCCGCCTGCTGACTCTCTTCACAGCTTTGCGAAACCTGGTCGGACTGGCGACACAAACCCTGCGACAAAGTGCTGGCTTGATGCAGGCTCTGATTGATTTCACTGGTGGCGGCCCGTTGGAACTGCAACTGGTCGCGCACCTCGCTGGCCAGAGTTTGAATATTGCGCACCGATTCACTGACTTTCTCGGTGCCGATGAGGGCGCCGCGGGTACCGTTCTGGACCCGCGAGATTTTCAGTTGAATATCTTCAGTGGCCGCTTGAGTCTGATTGGCCAGACCTTTGACCTCGGAAGCCACCACGGCGAAGCCACGCCCGAGCTCGCCGGCTCGGGCAGCTTCGATATTGGCATTCAGGGCCAGCATTCGAGTCTGGCTGGCGACGTGGCCGATGTTGCGCACCACGCTCTCGATGGCCTGGCTGCTTTCGGCCAGTTCCTGGACGCTGCCACGAGACTCTTCACAGGCCTGACTGGCGTAATTGGAGGCGCTGACCGAGATCCCGAAGTTGCGCTCGATTTCTTTGACGGAAGCATCCAACTCTTCGGTGGCGGCGGCGATGGTTTGAATGTGTTGATTGGTGAGTTCGGCGGCTTCATAGACCTCTCCCGCGCTGGCCACACTCTGGCTTTGCAGTTGATTCAACCTTTCCGCCATTCGGGTCATGCGGGTGGAGGTTTCCACCATCTGAGCTGAGAGTTTGCCAATGGCCTGTTCAAATTCATCGGCCAGTTCATGCCGTTCTTGGTGGGCCTGTTTGAGCATTTCGCTTTGCTTTTCCATGGTGGTGGTGGCTTCGTTGATCACCCTGGCGCCAGCTCCGAATGCTCCCGGAAGCCCGCGCTCCATCATGCGGCGGTAGAATTTTCCCTGGCTGGCAAAGTGCATGGAGGCCTGAGATTCGCGTACGTAGGCGTCTACAATATCGATAAAATCATTCAGGGCGAGCAACAGTTCACGCTCCGACCCTTGCAAATCACCGGCTCGCGCCCGAGCCTCAAAATCTCCCGAGGAGGCTGCCTTTAACAGTTCTAAGGCTCGGGTGGTGCAGTCATTCAGAATCGGGGTCATACGGCCTCCCTTTGTAATTGCTTGTTCAGGCGAGAAAAAAAGAAGTTGTCATAATCCTGGCCGGCCAGTTTGAGCAGAAGCTGCATCGATACTTCGGCCGCCTGTTTGGGATTTGAGATCGGCCTCTCCGCCTCCAGCAGCTTCTGATAGAGCCCTGAGAATTCTTTAACCAGGGCGGGCTGAGGCAGGCGCCGGTTACTGTGGTAGCCGAGCAGGGTTCCCTGGGGGGAGAAGCTGGGGGTCACGTGGGCTAAGACCCAATAGTGGTCACCATTGCTGGCCAGGTTGACCACCATTGCGAAGACCTCGTGGCCGAGCTGGAGCCGATGCCAGAGCAGGCGGAAGACGCCTCGGGGCATGTCGGGATGGCGCACCAGGTTGTGAGGTTTGCCCAGTAGTTCGTATTCCTGGTAGCCGGAAACACGGCAGAAGACGGAGTTTGCGTAGGTGATCAAGCCGCGAGGGTCGGTTTTGCTGACGATCAGTTCGTGTTCACCAAAGGTTCGCTCGCGGCCGCTTGGCGTTATCTTATGCATACTCGATTCATCGGCCTGTCGGAGGGTGGGCTTAAGACTAAACTTTCGGCACTACCCGACAGCATGAATCGGTTTGTAGATCTATGATCTAGATCAGTTTTGAGGTAAGGGCTGGGTGGCGGAGGCCGAGTGCAGATGATCTTCCATTCGCGCTTCCGAGAAAGCAGCACGTAGTTTCTGCTCTTGCTCGCGCGACAGATTGGTGCGCAGAACCCGGGGATTCCAGGGGGCGATTTCTTCAACCACTCGATCCATCGTTGCGTCCAGGACCAGCAGAAAGAGAGCCGATTGGCCAGGCTCGACCTCTCTGGCCACCTGGCTTATAAATTCGTCATTCACGCCGTAGTCAGTCAGGGCGCCGGATAGGGCCCCGATCAAGGTTCCGATGGCCATGCCCATGGCGGGCATCCAGAACAGGATGCCCGCCAGCAGGCCCCAGAAGGCGCCCCCCATCGCGCCTTGGGCGGTCAAGTCCACGATTTGTTTGATTTTCACGTGGCCCTGAGCATCTCGTACCGCCACGGCGGCGTCGCCAAGACGGATCAGATGCTGCTTTTGCAGCTCGATCAGGTGATCACGTACGGTAAATGCATCGCGGTCGTTCTGGAACACCAGCACAATCAGGTCAGTCATGGCCTTCGTCTTTCTTGGGTCGTACGATCAGGGTCGGGCAGGGTGCGTGGCGAGCCACATACTCGGCTACGCTGCCCAGGAACATACGGGCCACGCCGGTGCGTCCGTGAGAGGTCATGACCACCAGGTCCACTGGATCGCGCTCGATTTCTGCCACCAGCTCGGGCCCGGGAGTCCCAGGTTCCAGCAGTCGGGTGGTCACGCTGAGGCCGGTCTGTGTCAGTTGATCGCCCAACTTGTCCAGATGGGTCTGTAACCGCTCTCGCTCGCGGCGCAGCACTGCCTCGTGAAGATGAACATCCACGATGTAGTCGCCGCTGACCGGTCCTGGTGCAACCTGGACCAGGTGCAGGCTGGCGCCGAAGGTTTTGGCCAGTTTGACGGCCGACTCCAGAGCTTGTTCGGCGATGCTTGAGCCGTCCACGGGGACCAGGATCCTAGAGAACATTGTGTCAATCCTCCTTTAATATGACCAACTGATTCAGTGAAGCAATTTCGGCCGACCAGCCTGGCCAGGCATTGATACGAGTCTGCTGAGCCTTCAGCGAGACTGGCTCACCGTGGACCAGGAAAAGCTGGCGAGGTGGCTCGGTCAGTTGTTGAAGCCAGCGATTGATCTGAGCGTAGTCGGCGTGACCGGACAGACCATCCAGAAACTCGACTCGAGCTCGAACCGGCACCTCTTCCCCGAACAATTCCAGGCTCTCGGCTCCAGCGAGAAGCTCGGCTCCTCGAGTGCCTTCGGCCTGATAGCCGACCAGCAGAATTGTATCTTTGGGATTGGAGAGACTGCGCCTCAGGTGGTGCAAAACGCGCCCGCCCTCCAGCATGCCACTGGCCGAGATCACGATATACGGAGGGCGATTCTGAAAAATCTGTCTGGACTGAGAACTGGTCGCGCAGATCTTCAAGCGGCGGTGGGCCAGCAGACCCCCCGCCAATCGAGAACGCTCCCTGGCTTCCTGGTCAAAAAGTTGGCGGTGACTTTCGAAGATTTGGCAGGCCTGGGCGGCCATGGGCGAATCCAGGAAGATGGGAAGAGCGGGGTCAAGTTCCGCCAGTAGATAGATCAGCTCCTGGCTGCGCTCGACCGCGAAAGCCGGAATGATGAGCACTCCGCCCCGGTCCATGGCCTCGTGAACGATTTGAATCAGGCGCGGTCCGATGGGTTCGGTGCTGTGCAGCCGATCGCCATAGGTGCTTTCCACAACCAGATAGTCGCAGGCAACGGGCGGCTCAGGGTCTTTCAGAATCGGGGCGTCTTCTCGGCCCAGATCGCCTGACATCACGAGTCGAACCGTCTCACCGTTTTCCACCAGTTCCAATTCCAGCCAGGCCGAGCCCAGAATGTGGCCGGCTTCGTGAAAAGTGGCGTAAATTCCAGGCACGACTGTCAGGCGACGCCTGTAAGCGACCTCCTTGAGGAGCGGGATGGTGCGGGCCACCTCTGATTCTCCGTAGAGCGGCGCCAGGGACTCTTCCAGTTGGAGCTTGGCACAGTCGTGCAGCATCAGAGAGGTCAGTTCTTTGGTCGCGGAAGTGCAGTAGATTGGACCGGCAAAGCCATCCCCGACCAGTCGGGGTAGGTAGCCGCAGTGGTCGACGTGGGAATGGGTCAGCAGGGCGGCCTCAAACTGTGCGGGGTCCACCGCCAGCTGCTGGTGGTTGAGGGCTGCAATCTCAGGCGTTCCTTGAAACAGTCCCGCGTCGATGAAGATCCGATGCTTTCCGACGGTCAGGGCATACTTGCTGCCCGTGACCGTGCCGGCTGCCCCCAAGAACTGAAGACTAATCACTCTTTTGAGCGTGGCCGGGTTCTTCGGCCCGCATTCCCTTTCTATAGGTGGTATACAGCCAGATGTGAGTCTTGAGGCCGCCCAGGTGCTGGTTGATTAATGGCCGCACCTGCTCCCAGTCCAGACCACCAACTCCGGTGGCAAGTCTGGGCATGGCTAAGGACTCGATCTTTTCGCGATCCAGTTCGTGAGCGAGTGCGCGCAGAGCGTGACCTACGTATTCCAGTCGAGCCTTCCCGGGCTTGGAGCCGTGGTCATAGGCCGACTCTTGGGTCAGTAGATTGGCTACGTGGACACCGGGCCCGTGCCACATCCACAGGCCCCCGGGCTGAGGATGGGAGGCCTGGCAATAGTGTCGAAAATCTTTGCTCAGAGAGGGCCATTGCTCGCGCAAGGCCAGCGCCAGACCCTGGGTAAAGTGATCTCCGGGGGCGACGCCGTGAGCGATCCAGCTGGCCTGCGAAAGTAAAATGTCACCGGTCAGTTCTACTATCATGGACACCTCGTTTCTGTTCGGAAGCTTATCCCAGCGCGATCGAGCTCACTATGATCCAGGTCAGGTCGTCTGGCTCTCAATTCGGGTTATTGCAAGTGACCCAGATCATGGAATGTGGTTCGTTTGAAGAGTAGCCTGGGCGGTATGATTAAGACTGATTTTCCCCAACAGTGTGTGATTGAAGTGACGGCCGCTTGCGACCAATCCTGCATCCATTGCGGTCGCGCCTTTATGGAGCGACCCAAGAAAACGATGCGCGTGGATATGTTCCAGCAAATCGTTCGCGAAATCGGCCGCGAAAATCCAGATTGTGAAGTCTGGCCCACTTTTATGGGCGAGGCCTTGTTGCTGGGCAAGCGACTCTTTCCTATGATTCGTTATGCGCGCGAGGCGGGCTGTCGAAAGATCACTCTCAATTCCAATGGCAATCGACTGACCGAAGAGAATATCGAAGGCTTGCTGAGTTGCGGCCTGGACCGTTTTATTGTTTCCTGCGATGGGCACTCGGCCCAGACTTACGAGCGAATCCGCGTGGGAGGGCGATTCGAGCGTCTCTATTCTGGAATCCATCGCTTGCTGGAGCGGATGCGTTCAGCGCGTCTTGAAACGCCATTGATTGAGCTGCAGTTTTCCATCTTTGATGAAAACGAGCACGAGCTGGAAGATTTTAAGAAATATTGGTTGGATCAGGGAGTGGTGGTGAAATGCCGGCCCAAGGTCTTTTGGAGTGGCACCATTCCGGGCGGCGGTCGGCGGGTCAGCATGCAATCCGACCGAACCCCCTGTCTGTGGGCACTGGATACGGCTGCTATTCACTGGAACGGCAGTGTCGTCATGTGCGCCATCGATTGTGAGGGGAAATACGTGGCGGGCAACGTGGCTCACCAGTCTCTCAAGGAAATCTGGAACGGGTCCTTGGCCTGGTTGCGGAGCTTGCAGCAGCAGCGTCGCTTTCGTGAGTTACCGGAAATTTGTCGTCAGTGTCCAGACTGGAAAGTCAAGAAGGCTCAGGCTTTTTTCCCGAGCGATGGGGTGCGTGAAGCTTACGAGAACTATGTTCGTCGAGGACGGACCTTTCATGAAACTCACGAATTGGTGGGAGAGCCGGGCTGAAATACTTCCTCGAAGGCGCCGGATAGATCGTGAATCAGGTCATCCGCCTTCTCCAGGCCCACTGACAGGCGAATTCCGGCCGGGTCTACGCGAGTGACCCCGGCCGGGTCTGCCGTTATGGGACTGTGGGTCATGGAGTAGGGGTGTTCCACCAGGGTGCGGACCTGGCCGAGACTGACGGCCAGAGTAATGGTGTAGGAGTTCTTGGCCAGGCAGTCGATAAACTTCAGGGCGCTCTCGCCGGGCGCGCCGACCTCTCGCAGGCAGAAGTGCAGCATGGTTCCGGGTGCAAAGCGTCCGTCGTAATCCTTCATTTGTTTCTCGGCGAGCTCTTTTTGCGGAAACGAAGGCAGTCCGGGATAGCGAACCTTCTCGACGCAAGGGTGCCTTTCCAGAAAACGTGCCAGCTTTTTAGCTGATTCTTGCTGCTGGCGAAAGCGCACTGAAAGCGTGGGCAGGCCGTAGACCAGAAAATTCCAGGCGTTACGCGGCGAAAGCACGCCTCCAAAGTCTTTGCGAAAGGAAAGCCAGCCCGGTTCAAAGCAGGCGGGCCCGACCGCTACTCCGCCCAGGTCGGTTCCGAAGCCACCGATGTTTTTCGTCAGGCTGCTGACCACCAGGTCTGCACCCTGGGTTAGTGGACGCTGACCGTAGGGGGTGGAGAAGGTATTGTCCACCACCAGCCAGACCCGTTGTTCAGGTCTTCTCTGACGGTTGATTTCTTGCAGCCAGTGGGCAACTCCGCCTATGTCGATCAGGGTGAGGTCGGGGTTCACGGGGGTTTCGAAATAGACTACCCTGGTGTTGGGGCGCAGGTGCGGCTTTGCCGATTCCAGTCGGGTAAAGTCGGCCGAGGAGTTCTCGATTCCGAAGCGAGGCAGCCAGTTGTGCAGTAAGCTATGGGTGCAACCATAGAGGACTTGATGACTGAGGACGTGGTCGCCGGCTCGGGCGCAATTGCACAAAACGGCGGAGATCGCCGCCATTCCGCTGGCGAAGGTGACCGCGCATTCCCCGCACTCGGCGTAAGCCAGGTTCTCCTCCAGCATGGCGCGGTTGGGTTCGTCCAGGCGGTCATAGAGATCGACGTGTTCGCCTTCTCCGTGGTCGTGTCCAAATTCCTGGAATCCCCGAGCCCCACGTTTGGCGCTGTCGAGCCGGTAAGCGACCGAGGCTGAGGCGGGTGGAACCACGTGGTGGCCGAAATCCCAGTGGGCCGCCTGACAGCGACCGTGAATCAGGTGGGGTTTTTCAGAGTAGTTCGATTCGGCATGGCGCTCGGGGTTAAGCATGAAGCCACTCTAAATTGGCTCATGGTCTTACACTATGATCCGGGTCATATCGACCCCCGGGCGGGTGAATAGTATAGCTTTATGAACACGTATTGCCATGTCTTTGAATTGATGACACGCAACCCTTACTGTGCCAGTCCTCAAACACCGGTTTCACAATTGGTCAGGAGGCTGGTTGAGCTCAAAGCGACCGCCGCCCCGGTCATCGACGAGTCCGAAGAGTTGGTTGGATTAGTTTCTCTGGTGGATGTGGCGGTTTCTCCGGAGGCCGGGTGCGTCCGGGAGATTATGCAGCTCCGGGTCCATTCGGTTGAGCACTCGGCCAGTCTGAGCAGTGCTGCCCAAATGATGCGAGAGCATCGGGTGCATCGTCTGGTGGTTACCGAAGGTCGGCGTGTGGTCGGTGTGCTGTCCTGTCTGGATCTGTTGCCGGCATTAGGAGAAAAGTTCGGCTACTTTAGTAACCTCTGATTGCGCAGGATGCGGAGAACGTCCAGCGTGCTCACTACACCGACCAATCTTCCTTCTTCAATCACCGGCAGTCGATGGACATGCTCTCGCAACATAATATCCATCACCTGATCCAGGCTGTCCTCGGGTGAAACGAAATAGACGGTCGTAGACTGGAGTTCGGACACGTGGGTGCTCTCAAGGAGTTCCCGGACTCTGGGCTCAAGAGGATTGAAGTGGCTCAGTCTGCCCTGGTGGAAGCCCTGAGCGGATCGAACTTCGCGCGTGTAGAGACCGCCTAAATATGCGGCTACATCCGTTTGCGAAACCACTCCGCGCATGACCCCTTTCTCGTCCACCACCGGTGCGCCGGAAATCTGGTGCAGGCTGAGTAATTCCATCAGTTCGCCCAGGGTCTGCTCTGGGGTGCAGGTCACAACCACCCGTTGCATCCACATGCCGACCTGTTTACGCGAGTAATTCCGGGGGCTGGGAGGATCGGCCGGTGCGATCCTTTCCACTGGATGCAGTGGCTGTTCCCCGTCCGTGGCCGGCAAAGGTGGAAAAGTTGGAATATGGTGGGGCCAGATCATTCAGTGACCTCCTACGCAAGTGCAGCGGTTTCTTCCATTCGCTTTACTCGAGTAGAGTGCCTGGTCCGCGCTGTCAATGAGCCTGGCGGCTGTGAGTTGGCTGTCTACCTGTCGCGTGCAGACCCCCACGCTGACCGTCAGCACGCCATTCCCTTCCACCGCTTCTGGTAGGGCCGCTTGGATGAAGGCCTGTCGCAACTGCTCCGCTTTGTGCTTGACCTGCTCGTCCGTCATGCCGGGTAAGATGATGGCAAATTCTTCGCCACCGTAGCGGGCCACCAGGTCGGTGCTGCGTCTGAAGCAATCTTGTAAGACTCGCGCGGACTTGCGCAGGCATTCGTCCCCGGCCACGTGTCCATATCGGTCATTGAATTTCTTGAAGTGGTCGATGTCCACCATCATCAGGCTGATGGGGTCTCGCTCGCGTCGAGCCCGATTAAGTTCCGACTCTAAAGTGCTATCGAAGACTCGCCGGTTGGCCAGCCCGGTCAGCGGGTCTCGACTTGCCAGTTCTTCCAGGCGTCGGTTGGCGTCGGCCAGTTCTCGCGTTCGTTCGCTGACTCGCCTTTCCAGTTCGTGGTTTGCTTCTTGCAGTTGACGGGCTTGCCGGGCGTTGACCAGGGCCATCGCGGTTCGGTCCGCCAGTTCTTGAATCAGTGCTTCGTCTTCTTCGGTGTAGCTTGAACTGCTGATCAGGGCCATCGTTCCAAGCACGCCGGAGCCGCTGCGCATCGGCGCCATGATCAGGCCCCCCGGGCTGTCCAACGCCTGTCCCTCAGGGAGCACATAGCCCATCAAGACGCCCGGTAGGTAACCGAGCATCAGGCTCTGGGCGCGCTCCATCAGGGGGTGAAAAAGGCTGGAATGAGCGGGAAAGGGTTTGCGCTGTCGCAGGTAGCCCTTCGGTCCCCGGCTTAGAGGATCGCAGTCCCAGCAGGCGGCCGGTTCAAGTTGCTGACCGTCTTCGGAAATCAGGCTGATGAAGCAGCATTCACCCAAAAATTCCGCAACCAATCGAGCAATTTGTTCCAGTGCCGCCTGTTCGTCGGAGCCGGCTCGAACCAGCACCAGACCGGCTCGGTCCAGTCTTTCCGCCCGCTCCAGACGCATTTGTCGCTGTTGCTCGGCCTGATGTTGGGCGGTGATGTCCCGCGCCAGGCAGATGAGTTGGCCAGCGCCGCCTTCTTCAGGGAGCAGGCGAACCGAATAGACCCGGTCGTTCCACTCGATTTCGGTTTCACTGGCCTGCCCTGTGGAGAGGACGTAGCCGAGAAGGCCCGACCACTGGGATCGTGCCGGCGTTGGCAGAGGAACCTGTCCGAAGCGCAGGCCGGGCTCCCAGGCGCAGCCCAGACTGGACTGCAGGGCCCGATTCATAAAGAGCACTTCTCCCTCGCGCGTCAGCCTGGCCAGGCCGTCCGGCATCCAGTTTAAGAGCGCCTGGAGATTGTTCTGAGTCAGGTCTGCTTGCGGCAATTTTGACATGAACCGGTGCAATTGGAAGATGATTCCTCGGACCCGGGAGGCGTCTGGACGGCCTGCTCCATTCGTAGGACCTTCAGCTTTTCAGTGGGCCTCTGAGCTGGTTGCTTGGGCTGGCTGTTTTTCACTGGGTTCACCTTTCTCTTCAAAGGACTGTCGTACCAGAAGCACCGGACAGGGAGCATGACGAGTGACTTTTTCGGCCACGCTTCCCATCCACCAGCGAGCAAGTCCATCTCGTCCGTGTGAGTTCATCACGATCATGCTGGCATTGAGTTGGGTGGCCTTGGCCACGATTTCTCGACTGGCCTGACCAAATGCATATTCGATCCAGACATTGACGTAGGCCAGGCCCTTCAAGTTGGCCTTGACGCGCAGAAGGTATTCTCGACAGGTCTGCTCTTGTTTGCTCGTGAAAGCCTCCAGGCTCATCAGGTCCTGACCTTCCAGGATGCTGGGTTCGCGGCCCACGCGGAGCAAAATAATTTCTGCCTGGAGCTTGGCGGCCAGGTCGGCCGCCCAAGGTAGAGCTCTCTCTGAGGCCTCGGATCCATCCAGGGGTACCAGCAGGCTCTTAATCATCGAATACCGCCTCTCGGCTTGATTATCAGCTCGCCGGCAGCCAGATGGTATGATCTGAATCATACTCGCCGAGGGCTTAAGGGCCTAGCCTCTGGTTATGACGATGTATCCCTGCCATTCTTGCCAACAGTGTTCAGAGTGTGGACATAAACTGCTGACCGGGGTTTCGTCTGAGACTCTTGAGGTCTGGAATGCCGCCAAGGTCAGCAAAACGTTGGCGCGCGGGACCATTCTCTTTCGTGAGGGTGAGGGTAGCGGAGGCGTCTACTGCACCGAGTCGGGCCTGCTCAAGCTTTTTCGCACCAGCCTGCACGGCGAGGTTCAGATCGTGCGCCTTGTCCACGGTCAGGAAGTGGTCGGACATCGTTCACTTTTGACCGGTGAGCCTCTGACTGCCAGTGCCACGGCCGTCCGCGATACGCGCTTATGTTTTGTGGATGCTCCCACGGTGCAGCGATGTTTACGGATGGACCCAAATCTTTCCCTTAATCTCGCACGGCTTCTGGCCCGCGACCTGGGCCACTCCGAGGGACAACTTTTTAATCTCTCGCAGATGGATACGTGTGCACGCCTGTCCAGGCTTTTGCTGGAATTGCGCCAGCCCAACGGTTGCGCGGTCGAGTTGACGCGCGCCGAAATGAGCCAGATGGTGGGTGCTTCCCCCGAGTCGGTTTCGCGTACTCTGCAGTCTCTGGTCCGCGTCGGAGCGGTTCGCCTGGTGCGTCGCCGCATCGTAGTCGAGAACCTCCCTTTGCTCCAGAGCTACGCCGGGACTTAGAACGCGGGCAGACTCGAATCGGCCTTCTTTGCTGCTGTGGCCGGTCTGTACCGGCGTGGCTCTTTCCTGGACCCATAAAAAAAGCCGGTCAGGGCCGACCGGCTTGGGACTAAGTTTGGAGACCAACTCTCGTTGGCATGTTAAGAATAAGCCGCCCGGATGTCTTGCACTATGATCTAGATCAGTTTTTGACGAAAGTGGGTGGAGATGCGAGGAGGCGATGGGCCGTGCTCGCTCGGGGTCCTGATACAGATCATACCGGGTTGCCCTGGCTCGGCCCTAAGATCAAAGTATGTTGAAGCGAATTTTAATTCCCCTGGACGGAACCGAGATTTCGGAGAGGGCCCTGGATTGTGGCCGAGAGATGGCCCGGCGCTGTGGGGCCAGTCTGGTGCTGGCTCGAATCGTCGAGCACCTGGGCGAGCTGGCTCCAGGGTTGCCCCCTGAACTTCTGCCGGAACTGCAGCGCAAGGCCGAGATTCGAGCGCTCAACTACCTGGAAGACCGAGCCGCTCGGCTGGTTCCTCTGGACGTGCAGATTTATAATCCGATTGGTTCTGCACGGGACGAAATCGCTCGTCTGGCTGAGGCTCATCACTGCGACCTGATTTTGATGGCCTCGCACGGACGCGATGGCGCTCAGCATTTGCTTCTGGGGAGTGTGGCCGAAGGGCTGCTGCGCCAGAGTCCCTGTCCGGTCTTGTTGGTCCGCCCCGAAGCTCGACCCGCCTCCCTGTTCTCTCACGTCCTGGTGCCTGTGGATGGCTCTTCGGCTTCGCTCTCGGTTTTGGAGAAGTTGCCCCCGCTGCTGGCTCCGGATGGAAAGGTGACCTTGCTGCAAAGTAGCGGTGTGTCGCTCTATCCGAACTATCAGCACAAGGCCGGCCTGGTGGAAGAGTATCTGCAACGGGCCGAGGCCCGCCTTCGATTGATTTCTCAGCCAGGCATGAACCTGGAGGTGGTCGTCCTTGAGGGGCAACCGGTCAGCGATATTTTGAGCTGGTCGTCAGAGAACGACTGCGATCTGGTCGCCATGACAACCCACGGACGCACGGGTTTCAGGCGCTTCTGGCTTGGCAGCGTGTGCGAGAAAGTGGCCCGTCTGGCGCCCTGTCATGTGCTGGTGCATCGCCCTCACCATCGAAGCGAGCAGGAGGAGTCGGCCGAGACCTCCGAGATCGAGGACGTCAGCGTAGCGGAAAGCCCGACACCGAGCTAAACTGGCCAGGTGACCAGCTTTTGGCCCGAACCCCAACCCCCGCCCTGCGCCGGGCTATCCTCTCAGGAAGCTGAGGAGCGGCTTCGCCAGTTTGGTCCCAATCGGATGGGAAACCAGCAAGCAACCGGGGCGGTCTGGCTCTTCTTATCCACCTTTGCCAATCCGCTGGTGCTGGTACTGCTGGCTGCCAGTCTGCTCTCGGCAGCCCTGGGGGAGGGCGCCAACGCCGCCATCATCGCTCTGATCGTGGTCCTGAGCTGCAGCCTGGACTTTGCCCAATCCTATCGTTCGCAAAGGGCGGCCGAGAAGTTGCGCAGCTCGGTGGCCACTCGAGCCGAAGTGGAAAGGGACGGGCTTATCCAGGAGGTTCCTCTGGACCAGGTGGTTCCCGGTGACGTGCTGGTTCTGTCGGCGGGCTCAATCGTCGCTGGGGACGCGCGTCTGCTGGAGAGTAAGGATCTGTGCACGGCTGAGGCCAGCCTGACCGGGGAGGCCCTGCCCGTGGAAAAGAGGGTGGGGGAGTTGCCACCAGAAACCTCCCTGTCTGAAGCCACGAACTGTGTCTTTTTGGGGACTTCGGTACTCAACGGCATGGGTCGGGCTCTGGTTCTGCGGACCGGAAGCCGCAGTCAGTTGGGGAAGGTGGCTCAGAGCCTGGATTCAGGCAAGGGCGAGACGGAATTTGAGCGTGGCACACGAGCCTTCGGCTCCCTGATCTTGCGCACCACTTTGAGTCTGGTCGCCTTCGTTTTTCTAACCAGCCTGTTTTTCCACCGTCCCCCCCTGCAGTCGCTTTTGTTCGCGGTCGCCCTGGCCGTTGGCTTGACGCCGGAATTCTTGCCCATGATCGTCTCGGTCACCTTGGCCAGCGGCGCCTGGCGCCTGGCTCGGGAGAAGGTGGTGGTGAAACGCCTTTCGGCTCTGGAAAATCTGGGAGGAATCGATATCCTTTGCAGCGATAAGACCGGTACTCTGACCCTGGGGCAAATCAAGCTGGAGCGCTATGTTGACCTGGAAGGCGAAGAGTTTCCCGAGGTCCTGCGCTACGCTGCTCTCAACAGCGCTTTCCAAAGCGGGATTCGCAGTCCACTGGATGATGCCGTCCTGCAGCATGATCACCCGGCGGTGAATGACCATCGCAAGCTGGACGAGCTGCCCTTTGACTTTAATCGCCGACGCCTGTCCGTGCTCCTGGAGGGCAAATTGGGAGCCGTGCTGGTCACCAAGGGGGCGCCGGAAAGCGTGCACCCGTTGTGTCTGACCTACCGCAAACAGGAGCGGTCTCTGGATCTCGACCACGGCGCTCGCCAGCGCCTGCAGGAGACCTTTGAAGATTTGAGCCGTCAGGGCTATCGGGTCCTGGCCATTGCGACTGGCGCTGGTCAGCTCAAGGAGCAGGACCTCTGCCTTATCGGTCTGGCCGCTTTTCTTGACCCTCCCCGTCCGGATGCTGCCGAAACTCTGGCTGAACTCGATCGGATGGGTGTGGCTGTGAAGATTTTGACGGGGGACAACGATCTGGTGGCCCGCAAGGTGTGTCAGGAGGTGGGCCTGGACGGTCAGCGCTGCCTTTTGGGTCGGGAGGTGGATCTGTTGGGAGATGAAGCCCTGGCCGTCAAGGCTGAGGCGACAGTGCTTTTTGCCCGGCTGTCGCCAGCTCAGAAGAATCGGGTTATCTCGTGTCTAAAGTCCCGTGGGCATGTGCTGGGTTATCTGGGGGACGGGGTCAATGATGCGCCTTCGCTGCGCAACGCTGATGTCGGGATTTCCGTGGACAACGCAGTGGACGTGGCCAGGGAGGCTGCTGATATCATTTTGCTGCAACCGGGGCTCAAGCCAGTTCAGATCGGTGTGCTCGAGGGTCGCCGTTCCTTTGGAAACATTCTGAAATACGTCTTGATGGGGACCAGTTCGAATTTCGGCAATATGTTCAGCATGGC
>JAFEBA010000080.1 GCA_018266105.1 bacterium | reverse complement strand
CACGAGCAGTACACGCGCAATATGCTGACCGGGGCCAGTACCGCCCATCTGGCCGTGCTGCTCGTGGACGCACGGAAAGGTCTGACCACTCAGACTCGCCGCCACACCCTGATCTGCTCACTGCTGGGCGTGCCTCAGATTGTGCTGGCCGTCAACAAGATGGATGCCGTGGGCTACGCCCAGGCCGTTTTTGATTCCATCTGCCGAGAGTTCTACGCCTATACCGAACGCCTGAAGATCCCCAGCATCGTTTCCATTCCCGTCAGCGCCCTGGAAGGCGATAACGTAGTGCACAGAAGTGAATCGATGGACTGGTATGATGGACCCACCCTGCTGCATCACCTGCAGCATGTGCATCTGGGCAACTTGCAAAACCAGTTGGACTTTCGCATGGCCGTGCAATGCGTGGTCCGGCCTCATCAAGATCTGCGCTGCCTGGCCGGGCGCATCCAATCCGGCCGAATTCGCACGGGCGAGAATGTGGTGCTGCTGCCGGCCGAGACAACCAGCAGAATTCGAGAGATTCAGGGCCCGGACGGTCCCTTGCAGGAGGCTCAGGCCGGGCAATCGGTTCTGATTGCCCTGGAGGACGAACGCGAGGCCGCACGCGGCACGACCTTAGCACGGCCCGCCAATCAACCCGAACGAGCCACCCGGCTGGACGTCAATCTTTGCTGGACCGATACCCAACCGTTGCGCCTGCAGTCCCCCTACTGGCTGCTTCACACCACCCGTAAGATCCGCTGCCTGGTGGAGCATGTGCATTACCAACTGGACGTGGACAGCCTGCACCGGCGAGCCTCGGATAGGCTGGAACTCAACCAGATCGGAAGAGTCCGCTTGCTCTGCAACGAGGCCATCTTTTTCGACCCTTATGACCGCAACCGGGAGACCGGAAGCCTGGCCCTGGTGGATCCTCACACCCATCAAACCGTTGCCGCCGGGATGATCCGTGGATCCGCTTCGGACCCCGAACAACCCAAGCGAGTCTTCCCCTATCACTCCACCATCCCCCGCGCTGAACGAGAGCAACGCCAGGGCCACCTGGCGGCTGTGCTCTGGTTCACGGGACTCTCAGCTTCAGGCAAATCCAGCCTTTCCGAGGCTCTGGAGAGACGGCTCTTTGAAAGAGGCTGCCGGACCTTCAGTCTGGATGGTGACAATCTCCGTCACGGGCTGAATTCCGATCTGCCCTTCAGTGCGGCCGCCCGCAAGGAGAATGTGCGCCGGGCGGCCGAACTGGCCCGTCTGGCCTTCGAGCAGGGCAACATCGTGCTGGCCAGCTTCATCTCGCCTTTCGCCGAGGACCGACTGCAGGCACGCCAAAAGATCGAGGACGGTCGGTTCTTTGAAATCTTTGTGGACTGCCCTCTGGAAGAGTGCATTCGCCGTGATCCCAAGGGACTTTACGCGCGCGCACAACGAGGCGAACTGGCCGAATTTACGGGTATATCTTCGCCTTATCAGCCCCCCCTCCATCCGGAATTGTACCTGCCCCTGCAAACGCTGGAGGAATCTCTAGAACAATTGATGGCTCTGCTAGAAACAAGGCAAATCCTTTCCTCGTCGAAGCCGGGCTGATGCGTTTTCGGGAATGGTGCCGGCGCACCGTGGGCCACCTGTGGTTTGAGCTACCGATCTTTTTGCTCATCCTGGTGTCGGTGGTGCTGCTGGGAGAAGAGGCCCTGGTACGACCGGGCAGCGTGCAGTATCGACAGGTGGTCGGGGCTCAAATGGTCATCACCGCCCTGTTTATTGTCGAGTTGACCATACGCTATATGGCCTCGGACGAGTTTCGCACCTTCCTCAAGGATTGCTGGCTGGACATCCTGGCCATCTTGCCAGGTCTGCAAATCTTCCGGCTGGGCGCCGGGCTGCGCGTCATCCGGCTGTTCCGGATTCTGCGATTGGTTCGAATCGTCAAGATCTACTCGCTGCCGGCCGGAACCCGCACCGTCCAATCCCTGGGAGTGATCGTGCTGCTGGCCGCGGCCGTTCTGGTCGGCACCCTGGGACTGACGGCCACCTACGGCTTCTCCTTGCAGGGCGTCGTCACCGCATTCTGGAGCGCCATCTTCAGTTTTCTCTCCAACCAATGGGTCGATCAGTTCCCTCCCACCATTGGTGGCAAGCTGACGGCCCTCATGCTGATTTTTTCAGGGGTGGCGTTCTTTTCTTTCCTGACCGGCTCGGTTTCAGCCATGGTTACAGAACGCATCAAACGAGGAGGCAGTTTCTTGGAAGGCCTGTTGCTCAACGAACTTACCGATCACGTGCTGATTTGTGGCTGGAATTCCGGGGTGGCGGTCACCCTCAAGGAACTTCAGTCCCACCCCAAATTCAAGAACAAAGACTTTGTAGTGGTCAGCGAACTGGAGGATCCCCCTAATCTCTCGTTTCTGCCCTTTCCGCGGCGGGTGCGCTTCGTGCGCGATGATTTCACCCGCATCGCGGCTCTGCAGCGGGCCGGACTGGAGCGAGCCGAAGTGGCGCTGATCATGTCCGATCGCACCGGAGGCCGAAACCCTCAGGACGCCGACGCGCGCACTGTGCTGGCAGCGCTTACGATCGAAAAACTCTGCCCCAAAATCCTTTCCTGCGCCGAGCTTTCCAGCTCCGAATCGGAGCCGCACCTCAGACTGGGTGGCATCAATGAAGTGGTGCTTTCAGGCGAGCTTTCCGGCAGCCTGTTAGCTCAGGCCGCCATCGACGCCGGTCAGGCCCGAATCTTTCAAAACTTGCTGCACCCCAGCAGCGGCGCTCGCATTCTGCCGCTGGCTCTGGAGGAGAGCTGGATCGGCAAGCAATTCGTGACCATTCTTCAGGCTGCCCGAGCGGAAAAGGGAGTGATTCCCATCGCCGTCCGGCGCGGGCAAGGAGCCATTCGCATTAACCCGCAAGACTGCGTGCTGGAAAAAGGAGATCTGCTTTTTGGAATTGAGGGCGACTCAGAATGCTGAGATCAGGCCCTGGCTTGAAAAGCTGCCAGGGCCGACTCGTATTCGGGTGAAGCGTCCAACGGTTCGCGAAAGCTCCGAACGGTAGCCCGAGCCTCTTCCCACGCAAGATCACGACTGGCGCGCAAAGCCGACTTCAAGGACCTCACCGCCAACATCGAATTGGCGCTGACCGACCTGGCCCAGCCCATCGGATCGCCCGATTCCACCAGGCCCAAAGCCTGAGCCTCAGCGAATCCGATGCGCTGCCCGGAATAGAGCAGGCGGGCGGCCCGGCCTGGCCCCAGCAAACGAGTCAGACGGAGTGGCCCGTCGGCACCTGGGAAAATCCCCAGACCGACCTCGGGAAACCCGAAGAAAGAACCTTCGGCCGCGAAACGTACGTCACAGGCCAGAGCCAGCTCCAATCCGCCAGCCAGACAGGCTCCCTCAATCCAGGCCGCCACGGGTACCGGAAAGGCCTCCAGTTGATCGCACAGATCCACAATCCGGTGGGTATGTTGGGTCCTTTGATCGGGACTGAGAGCAACTCTCTCGCGCAAATCGGCCCCGGCACAGAAGACACCATCTGAACCCGCCAAGACCAAACAGGCCGAATCTTCACAGGCCTTCAGCGAAGTCTGCAGATGATCGATCAACTCCAGACTTAAAGCATTGCGGGCCCGCCCCCGCTGCATTCGCAGCAGAGCCACGGACCCGTGGCGTTCTATCGAAACCAAAAGAGCTTAGTAGTAGACGCCGCCGGGGAAACCGCCCCCAGGGAATCCGCCCCCCCAGACATTGCCCCGATGATTGACGCCGGTGTAGTTAAAGAAGGGGTCCACGGTTCCGATGGAACCACGACCGAAACCGGGGGTCGGGAAGTTGTAGGGGCTGTGCTGCTCCCAAGGCTGGAAGTTGCCGTCACGGTTCTGGTCCACCAGCACCCGGCCTCCCGCCTGAGCGAACTCCCACTGCGAGAGACGACCGTCGCCGTCCTGGTCGCGAGCGCGCATCTCCCGAGAATAGGCCCGACCCTGAATTCGCTCAAAGAGGCCGACCTTACCGTCACCATTGAAATCGTAGTTCCCACCCATCGACATCAAACGACGGCGGCTGCCCTCGATCTCGGAACGGTCGATTCGGCCGTCGTGGTTGAGATCCATCGCCAGCACTCCGTCCTGGCCTGCGTCATAGCGACCGTTGCCGTTCAGGTCAAGACCGTATCCGCCGCGAGGCTGCAATCCTAAGAAACCGCCATCTCCAACCTGAGCATAAGGCAGATTGCCGTGACCCTGCTGCCAGTAAGGGGGCTGAGACGGGCAGAATCCCGGGCCCTGAAAGCCGCTCATCATTTGGGCGCGGCGCATCGAATTGATGTACATCTGCTGGTCGAGGGCTTGCTGATTGAAGTTAGTGATATTAACTGCCATTTGCTGACCTCCCGGTGTATATACCATGGTTATCACGGGGAGGGCTGGAAAGTATATCGACACCAGGTAACCGCTTTGTAAAAGCTTTGGGTACTCTTCGCCAGCTCACTATTCAGGGACTTTTCAGCGCTACCATCTACATTCTTCGGGTGAAGATCCAGAGTCAGGCGTTTATCCAGCCTTTATCCTCACCCGCCACGCCGGGTCCGGCGCCTTCGGCCGGGGCACCACTGGATCTGGTTCAACTCGGGCCTCTCAACCTGCCCGGCACCCATCTCGTGGATCCGCGCCATCTGGGACTGAAGTCTCTGGGAGGACAGCCAGCCGCCCGGCAAGGCCTGAACAACTTTATCCAGCAAATTCAAGAAAACCATAAACCCTGGCCCATTCTCCTGGCGGGCAACTCAGGGGCGGGCAAGACCACTTTGGTGCGCGCGCTGGCCGGTGACCTGGCCTGGAGCAATGTGTCCACGCTGGGAGTCGAGGGAGCCGACCTGAAGAGCCCTCAGGATTTGCAGGCCTATTTCGCCGAAGCCAGCCAGTTGGCCAGCCAGAGCCCTCACGGAGTGAGCGTGCTGGCCCTGGAAGACCTGGACCTGGCGGCCCGGGTGCGCAGCAGCGAGGCAGGGGAAATCAGTGCTCGTCAGCACGAACTGCTGGCCAGTCTGTGCCAGGCCATGCGCAACACCCCCAACGTGGTGGTGGTGGCCACCAGCAGCCGGCCCGAGATCATCGACCGGGAGGCGACCGAGCTGTTTAACCGGGTGGACGTGCAGACCCCGTCTGGACCCGAAGAACGCCTGGATATTCTCCAAAGCCTGTGTCGTCGATTCAACATTCAAGCCGATCCTGGGTCGCTGGAAGAAATGGCGGAAGCCACTGGCGGCGACCAGATCAGTCAGCTGGTGGGTCTGCTGCAAAAAGCCGCCCCCACCGGCTCTCTAACCGCCCGGTCGGGTCGTCAGGCCCGCCTGGACAAGGTCTTCGGTCCGGCCGGGCCCGTCACCCTGGACGATGCCAACTTCCGGGTCACGGTCTGTCACGAACTCGGCCACGTGGTGGTGCGCCACCTTTTCACCCAGCTGGCCGAACGCACTGCTCACCCGGAGCATCTGCCTCAGGCCATCGACAGCGTCAGCTTCGCACCTCGTGGCGGTGCCAACGCGGCCGTGTTCCTGAAGAACTCCAAGAACCCGATCTCCAGCTTCGAGTCCTATTTCGCCGAAGTGGCCTCCAATCTGGCCGGCCGCGCCGCTGAAAACCAGTGTGGAGGTGGCCAGCTCACGGCTGGACCGGCCGACGATATTCGGAACGCCACGCGCCTGACTCAGGAAGCCGTTCGCCTGAAAGGCATGGGCCAGCAACTGGGTCCCTTCAACCCCAATCTGGCCCTGGCCGGCAATAGCCTGCGGCTGGCCGAAGAGGATGAAGACCGTTTCACCAAAGCGGCCGACAGCGTTGCGGCCAGTATTGTGAATTTTTACCGACCCATGATCGAAGACTACGCCGCCAGGATCGTGGCCCAGCGCAACAATCCCGAGGCCCTCTGCGTGGGCGGCCAGGACCTGCTGGACTACATCAAAGGCTGGGAAAAAGACCGCCCGGAACTGGTGGAAAAACTGCAAAACTGGGTGGGACGAGAGATGGATTCGCTCAAACCGAAGCCCCCTGCAATTTACGACCCGCTCTCCGACAAAATGCTCTCGGTCTGATCAAAAACGTGCAGCCCGAGCCGGCTGGATAATTCCTGGCAGACGCGGATGGCGCGCACACTGGTACCTCGCTCATCCAGCAGAGGACTATAGACTCCGATACCCAACCTGCCGGGAGCCACCGCCAGCATTCCCCCACCCACTCCGCTCTTGGCCGGCAATCCCACGCGGTATGCCCACTCTCCTGAGAAATCATAGAGTCCGCAGGTGAACATGACCGAGAGCAGGTCACGCACATACTGGCGCGGCAAGGCCCGCACTCCGCTGCCCGGGTTGACGCCGCCATTGGCCAGTGTGGCTGCCATCCAGGCCAGGTCGCTGGAGGTGACCAGCAATGAGCACTGCTGAAAGTAGAGGTCCAAAATCTCGTCCACATTGGGGCCAATCATCCGAAAGTTAAGCATCAAATGAGCGATGGCTCGATTGCGGTGGCCGGTGGAACGCTCCGAGAGAAATACGGCCATGTCCGGGTTGACTTCGTGCCCCACATAGGCTGCAAAAACGGCCATTAGCCGATTGAGACGATCAGCCGGACTGGCCCCGGCAATCAAGTTGCTGGTGGCGATGGCTCCAGCGTTCACCATCGGATTGTAGGGTCTCTTGGAGGCCTCATCCAGACGAATAATGGAATTAAAGGCATCCCCCGTCGGCTCCACTCCGACTCGCCTGAGCACCTCCTCGCGGCCAAAGTCTTCCAAAGCGATTCCATAAACAAAAGGCTTGGAAATAGACTGGATGGTAAACTTACGTCCGCAATCGCCGACTTCGTAGCACTGCCCCTGGGCCGTCACCAGGCTGATGCCAAATGAGTCAGGATTGGCTTTAGCGAGCTCAGGGATATAATCCGCCAGCTTGCCCTCGCGTATCGGTAAATAGCGATGGTAAAGTTCTTCGATCAGTTCTTGCATGGTAAACCCTTGGGCCCAATACCACCCTGCTGACTTAAGTCCCCCCTGATTCCGCCGAAAGGCTAGGAACTGAGTCTTAGCGTTGGGAAGGAACAACAGCCGATGAATGGAGCCCTGGGCGAAATCCGCCTTTTCGCGGGACCCCAAATTCCCATGAATTGGCAAGAATGCAATGGGCTACAGCTCCCGGTTGCAGCAAACCAAGAATTGGTGAGTATCCTGTTCCCGAGCCAGTTAGAGAGCTCATTTATCTTTCTCCCCAACCTGGCCCCGCTCCAGTCCGTGTCCTTCTCCTCACAAGGCATGCCCTATATGCTCTGCGTTTCGGGATCCTGGCCGCTGGCCGGAGCAATGGAGGGCATGCTGGGAGAGATTCGACTCTGGGCCGGCCAGTTGCTAATTCCACAGAACTGGGCGGTTTGCGATGGTGCGCTGCTCAACATCAGTGAATATCAGGAGCTCTACTCGGTGCTGGGACACCGCTATGGAGGGGACGGACAGCAGACCTTCGCACTACCGGCTCTCAAAGCTCAGCCCGGAGCCCTCTACATTCTTTGTATCACAGGTGCCTTCCCGACTTCGGCTGCTGATTCCGACTCTGCCCCCGTCGAAGTCAGTCTGGCGGAAGTGCGCTTGTGGGCGGGCTCATTTGTTCCGGCCGGCTTCGCGGTTCTGACCAATCCAAGCTTCTACCCAATCAGTCAGAACACGCTCCTCTTCGACATCATCGACTACACCTATGGAGTTGGCCCCGACGCGAGCTTCCAGTTGCCTCAGCTTGAGCCTCTGCCCGCCCAGCCCGGCACCAGCGTCAGCTATATCTTTGCCGTCCAGGGCCTCTACCCGGCCTGATCTATCAGCCCGCCCCTGCCGGCCAAAGACTTTTTGCCCCCGCCACGAAAGCCAAGTCTGTGAAACGCAAAACCGCTCTGACAGTGCTGCTGGCACTGGTGGTTGCCTGGTGGTTCTGGCCACGCCGAATCGACTACCTGGTTCCCAAGTCCGGCCCCATCGTGGTGTTGGGAGACAGTCTGGCCTTTGGCTATGGTGCCGAGAGCAACCACGGCTATGTAGGCGTGCTGCAGAAGCGCCTGGGAATCGAAATGGTCAACAAGGGCATCAGCGGGGACACCACCCGCCAGGGCCTGGAGCGGCTCCAAAAGGACGTGCTCGACCTCAAGCCAGCTCTGGTCATCGTGGAACTGGGGGGCAACGATTTCATGCAAAAGGTCCCCGTGGAGGAGACCTTCGCCAATCTGGACCAAATAATCAGCCGGGTTCAAGCCCAGCAGACCCCGGTGCTGCTGGTCGGAGTGCAGAGCAACTTGTTCGGCAACAAGGCCGCCAGTCACTACCGCGACCTCGCCAACCAGCGCCATACCGGCCTGGTGGCCAACGCGCTCGGGAACATTCTCACCCAGCCGGACTTAAAATCCGACGCCATTCACCCCAATGACAAAGGCTATGAGGTGATGGCCGACCGGATCGAGCCCGAGTTGCGCAAGATGCTGCACAAGATGCAGCGGCTATAACCGGCTTGAGACTCGCCTCCGTTGGTTCCCAACTCCTGTTCGGTCCGCTGGAGACTTACGGCTCACAGGTTCGCCTCAAAGTCTCCTGCTTCCCTGAACAGGGTGTTTGGAACTCTAGAAGGGCCAGCCGTTGTTGGACTTCTGGTTGATATTGACCTGACCGTTACGCTTGACACCAATGGTGCTGGTGTTCCGGCTAAACCAGTCACCCTGATTGGTCTTGTACTGAACGCCCCGCTTGTTGAGCGAGTAGGTCTGATTGCTTTGATTCAGGGGCATTCCCAGGAAAGAGTTTCCGTTCTGGGTGCTGACGTTAATGTTGGGAAAGAAAGGTTCCTTGTGCTTTGGCTTGGCCGTCGCCGCCGGGCTGGTCACGATGGTGACCGCCGCACACAAGGGCAAGATCCAGGCTCGTATCTGCATATCTACCTCCAGGTGTGTTCTTCGTCCAGTTTAGGCAATCCCAGTCGGTCCCACAAAGGGCGCTCATTCTGTGTGCGCAAGGATGGGCATACCGGCGAGCGGGTATTCTCCTCACCTGGAAGGGCCATCCCTACCCGTGATGGAAACCACCACAACCAAACCGTTCCGCTGGAAGGAGCATTGCGATGGCTCAGAAGGACCAAAAAGCCAAAAAGGAAGTCAAGAAGCCGAAGGCTGACCCCAAGCTGAAAAAGGAAAAGAAGTCCAAGAAGAACTACGAGTAAGGTTACCGCCGCGCGGCAACCTTGATGTGCCAGGCGAATTTCGGAAGGAATCTGGCAAGGACTCCCCACAGTCACCTCCCTGGAGGTGCCTATGCTCAAAAATCGCAGTCTGGTCTCCATTCGCGATTTGACTCGAGCCGAGATCGAACAGGTTTTGGACACGGCTCAAAAACTCGAGAACCATCGAGGGCGCCACCTGGAACATCGACAGGTGGCGTTATTATTTTACGAAGCCAGCACGCGCACGCGGAACAGCTTCCTCACCGCGGTCCACCAGTTGGGCGGCACGGAAGCCGGCTTTTCCAGTGGCGAAGGCAGCTCGGTAGCGAAAGGTGAGAGCCTGCACGATACCATCAAAATGTTCTCCGCCTATTGCGACGCCATTGTGCTGCGTCACCCTCGCGACGGCGCCGCTCGCTGGGCTGCGGATATCAGCGACGTGCCGATTATCAACGCCGGGGATGGCAAAAATCAGCATCCAACTCAGACCCTGCTGGACCTCTACGCCATTCGCAGCACCCAGGGGCGCATCGAAAATCTTTCCATCGGCATTATGGGCGACCTGAAATACGGGCGCACAGTGCACAGCCTGGTAGACGCTCTGTCACTCTATCCAGGAGTGCAGTTGCACTGCATCAGTCCAGAATCGCTGGCTCTCCCCCAAAGCTACGGTCCCCATCAAATTCATCATCGCCTGGAGGACGTCATCCCTCAGGTCGACATCCTTTACTGCACGCGCATTCAACGCGAGCGTCTGCCTGACGAAGCTGAATACGAAAAAGTCAGGGGCATCTATCGCCTCAGCGCCTCCCACCTGCACAATGCTCGAACACACATGCGGATTTTGCACCCCCTGCCAAGGGTCGACGAGATCCATCCGGATGTGGACGCCACTCCCCACGCCTATTACTTCCAACAGGCCGCTGGCGGAGTGGCCGTGCGCAAAGCCCTGCTCTATTTACTCATAGCCCAAGGGGAAGCATGATGAGAGAATATAAGGTCTACCGGATCGAGAACGGCACCGTCATCGACCACATCCCTCACTGGAATTCGCTCAAGGTTCTTGACCTCTTGGGCCTGCGCCAGTGCCACGATCTGGTCACCCTGGGCATCGGCCTGGACTCCAAAGATATGGGCCGCAAGGACCTGGTCAAGGTGGAGAACCGCGAACTCTCCGAGGAAGAAATGGACAAGTTGGCCCTGGTCGCCCCTCAGGCCACCATCAACTTGATTCGCAACTCCGAACGCACATCCAAGCACAAAGTGCGCGTGCCCGACCATATCCGGGGCCTGGTGCGCTGTCCCAACAGCGGCTGTATCACCCGCCACGAATATGTCCCCACTCGTTTTGACACGATATCCCGCGATCCACTGGAATTACGCTGCTACTACTGCAATGTCCAGTTTCGCAGCGACGAATTGGAGCTGTTATGATCGTCGAAGGCCGCCTGGTCGACGCTGAATGGGGTCCGCGCTGGGGCCAGCTGCAGATCCTGGATGGCTACATCACTCGCATTGGCGATCTGGGCCTCAAGCCGGACCTGAAGCTGGGAGAAAACCAACTGGTCTTTCCAGGCTTTGTGGATGTACACACCCATCTCCGTCAGGGAGATGAGCACAAAGAGGATTTTCACACCGCCACTGCCGCCGCCCTGAACGGTGGCGTGACCTGTATGCTGGACATGCCAAACAACCCCGTTCCTCCGGTAACCAAAGCCATGCTGGCAGGCAAGGAACAATCCGTATCCGAACTACCTATTGATATCGGTTTTTATGTCGGACTGGGTCCAGAAACCAGACCCAGCGGGCACCGTCACTACAAAGCCTTCATGGGCCCAAGCATCGGCTCCCTATTCTTTCACGATGACCAGGATTTGGAAGAAACCCTCCGACATTACCGAGATTGTCGCATCAGCCTGCACTGTGAGGACCCGGAAATGCTGCGGCAGCTTGCGGGGGAAGCCACTCACGAAGCCACCCGTCCCGAAAAGGCCGAACAATTGGCCGTCTCAACGGCCCTGCGGTTGGGCCGCAAGCACGGCTTCCGGGTGCATGTAGCCCATCTCTCTCAGGCCGACAGCCTGCCGGAGCTAGAAGCGGCCGCTCTGGAATTCTGGCCGGACGACACCGGGCTGCCAGGAGTGGTCTGGGAATCCACCCCACATCATCTCTACTTTGACTGGGAGAACCGCAAAACAGCCGAGCGCAACACCTTTCTCAAAATGAATCCTCCGCTTCGCAGCGCCAGTTCTCGTCGAAAACTACTGGAAGCTTTCCTGGCCGGCCGCATCCATTTCCTTTCCACCGACCACGCGCCCCATACCGTTGCCGAAAAGTCCAGCAGCAACCCTTCTGGAGTCCCGCTCCTGGATACTTACGGTGCTTTTGGGAGCTGGCTGCTGCAGCAAGGCTTTTCAGCCCGCCAACTGGCTCGCCACGCCTGCCAGCTGCCCGGCCTGTTCACTGGACGCAAAGTGGGTCGATTGCTACCGGGCTACCGCGGCCATCTGGCCGTGCTCGACTTCGACCAACCCTGGACCGTGCGGGCTGAGGATTGCCACACCAAGTGCGCCTGGTCGCCCTTTGAAGGCATCACATTTCCCGCTCGCGTGGCCTACACGATCGCCTCCGGCCGTCTCTTCCGGCGCGGCCAGGAGGTCACTTGATGTACCGTCTGCTGCGACCCCTGCTCTTTTCGGTGGACCCTGAAACGGTTCACGAGTGGGCCGTACGCACCACCAATCTGCTCTATCCGCTGCTGCGCAGGCTGCCACGGGTGGACGATCCAGTCACTCTGGCTGGAATCGACTTTCCCAACCGGGTTGGGCTGGCCGCCGGATTCGACAAAAACGCTCGATGGATTCGAGTCGCCGAGGCACTTGGCTTCGGTCACATCGAAATCGGAGCGGTTACGCCTCGGCCTCAGCCCGGCCATCCTCGACCCCGCCTTTTCCGGCTGCCTCAACAGAAAGCCCTGCGCAATCGCATGGGTTTTAACAACGAGGGAGTGGAGGTCATCAAGGCGCGTCTGCAAGAAGCTCGCCCTCGGCGCATCCGAGTGGGTGTTAACCTGGGCAAGAACGCCGATACCCCCCTGGAGCAGGCGGCCAAAGACTATCAGAAGGTCATGGATGGCCTCTGGCACAGCTGCGATTATTTCTCGCTGAACATCAGCAGTCCCAACACCGAAGGCCTGCGCAGTTTATCCCAGGTGGAGACGCTACAGTCACTACTGGCCCAATTGCGACCACAGCGGCCACTCTTCCTCAAGCTGAGTCCAGACGAAGATCTCCAGACCTACCGCCAGATTGGCGAACGAGCTCGAGATTGGGGGTTGGCCGGAATCGTCTTCTCCAACACCACAGCTCGCCGGGACCATGAGCTGGCCGGAGTCGAAGCTCTGGGCGGCGTGAGTGGCGCCCCGCTCCTGGAGCGCAACCTGGAACTGCTGCGCCAGATCAATTGGAGCGTTCCGCTTATTGGCGTGGGTGGAATCTTTACCGGACTGGATGCCCGGCGTTACCGTCAGGTAGGAGCCGAGCTGGTCCAGATCTACACAGGATTCATCTATAGCGGGCCGGGCTTACCCCGGCGCGTAGCCGCTGCCCTGAAAGGAAATCCATGATCAAAAACCCCGAATTTGCTGACTTTCTGCTGGATGAAGGAGTCTTTCAGGTGGGCGATTTCACCCTGAAGAGTGGCCAGAAGTCCTCATTCTTCCTGAACTTTGGAGACCTCTGCCAGGGGCGCCAGCTGGCCCGGCTGGGTGAGTTTTTCGCGCGCGGCCTGCAAGAACTGACTCCCCCACCCACCCTGATTTTCGGACCGGCCTATAAGGGTATCCCCCTGGCCGTGTCGCTGGCTCAAGCCATTGGGGGCGACCTGGGCTACTTCAGCTTTCGCAAAGAAGCCAAAACCCACGGCGAAATCAGCACCCTGCTGGGCCAGAAACCTCGCGATGGCGACCATCTGGTCCTCATCGACGATGTCATCACCACCTCCGAAACCAAGGTGGAGGCTATGCAGCAGGTAGCCGAATACGCCCGGGCCCAGGGCCTGAAGCTGCACTGGAGCGGCGTGCTGGTGGGAGTGGACCGACAGGGCCGAACTGCCCGGGGCGAAACCTGGGCCGAGGCCTTCGCGCGTGAACAGAAGGTGCCGGTGCACAGCCTGATCAAACTGGAAGACCTCTTGCAGAGAGCGCGCGAGCGCGGACTGGAGGTGCCCAATTGAGTTATCAAGAGCTGCTGCGAAATTCGGCCAAAAAAGCCGGTCACATCCTGTGCCTGGGTATCGATCCCGACCTGGACCGGCTGCCGCTGACTCTGGCCGGCTGGGAAGAGTATGTCAATCAGTTGCTGGAGAGCGTCCAGCCCGCCGCCATCAAGCCCAATGCCGCCTACTTCGAAGTCTACGGTTGCGAGGGTTGGGCCTGGTTGGAGCGGCTGTGCGGCCGCTGGCGCGGGAAAATTCCGATCATTCTGGACGTCAAGCGCGGCGATATTGGTCCCTCCAGCAAAGCCTACGCCCGCAGCGCTTTTGAGCGACTGGAAGTGGATGCCTGTACCGTCAATCCCTGGATGGGTCGCGACTCCATCCAGCCCTTTGCAGATTACGCACCCCGACACGGCTTCTACGCCCTGGTGCGCACCTCCAACCCGGGGCACGCAGATCTGCAGAAATCCAGCGTGGAAGGTCGGGAGTTATGGCAGAAGCTGCTGCTCGACCTGCCTCAGTGGTTCCCGGGAGCGGGCATGGTGGTCGGCGCCACCGGCCCGCAGGACCTGGCCTTCACCTGTCAGCACCTGGCCCCCAACTGCCCCCTGCTCATTCCAGGCGTGGGCAGCCAGGGCGGCCAGGCCGACCAGGTACTGCAGGAATTGCGTCGCACCGAACTGGCGCTGCACCGCGTCAACGTCTCCTCCAAGATTCTCTATGCTCAGGAAGACCATTCTGAGCTGACTCCTCTGGAGGCCGCGCGCCGAGCCTTCGCCGAATTTTCCAACCAGCTCCGGCTCTAGCTGTTCTAGCCGCACCCCTGCTGATCCAGGCAACGGTAGTGCACGGCCTCAGCGACATGGCCCAGCCCAATCCGAGGGCAATCCTCCAGATCGGCCAGGGTTTGGGAGACCCGCAGCAGCTTCTCCACCGCGCGCATGCTGAGGTGCTTGCGAGCGCCGTAATCGAAGAGAAAATCCCAGGCCTCGGAACGGACCAGCTCAGGCTGCTCAAAGTGCTCCCGCGGCAGCTCTCGATTCAGATAACCCCGCATCCTCTGAAGCTGGCGCGCGGCCAGCACCCGCTCGCGAGCCTGGCCCGTGCTGATACTGCCACCTTGAGCCCAGCTCTCTCGTAAGCCGGGGCGCACAAGCGCCACCTGCATGTCCATGCGGTCCCGGATGGGGCCGGAGAGGCGATTGAGATATTGCACCCGACGGCTATCGCTGCACAGACAACTCCGTTTGCTATCGCCTGCGTAGCCACATGGGCAGGGATTGCAGGCTGCCACCAATTGAAAGCGGGCCGGATAGCGAACCCGCGTGCGCACCCGGCCGACTTCAACCCAACCCGTCTCCAGAGCAGTGCGCAACCCCTCCAGAGCGTCGCGGGCGAACTCAGTCACCTCATCCAGAAAAAGCACTCCCTGATGCGCACGCGAGAGTTCACCCGGGCGATGGCTACCCAGCAAAGCGGGTGAACTGATCTGCGGGTGCGGCTCGGAAAATGGAGCTCTGATTCCGTCGCAGGGCAAGCCGAGAGCGGACGCCACAGTCAAGACTTCCAGCGATTGCTGCTCGTCCAGGTCCGGTAAAAGTCCCGGAAGACAGCGAGACAGCATGGTTTTCCCGCAACCAGGCGGCCCCACCCAGAGCAAATGATGGCCACCGGCGGCCGCCACCTGGAGAGCCTTTTTACCGGACTCCTGACCCAGCACCTGGCTCAGATCGGGTCCGGGAACGACCGGGTCTGTGCGTCTGGCCCGGCGCTCTCTTCCGGGCTGGCCCTGCAGCAGCAAAGCCAGCACTTCTTCCAATGAACTGGCCGGCCACAATTCCATACCCTCCAGCCAGTCCACCTCGTCCAGATTCTCGGCTGGCAGGAACAACCGGCGCAGGCCCCGTTCGCGCATGGCCACGGCCGAGTTGAGGATACCGCGCACCGGGCGCAGGCCTCCGTCCAGACTGAGTTCCCCTAACACCACCGAATCTGTGATCAGTTCAGGAGCAACCACCTGGCTGCTGGCCAGAATTCCCAGTGCGATGGCCAGATCAAAGCGTGGTCCTTCCTTGCGTAGATCGCCCGGAGCCAGATTGACGGTGACCCGACGGGGAGGGAGGGGATGGCCGACGCTACGGAGGGCGCTACGCACCCGATGGACCGACTCGCCCACGGCCGCGTCCGGCAAGCCAACCACGTGGAAACCCGGCAGGCCCGAAGCCAGGTCAACTTCCACACGTACAAAATGGGCCTCCACCCCAACCAGGGTGGTAGAGAATAACTGAGATACCACTTTAGAATGATCCCGCCTTTGCGGGACTCGCACAGGCATCTGTGCGGCTGCACCGCCCACGGGTGCTGGCCGCAAGGTTGCACCCCTGCGAAAGCGAATCCTTCCGCCATGAAGAGATTGCTTTTGGCCCTGATGATCACCCTTCCACTGGCAGCACAGCCCCAACTCAAGGTTTTTTCATTGTCCAATCGACCCGCCGCGGCCACCATCGAACCGGTCAAAGCCTTGCTCCAACCGGGCGAGACAGTGATGGCCGAGGAGCGTCTGCAACGGCTGATCGTGCGTGCCGCCCCCGAACGCCTGGAGCAGATCCAGAAGCTGCTGGAGCAAATCGATATCGCCGCACCCCAGGTCTGGATCACGATTGCTCAGAGCGCCAGCAATCCTTACTCGGGCGGGGGACTGCTGCAGACCTATGACGGTCAGCAGAACGTCAACGCCAGCCAACAGTTGCTGGTCATGAGCGGAGAACGCGGCAGCATCACCGTGGGCGAGGACATCCCTCAAGTGCAACCTTTTTGGACCTATGTCAACGGCCTGGGACTGCTGCCCCCAGGGGTGATTTTCCAGCGCGTCAGCACCGGCTTCTCAGTGGAACCCACCGTGATTGGCCAGAACATCCGCCTGCGCCTCACCCCCTGGATGTCCTATCAAAGCGCCCAGGGTCCCGGCCGCATTGACTTCAGCGAAGGATCCACCTCGGTCACCATGAAAAACGGCGAAACCCTGACCGTGTCGGCCGGTGGCACCAGCAACAGCCGACAGTCCGGCGCGTTCGGGCTGATTTTGGGTTATGGCAACCAGCAAAGCTCGAGCAACAATCAGCTCACTGTCACCACCCTCATTCGCGACGAGCCGCCTCCCATTCCGTGACTTAAAACGGGATCCAGGGCGGCCGACAAACCCAGCCGCAAAAGCCGAACAGGGCCAACAGGAAAACGACGCGCGCCAACTTGCCTGCCCGCCAGGCCAGATAGGCCGCCCCCCCCCCGGCCAGGCCAGCGACGTGTCCCAGATCGTCTACGGGCATGCCCATGGCCTTGGGCACCACCGTCAAAACCAGGCTGAAGACGAAAAGGGCCAGAAATCGAAAGCGATCGGGCTCGCGGGGGGGAAGCCAGGCGTGCAAGACTCGAGCCGCCCAGATCCCAAACACGGAGCCCGAACACCCCACCGACATCGCCTGCGGGTCGTGAAACATGGAACCCAGCAACGAAATCACCCCGGCACACAGGAACAGATAGAGCAGAGCCAATCCACCCAGCACATACTCCAGGGCCGAGCCAACCATAAAGAGACTCAAGAAATTGCTCAGGAAATGGGCGGTTCCGCCGTGCAGGAAGAGCGGCAGCAGCATATGCTCCGGGCGAGGATTGAAACCATACAGCGGAGGCCGCGCCCCCAGGCGCCTGAGCTGGCCCAGGTCCTGAGAGACGCCACCCAGGCACGCCGCCAGCAGCAGCAGACCCAAAAGCACCCAGGTCAGTCGAATCGGATAAGTTGAAGTGGATATGGGCGCTTCCGCGGGCAGCCAGGGCTCAGGCGCGGCCGCGTTCGGTTCCTGCTCTTCCAGCCAGCTCTCCTCACCGGGGCGTTGCCAGGGGCTACTCCGGCGTCCAGCCTTCCCATCGCTCACAGTCGAAAGCCTCCTGTTTGGCAAATTTCTGAGCCGGCTCAGAATCCATCAGATAGTCCTCCCGGTTGCTCCAACCAAAAATCTTACAGCGAAAGACAGCGTACTCAGTGTCCGCGATGGCCGGAAATTCACGTCCGCAGTCGATCATCTCAAGATGCTTGCAAAGTGCGCAAATGCGGTGCTGGCGCTTCATCGCAGGTCCCGCAGAATGGTCTGCATATCCTCGGGTGCTGCCACCGAAAACTCCAGGGGCCGGTGCTCGACGGGATGACGAAATCCCAGTCGGGCGCAGTGCAGAGCCTGACCCTGGATGGCGAAGGGATGATTGCGGCGCCCATACAGCGGGTCACCCACGATGGGAAAGCCCAGCCAGGTTAAATGCACCCGAATCTGGTGGGTGCGCCCGGTGTGAATCTGGAGATCAAGTAGGGAATACTGGCCAAAACTCTGGGAGACTTCATAGTCAGTGATGGCCGTCTTGCCCCGCGGATTGACGGCCATCCGAATTCGGTCCACCGGATGGCGCCCGATGGGTTGGTCCACCCGACCCCGGCCAGGTTGGGGATGGCCATGGACGATGGCTTGATAATGCTTGTTCACCAATCGCTCGGCAAACTGGTTGGTCAAACCAAGGTGAGCCTGATCGTTTTTTGCCACCACCATCAGGCCCGAGGTGTCCTTGTCCAGGCGGTGCACGATGCCGGGCTTTTCCACCCCGCGGATGCCGGAGAGGTCCCGACAGTGCCAGAGCAGAGCATTGACCAGGGTCCCTTGAAAATTCCCCACGGCCGGATGCACCACCATGCCGCGCGCTTTGTCCAGCACCAGCAGATGCTCATCTTCGAACAAAACGGTGAGAGGGATGTTCTCGGCTTGGGGTTCGGCCGGCTCCAGGGCCGGAATCTCCACCAGGATGTCCTGGCCGACCTTGAGTCGAGTCGAGGCTTTGCCGGGACGCATTCCCACCAGCACCTGGCCCGACTCGATCCAATCCTGCAGCAGGGAGCGACTACGCTCCGGGAACTGTCCCACCAGAAAGTGATCCAATCGCAAGCCCTCATGTTCGGGAAGCACCGAGAGTTCGCGGACCTCGTTCTCTTGCTCCTCGACCTCCTCGTCAAACCAGGTGGGGTCTACTTTGCGCCGGCTCATACCTCAGGCTACCCCGGCCACCGCAGGCTCAATCCAGGAACCAGAGCGGAATCTCCTGATAGGTCGGGTCCAACTGTTCCTCTTCGCTCTTGCCGGGAAAACGGTCATCGCAGTATCCCAGGTGAAAGACCTTGGGCATGTCCGGCCCGCGGTGAAAGCAGTAGGCCATATTGGCCACTTCCGTCTCGTATTTACTGACCCGCTCGTGCTGGCGCAGATGAGCGGCCCAACTCTCCTCCAGATAGACCTCGCGAAACAGATTGGGCGAGGCCAGATCACAGTAAAGAGCCCAGCGAATCACTCCGTTGCGCAACCGAATGCGTTTGAGTCGCTCCATAGCGGTCACAAAATCCCGCGCGTTCTCGGGAGCAATATCGTATTCAACCACCACCTGGATGGGCCCGTGACCGAGCGGAATGTCCACGTGCACTTCCGGTTCCTCCCACTGATTAGAGGGGTCGTGGTCAAAGTTCTCACCCGTATGGAGAGGCGCAATCCAGGCGGTGACGGTGCCTACCAGCAGCATAACCCCCCCCAGAACCAGGCACTGGCGCAAGCCCAGTCCACGGCCCAGGTAGCCCCAAAAGAGACCCCCAAGACTGGCCGAACCCGCGTAGACCAGCAGGTAGACCGACATGGCCCGGGCTCGTACCCAGGGAGGTGCCAGCGACTGAGCGGCCAGATGGAAGCAGGAAAGGATGCAGATCTGGCAACCACCCGCCCAGAGGATGGCGAGAAAAGGGAGCCACTGGTTGTAACAGTTGGCCAGAATCCAGAACACCGGCAGATAGGCCAGCCAGGCTCGGCTCACCAGCGAATTTGCCTCCAGACCTTCGCGCCAGCGGGGCAGAAAGAAAGAGGCGGTAACGATGGACCCAATCCCGAAGACCACCAGCAAGAGCCCGTAGCCTTCAGCCTGGAAACCATATTCTTGTTTGCACAGCAAAGGCAACAGCGACCACAAGCAACTGGTGGTGAAAACGAAAACCCCGCTGCGAATTAACACCAGTCGCAGGACCGGGGAATGCCTGACGTGCTGCGTGCCCACCCGCATCGCCGAAATGAAGCGTTCGGCGGGCAGATTGCCAGGGCGCTTTTTGCGGCGCCAGGCAGACAGAACCAAGATCACGGCCAGAAAGGAAATACTGTTGATCAAGAAAGCCCGTCCCGCTCCCAGGTTGACCAGCACCAGGCCGGCCAGACCTGGACCCACTGCCCGAGCGCAGCTGATGCCCAGGCCGTTCAAGGTCACCGCGGCCGGAAGCTCTTCCTTTGGCACGATCTCCGGAGTGACCGCGTGCCATCCGGGCGAGTTCAAGGCCGAACCCACGGCCAGATAAAAGGTACAGACCAGCAAAATCCAAGGGTTCATCTTGCCCATCAAAGTGACCGCGGCCATGGTGGCGGCCGCAATCATCATCCAGGACTGGGTAAAAATCAGCAGCCGGCGCCGATCGAGAACGTCGGCCAGGGCTCCTGCCGGGATAGCCAGCAAAAACACCGGCAGGGCGCTGGCCACCTGGGCCAGCGAGACCATCAAAGGATCGGGAGCCATGGTGGCCATCAGCCAGGTGCTTGAGACTTCCTGGATCCAATTGCCAATGTTGGAGACAATCGTTGCCCCCCACAACATCCGAAACAGCGGCCGCCGCAGCGGACTCGGACTGGCGCTCACGGGGAGCCGCCTTCGCCCGGGGGGCCTCAAGGCCCCCCCGAGCTGAGTAAATCACGCGGGCACGAGAATGATCCAGTTGACACCGAACTTGTCCACCACCGTGCCGAACTTTCTGGCGAAGAAAGTCGGGCCCAAAGGCATCTGAGGCTGACCGTCCTGGCTGAGCGCCTGGTAAAAGCGTTCGGCAGTCTCCTCTTCGCTCAGGCTGAGAGTCAGGCTGAAACCCTGAAAGCCAGTCTGAGAGCCGGCATCCTGGCAGCCGCCATCGGTCGCGAAAATCTCCGTCTCGCCGATGCGAAAGCCAGCGTGCATGACCAGATGACCGTCCACAGGCGTGGGACAAGGTTCAGGGGCTTCGGAGAAGCGCATCATCACCGAGATCTCTGCACCCAGCGCCAGTTTGTAAAACTCCAGCGCCTCCTCGGTGCGTCCGCGGAACTGAAGATAGGGTTGGACCAAGGTCCTGGTTTGAACGGTTGCCATTTTGTGTTCTCCTGACTTGAGATGGGGCGGTGCCCTCAACCCTTGGACGATTGGAAAACCCTCGAATCGACATGTTGACCATTTTTTTCATTGTTTGAATCGGGTGCCGCATGCTAAACTCGGGAGAATTTTCCGGAGACAAATCGGGGGATACTCCAATGAAAAATTCAGTCCTGACTCTCGTGGGTCTGTTCATTCTGGCGGGCTGCAGTGGTGGCGGTTCGGCCAACAGCACCGGTGGCGGAACCAACAACATTCTTTCCACTGGCTCTAATTCTCAGGTGTCCACTCGCCTTCTTCCTCCCGCCCCTCCCGGTCAGCCAGGAACGTTTCGTTTCCAAAGCGCACCTTTCGCGGCCAAGGACAGTCCCGAGGCAATTCGCCCGCTCACTCAACCCCTGTCGCTCTCGCTGCAAACCGGTTGGAACCTGGTTTCTGTCCCCTACGTCACTCCTTCCCTCTTGAATATCAGCCAGCCCGGCAATGTGCTGGCCTGTTCCCGCTACGACGCCGCCGCGGGCCAGTACATCGACGTGCCCTTCAACCAGGCCGGCTTCAGCAACCACAACCCCTTTACCGGCTACTGGGTCTACTGCAGCGGGCCCACCCAGGTCACAATCGATGGCCCGGACACCTCAGGGGACACCCTGACCACCAATCTCTCGGTTGGCTGGAACCTGGTGGGAACGCCCGAGCCGCTGGCGGTGTCTTCAGCCAACCTCAAATACGGCTCCAACACGCTGCTCAACGCCTTCCAAAACTTTCGGATCTGGCCAGGAGTCTTGAGTTACAACCCGGCCACCACGGCCTATTTCGAGTTGGGTAACCCTCCAACCACTCTGCCCCCAGGCCAGGCTCAGTGGATTTATGCCTATCAAGCCGATACTCTCAGCCGGCCCGGGACAGCCCTTATCTATAACGCGGCCAGCGATTTTGCATCCAGCAGCAACCCCCGAGGGAGCTGGAGCTATGGGGACCTGAGCAACTTCAGTTCGCCCAACTTCACACCCTACACCGTTTCAGTCGCCAACGTAACCCAAACTCTGGACGGAAACCCGGTCACCAGCCCCGGCCTGGAAGCCTGGGCCCAATCCAACCCGGCTCCCGGCAACACCGGAAGCGAGATCATCAAGAACACCACCTCCGGCACCCTGACTTTTCAGACCATCCAGCTTCCTAATGATCGTCTGGGCCTGCTGCCTCTCTCCAGCACGCCAGACCTGCGCTGGACGGCCCCGACGGCCGGAAACTACACCGTGGACGGATCCTTTTCGCAAATCGATGTCGATCCTCAAATCGTCAATGTACGCATCCTGAAGAATCTAAACATCAGCCTGCACAGCATTGATAACCTGCGCAATAACACCAATCAGGGCGACTTCCACTTCACCGTGAACCTGGCCGCCGGAGATGTGCTCGACTTTGCCGCTCGCTGCCAAAACCCCGGAACTCACGGCGCAACCGGTCTGAAGGCGACCATTTCGCGGAATGATCCGAACGCTCTGACCTTCAATGTGTCCGCCTTCGACAACATCTTTGGTGCTCAATTTGGGGACGCGCCCAACCCCGGGGAGATAGGAACAGGTCAACTGGGCGGGGGCCGAGTGGCCAAATTCTATGACTTTAATAGCGCCCCCTCGGGAGCTTTCTTCACCTTTCCCAGCGTGGTCAACAACAGTCCAGCCCCCAACCAGTCGACCGGTCCAATTGGCAGTCCGGACGGCTACCTGCGCACGGCCGGCAGCGAACTGGTCAGTGACTACCGCGGACTCTCGGGAACCTTCTACACCACAGCTCCCTATCAAAGCTTCGGACTGGTTGGCGTCTTCACCAACCCTGCCACCACCACCAGCAGCACTCCACCCGCTCGCTACGACTTCTCCGTGGCCGGCGAGAGCGTGCAGAACAATGCCCCTCTGCTCAATCAAGTCTTCTTCATTGGCGACGGCCTGACCGGAACAGGTACTGGGGTGCTCCAGGAGTTCGCTGTGCCGGCTGGAGCCACGCGCCTGACCATCGGCTTCTCCGATAGTGCCTTTGGCAGCTCGCCGCCCTCGGGATATCAGGACAATTCCGGCAGCCTCACAGCCACCATGGTTCTCAACTCTGGCATGGTCGGGGCCAAGCAACTCCGCCCCTGAACTGAACCATTGACCCATTTTTGACTGCCCCGGGCGGATTTTGACCCTGTCTTGCCGCCGATGGCCTCATCATGGGATTATGCGAAGACTTTTCCTGTTCCTGAGTCTGATGGTTCTTCTGTTGCTGGCCTGCCTGGGTCCGGCTCGACAACCCCCCGGCCTGGACTGGCTGGCGGGCAGCTGGCACGACCCCGAGCATCAATCCACGCGATTGGTTTTCACCCGCCCCTGCGAGCACGGCGTGACCGGGGTGCTCAGCGAGGACGGGGACACAACCGTGCTGGCCATCCAACCGGATGGTCGCCTTAGCCTGCGGCATTTGGGCTCGAATCTGAGCCGAAACTCTCCCACCCAGGAGTTCAATCTTTTGAGCCAGAGGCCTTTGGAACTCCGCTACGAGCACATCTCATTTCACTACGTGAGCGGCCGTAATGAGGGTAGCGAACTACTGCTGCAACGAGACGGCCAGAACTTGCGACTACGGCCCGATTAAAGACGGACTCCCGGCAACCAGTCCCGCCCAAATGTTACAAATTGATCGTACCCTAAGCTTGTTCTGGCAAACGCCTACGCATATACTGGGGGCGCTATAAAAGACAGATAAGGCGGGTCCTTAGCAAATGGCAGGTATCAACGGAGTCCCTCTGAACGCCCTGGGCGCTGGCGCGGTCAGTGTGCCCATCAGCAAGTACATCAGCAACGCCACTCACACCGGGGCCGCCCAACAAGTGGGTAAAGACACGGCTCAGATTCAGGACACCGCCACGACCGCCAACGCCCAATCAGGGCAGGAAGCCCAGAGCCTGCCGGGCCTGAAAGTCAGCTACCGGGACGACGGAACCCAGTGCTTCCAGACCGACAGCGGTCTGATCATGAATACCTCGGGCGACGGGAAAATCACCAGCATCATCATCCCGGGCGAAGGTGTCATCCAGCCTCGCGATGACGGAAACTTTGTTCTGCAAACATCCAATGGCGCCGATATCCCCGTTCAACCCTACGGCAGCGACAAGAACGACTTCGAGGGATACACCTACAAACGCCGCGACGGTAGTTCGGTGCACTTCAACATCGCTGATATGTCTCTGGGCTATATCTCGGACAACGGCAAGGTTTGCCAGAACGTGGAACCCACCGGGGTTCACACGATTGGAGTCCGCAGCAGCTTTCGTGACCCCAAAACCGCCCAGATCACCAACCTCGAGACAACCGTGACGGTGACTCCCAATGGCCAGATTGACAGCACTGGTTACACCAAAGACCTGCGCGTGGGCGCCAATAAGCTTCAGTTCACCAACCTGGCCAATAACCGCCAGGTGATCGATCTGCCGGCCACGATTCCGGCCCTGGTCCCCCCGCCCAAACCGGAAAAACCCGAGGTGGCTCCGCGTCCCGCCAACAACGGGCCCATCCTGATGGAGGACACCCCGCCGCCGCCCCACCCCGAGCCCCCCGTCAACATTCCGCCCAAGCCCATCGCCCACGCGGTGCTGCCTTCCCAGGTCGGCTTTGACCGCGACGAACAAGGTCAGGTGGCGGTCATGCTGCGGTCCGGCCTGACCATGATTTACACCCAGGCCGACGGCGCCGCCGTCCGCGATCCGCGCGTGCCAGACAAACTGTTACCCGCCAGCATGGAGAACTTTACCTCGGCCGATGGCCGAATCGAGAAGCAGTTCCGCTTTACCGACGCGGCAGGCGTCAACTATCGTTGCTTCCAGGAATCGATGGACGTGCTGGTGGACAGCGCCGACGGCAATGTGCGCCAGCACATCCTTCCCAACGGCACCATTCTGGGTCAGATCCTTGGGCCCGACGGTCAATTCAAACGCTTCGAGGTCACCCCCAAGGGAGAGGTGAAAGCCGACCCCGGCCTGACCATTCCGCCATCCAGCGGTGACCGTGGCCAGGCCTATCTCAAAGGACCGGATGGTCGCTCTATTCAGGTCGCCCTACCCTACCCCATTCCTTCTGACCAGGCCAATGCCGGGATGTATGCCGATATGTACGGCAGCCCAAAATATCCTCAATCCGGCGAGCGTCTGCCCGCATTCAATCAGGGGTCACCGCCCAATCAGCCCAATCTTCCGCCCGGGCCTCCCCCCGGACCGCAAAATCCACCCCCCAATGCGGGCCCCAACCCGAACGCCGGGCCCATGGCGGGCTTCGACCCGACTCTCGGCCCAATGGCCGGCTCCAACTTCTTCCCGAATCCGGGCCAGGTTCAGCAGCCGGTTCCGCCCGGCTGGGGCGCTCCCAATCCTGGTTACTACGGCGCTCCGCCGCCGAACCCGGGACCCTACCCGAACGCCTACGGCAGCTATCCCGGCGCCAATCCCTGGGGAGCCCCCAACCCGGGCAATAACTACGCACCCTACCCGGGGCAAGGTGGCCCCCAGCCTGGATTCACAGGGCAAACCCCGAGCTACCCAGGCCAGATGCCGGACGGACCGACCTTGATGGAACGCATGAGGGCGGATTTTGAACGCAACAATCAGGCCATCTGGGGCCAGCTGGCCGCCAGTCAAGCCGGCACCACGATGATGATCGCGGGTCAAACCATGAGCAGCGCCATGAGCGGAATGCAGATGGGTATGGCCATGTGGCCGCGGGGCATGTGGTATTCCCCCTTCTGCTGGTAATCTGTGGAAGAGAAAATACTGAGCCGAGAAACCCGATTCCAGGGAAAGCTGCTGCGTTTAGAAGTGGCCGAAGTGGAACTGGCGGACGGCACCCGCTCCCAGCGCGAACTGGTCTATCATCCCAACGCAGTTTGTGCGGCGGTACTCACGCGCGAGCGCAACTGGGTCTTTGTGCGCCAGTTCCGAGTCCCCACCGAGCAGCTGATTCTGGAATGCACGGCCGGCAAGATTGACGGAGACGAACATCCGGATCGGGCCATTGAGCGCGAGTTACGCGAAGAAATCGGCTATCAAAGCGGCAAAATCCAGCGCTTGATGGAGTTCTGGTCTACTCCCGGTTTTTGCAACGAACGGATGACCTGCTACGTGGTCAGCGAGGCGGTACTGGGCCAGAGCGCTCTGGATGAAGGCGAATTCTTGGAGGTGGTTCAGGTCGACCTGCAGGAAGGCCTAGCTATGGCCCTCGACGGGCGACTCGGAGACGCCAAGTCCGTCGCCGCCGTCCTCGCCGCCGCCCGTTTCCTGGGCCTCTAGCAACTGAGCCGTCGTAAACTCGGGCTTCTTCCAGAACTGCCACCAGGCGGGCTGGGGGGACGGCTTAGCCACCACTCGGTTGATAAACCACCACCAGTGAGTGCGAGGCGGATCGTTCATCACGTGATATTGCTTGAAGTTGGCGTGCCCGATGGTACGCACCAGTAAATCCTGGTTGGCGCGCAGGATTTCGTCAAACTCCTTCACCTGACTCCAGACTCCGCGAAAGTCCACCCGAGGGTCGCCCTTGAACTCTTCCAGCATCTCCTGGATCTCATCTCGGTAGTAAAGGACGTTGGGGGCCGAGTAGCCCAGATTCTCGATGTCCGAAAGATAGCGACCGTAATCCTTGACCACGTCCAGCAAATAGGCCCAGGCTTGCTTTTCATCCGGAGTCAAGGGAGGCAGTTGAGACGAGCCTTCAGACATAAGCCCCAACGAGTTCAAGGTCCTCCGGCGTGGTCACTTTCAGGTTGCGGTAATCGCCTTCGACCGCCCGGACCTTGCCGCCGTAGTATTCGATTAAAGAGCAATCGTCGGTGCCCAGATAGCCTTCGGCGTGAGCGCGATGATGCGCTTCCAAGATCGCCTGGTAGCGAAAGACCTGGGGCGTCTGAGCAGCAAAAAGCTCGCTTCGAGTGAGGGTCTCCAGCACCCGACCTTCCCCATCCACGCGCTTGATGGTGTCTTTGACGGCCACCATCGGCAGGCTGCCTTCAGCCTCATCCAAAGCCGCCAGCAACCTCTCTAGAAGGTCCCCGCTCAGACACGGCCGAGCTCCGTCGTGAATGGCCACCACTTCCTGGGGGCCGCAGGTCAGGGCTTCCAACGCGTTGCGAATGCTATCCTGACGCTCCGCGCCACCGGGCACGACCTTGACCACCTTGTTCAGGCCATGCTCTCTGACCAGGCCCGAATAGAGCTCCCTCTGCTCGCCAGGAGCTGAGACGATCACGCCGCTGACCAGCGGATGTCGATCAAAGTAACTGAGCGTATGCACCAGCAAGGGCTTACCCGCCAGGGGCAGCAGCAGCTTATTGGTGCCCCCCATTCGTCGACTTGAGCCCGCCGCCGTGACAATGACCCAGATAGCCACTAAGCGCTCTCCTCATTGACTGGACTGTTCTCGACCAGATGGCGGAACTTGGCGAAGACCATCTTGCCGGTGGCCGTCTGCATAACCGAAGTGACCTCTGCGATCACATCCTTGCCGATATGTGGTCGCCCTCGCTCGACCACGACCATGGTGCCATCTTCAAAATAAGCCACACCCTGATGGTTTTCCTTGCCCTCTCGCTGCAGACTTAACTGCAGAACCTGCCCGGGCAATACGGTCGGCTTGAGAGCGCTGGCTAACTGGTTGAGATTCAGGACCTTGACCCCCTGCACGGAGGCCACCTTTTGAAGATTATAGTCATTGGTCAGCAGGGCCGCTCCGGTCAGTCGGGACAGCTTGACCAGCTTTTGATCAGCTCCCTTCCCCTCCACCGGATCGTCCAGCACTTCGAAGGGTTGGGCGGATCGCAGTTCCTCCAGCAGCTCCAGACCACGGCGCCCACGTACCCGCTTGAGCGGGTCTTCAGCGTCGGCCAGGGTCTGCAGTTCACCCAGCACAAACTGGGGCACGACCAGACGACCCGGCAAAAAGCCGGTGCTCAACACGGCGGGAAGTCGACCGTCCACAATGATGCTGGTGTCAATCAGGACCAGGGGGCCACCGGGGCCATCCTTGGTATCCAAAAACCCCCTCACCGACTTGGCCGCCGAGAAACGCAAACCCACGAAAGCGCCGAGGGCGCCGAATAAAATTGCGTTCAAAATGATGAGAACGGGGCTGAGCCACACCCCGACCAGGGGCAGAGTGTCCAGCTTGAACGACTGAATGGCCAGGCTGACGAAAAAAGCTACGCCAAGTCCTACAATCAGACCCAGGGCGGCCAGCACAACCTCCGATAAAGAGGCCTTCTGCAGACCGGTTGCGGCCGACTCGACGGCTTCGGCAGTGCGATCGGCCACAGGGTGGGCGGACAAAATTCCCACAACCAGTCCCAAAATCGTGAAGGCAGCATAACAAGCGTAGATTGTGACCTGGCTCAGACCGTTGAGGTAGCGGGCCGAATAGACCCCCAAAGCCAGGCCGCCTATTCCCCCGAGTCCGGTGGCGACCCCGAAAAGCACCCGGTGCACTGTCTGCTTTAACGACATTGAAGTTTGGTTAGGGAAAACAGGCAACTTCCCTCCGTCCGCCAAGTGAATCACGTGAGTTCTCAAGCCTACGAAGTAGCACTCCTGCGCAGCCAGCTGCAGGGCATCGCCGAAGAGATGGGCCGCGTGCTGGCCCGTTCCGCTTTCTCCCCCAATATCACCGAACGCCTGGACTTCTCTTGCGCTCTTTTCGGTGCCCATGGGGAACTCTTAGCCCAGGCCGCCCACATCCCGGTGCATCTGGGATCCTTGCCGGACCTCCTCACATCCATCCATTCCCGACCTCAAAAGCCCGGTCATTGCTGGATCGCCAACTCTCCATACCACGGGGGCACCCATCTGCCCGACCTGACTCTGGTCAAGCCCATCTTCCAGGCCCGAGAGCTGATCGGCTACGCCGCGGCCCGTGCCCATCATTCGGATGTAGGCGGCATGACGGCCGGCTCCATGCCAAACTCCCAGGAGGTCTTTCAAGAAGGGCTGATCATCCCGCCCCTGCTGCTGCTCAGGCAAGGCAAAGCCACCGACCTGTGGCACCTGTTGCTCAGCAATGTGCGCACACCCACCGAAAGGGAAGGTGACCTGCGCGCCCAGCTGGCGGCTTGCTCCCTGGGGGAAAAACGCTTTGCTGACCTTCACCCTCGTAAGAGTCTGCTGGAACTGTTATTGCAGGCAGGCGAACAGCAAATGGCGGCTTTGCTTGAGCCTATGGGAGAAAGGGTGGTGGAAGCCGAGGAATTCCTGGACTGGGGCGAACAAATGCTGCCTCTCAAAGCTGTTCTGAGTCTACAAAACGGCCACGTCAATGTAGACCTGCGCGATTCTCCCGACGCCCTGGCCGCCCCCATCAACGCAACCCGGGCCATCACCTGCGCGGCCGCCTATTTCCCCTTCTTCTGCCTGGCCCAGGCCATGCAGGGTCATGTGGTGGTGAATGCCGGCAGCCTGCGCAGATTGAACGTCTTGACGCGACCCGGCAGCCTGCTGGAGGCCCAAAGCCCATTTCCGGTGTGCGCCGGCAATGTGGAGACTTCGCAGCGAGTCTGCGACCTCGTCTGGCGAGCTCTGGCCCAACTCTATCCAGCGCTGGTGCCAGCTCAGTCCGCCTGCACGATGAATAATCTCACGATTGGCAACGCCCACCTGCATCCCCCCTTCACCTACTATGAAACCTGCGGAGGCGGCCACGGCGCCAGTTCGCAGGGAGCGGGAGCCTCCGGACAGCAAATCGCCATGACCAACACTCGCAACACTCCGGCCGAAATCCTCGAAACCTACTATCCTTTGCGACTCTGGCGATACCAAATTCGCCAGCACTCCGGTGGGGAAGGTCTGCATCCGGGCGGTGACGGCGTGACCCGCGAAATCGAGTTGCTGACCCGGGCCCAGGTCAGCTTGCTGGCCAGCCGCCGAAAACTGGCGGCGACCGGCCTGGCCGGCGGGCTGGCCGGTCAGACAGGCCAGGACCTGGCCGATGGCCAGATCCTGGCTCCCCCATGGAGTGGCTGGCTCCAAGCCGGTACTAGATTGGTTCTGCACACACCAGGCGGAGGAGGCTGGGGTTCGGCCTCGTAACAAGCGGGATGGGTTGGGACCAAGGACAGAGCAAGGCGCAGCTATACGTCTCGCCGACCGACTTGCGGCATATCGTGGACTGTCTGCCCGACCCGCTGTTGGTGGCCGACACACGCGGCCTCATCCGCTTTGCCAACCCTGCGGCCGCCGGGCTGTTCGATAACCCTCTGGAACAGTACCTGGGCAGTCAGGTGCCCTTTTCTCCAGACGATGCCCGCGTGCGCCTGCGAGTCAAAGGACGCGAACTCGATCTGCTGTTGCGCTGGGCCCGCACTCACTGGGAGGGCAATGCAGCCTGGCTGGTCACGGCCCGAGCCGCCACCGGTCAGGAATCAAGTGCTCGCTCCAAGCACGACAGCAGCGAGGACCAGCCTGCCTTTGAGCATCGAGCGGTGCAGGCTGAATTGCGCAATGAGCAGCTTCAAGAGCAATTGCACCGCCTCCAGGAGCAGTTGTCAGCCAGTGACGACCTCCGCCACGAACAGCAAGTTTTGCTGGAGCAACGCAACCAGGCACTGCAAGAGGTGCAGGAACAGATCGAGTATTCTCACCATCGCGCTCGCCAGATGGAACAGCGCGCGCAGGAAGCCGAATCCACAGCCCTGGAACAGTGGAACCAATCGGAGGAGCAACGTCGCGAGCTGGATCACCGCCTGCAGGCGGCCACTCAGCAGATGGACCGATTAGAAGCTGAGCGGGCCCGCCTGGAGGCCCAGCTCAAGGACGCCAGCCAGCGGGTCGGTCCGCCGACCCAGATGGAGCGGCAGCTGGAACAAGCGCACAAGCGCTTTTCCGAACAGTTGTCCCGCATCCAGTCGTTGGAAGCAGAACTGGAAGGGCTGCGCGAACGTGCCGTGCCGCGAGATGAAGGGGCTTGGGACGATTTGCGGCAGCAGGTTGCCAACAGCCGTGAACAGGCCTTCCGAGCCGAACAGCGGGCAGCCCAATTGGAACAGCGGCTTTACGATCAGGAACAACGCTCGCGCGATTCAGACTCTCGCTCCGAAGCCCTGGCCGCCAGACTCAGTCAAATCGAGTTTGATTCAGAGCAGACCCGACTGGGATTGGAGCAACAGCTCCAACACGTGGTGGCCGAAGAGCAAGAAGCCAAACGCCTGGCCTTTGAGGACCAGCTGACGCGGCTCCCCAATCTCAACATCCTGCAGCAGTACCTGGACTTTACCACCGGGCTGGTGGAACGCGAAGAAGGCGCCGCCATCCTCTTGCTCATCGACATCGACCGTTTACGCAGCGTCAATCAGACCTTGAGCACCTTCGCGGGTGACGAACTGCTGCGCCAGTTCGCCGAGCGCCTCAAGAGTCTCTGCCGCAACACTGATGTCTTGGGACGTCGCGGCGACGACGAATTCCTGGTCGTGGTCGCCCATAAAGCGGTTGACCCTCGCGAGCTGGCTCTGGCACGCACCACGGTGGTGCAGATGGCCCAAAGCCTGGGCAACAAAATCATGAATGCCTGTCAGGAGCCCTTCATCCTGGACGGCTCACCGGTGCAGATGACCTGCAGTATCGGCATGACCATGTTCGGGGGTGAAGCCCTGGAGCAAACTCTCGAGCAGGTTCAGGTGGCCCTGGATCGAGCCCGCGAACTGGGGCGGGCCCGCTTCCAGTTCTTCGGCCCCGAACTGCAAGATCGCATGCGCAAGCGCCATGCAGTGGTTCCACGCCTGGTAGAAGCTCTGGAACGCCAGGAATTCGTGCTCCTATACCAACCCGTGGTCGACCTGCGCAATGGCAAGATGGTGGGCTTCGAGGCCTTGTTGCGCTGGAACGACCCGAACCTCGGCCTGATTTCCCCCGGCGAATTTTTGCCTGCCGCCGAAAGCTCGGGCCTGATCGTGCAAATCGGCGAGTGGTCGGTTCAGGAAGCCTGCCTGATGGCCGCCCAATATAAAGACTACTTCGTGTCAGTCAACCTTTCCGCTCGCCAGTTGATGCACGGAGATTTCTCCAAACGCTTCATGAAAGCCATTGAGCGGGCCCGCGTGAAGCCCGACAAGATCGTGGTGGAAATTTCTGAATCGACCACCTCGGCCGACCCCGAGCGAATTTCTCAGGTTCTGGCCGAGTTGGCCAGATGGAACGTAGGTCTGGCCATTGACGACTTTGGCACAGGCAGTTCCAATCTGCTTAAACTGCAGCGCGAGAAGCCACGTTTCCTAAAGATCGACAACGCCTTTGTTCAGGCGCTGCCGGACGATAAAACCAGCTTTCATATCGTGCTGGCCGCCTGCAATCTGGCCGCCAACCTGCAGATGCAATCCCTGGCCGAAGGCGTGGAAAAGGACGCTCAATTGCAGAACCTCCGCAAAATGGGCTGCAACCTGGCCCAGGGCATGCTCCTGTCCCCACCTGTCAGTCCGGCCCAGATCAAAGACCTGACCAAGAAGACCTGGAAACTGGTCTGAACCCCACCCGACCTGTCCGGCGTATAGCCAGGCATGCGAAACAAGGCTTTTACCCTGATAGAATTGATGGTGGTGGTAGCCATTATCGCGATCATTGCCGCCATTCTCATTCCCAACTATCTGCGGGCTCGGGACGCCGCCCGCCACCACGCGGCCATTCCCAGTGGGCCTCCTCAAGCCGAGCCGGCCCCTCCCGAGGGGCCGCCCGCCCCCCCGATCCTACGTTTGAACGCGGACCTGACGGTCAGCAACTGGACCACCCGCTCGGGTATGGATGTCACCAGCCGCTACCGCCTGTCCTACAGCGGCCAGTTACACGTCCAGGGGCCCGGCCTGTTGCGCATTCCCTTTCCACACAAGACTGAGGAGGCCATGAACGTTCGGGTACGCCTGCGCCAGGGCAGCAGTGAGTGGGAGCCCCAGAATTGGACGGTCACCCGATGGGGACTGAGCCTGCCGGTGGAGGCCATGCAAAAGACCGAGGTGTCTATCCGATTCGAAACTTTGGGACGAGACCAGGTTCAACTGGACTTACCTCCGTCCCCCAAGCTGGGCAGACTGCAGATGCGTTTGGTGGCCGAGGACAAAGGCTCGGAGCTCTCCGAACTCAGCTTGCAGCCCCAGCGAACCCCCGTCGCCGGTCAGTATGAATGGGAACTGGAAAACCTGGTCTCGGAATCGCCGATCCTGCTGGAAATGCCTGTTTCGCACAGTCTTACGGGCCAAGTCATGTTGCTCTGCCGGCTGGCCGGTCTGGCCGTGTTGCTCTTTGGGCTGGGATTCTGGTATTTGGGCGAACTCTACAAGCCCGGCTGTTTATCCCGTTTCGGTTGGGGACATTTTCTCATGCTGGCCCTCACCTACAGCTGCTTCTTCCCGGCCCTGAGCGTGCTCACGGTCAGCCTGGGGCTCCCCCTGGGGCAGGCTCTAGCCATGGCCGCAGCCATGGCCCAGCCTCTTCTGATCTTTCACGTGTGGCGCTGCGTAGATCTGCGGTTTGCTGTGTTCTACGTGCTCCCCCTGGCCGATCTGACCCTGGCCCTGGTAGTGAATGGCGTCTTTGGAGGACCCTGGCGCGAAGCTCTTTTCCTGGCGGCGGGCTTTGTGGCCATGGCGCTGGTCACCTTGAGCTATGGTCGCTGGCGAAACCATCGGCAGGCATGGAAACTTCAACAACTCAAGGAGCTTCAAGAACGAGTCCAGCATCTGATCGAGCAGGTAGATCGGCTACCCTCCCACGCCCAAACCAGGCCCATCAGCAACCAGGCGGAAGCACTCACGGCCTGCCTGGACCGAATTCATCCGGGAGTCTACACTTATGTTCAGAACCAGGCCGACGCTCTACAGGCAGCACTCACTGCGGCTGCCAGGACCCGTCCTCCAGCACCGGCCAGCAGCGATTCCCACTGCACCGGCTGCGGCCAGCCCGGCTGCACCGGCAACTTCTGCTCGGGTTGCGGACAGGCCAGAGTGAGGGTTCAAAACTGCCCTTGTGGAACTCGGCTCTGCCTGACCAGCAAACTGGAGAAAGACTTCCACTGCCCCGGCTGCGGACGGGTCTTCAAGTAGTCCGAGCGGGGCATGCCAGCACGGCACAGGGCGCATTGCGGGCTACTTTCTCTGTGACGCTCCCCAGCCAGAGACTGGGGTCGCCGCTGCGCCCCAAAGTGGACATAGCGATCAGCTGACAGGGATGGGTCTCGGCCCAATGCACGATCGCCGAGGCTGGTTCACCGTGTTCCACCGCCACTTCCACATGACATCCTTCTAGCTTAACTTCCCGCAGGTGGGTCGCCATCTGATCCAGGCAATGCTGCAGTGCCTCGGATTCTTCAGAGAGGGATACGTCATCGGGTGCGAATCCGCTGCTCTGGTAAAGCTGGACCTGAGTCTCCGACTCCAGGAATGGCTTCAGATGGTCCAGCACCGAAAGCGAGTTGTCAGACCCATCCACCGGCACGAGAATGCGCGTGAACGGTTTCGGGTCCCCCTCAGCGGCCCGCAGCAGCAACATAGGACAGGGAGTCCGCCGCAGCACACCTTCGGCCACGCTGCCTAATAGCCAGCGCTCCGCCCCTTTGCGCGCGTGGGAAATCATCAGGATCAAATCGCACTCTTCTTGAGCGGCCAGCCTGGCGATCTCCTGGCGAGGACGTCCGACACTGGTCAGGCAGCGGATTTGCGCTTCCGGGAAACGCTGGCGAACCTTGGCCAGGTAGTCCACCGCCGCCGTGCGAGAAAAATCGAGCATTTTCTCCTGCAGCTGCTTGGGCAGGTCAGGAGCCACTGAGCCGCTCGGATCACACACCCGAACCAGTACCAACTCAGCCCCCCAGCGTTGAGCCAGGGCCGCCGCACGAGGTACGGCGGCCTCAGCCAGAGGGGAGCCGTCGAGAGGAACCATCAATTTCATGCTCTGAAGTCTAGGACCTCACACGGGTTTCCGCGCTGACTTAGATCATACTCCGTCGTTCAGAACCTCGGCCGGTCTGAGCTGCATCCCAAAAGACCCGCCGAATCTCGCTAGAACCGAGCCTGGTTGGCTCAACGTTCCGATCAATCAGTTGAGCAGCCTTTCCCAGAAAATGGCCGTGAAAATCCGCCAGGGGCATACCGCGCTGAGCAGCCACCCGTCTGATCAGGTCATTTATTGCCTCGAGCATTCGATATCGATCGCCCAGGCTGGAACCGTTCTGTAAAAATCCGCTTCCATCCGTAGGATCATAAAGATTTCCAAGAATGACAGTAGCTTCTCCGGTGTGGTCCTCAAGAGCATCCAGCCAACGTCGCAAGGATTGCTGCCAGTCCAGCAGACTACCGACAGGTTCACCTCCAAAAAATTGACCGCAAGCATAGGCCGGCCGCTCCTCAGCCCCTCCCAGTCCGGCCAGAACATCGTTTGCCCCAACCGTGACGGTCACCAGAACGGCCCCCGACAATTTAGGCGCTTGGGTCAATTGACGCCAGAGATCGCTTAGAGTTGCGCCGTTGCAGGCCAGACGTGTAAAGCCACAACGGGGATTCTGCGAAACCAGGTCCAAACCGGTAAACTCTGGCCAGTGCTCATCGCAATTGCGATACAGGAGGGAAGCGGCACCCAGGTTCGGCCCGGCATACTCGTCGATGCTCATACTATCGCCAAAGGCCAGATAGTGTTCAAACATGCAGTTTGGCCTTCGTGCTGACAACGGATTGAGGCCTCTTTACCAAAAAAAAAATGCCCCGCGATTCTAAGAACCAGCGAGGCGACAGGAGACCGAAGTCTCCACGATTATTCAGAGGGAGCGACCTTCAACGTTCAATTGAAATCGGTGCTGCGAGTTTGCCTCACCGATGAATTTAGAATACCAGCCGTTCGCAAAGCGATTCCAAAATAGGCCACCCACAGATGAACGAGATGTAAAAGTCTTCGACCCGATTGATGGTGCTGTTTGAGAATTCTTTGTCCACCTTTTCACAGTCCTCCCTCCTCTGCTACACTGAAAGAACCAACGCAGAGATGGAGATTATTCCGTGGCAAAAGTGCTTGGTTTTCTGGTTGTCCTGATTCTTCTGGTCCTGGCCGTAAAAATGGGCTTTGCCGCCCTGGCCCTATTCAGCAAAGCCGCCACCATGATGGCGGCCCTCACCTCCCTGGCAATCTTTGGCTGCTTCGCGGTCGGCGTTTTCACCGTCAGTCGCTATATGCTCAAGAAGCGCAACTAACACTCTTTGATCAGGACGCTCCTCAAGGGAGCGTTATTGTGTAACCCCCGAGATTGAGCAGCTTATCTTAAGCGGTAGCACAGTTTCTACCTGGACACCCAAAAGCGGGCCTAGCCTCAGGGTAGGCCCGCTTATCGCTTACTGGCCCAATTCGACCGCCTGGTGACCAACCCGCACCTGAGTGGTCTGTCTCGCTCGCTACCGGAGAAGGCCGCGCGGCGCCTCCTCTGATCGCTCGCCTGCTCGGCCGGGTCAAAGTGAACCACTTTCTGGAGCTGCGCCCCAGCTAGCTTGAGAAACGCTCGCCGCTACTTGGGCTGGCTAAGGCTCTTTGGGAGCGGGAGCACTGGCTGCAGGAGGACTTATGATTTTGAAAGACCGCAAAAACTGAGCATCCATTTGAGGCTCCACCGCCAGTTCGGAACGCACATCGATCACGTAGAGACGGAATTTCTCCAGCCGAAAAATCGTCTCCCCCCGGTGACCCGGAGAAGTATAGAGCAACCGGCGAGTTTGAGAATCGAGGCGTTGCCAGCTGCTCTGGCTGCCGCTACATTGCTGCAACATTCCGTCGCGAGCCTCATCGAAGATGCGGTCGCGACCCGCCAGCAAGGCCAATTTGGGCAAATCAGTATAGCTGACGGTCAGGAAGCGACCCGGTTGGCGGTCTAAATAAACCGTGGTCACCACCGCTCCCACGGGCGACTCGGACTGTGAGGTGCTGCAGACTGTAGAACTGGAGAGGTCTGCACTAAAGCGCCCGTCGGCAGAAACGTAAGGCTCGGCCCAGGCTACTGTGGTGAACCACAGGAGCGCGCACAGAACCAGGTTCCAGCGCTGATTGGCCACAATTTCAGGTTATCGAAATTAAACCGCTCGGTCAAGTGGAGGAGGCCTCAGCCCGGCGCGGGAAGGCCAAAATAATCCACACATAGGAGGACCTCTACCATGTCAATTCGCGTCGGAGTGCAGCTCCATCCCCAGCACTGCACAATGCAAGAGCTTCTGGAAGCCACCCGCGCCTGCGACGGCCTCAAAGTCGACAGCCTCTGGGCCTGGGACCACTTCTATCCCCTCTATGGCGAGGAGGGAGCCCCCCACGGGGAAGGCTTCATCACACCTTCACCCCACAAGGGAGATCACTTCGAAGCCTGGACACTGCTTACGGCCATGGCCTGCAATAGCAGCCACGCCACTCTTGGCCACCTGGTGGGCTGCAACAGCTACCGCAATCCCCAGCTAGTCGCTGATATGGCTCGAACCCTGGATCACATCAGTCGGGGACGAGCCGTGCTGGGCATTGGTTCGGGCTGGTTTGAACGGGACTACAATGAATACGGCTACGAGTTCGGCACCGCTCCCGGGCGACTGAAAGATCTGGGCCACAACCTGCCCATCATTGAAGAACGACTAAGCAAACTCACTCCCCCGCCCGTGCAGAAAAAAATCCCGATCATGATCGGTGGTGGAGGCGAAAAAGTCACCTTAAAATTAGTGGCCCGTCACGCACAATTGTGGAACGGATTTGGACCCCCGGACGTATTCGCAGCCAAAAACAAAATTCTAGACCAGCACTGTCACGATCTCGGCCGTGACCCCAAAGAAGTCGAGCGCACCGTCCTGGTGATGCGCCCCGAGGAACTCGATCAACTCGACGACTTCGTAAAAGCCGGCGCCGAACACATCATTCTCGGCCTGGGCTGGCCCTTCTCCATCAGCGGAGTTCAAAAATTGCTGGAGTGGCGGGACAAACAAGGCTAGACCCCTGGACGTTCTCAACTGCCCTCCATGACTCTCGGGAGGGGTTCCTTGATCGGTCGTTTACACAACTTGTTCGGAAGTAGGCTCCGCTTCACGCTGCTTTCACGCGGCGTCGTCACCGCCTGTGTAGACTGCAAAAGAAGTCAGCGAAGAACACCCTCCAAGCTCGACCTTCAAGTCAAGGATGGTTGGACCATCCGGCGTCTCCCTGCTGTAGTTACTATGGTCTCTTTTCGCCCCGCTCATCCGGGGCTTTTTTTTTTGATTCGCCCCAATACGAAGCCGACCCGGCTGGACCCAACGAATCGAGGACGGAGCCGAGACCATCGGGCCCAGATCCCGGGCCGCTCTTCGCGGTCAGACGGCGACCACCAGTGGGGATACTTTCCCACCAGCTTACAATGAGCTCCGCCCCAGGGCCAAAACCTGCGAGAAAGAACAGTCTGAGCAAAAAAAAAGCCCCCGACTGAGCGGAGGCAACACCGTGATCTATTACAGCAGGGAGACGCCGGATGGGTGAACCATCCTTCACCTTGAAGCCAGTTTGGAGGGTATTCGTGGCTGACTTCTCCTGCAGTTTATCGGGTTGGTGCTCGGACAGCGCCAAATGAACGTGAAAAGGGCCCGTCAAAGCGACCCGTTTTGTAAACGCTGGTTTCGAGGCAAAGCTCTCGGGGAGGGCGAAGCCCTCCGGGTGGACCAGGTAACACTCAGCAGTCCGGGGGGCGTGCTGCGGCTGCAGAGACAAGTCGTGCGGGGGCTCAGCGATCATCGCGAGTCGGTCATTCTGGATTTCCCCAATCCAGAGAATGAGCTGCTCCAGCAGGCCATCCAGGCTGCCCGCCAGGCAGAGTCTCAATTCCTGACCATCGAAATTCGACCCGAGCAGGGCGACCATCAGAGCCTGCTCCTGGAACACGGGTTTCTGCTCGAGAGCAAGGCCATCGCCACGGTGACCTCTGACTATGAACCGCCGGCGGATAGCCCTTACAAAGTTCGCCCCCCTGAGCTGGCCGATCACTTTGCAGCGGCGGTGCTCAACTCCACCGTGCTGGCGCACACTCTGAGCGCCGCTCGAGACTACGATCTCAGTGAGCTGACCTTTCGGGCCATGGACGATATCTTTCAGCGCATGGCCCGCCAGGATGAGAACTCGACGGCGGTGATTCTCACCCATCAAAACCGCATGGTGGGGCACCTGATTCTGGAGCTTTCACCCGAGCGGGGTTACATCTACGACCTGGCTATCGAGCCGGCACATTGGGGCGGCAAAGCTGCTCAGTACATCATGCGCTCCGCCTCCTGCCTGCTCTTCCGCAAGGGTATCCCCCTGATGACAGGTGATGTCAGCGCCAACAACCTGCGTGCCCTCAAATACGCCTTCAGATTCCTGGGCTTTAAGGTCGAACGCGAGCGCTACAGCCTGAAGCTATAGGCCTGGCAAGGGACTCGCCGTCGGCGGCCCGAAACGCCCCGGATGGAATTCACTCCCATCGCAATTACCGGCATCGGCTGCCGACTCCCTGGCGACATCCACAACGTGGAAGACCTCTGGAAAGTACTGCTGGAGGGAGTGGATGCGGTCACCGACATCCCGGCCGAGCGCTGGCTCAAGGAACGTTTCCATCACCCCGAAAAAGGCAGGGACTTTCGCACACCCCAGGCTCAGGGAGGATTCCTCAAAGGCATCGATGGTTTCGACCCGGCCTTCTTTGGAATCTCGCCTCGCGAAGCCTCCACTTTGGACCCCCAGCAGCGCATCCTGCTGGAGGTGGCATGGGAAGCCCTGGAAGACGCGGGCTACCCTCTGGAAAAAGTGGCCGGTACCCGCATGGGAGTGTTCACCGGCGCCTCTTCCCACGATTACTATGACATCCAAGATCTCGACTCACTGACCACCCACAGCGTAACCGGCTGGGCCATGTGTATGACCTCGAACCGACTCTCCTATGCTTTTGATCTTCAGGGCCCCAGCCTGACCATCGACACTGCCTGCTCTTCAGCCCTTGTGGCCCTGCACGCGGCCGTCAACAGCATGCAGCACGGCGAGTGCGATAGCGCGCTGGTGTGCGCCGTCAACGCCCTGCTTCACCCGATCCACCACGTGGCCTTCAGCCGTCTCTCCATGCTCAGCCCCACCAGTCGCTGTCACGCCTTTGACGCCTGCGGCGACGGCTATGTGCGCAGCGAAGGCGCTGGCGTGGTCGTGCTCAAGCCCTTAGCCCGGGCCGTCGCCGACGGCGACCATATTTACGCCACCATTTTACGCACCGTGGTCAACTCAGACGGGCGCAACGAAGGGCTCACCTTTCCCAGCGTGGAGGGACAGATTCGCCTGTTGCGCGATTCATATCGTGGACTTTCGATAGAAAAGGTCAGCTACCTGGAAGCTCACGGCACCGGCACCTCGGCCGGGGACCCGGTGGAGACCACCGCGATTGGCACCGTCCTGGGCCTTCCCGAGCGGCCGCTCAAGGTCGGCTCCGTCAAGACCAATATCGGCCACCTGGAAGCCGGCGCGGGCATGGCCGGCCTGATCAAGACCTGCCTGGTGGCCTCGCATCGCTGCGTTCCACCCAATCTTCATTTCGACAATCCGAATCCAAACGTGCCCTTTGAGAAGTTTCGGCTGGAAGTTCCCACCGCCCTGAGCCATCTGCCCGAAGGCGATCGCCTGCTGGGCGTCAACAGCTTTGGGTTCGGCGGCACGAATGGACACGTTGTTCTAGCCACGCCCCCGAAGCGGGCCCGGCAGGCCGAGACAGCTCCGTCAGAACAGCTTATTTGCTTATCGGCCCGTAGCGAGTCCGCACTCAAGGAACTCATCTCCCGCTACCAAAGGCTTGATGCTCCACTCCACCAGATTGCCTACTCCAGCCTCATGCGCCGCAGTCATCACCCCCACCGGGCCACCCTGGTGGCGGAGAGGATTGCCGATCTGGAGAATGCCAGCATTCATCCGGCCGCCCGACAGACTCCCAAAGTGGCCTTTGTTTACAGCGGTCAAGGCTCGCAATGGCTGGGCATGGGTCGCAACCTGCTTCAGGATGCCACTTTCAGCGCCTTCGTGGATGAATGTGAGCCCCACTTCCTCAAGCACGCCGGCTGGTCACTGCGCGAAGCCTTCAGCAGTGACCAGACCTCCATCGATCAAACCTCCGTAGTCCAACCCATGATTTTCGCTCTGCAGTCTGGACTGACACGCATGTTGTCGGCCTGGGGAATCGAGCCGGATGCCTATATTGGCCACAGCGTAGGTGAGGTAGCCTCAGCCTGGGCCTCCGGTGCCCTGGAACTGGGTGATGCAATTCAGCTGGTGGTCAATCGCGGTCGTTCGATGGACCGCCCTTCCAGTAGAGGCCGTATGATCTCGGTATCGGCTTCGGCCAGCGAGCTGGAGCTCTACATGCAGGCCGGCGTCTGCGTAGGGGCTATCAATGCTCCCCAGACGGTGGTGCTCTCGGGCGAACATGCGGCCATGGAACAGGTCAACCAGCGCCTGCGTCAGGCCGGTTTCGAATGCAATGACGTCAAGGTCGAGTATGCATTTCATAGCGCCCAACTGGACGTCATCGAGCCAGACCTCAGACAAGCACTCAAAGACATCAAGCCCCGCAAGCCGGTGCGGACGCTTTACTCCACTGTAACCGGAGGCCCGGTTCAGAACGTAGAGCTGGACTACTGGTGGCAAAACGTACGTTCCACCGTGCGCTTTAGCCAGGCCGTGCAACGCGCCGCCAGCGACGGCATCACCCTGTTCGTGGAGGTGGGAGGACACCCCGTTCTGGGCGCCGCCATCGGTGAAACGGGCGGTAAAGCGTTGGCCACCTTGAGGCGCAATCAGCCCGAACGCCGATCGTTCCTACAGGCCCTGGGCGAACTTTACGGCCTCGGTCTTCATCTGGCTTGGGGAGATGGTCCAGCCCCGGATTGGGTTCGTCTGCCCCACTATCCCTGGCAGCGTGAACGCTACTGGCAGGAAGGCCGCCGGGTGCGTCGCTTCCGCACCGAGCCGAGCCACTACGCCATGCTGGGACACCAGTCCGATCCGAATATCTTCAGTCAATTGCTCAACCCCAACGATCCGGGCTGGCTCAAGGACCACATCTTCCACAGTCAGACCATCCTCTCGGCCAGCAGCATGATGGAAATGGGCTTTGAGGCCGGTCACGCTCGGAGCGGGCATCTACCTCTTGCTCTGGACAATGTTCATATTGACGCGGCCTGTTTTGTCAATCATCAACTCCAGGTGCAGACGGTGGTTCAGGAAGACGGGAACCTGACCATCTATTCTGAACCCGTGGACGGTCACGAAAAACGCCAGGTTCACTTCCGCGCCCACATTTGCTCAGACCCCGGCGCCATTCCGCCCAGGCTTGATTGGCAGTCCATCGAAGCCCGTCTGCCCGAGGCCTGGCAGGGTAGCCTGAGTAAACAATGGGCGGCGCGCGGCCTGATTTTCGGTCCCACCTTCGACTGCATCCAGGGCGGACGACGCGGACCCGGTGAAGCCCTGGCGCACATTCAAGGCGCAGCGCGATTGCCTGAAGCGGATGGACTGTCTTTCACCCATCCGGGCAGCATCGATTCCTGTTTCCAGGTCGGACTGGCCGCTTTGGATGCGGGACTGATGGGCGAGGGCACCAACTGGCTGCCGGTGGCTGCCCGCCGGGTGCGCGTGCTGCGTCCCTTGGAGGAGCATGTCATCGCCTATATGCGCTGCACCCACCAGACCAGCCGAGAGCTCGAAGGCGACCTGACGGTGTGCAACCCTCAGGGCGAAGTGCTTTTTGACCTGCTGGGCTACCGCCTGGTGCGGGCCGCCGAGAGCGCCAATCAGACCACGGACGGCTACTGCTACGGCTTCCACTGGATCCCGGCGGAGCTCCCGGAGACGGAGCCGGCCCGAGGCACCTGGCTGATCTTCAGCGACGAAAGCCTATTGGCCAGGGAATTAATCTCCCGACTGGAGCAAGACGGCAATAGCACTCGAGTGATCCAGCCGGGCCAGAGTTTTGACATGCAGGAAATCGGACCGCTGGTGGGTTGCCTGCACCTGACAGGACTTTCGGCAAGTCTGCAAGATCCATCTGCGCCTCTGATGCCCTTGCTGGAGATGGTGCAGCAAAATGATCGACACGGCCTGATGGCCACTCGCCTTTTCTCTGTCACCCGGCGCTCCCAGCCCGCGGATCCTGGTGTTGCGGTGCTACCTGACGGTTCTCCAGTCTGGGGCCTCGTGCGCGTGCTGGCGACCGAAGACCCCTTCCTTAAGGCCACTTTGATCGACATCCAGGACGAGAAACTCGACGCCGACCGAATCTATCGGGAGCTGTCCAGCAAGAATCCCGAGGAAGTGGCTTACCGCAAGGGAGAACGACTGATTCAGCGCCTGCAGCGACTGCCTCTTTCTCAGCAGGCCCCGGCGCCTGTCAAACCCAGAGCTGACCAGGACTACGTACTCACTTGCGACCGTCCCGGAACTTTGGAAGCCCTGCAATGGACGATACCAACCACTCGACCCCTAAAGGCCGGAGAAGTGCGCGTCAAGGTCGCCGCCGCCGGCCTGAATTTTAGCGACGTGATGAGGGCCATGGGTCTCTATCCCACCGAAGGCGTGCTGGGCATCGAAATGGCCGGTAGCGTCATTGAAGTGGGGCCCGGGGTGATTGACCTGCAGCCAGGCCAGAGAGTGTTTGGCATCGCCCCCTCCGCCTTCGCTTCTCAGGTGGTGGTGCCGCGGGAGTTCCTGGCTCTCACCCCATCCAGCCTGGAGGAAACCCAGGCGGCCGCACTGCCACTGGTCTTCGTCACCGCCTATTACGCCCTGATCGAAGTGGGTCGGCTGAAAGCCAGGGACACCGTGCTCATCCACGCTGCCTCCGGAGGTCTGGGATTGGCCGCCATCCAGCTGGCTCGCAAAGTGGGCGCCAAGGTACTGGCCACGGCGGGAAGTGCGGAGAAGGTTGGATACCTGAAAGGATTGGGAGTTGAGCACGTCTTCGATTCCCGTTCCACCTCCTTCGTAGATGACGTTCGAGCCGTGACCGACGGAGAAGGCGTGGACGTGATTCTCAACAGTCTGGCGGGCGAAGGTCTTACGGGCGGACTGTCCATCCTGCGACGCTTCGGCCGCTTCCTGGACGTAACCAAGCGTGATATCTATAACGATTTACGGGTGGGCCTGAGTCCGTTCCGCAAAGGCCTCTCTTATCACGCGATCGATTTGGAACAGGTCATCAATTTCGAGCCGGCCACCATTCAGGAATGGATGCAGGTTCTCAAATCGGATGTTGAAGCCGGAACGGTCCAGCCATTGCCGGTGCAAACCTTCAGTTACAACCAGGCAATCGATGCCTTCCGCTGCCTGAGCCAGGCCAGACATATTGGCAAGGTGGTCCTGAAAGCCGAGACACCCGATACGGTTCTACCATACTGGAGACCAACCGCGGACGGAACCTACATCGTCACTGGTGGTATGGGTGGTTTCGGCCGCGAAGTGGTTCTCTGGCTGCTCAAAAAAGGCGCGGGTAAGGTGGCGGTTTTGTCGCGCACTCCGCAAGCCCACAGTGGATTTGACGACCCACGAGTGGAAGCTCACGCCATCGATGTGGGCGACGCACAGGCGGTGGATGAACTCTTCACCAAGCTGGGAACGGTACGAGGGATCGTGCACGCCGCGATGGCCCTCGACGATGTGCCGACCCTCAGCCTGACCCGAGAACGGCTGGAAGGGGTCTTCCATGCGAAAATTCATGGTAGCTGGAACCTGCATCAGGCTTCTCTGAAACAACCGCTGGACTTCTTTATCCTCTTCTCCTCCAACGCCGCCTGGTTTGGCGCGGCCGGCCAGGGCAACTACGCCGCCTCCAACACCTACCTGGACAGCCTGGCTCACTACCGACGTAGCCTGGGTCTACCGGCACTGACCGTCAACTGGGGACCGATCGGTGACGTCGGCTACCTGGCTCGCAACCCGATGGTAGCCGCCTGGCTGGAATCAGGAGGCAGCAAGATGATCACCTCGGCCGAAGCCATGCTGGCCCTGGAGGCGGCCTTGCAGGTCAATCCCACTCAGGTTGGCGTCATGAACGCAGACTGGTCGCTACTGCTCAAGGCCATGGGCGGCAAGCCGGTGCCTCGCTTCGAACCGCTGCTAGCCAGTTCGCGTGGGGGCGCTGAGAGTGGTCCACAAAATCTGGAGAATCTGCCGCCCGAGGAGCGCCGGGCTGCTTTGCATCCAATGCTGATGGCTCAGGTCGCACGCGTGCTGGGAACCCAGCCTCAAAAAATCGATGCCAGCCAGTCGCTCGGCGACATGGGTTTGGATTCATTGATGTCGCTGCAGTTGCGCAACTGGGTCAAGAGCACCTTGAACGTAACCCTCTCGGCCAGCGCCCTGCTAGAACACCCCTCGATCGATAGCCTGGTGGCCTGGCTGGCCGACGCCATCCAGCCCGTGGAAGCCACCTCCAGCACCGAGCAGGGACTGGAACATCTTGAGGACGACGAAATCGAAGCCATGCTGGGCGCCATGCTCTTGGATAGTCCAGAATGAAACCCTCGATCCAATCGCTATCTCCAGAACAAAAACGGGCCATGCTGGCCCACCTGCTCAAGCAGCAGGCGGCTGTGTGTAAGACCGCCTTTATCCTACAAGGCCTCTATCTGGACTGCATTCTGAGCTCCGGTCCCGTCTGGAACATGCGCTCCACGGTTCGGTTCCTTCGCAAACAGGACCCGGAACTGCTGCGCTCGCGCATGCAGCGCATCATCGACCGTCACCCCGCCCTGCGCACGACCTATCATGTTCCCAAGGAAAAGGACCTGGACTATCACGCCAAGGTACTCATGATCCGATTGGGTTCATTGGGCCTCCATCACCTCAACAGCGAGTGTCAGGTCGAGCAGCGGGTGCACGAAAACCATCCCTTAGACTTCAAGCTGATGGATGCTCGTGAGTGGAGCGTCGAGCAAGTGCGCCAGCAACTGATGGTAGATGCACTCGAGCCTTTCGACATGAGCAAACTGCCTGTGTGCCGGATGCGCCTGTATCAACGCCAGCATGAGGACATCATGCAAATCGATGTGCACCACTGCGCAGCCGATCTGTGGAGCCTGGAGCAGATCATGGCTGAACTGGAGAGCCCTCCAGAAGACCCGCCTCCGCCTGCATTTTCTGAATTTTGCGCCTGGCAACATGCCTGGTTCGCGCTGCCCAAGGCCGAAGAAATGCGCATCTGGTGGGTTAAGGAACTGGCTGGCTGTCCCCACCTCGCCTACCCCCACTCCGAGGGGGACGACGTATGCAACAAGATCTTCTTTCGCCTGGAATCAGATGTGGTTGAGCAGGCTCGCCAGATTTGCCGCACCTATAAAATCACCATGTTCAATCTGATGCTCTCAACCCTGCAAGCCTGCATCGGATGCGACCGAGGCTTGGACGACTTTGCCATCGGCGGAGCGGTGGCCAATCGGCCCCATCAGCGCTTTGACCAGACCATCGGTTTCTTTGCTCAGTTGGTGCTCTATCGCCGCAACCTGGGCCAGGTCGCTAGCTGGCAAGAACTCTGGTCGCTCAACCGCAGCACCATTCACGAAGTCGTCAGTCGCCAGTTTTTTCCGGTGGTGACGACCTTACCCGTTCCCCGCACCGACGTCTGGATCATGTTTCAGCAGTACCAAAAAGCCCGATGGGTGCAGGGAGATCTACCGCAAGGCGAACCTCTCGGATTGCGCAGTGGCGGCCTGATCAGCAGCCCGCTTGGCCCCTGGGAGTTCCTGTTTGTCGACCCGCCTTACAACTCGTCGCCCGTGATGTTGGAAATCGTGGAACAGAAAGACTCTTTGCAAGGCGTGTTCCATCACCGCGTCAGCTGCTTCTCAAAGAAAAAAGGCCGATTCTACGTGGAGGATTTTCAAAAGCGCCTGCGCGCCGCCCTGGCCGACCCCTCAGCTGCGATCGAAGCGTAGGGTGCAGTAAGCAAAAGCACCGACCTGCATGAAGAACTTCGAAAGCCGGGTCACTTCCCCGGCCTCGGGCAGGTAGCGCCCCAACAACCCACCATAGAAATCGTAGCTAGGCATCACAGAGGCGCTGATATCCTGCCCACCCGTCAGCCGCAAACCGACTTCGGCCGCCAGTTGCTGATAGTGAGCCAGGTCGATGGCTGTATGCGGACCCCAAAGCACTTCGGTGGTGCCGTCATACTGGGCGGGCGGTGTGCCCTCGGGCAAAACGAAGTCGGAAAGGGTCAGATTCCCGCCCGGCTTAAGCACACGAGCGGCATGCTCAAAGAAAGCCCTACGGCTGGGAAAGTGAAAGATACATTCGACCGCCAGCACGCGGTCAAAAGAAGCGTCAGGAAAGGGCAACTGACAGGCGTCGCCGACCACGAAGTCAAGTTGGTTCCCCTCTCGCGCCAAGGCCCGTTGGCGTGCAACCTCCAGCTGCCGGGCATCGATATTCAGACCGGTCATCCGCACCGGTGAAAGACGCTCATTCAGACTGGCCAGGGTCCCACCGAAGCCGCAGCCCACATCCAGCACCTGCTGGCCGGGTTGGATATCGGCCAGGTCGAGCAGAAGCTGACACATGCGCTCCATCGCCTCAGCCGTCTGCATCAGATCCGCGCCAGAAACTTCGGGATCATCCCAGACTCCAAAGTGGATGTGGCGACCGAAGGCCTGCTGAAAATCCGGGTCACCCTGGGCCAGCCTGGACAAAATGATGTCAAAATATGGCAATTGGATCTGCATCAAGTCCCCACAAACAACGAACGGCCAGAGGTGCTCAAGCTCCTCTGACCGCGAGTTGCGCGCACTCCAGTTGCGGCCTTCTTAGCCGACTGAATCTTCGGGTTCGTCGTCGCCGTCTTCGGCGTCTTCGGCTTCAGCAGCCTGGGCCCGGCGAGCCTTCTCTTCTTTTTTGCGAGCATCGATGGCGGCCTTCTCGGCGTTGGCGGCCTTCTGAATGGCAGCGGAAGTATGCATTGCATCCACGGCCATCTGCAAACCCTCATCCAGATCACTCTGAGACTTGCTCTCAGGATAACCCAGCAAAAGTCCCAGGCCTTCTTTCAGGCGATGGAGTTGGGCTTCCAGCGAATTCACAATCTCGTTCTGATGTTCGGTCAGTTTACCGGGCAAATCTTTCTTGACGGTCGGGATCGCATACACTTTCAAGGCGTTATCGCAAATCACGTCCAGCTTGGAGACACCTTCGACGAACTCCTCATCGCTGATGTGGCCGGCCTTGATGGCATCTACTGCTTGGCGAAGCAGAATCACGTAGGGCAGTTCACCCTCGGCCGCGTCCGAACCATCAGCCGAGAGCCCGCCGCCGCTAACAACGTTGATCCCTTTCTCATCCTCTTCGTTGCCCGCCTCACTCAGCGCGCTCTGAATGGCACCGCCCCAAGCGGGCATATCATCTTCGTCCGAAGCCATTGGTTACAACCCTCCATAAATTCAAAAAACCCGAACCGTCACCGGCCGAGTTTTTTAGTTTGCTAAAGGCCTCGTCGAGGCCTTTATTAGGATTTCTTTAGCCCTGGCCCGTGATAGCGCTCACGAGTTTGGAGACGATTTCCATGGCACCGCCGCCGGCATCACCCTTGCCGCCGCCTTTACCACCACCGCCAACGGCTCCGAGAATACCACCAATTGCATTTCCCATGACTGAGGTCCTCCTGTAGTTTTGCTTGAGGAGATTCTCTCATAACCGGTGTCGCTTGGGAAGCTTTTCACAATCATTTAACATGCAACCCAAAGCGAATGGTGTCCACGGGATAGCCCATCTGGGCATGCCAACTCCCGATAGAAGCGGTATCTAAGCTTCCGTCACCATAGATGAACCCACCCTCCTTGCCGGCCACGGTCTCGGCCGCGCCCTGCAGATAAACCGACAGACCACGACCATAGAACTCGGGTGCAATCGCCACATCATAAACATAGAAAGCTCTCTGCGTGCCGACTGAAGGGCCCTGATTCAGCAGAAGGTAGCCCGCTCTGCGCCCGCTGGCGCCCTCCTCCAGAATAAAGTAAAAGGGGCTGTTCAAATCCAGGGTTAAGTAGGTCATCTGGTAGCTCAGCTCCAACTCCTGTAAATCGACTTCGCGTCCGGCCGGACGGTAGGCGCGCGTATGGGCAGAGTGGACCTCCAAAATGAAGGGCAGATCATCCGGTCTGGCTCGGCGGACCGGGTAGTCGGGCGAAGAAAGCCCTGAAGTACCAGGCGCGATCAGCCGAACCACCCGAGCCTGCTCGGCCCGAAAGCCGCAGCGGTAGAACCACAACTGAGTGCGCTTGTCAGTGGCTGCCAGATCCACCACCAGATACTCGTTTTCGAAGGCATCCGCAATCTTGCGCGCTCGTGCTACCAATTTGGAAAGAGCTTCGAAGCCAAAAACGGCGAAATCCAGAATGACGGTCTGCAACTGGTGAGTCACCCCGTGCTCATCGTCCAGAACCATCAGGAGGTATCCAACGGCCCGATTTTCCTCGAGTAGCAATACCACCCGCAGGTCTGGCAACTCCTCCAGGCGAGGCAGGCTTTCGCGAAGACGCTGCAGGGCTCGTTCCAGATAGGCCGACGAGTCTAGAAAAATCGAGCCGGGATAGGCTACGGCCCGGCGCAACCGCTCGAGTTCCGGCAGGTCTTCCGGCCGAGCCAGACGAGTTTTCACGAGTTCGCGGCCGTCAGGAAAGCTCTAGCTGGCTTCCTCGACCCTGACCTTGGCCGGGCTGCGACCCCTGATCTTATCTAACAGTTTACGCAGACTTTTGGTCGTGCCGGAAGCTTCCTCGGCGATGGGGCCCATGGCCTGGATAATAGGGGCCTGAGCCACAGCGGCCGGAGCGGGCTCGGGCACAACCGGGGCTTCCACCGGCGCATCCCAGCTGGATTCGCCCCGAGCGCTGGCATTCCAGAGAGCCTGAGAGGCGGAGATTCCCTCCACCGGCTGACGCTTGAGCTCTCCCATATCCGGCAGATTCTCCAGCTTGTCGATGCCGAAGTAGCGAAGAAACTCGACAGTGGTCGCGTAAATATAGGGACGGCCCGGCAGCTCAGCCCGCCCCGCCTCGCGAATCAGGCGCAGATCGCTGAGCTGCGCCAGCAATCGCTCACAGTTCACGCCGCGATAAGCCTCGACCTGAGCACGCGTCACCGGCTGACGATAAGCCACCACAGCCAGCGTTTCCAACTGCGAACGAGAGAGTCGACGCCTTGTCTGCACTCCGATCAATCGCTCTACGTGCTCGCTGAGCTCGGCCTTGGTGACCAGGCGATAGGCACCGGCCACTCTCTGTAGTTCCAGCCCGTGGTCGATATAGCGCCCGCTGACCTGGCGCAGGTCGCGCTCGATCATTCCCTCCGTCCACCCGGTGGCCTCGGCCAGCTCACTCAGACGCACCGGTGTGGGGCTGACAAAGATCATCGATTCCAGGATACGGAAGCGTTCATCAGGGGATGGGTAGTCGTTACGGCTCATCGATACTCCTCGGCGGTTTCGGGGGCGCCCATGTCTTTGGCGCCATCATAGGGACTCAACACGATTTCGCTATCCACCGAGTCCTGCTGAGCACTGACGCGACTGCGGCGCACCAGTTCCAATACAGCCAGGAAGGTGACGATAACGTAAGCTTTATTCCAATCCCCGTTGAGCACTTCGTGGAAGAAAGTGCGCGGGTTGCGGCGCAACATTTCCCAGAGCTGCTTGACCCGGTCAGGGACGGAAAGGACCACCCGCCGAAGCTCCACGGGTCGTCGGGGGGCCTCATATTTTCGGTCCATGCGCACCCAGGTGGCCGCCAGCGCCTCCAGCGAGACGTCCAGCTCGGGACAGTCCACTTCGTGGACCCCCACGGGTCGCGAATATTGGGCCATGCTGCGGGTCTCCCGGTTGTAGAGCCAGTCTGCCGCATCCTTGACCAATCGGTAGGCCTGCAGCTGATCCAGCAGCTCGTTGGGAGCGTCCTCGACGTAGTCATCTCCGGCCATGGCGGGACAAAAGTCTTCCTCATACATATCCATGGGAGTTGGCTCGGGCGGGAGCAGCAGCTTGGACTTGAGTTCGAGCAATTGAGAGAAGACCACAATGTAGGAGCTCTCGATCTCGACGTCCAGTTGCTCCAGGGTCTTGAGGTAGGCCTGATACTGCTTGGCCACGGCCGCAAGCGAAATCTCGTTGAGGGGCAGCTTCTCATCATCCACCAGATGCAACAGCAGGTCCAGCGGCCCCTCAAATTGGGGCAAGGATACCTGGTAGTTGCTTTTGACGGCGTGTTGCTGGAACCCCGGAGCCATCAGTATCCCAGCAACAATCCCATGATTTTAGCGAAGAGAGGCGAAATCACGTAGGGACCAATAATGAAAAAGGACAGCACCAGAATCACGGGAGCGGCGTGATTGCCAAGTTTGCGCTCCAGGTCGCGCAAAGAGCGAGAGACATCTTTGGGCAGCACGGCCTGAATCATCTTCCAGCCGTCCAGGGGCGGGAAGGGCAGCAAATTAAACAACCCAAAACCGATATTCATCTTGACCAGCATGGCCCAGAAGAGCGGAAAGGGAAGCCCGGCTCGGTAAGCACAAGCAAAAAGCACGCCCAGAATGAAGTTGATCGAGGGACCGGCAGCGGCCACCAGGGCCACGTCCAGGAAGGGATCGCGAAAGTTTTCGGGGTCATGGCGCACCGGCCTGGCCCATCCGATCGGCATCGCCCCCATCGTTCCCACCGAGGAGATCAGCAACACCAACGATCCGATGGGGTCCAGGTGGACGACCGGATTGAGACTGAGCCGACCATCATATTTGCCGGTGGGGTCACCCAGAGAATAGGCCGCCCGGGCATGGGCCCACTCGTGCAGCACGCAGGCGAGCAGCAAACCGAAGATAGCACTCAAGATGACAATTGGATCCATGGGCGTTGCACCTCCAATACGCGCTTACCCACCAATGTCCTTGAAATTCCTTCAAAGTTAGGTGGATTTTTTGGTTCGGGCCTTCAGTATAGCTCCTTTGGATGCGGTGCAGGTTAAGAAATTGCGTCCAAACTGGACGCATTGGGGTGTGCTTTTACACTCAATTGAGTTTCCTATTTTTGGAGGAGCGAGTGTGCTCGTTGGTAAATGCAGAGTGATGGGGAAAACAGAAGAGCCGATTAGACTACTGGTCGTAGAGGACCAATTGCTCTTTCGCGAGGGACTCAAAAGCCTTCTCAAACAGCACTCAGACCTGCAGGTGATCGGCGAGGCCACGACCGGCGCCGAAGCCGTCAATCTGGCGGTGACTCACGCGCCCGACGTCATTTTGCTCGATCTGAATCTGCCCGACATCGACGGCATCGAGGTATGCAGTCGGATTAAGGCACTGGTTCCGGTCACTCGCATTGTGATTCTGACGGTCAATAAGGATCTGCCTCACCTGCTTCGGGCCATGAAGGCCGGTGCTTGCGGCTACCTGACCAAGGATAACCCGTCCGAAAAGGTAGCCTCCACCGTACGCCAGGTTTTCCACGAGGGTTCCAGCCTGGAGCCCCTGTTGGCAGACCGCCTGCTGGCCGAGTTCGCCAACCCCACTCACCGCAAAGACGATCTATATGACGCTGCCCTGGCTTCGCTCAGCCCCCGCGAAAAGGAGATCTTGAAGATGGTTGCCGACGGCAAACCCAACAAGATCATCGCAGACGAACTGGATATCAGCGAACACACCGTGCGCAACCACATTTCCAACATCTTCCAGAAGTTGCATGTGAATAACCGCACCGAAGCGACCGTGATCGCAATCAAAAAGGGCCTGATCTAGGAACTGCTCCTAGTCGCTCCCGCCCATGAACCAGGGCAGGGCCTTTTCCAAAACCAACACCGTAATTTCTTCCACTGCCGGCTTGATGTCAGCCGGGGTGGCGATCATCCAGTGATGCGCCTGGCCCTTCCACAAATGGCCCAGAGTTGTCTGCTGTGGACAATCCTTCCAGGTTTTGCCGCCCTTGCCCACGCCCACGGCGAAAAGCTCTGCGCTGGTCCCCGGCAGAATCTCCAGAACCCACAGGTCCTTGCGGAGCAGCGAGCCACCCCCAGTAAACCCCAGGGGCGCAAGCAGGGGGCCGACCCCTTCTGAAAAGACGCGGGCGATCATCGAGCCAGGGCAGGCACGCGCTCGCGAAATAACTTCCACAGCTTCTGACCGAGACTGGTTCGGGCCCGATTCAAGCGTGAACGCACCGTTCCCAAGGGCACGGATAGAACCTCAGCAATCTCCTGATAAGTCAGCCCCTCCACATCCGAGAGCAAGACCACCGAACGGAGCGCTTCGCTCAACTCCCCCACCGCCTGACGCACTTCATCGCTAGGAGTGGCGTCAAAGAAGGCCTGCTCCGAGGAAACCTCGTGCTCCATCAGACGATCGAGCAATGAAAACTTCGGGTCATCGCCCGGGTCGAGAATCTCTCGACGATTCTGCGCCGAGCGCATTCGCATTCGATGGCAATTGTGCAGAATGGTGAAAAGCCAGGATTTGCAGTTTGTACCTGGCTTATATTGATGAAATGCTCGCAAAGCCTTCTCGAAGCACTCCTGAACCAGGTCTTCGGCCTGATCCTCGCTGTCCGCCAGGCGGCGAGCGAAACGATACAGAGCTTCGGCGTGAACCACAGCCTCTTGATCAAATCGCTGGCGCAACTCGGGATCGATGGACATCTCAGCGGGCCGCCAGGTAGAGCCAGGGCTGGTCGCTGCCCAGGGCAGGCTGAATCCACTCCAGCGTTTCGTTTTCGGAAGCGGGCGACACCAGGGCAAAGCCCCAGTGAGGCCCGTGCCACAGGGCCACCGTATCCGTGCCGATCCGATAGGCCACAGGCCGCTTAGGAAGGCGGTCCTGCGACTCCGCCAGAGGCAAAACAAACAACGAAGCCTGGCGACCCTTTGGGTCGTGCAACAAGAGATGAGGCCCTTTGCCCACATCACCGAAGGGGCAAATGCGACGCTCCTGCTCTTGTAAACCGGCCGACGCACTCAGCGGCACGGGAACCTCAGGGTTCTGGTGAGCCTGACTCCAGGCTTCCCAATCTGAGGCGCAGCGGGAATTCTTGGGCAAGGCCCAACAGGCCGAGTGATGTTCAGCCAAAGCCTCGGACAGTCGAAAACTCGAACTCTGATTGCGCGTCAGCCAGGGCAACAAGGCAAGCGCCAGGCACGCAGCCAGACCGAAAGACCGGAAGGCCCGCCCGATCCAGCCACTGGAGGCCAGCCGACCCCGTTCTGGAGCCCGTTCCACACGATCCAGGCGAGCCTTGAGGCGCTCCTGGAAGCCCTGGGGGATCGGCACCTCGCCCTCGGACTGGCGCAACTTGGCGCGCAAGCCTTCCTGCAATGCCAGCAGCTTCCGGCACCGCTCGCATTCATTGAGATGGACCGGCGTCAGATCGTCTAAAGATGGGCACTGCATAGCTGAACCAATGCAGTGCCCATCTGGCGAGTTCCCCGAGGAGCTCAGCGTCGCTTGGTCTTCACGCCCGGAAGTGCGGGCAGAGTTTCCAGAGTGCGCGGGTCATGACTGTGGGCGCCCTGAGCCATCTGGCTGAGCATGCGAGCCAGCACATCCCCGGCTGCTAGCGTCAGGCTGCCCCGGGCCTTGATTTCCTCCAGAGCGTTGAAGTAACGAAAGACCAGTCCACCGTCCACGTTGGGAAACTCCTGATTGCTCAACACCAGCTGGAGCTGAACCCGGCGCAATTCGACGGCCAGACCCTCGAGCGCAATCTGTTCCCATTTGTCGGTGACCCGCAGAGCCTTCAGGGTATTGCGCAGCCAGCTCAGCTCGAAGCGCTCGCCCAGGGCAAAGTAGCGAGTGGCCGCTTCGGACAGGCTCAGCTTGGCCTGCAAACCGGTCTCAATCACTCCCAGAGCGCTGGGCACCCATTCAAGGCTCACCAGAGCCTGAGCCACGTCATCCGGGAATCCCTTGGCGTGAGCCTGCTCGTTCAGACGATTGAAGCGCTCCATTTGCTTGGGCGGCAACAACTCGGCCAACTGGCCGCGCAGCTCAGAAAGCGGCTTCTTGTATCGCTGAATGAACTCCGTCAGCGAACTCAGGTCGGCATCAGTCAACAGCGTCCAGGCCACCACATTCTCAACAGCCACATTGAGGCGCTCCAGAGCAGCGTATTGATCCGCAGCCGGCACCACATTATCGAGAGCATTAACCTGGCGCACGAAGTCGTAGGCTCCCACGATCTCCAGCGCCGACAGGGCCGCCCGCACCACCTGAATCGGACTGGCGCCCGTATCCTGGATCTTGCGGTGCACGAAGGTCATGCCCAGCAGGTCGATGACCCGGTTGGTAAACTGGGTGGCAATAATTTCGCGTCGCAACGGGTGGCGCTTGATCCAGTCAGGGAAGCGCTGCTGCATGGCGGTGGGGAAATACTCCACCAACTGGTTCTGGAAGGCGGGCTCATCCGGGAAGTCGGTTTCCAGAATTCGTCGGAACAAGCCCATCTTGGAATAGGCCATCAGAATGGCCAGCTCCGGTCGAGTAAATCCGCGCCCGGAACGTGCCCGCTCCTGCAAGGTGCGAGCGTCGGGCAGGAACTCCACGTCCGTGCGCAGGCCGCCCCGATCGGACAGATAGTTCATCATGGAGATAAATACATCCATGCTTTCCTGACTGCGTCGCTGCGATATGGAAAGCGAAAGGGTCTGGTGATAGTTGTCAGAGAGCACCAGTTTGTTGACCTCATCGGTCATCTCTCCCAGCACCTGATTGCGCTGCTCCAGTGTGAGCTCGCCACGCGAAATCATCTGACCAAAGAGAATCTTGATATTGACCTCGTGG
>JAFEBA010000007.1 GCA_018266105.1 bacterium | reverse complement strand
CGGTGGTCCCGGTGGTTTCGGTGGGTTCGGTGCCCCTCAGGGCGTGCCCAACTTCGGCAACAGCTTTGGGGGTCCGGGAATGGGCGGACCTTGCGGCCCCGGTGGCCCTGGCGGTTGTGGTGGCCCAATGGCCCACAAGATGAAGAAGATGCGTAAGCTGATGCACAAGATGCAGAAGCTGCAGGCCCAGATGGGCGGGATGGGTGGAATGAACCCGATGATGGGTGGCGTTCCAGGAGCCGGTGGCGCTTTCGCCGCGGCCGGCCCGATGGGCGCGGTGGCTGGCCCCCGTCCGCTGTTCTAGATTCAGCCGAGCGAAGAAAGAGACCACTCCTGAACGGGGTGGTCTTTTTTGATTTGACGGCATTTTCACGCACGGATGATCGTGGTGTGTCAGTCTGAGCAAAAGTTCAGGAGGTCTCCATGAAGTCGCTCAGTCCCTTACACACCCCCCGTCCGGCCAATCAGGTCAGGCCGTCTTGCTCCAGGCCCCCGGCTCTTGAGGTCAACCCGCACCCGGAACCTTCTCGCGATGTCTGGGTAAGGACCGGGTCGGTCCTGGCATTGGGTCTGGCAGCCGGAGGAGCCCTGGCGGCGCCGGCGGCTCAGGTTCAGATGACCCGTAGCGAGAGCGTCAAAGCTCTCAAGCAACTGAACTTTCTCGAGCAGGTGGCTCAAGAGCACGGCGGTTCCCTGCGCAGCGACTCGACCAACCCGCTCGGCCAGCTTGTGAAATATCAACCCGAGGTCGTGCCGGTCGAGGCTCTGGACAATCTGAGTCAGGGCTACAATCTGTATTATTATGCCGGACCCGAGGCCGCTCCGGTCACCGTCCATTCCGCTCAGGAGCTCAAGAGCCTGACCGGCAAGGTGCGTCAGCAGCAACTTGAAGAGAAGATCGAGCAGGGAGACTATCAGGGCGCAGCCCGAATCTTCGGAGACGGCCTTGGCGACCTGATTCCTTAGTCTGACCCAGCCGCGCGCAGGCGATTCCTGCTGAGGCTTGGAAAGCAAGAGTTCATGAAGCCTCTGCTACGGTTGCTGGGCGCGAGTAAGAGCTATCGGATGGGCGAAATCGAGGTCCCAGCCCTGCGCCAGGCCAGTCTGGACGTGCTTGAAGGCGAGTTCCTGGTGATCTTGGGCCAGAGTGGCTCGGGCAAAAGCACCTTGCTCAATCTGCTGGGCGGCATGGATCGACCGACGGCCGGCCAGGTTCTCTTCGGAGAACAGGACTTGGCCCGCGCCAGCGACCGGGCTCTGACCCTTTATCGGCGCCATCAGATTGGATTTGTCTTCCAGTTCTTCAATCTGGTGCCGACTCTCACCGCTCGGGAGAATGTGGAAGTGGTGGTGGAGATCGCGCGCCAACCGATGAAGGCCAGTGAGGCGCTGGCTCTTGTGGGTTTGGAGCAGCGCGGCCATCATTTTCCTTCTCAGCTCAGCGGTGGTCAGCAGCAGCGAGTTGCTATTGCCCGGGCCCTGGCGGGCAATCCCAGCCTGCTCTTGTGCGACGAGCCGACCGGCAATTTGGATAGCGAAACCAGCCGGCAGATCTTAAGCCTCTTGCAAGACGTCAATCAGCGCCTGGGTAAGACGGTGGTCATGATCACCCATAGTCTGGAGTCGGCCCGAATTGGCCATCGAGTGGCCGAATTGCGGGACGGAAGTATCACCGCCCTGCGCACGCAGCAACCGGTTTCGGCTGAGGAACTCAACCTGTGAGAACGCTCTGGCGCAAACTCGGTCGCGAGCTCTGGATGCGCAAGGGCTCCCTGCTGGCGCTGGTGGCCATCGCCGCGGTGGGGGAGGGCTGCCTGACCGGGCTGGCCTGCACCTATCTGGACATGGATCTGGCTCGCGAGCGTTTTTATCGAGAGTGCCGACTGGCTCATTTCAATCTCGAGTTCAAACGAGCTCCGCTGGGGTTCCTGGAAGAATTGCGGCGTATCCCCAATGTCGCCCAGCTGGAGCCGCGCATCAGTCTGCCCCTGCGGGTGGAGTTCAAAGGCGATCTCCTGTCAGGAACGGTCCATTCGCTGCCGGCCGACCATCAGCCGCTCAATGACGCCCTGAGCCTGACCCGGGGTAGCTGGTTTTCCGGAGGTCCGGGGCAGACCATCATCAACGAGGCATTCGGACGGGCCAATGACCTCAATCCTGGAAGCCGCCTGGCCGTCTTGCTCCAGGGGCAGGAGCGCAAACTCACGGTGGTGGGGCGGGCGCGCTCCCCAGAGTACGTCTACGTGATTTCGCCGGGCAGCGGTGTGGTTCCTGATCCAGGGCGTACGCCCGTGCTTTACATGCCATTTCCGGAATTACAGGAGCTTGGAGATCTGGAGGGGGCCTGCAATCAGGTCTTGGGCACGGTGGCCGACCGCTCTCAATTGCACAATACCCTGAGGCTCCTGCAGGAACGACTCCAACCATACGGGGTTCTGCAAGCCACGGTGGACAGCGAAGAGGCCTCGGTGCAGGTGCTGGCCGGAGAACTCCAGGGTCTCAAGATCAGCAGCACAGTGCTGCCAGGTATCTGCCTGGCGGTGGCCGCCCTGGTCTTGAACGTGGTCATGGGACGAATGGTGGCCCAGCAACGAGTGGTGATCGGGACTTTGCGCGCGTTGGGTTACAGCGCCTGGCAGGTGGCCCGTCACTATTTGAGCATCGGTCTGTGTATCGGCTCGGCCGGGGCGCTGGCCGGGTTGATGTTGGGAATATGGCTGCAGCGCACGATGGTGGCGCTCTATGCACAGTTTTACGAGCTACCCAGCATACGAGCTGGATCCTATCCGCAGGTTCTGGCCGGGGGGGTGCTGGTCTGCCTCTTCTTTGCCTGCCTGGGCAGCTGGGGCGGCGTCCGCTCTGCACTTCGCCTGGAGCCGGCCGAATCGATGCGCCCGGCTCCGCCCGAGCTGGGTGGCGCGATCTGGCTGGAAGGCTGGGGCTGGCTGTGGTCAAGAATGTCCTTCGCGACCAAGATGGTTCTGCGCAGTTTAATGAGGAATCCTTTTCGTTGTTTGGTGACGGCTTTTGGGAGCGCCATGGCCACCGCTCTGATGGTCGAGGCTTTTTGCTTGGGAGACTCCATCAAATTTCTCAACGACTACGAGTTTCGGCGCACCAGCCACCAGGACCTTACCATCCTTCTGCGCGAGCCCCGCGATTGGGCCAGTCTGGGCGAACTGCGCGGTCTGGCCGGAGTGGAGGTGGTAGAGGGACAACTGAACGTCCCCTGCGATTTGAGCTTCGGACCTCGCACCCGCAGGGTCAGTCTGACCGGTCTGGTTCCAGATGCTCGTCTTTACCTTCCCCTGGACCAACGGGGCTATCCGGTGCGTCCGCAGGCTCAGGGACTGGTGCTTTCGGCTCGCGCGGCCAGCGTACTGCAGGCTAGAGTGGGAGATCTGGTGCGAGTCAAGCCGCTGGTGGGAGAGCGGCGCGAAAACGATTGTTTGGTCACCCAGATTGTGGACACCTATTTGGGCATGGGCGCCTACTGTGATCTGGCCTACCTCAGTCGATTGATCGGGGAGGACCGTTCGGCCAGTTCGGTTTTGCTGCGTAGCTCGGCCCAACATCTGGGTGTCCAGATGGTGCCTCGGCCCTGGGTTCTGGGGCTGAACTGGCGCCTGACTTCCTATGCCAAGATGCGCGCCACTCTGGATCAGTCGCTGGGAACCTCACTGGGAATCCTCTCTACTTTCGCCGCGCTGCTTTCCTTTGGCAGCGTTTTGAATCTGGCCCTGGTTTCGCTCTCGGAGCGTTCTCGAGAGGTGGGAACCTTTCGGGTGCTGGGACTGAATCCCGAAGAGGTGGCTGGCATCTTCGTGATGGAAAGTTATCTCCTCAACGGGTTGGGCATTGTGGCCGGGTTGCCTCTGGGTGCCGTGCTGGTCAAGTCCATTACGGCCAGCTACGACACGGATTTTTTTCGTTTCCCAACCCTGGTGCCATTCCACCGGATTCTTTTGAGCGTGGGACTTATGCTGTTTTTTATCAGTCTGGCTCAACTGGTGGTGCTCCGCATGGTGGGCCGACTGAACTGGTTGGATGCTTTGAAGGTGCGCGAATGAAGAAGTGGATCTGGGTTATCTTTCTGGCTGGCTGTGCACCGCCTCCGGAGATGCGCGTGGTCTCGCCGCATCGGGGAGAGATCACCGAGTCCTTTACGGAGAAGGCCGAGACTCGGTTGAGCCAGCAGTATCCGGTTCAGGTCCCGGTCAGCGGCCGCATTGGCCGGGTGTCCCTCAAGCCGGGTGATCGCGTGCGGCGCGGACAGATTCTGGTTCAGTTTGACCGTTTTGACCAGCGTTCCAGTCTGCTGCAGGCCCGGGCACGCGTGGCCGAAGCTCAGCAGGACCTGGCGCTGCTGGGGGACGTCGGAGTGGAGCGCCAGGCCGTGCTTGAGGCGCGCGCTCAAATGTCCGCTTTAAACCAACGCCGGGGGGCGCTGCAGGCTCAGCTCCGCGAAGCTGAGGCACGCTGGCAACAGGCTCGCGTCGACGTCAAACGCTATGGTCCGATGCTGGCTAAGGAACTGATGCCGGAGCGGGATTTCGAGCAGTTCCAGCTGGCCGAACGAGCCAGCCGGGAGACTGTGCGCAAGCTCCGGAAGGAATTGTCGGCTCAGGAGCAGGACCTGACGGCTGCTGCGGCCCGAGTAGGCCGGCTGGGTCAGGAAGAGTCGCGTCGATTGGCTCAGGCGCCGTTGTTGCAGCAGCGCGTTCTGCAGGCTCAACAAGAGGAAGCTCGGGCCGAGCACGCACTGGGGCGCTCGGAAATCCGTTCGCCCATCGATGGGGTGGTGCTCAAGCGCTTTGAAGAAGGACCGCGCGAACTGGCTGCCGGCTCTCCCTTGCTCTTGCTCGGCAGTTTCAAGGACCTTGAAGTGGTCAGCCAGGTGCTGACCAGCGATGCGGTGCGCATCGCCAGCGGCACTCGGGTGGTCCTCGAGGCCTCTGACAAGAGCTGGAAGGGGAGGGTCAAGCAAGTGGAGCCGGCCGGCTTCACCAAGCTCTCCTCTCTGGGCATAGAACAGCAGCGAGTCAATGTGGTGGTCGCTCTGGAGGGTGAGCCGGGCGGCCTGGGAGTTGGCTATCAATTGCAGGCTCGGTTTTTGGTTCGCTCTCGCCCGGATGTTTTGCTGATTGACCGATTTTCGGCTTTGCAGGGGGAGAAAGGCTCCAAACTGGTGTGGAAGGTGGAGGGCGACCGTCTCCACGCTCAGCCGGTGGAAGCGGGTCTCGCTTCCGAGACCGAACTGGAGATCACCAAAGGTCTGAGCCTGTCCGACCGCATCGTGGCCGTGCCGGATACCACCCTGGTCGAGGGCATGCGGGTCAAGGTCTCACACTAAGGGTCCTTCGCTTCGGTGAGTTTTCTTTCAGCCTCTGGTTCTATATTTTCCAGGTAAGCCGTCATGAAGATCAGCCAGCACTCAGAAATTGCTCTCTCTCGGAAGCCAATAGCCCGGTCCGGAACCGCCCGCTCCGGGGAATCGGCCAGCCAGGCTGGCGATCAGGTGCAACTGTCGGGCCGCTCCCGACTGAATCCGGTCCCCTGGCGCAAGGCGGTGTCCGCTCTGGCCGTGGCGCTGACTTGCTGCGCAGGTCTGATGGGACCGGCCGGGGCCGCTACCGGCCAGAATTGGAACGCCACCCTGGCCCGGAATTTTGAAGATTCGCAGGCCAGGCAGATTCCCCATTTTCGAGACCTCACCAGCTGGAAGCAAGGTCAACACGGCAACTGCACCACGGTTGCCTTCGCCAAGGCCAGCAATGCGGTCTGGGGAGGTCGGCTTTATCCCCAGGTTGAGAAGGACGGTCAAGGCGGCTACAGCATCCAGACTCAGAATCAGCGTCGTTTTTCACTCACCGCCGAGCAGCTCCAAAGTGCCGTGCGCATGGCCGACTTCCGAGGACCCGACAATGCCTCCAAGGCACAGGCCATCGTGACAGTTGGGGTGCTTGGCCAATGCTACGCCGATACTCACCAGGTCAGCTACCAACAGGCCCTGGATTTGCGAGCCAACAAAGGCGCCAGCGCGGGAGAATTTGCTCGCTGCCTGGGGATTCCTTACTGGGAGAGTTCAGACACCTCGATGGCCGTGACCTCCCTGGCCGCAGCCGGTCAGAGCCAGGCTGGCGTGGTAGAAGCCTTGTTTTGGAATCAGGGCAAGCTTGAAGGTCATGTCGAGGCCATGATGGCCCGGCCCGACGGCACAGTCGTCGGCGATGCCTACGGAGTGGCTTTTCAGCAGTCGTTGAAGAGTCCATCCGTGCGTATTGAAGGTCAGGACATTCCGGCTTCCCGGGTGGCCCTTCTGGGCGAGAGTTGGAAGCAGCTTTCGCCAGAGGCTCTGAAAAATTCCGTGCGTGATCAGGCTTTGGAATTGATGATTTTACAGCCAGCCCCGCCGGATCTCCGCAAGAAGGCCAGTCTGACGCTGGATTTGCTGGATGCTTCCGAAACAGACCTGCACCAGATTCAGGCCAGCCTGACTGATCGGCAAGAGCGAAGCCGGAGTTATGCAGACTGGTTCGGCCGGTTGGCCCCCAACCTGAGCCCCAAAACTGGCGAGCGCATGTTTGCTGCCGTAACTTTGCGAATGGCCTACGATCAGGACCTTTCGCCCGAGCAGCGCCGGATGGCAGACTTACTCCATACCAGTGGTTCCAGTTTGAGCTCGGCCGACCGGAGTCAGCTGGCCCGACTGCTGCTGAACCCACCTCAGGATCGGGCCGAGTCTCTGGCTTCAGCCATTCTGCAGGTGACCCCCAGGCTGAGCGCTCAGGGTTCGTCCGAGCTGACCCGAGCCAGTCTGTCCTTGATCAGTCGATGGCCCCAGGCCAGCGACTCGGAACGAAAGCTGGCCGACGGGATCTACCGGGATTTTCAAGTGGAGCCGGCCCAGCGCCCGCTTTATCACCAGAAGCTGCTGCAAGCTATCGCCGAAGGCTCCAGGCAAGAGGCTGGAAGCATCCGTGACGGCCTGAACTCCAAAGCTCACCGGAGCTGGTTCGGAGTCCGCTGAGGCTGACCTAGAGTCGGATGCCCACCGGCAGGGCCTCGCCCAACAGGGCGGCGGCTTCCTGCTGGCCACCGGTTTCGCCGTCCAGGCTGGCCAGGTGGGCCTGCTGACCTTCCTTGATCAGGCGGTTGCGGACGCGGTCCATCTGTTCCTCGGAAAAGTCGCGCTTGATGTCGTCGGTTTTGCGCATCATGGTGGCCAAAGCCCAGCCGATGGTTTCTTTCTCCACCCACTTCGAATCCAGAATTTTGCTGACCCAGGGCCAGACCGCATCGGGAGGAACCACCCATTGAGGGCCGGCCCCGAGCAGATTGCGACTGCCGATACGGGCGATGCGCCACAGATCATCGCGGGTGCCTTGGAACTTTTTCATAATGATTTCGCCCAGCAACACTTTGTCGCCGACCGGAATTTGCGAGAGGGAGACGGCCAGGCGCAGTAGCTCATTGTCCTCGGCCAGACTTCGTTCGTGGGGAACCCTGGTTTTCCAATGCTTGCGGCCGGGGATCATCACCGCCGCCAGCTGAGTCCAGAGTTGTTCCTGACGGCTCACGCTCAGGCCCGCGGCCAGGCGGCGCAAAGTGACCCAAAGCTCCATCCGCACCGGCTCTAATTTGGGGAATTGCAGCCAGGAGTCGAGCAGGGCTGAGGTTTTTTCCACGCGCCAGGCGTCCAGCTTGGAACCGGTGCCGGGACGCAGGCAGTAGCCCACACCGTTCAGCCAGCTTTGCTCATACTCGGGTTCCACCCGCCGGCGGGCGTGGACATCCACGAAGCCGTCCCAGAGCGCGCGCAGCAGAGCGACTGACCACAATTGTCGACCCAGTCCAAAGTGCTGCTCCAGACTTGCCAGCAGGCTGCGCGGTCGCACTCCGCCCTGGCCTAAAGATTTCGGTTTGCGCTGGAAGGCCTCGGCGATCATTTCTTTGGCCTGTTTGACCACTTCAGGGGGGAATTCGGGCCCGCCCTCCAGCACCACGTCGCCGCGCAGCGGAAACTCAAGCTGGAACCGTCGCTTGCCTTCCAGCATACGGCAAGCGATCGATAGAGTGCCGATCTCGGTGACCTCGCCTGAGAGCAGGACCGGTACTTCTTCAACCTTCAAATCCGGGGCGCGCACCACCGTTTCCATGGCCGGCAGAACCTGGAACTCGGATTCCTCACTGCCGCCCGCGGCGGCGATGTCCACCAGGGTGCCGGGCTGGTCTTCAGGTCGGTTGGAAGAGCTGAAGATGGGAAAGCGCACCGGTCGCTCCAGTGTCAGGTGCAGTACCGGCTCTTGAAGGTCGACTCGGGAGCCGGCTTCCAGGTTGCGCGGTACCACGCACAGGGCCTGGGTAGAGGTGCCGTCGGTGCTCAGTTGCAGATAGTAACTGCGTGCGATACCGCCGCCGATGCGTTTGCCGCCGCTGCGCTTGAGGTGACCGTAGTAGGCGGCTCCGCGCGCAACCGAGAGATCGGACTCCGGATTGGGCAACTCCTCAACCGGGCCGCCCCGCCATTTTTCCAGGATACCCAGCATGCGCTGGCGGATGGCGGTGGCTCGACAGGCGCCACCGTTGAAAAGAATCTTGTTGGGAATGTTGTCGCGCCGTCCGTGGCGGCGCAGGAAACTACTCAGATGGCGGGGCACGGCCGGGTCGCTGGCGTAGGGCAGTCCCCATTCTTTAAAGCCCAGGCGACGCTCGGCCTGTAACGGCTCATCGATGGGAACCTGAGGGAAGAAGCCGTCCAGCACCAGTTTTTCAACTTCTTCGCGGGTCAGATCGGCCTGCATGGTGCCGGCCAGCAGTTTCGAGCCCGAACCCGGCACGGTCACCGTCACTTTGTCGGGCGGATCGTCACCCAGCAGCAGTTCCTTGGCGCGGCGGCACTCATTGCGCAACACGCCCCACTGCAGAATGTCCAGCTTGGAGCCCAGACGCGGCTCCACCAGATAAGCCAGCGAGATGTCCAGGTTATCGCCACCCAACATCAGGTGCTCACCCACGGCCACACGACGCAAGCCCTTTTCGGCATACTCGATCAAGGTGAAGTCACTGGTGCCGCCGCCGATGTCGCAAACCAGGATCTGATCGCCTGGATTCAAGCCCTGGGGATTCTCGACGCTCAGGCCGTTGGCATAGAGATAATGATAGAATGCCGCCTGAGGCTCTTCCAGCAGGGTGATCTTGTCCAGGCCGGCCTGGCGGGCGGCCGAAACGGTGAGTTCGCGGGCCAGCTCATCGAAGGAGGCTGGAACGGTCAGCACGATCTCGCACTCGTCCAACGGATGATCGGGATATTGATGCAAGAAGGCTTCGCGCAGATGCTCCAGATAGCGTCGCGAAGCCTCGACCGGCGAAACCCTTGGAGCATCTGGGGCTCCGTCCCAGGGCAGCAAGGGCTGGCTGGGGTCGGCCTGGCGGTGGGCCAGCCAGGATTTGGCTGAGACCACCACTCGTCCGGGCACACGCGAACCTTGCACCCGGGCGAATTCGCCCACCATAAAGTCTCGCTTCTTGTCCCAGGGCAGGGCCAACGAGCCTTCCGGCAGTTCGTGAGCGCCCGGCAAATAGAGAAAGCTGGGCAACAGGGATTGCTCGCGGACCTCTGATTCTGAAACGCGCTGAGTCAGTTTGAGGGTCTCAATCTTGCCCTCGTCGCCCATGATGCGCGCCAGCGCTGTGTTGGAGGTTCCCAGGTCGATGCCGACCAGCCAGTTGCTCATTTGTTATCCCGCACTTCGAATTCGAGTTTCCAGCGGCCCGGGCCGCCCTTTTGCTGACACCACAGTTCCAAGGTTCCCACTTCCGTGGCCACAGTCTGCAGTTGCACCGGAACCACCGGAGCTTCCACCTCGGAGCTGCGCAAAATGCTGGTGACGGTGGCGATCTGCTCGATCTCGTCTTCGTCTTCCCAATCGTCTACGCTCTGGCCGGGCTGGTCGTCGGGACGCTGGTTGCTGGTCATGAAAGGAAATTCCACCAGTTCACCCAGCACCAATCCCAGTTCCATACCGGGCAGGTCCACGGTGGATCCTTCCTCCAGCCCCTGCGGAGCCACGCACACGGCCTTGGTGGGGGGAGCGAAGCCGGGAACTGCCGGCCGGGCCACCTCTACGCCGATATAGTAGGAGCGAGTCAGACCGCCACGGATGCGCACACCGCCTTGAAGGCGGGCGCGCCCGTAGGCAGCTGCGCCGCGAGCTACAGCCAGATCACAATCGTGGTTTGGAAGCACTTTCACCGGTTGATCCAGCCAGCTATTGAGCACCTCCAGCAGGCGCTTTTGCACTCCGGGCGATTTGCACACGCCGCCGTTGAAGAGGATGGCCGTGGGTTGGATGAACTCGCCGCCCTGATGCAAGAAGCGGGCCAAATGGCGGGTGATGGCCGGCTCGGATTCATAGGCCAGGCCCAGTTCGGTCAGGCCAAAGCGTCGTTGCCTCTGAGCCCAGTCGTCTCGCTTGACGACCGGGAAAAAACCGTCCAGCAGAACTTGCTCGACCTCGCTGCGTTTGATTTCGGTGCTGACCGAGCTGAGCAACATTTTGGCGCCTCGCCCGGGTATGGTCAGTGGACTCAGCTCCAGGGGGTCGTCACACAGCATCCTCTCTTTGGCATTGCGACACAGGTGGGTGAGAACTTGAAACTGCCAGGAGTCAATTTTCTTTCCCTCAGATTTAAGTCGCGCCTGCACCGTGGCGGCCAGACTCAAGTCCATATTGTCTCCACCCAGCAGCAGGTGGTCACCCACGGCCAGGCGGGTCAGGGCCAGCTGACCCTCCTCTTCGTCCACCCGGATCAGAGTAAAGTCTGAAGTCCCACCACCCAGGTCACAAACTAGAATGTGGTCACCCAGCTTGACCGAGTCCCGCCAGCTGTCGCCCATCTGTTCCAGCCAGGCGTAGAAGGCGGCCTGGGGTTCTTCCAGCAGAGTCAGATTCTCCAAACCTGCCCGCTCGGCCGCTTCCACGGTCAGCTCGCGGGCGACGGCGTCAAAGCTGGCTGGAACAGTCAGGAAGACCTGTTGTTCGTTGAGACTGCCACCAACCCGCGAAAAGCGCCAGGAGTCGGCCAGATGGCGCAGGTAGCGGGTGGAAACCTCGACCGGCGAAAGCTTGGGCACCTCTTCGGGCGATTTCCAGGGCAAGATGGCCTGCTGACGGTCCACCTGGGCATTGCACAGCCAGCTCTTGGCCGAGGCGATCAGCCGATCGGGAACCTTGGCGCCCTCGTCACGAGCCATGACGCCCACCGCAAAGTCGGCCACTTCATCCCAGGGCAGGGAGAGGCTTCCCAGCGCAAATTCGTGCTGGGAGGGCAGATACAAATAGGAGGGCAGGGTTGGGCGGCCTTCCACCTCGCTGTCGCCGATCAGTTGGGGAATCGAGAAATCCTGTACCCCGTCCTCGGCCACGTAGGCCAGGGCGCAGTTGGTTGTGCCCAGATCGATCCCGACAATCACAGTTCCACCTCCGCCGGTACCAGCACGTCATCGGTCTTCAGTTCGGGTAATCTGGCCGAGGCCAGCTTCCAGCCGTGATGACGTAAGACTCCCTGGAAAGGGGGGTCTCCTTGAACCTTGCCCACCAGCCTGATTTCGGCCGGGCTGAAGCCTACCGGTACTTCCACTTTTTCACCGTCTTTCTGGCTGAGCACGGGCTGCAGGCTCAAGTACTGTTGCAGTGCCTTGGCGCAGCCGCTGTGGACACCACGGGCCACGCCGCCGACCTGGGCGTCTCCAAACCCCTCCAGGCTCTCGGAAAGGAAGTCCAGCAGGCGGCCTTCCTTCTGCAGCACGGCCAGCAGTTGGGCTGCCGTGGGTGGGGGAGGCCCCGGCGGTAAAGCCTTCGTTTCCTTCAACAGTTCGTCCACTTTCTTCGAGAACTGTCGGTTGAAAAGGGCCTTGAAAAATGCTCGAGTCGCGGTAATCAATCCCATCGTACCTCGCCTACGACGCCATCTGGCAACCTCCTGGGGCAAAGGGATTGATAGAGGGAACCAGAACGCCCTGACAAGATGAAGAATTGGCGGGGGATTTTTGTTCGGCTAGGGCTTTCTTCCCTATTTTTCCTTAGTTTGCTTGAAGTTTTTTTGCGCTTTTCTGCTTCCTATTTGAGTTCTGAGCTTTGCAACGAGTTGACCCGTAGCTATACGATCGAGCGGGGAGGCATCTATTTTATCGATCTAGACTACTCGCGCACTCAGTTTATGCGGCCCAATTCCAAGGACCAGGTGGTTTTTAACGGTTATCGCTGGCTTAACGAGACCGATGAAAGGGGGCTGCGCAATCCCCCCGGAGCGGCCCACGAGATCATGGTTCTGGGCGATTCCTTCCTCTACGGACATGGAGTCAATGAGTCTGATACCGCCATCGCCCGGCTTCGCCAGAAGTATCAGTGGAAGGTCTATAACGCAGCTCGCCAGGGGGACTGCCTGAGTCAGGAATACACGATTTTCCGGCTCTATTTTGATGAACTCAAGCCCAAGCATCTGATCTTGACCTGCTGTGGCAACGACTTGCTGGATCTGGAGCGACGCACACCGGCCGAGCAGGCCGATCCGCCAGAACTCAAGCCGGACTACGTAACCAATGTCCGCTACAATATGCAGGACCCGAATCGGATGCGTCCCGTCGGCAACCTCTTGACAACCAGCTACAGCTACCGTTTGTTCAGGTGGCTCGGATACAGGCTGCAGGGACGGCGCCCGGACCCCCCGGCCCTGGAAGAGTCCCTGCGTCAGACCCAGCGCCAGCGAGAGCAGCACTATTTTGAACTGCTCTTTAGTGACATGTTGGCCCGCTGCCAGAGTGCGGGTTGCAGCTTGCAGGTGGTTTTTGTGACGGTGGCCCCAGTCCCCAACGGGTGGCGGGCCGAACAGAGCGCGGTCAAAGAATTCCTCAAAGAGCTCTGCGCGGCCAACCATGTTCCGTTCTACGACACGGAACCGATGGCCCAGGACCATCCTGAATATTCTCTGCCCGGCGATGGCCACCTCAGCCCGGCCGGCAACGCCGCTCTGGCCGATTTTATGGCTCGGGAGCTGCCAGAGCACTGGTAGGGCGGCAGGATTCGAGTGCACCCCCAAGAACGCGAGGCGGCGTGAACGGCTGGAAAGGGAAATTGGTCAGACTGTTGCTGGTCTGCCTGATTTCATGGGGAATGTTGGAAGGCTTGTTGCGTCTGACCGCGCCCTACCTGGGCACGGACGTTTGCAACGAGCTGGTGCGTACCTATTCCAATGAACGCGGTGGGATCTATTTTTTCGAGCCCTTCAGTCGCCTCAACTTCCCGTTTCCGAACGACCATAAGCTGGCGGCCGTCAACGGACGAGTCTGGCACCACGATACAGACGAGCGAGCTTTTCGCAACCCGCCCGGGACAGGCCACGAGGTCCTGGTTTTCGGTGACTCTTTTCTCTATGGCCATGGCGTCGAAGAAAAGGATTGTGCGGTGGCCCAACTGCGCAGCCTACACGGCTGGAAGGCCTATAATATGGCCCGCCAGGGCGATAGTATCTGGCAGGAATACATCCTGTTCCGGCTCTGGTTCGATGAACTCAAGCCCAAACACATCATCATCTGTCCCTTCGGCAATGACTTTTGGGATATCGAAGGGCCGCGCAGCAAGCAGGATCAGATGGATCCTCCCGAGTTCAAGCCCGGCTTTATAGAGAAGGTGCGGGCCAATATCAACGACCCGGAAATTCAGAAGCCCTTTGGGAGCTGGTGGAGCTCGACCTACTGCGCTCGTCTGATCGCCTTCGTGCGCCGCAAAATGGAACACCGCAATGACTTTCACCCGGAGACGGATGAGTCGCGCAAAGTGGCCGATTTCGAGCGGGAAGGACACTACTATACTCTTCTCTTTGAAGATTTGGTCAAGCGGGCTCGGGCCGCTAACTGTACGGTGGACATGGTTTACATTGACACGGCCACCGACACCGACTACTGGCGTGAGCAGCAGCTTAAAATGGGGGCTTTTTTCGAACAGCTGTGCGCCAGGAATAAAGTCCCGTACTATTCGACTCGGGAGCTGCTGAAGGGGCACGAGGCCGAATATGCGTTACCCAATGATGGGCACCTGAATCCGGCCGGCAATCGGGCTCTGGCTGATTTCATCGCCCGCGAGGTGCCCAAGACCTGGTCGACGGGGAATCAGACGGAGTCGGTCGAAAACCCCGCTCGCAAATAAGCTGGCTTCGGCCAGGGGGAGTCATCATGGGATACAACGCCAGCGTTACGGCAAACTGCTGGAAGGTACATACCTGCGTCAACTGTAGCACCATTTTCCGCTACTTCATGACGAGAAAGTGCACCTCCCAGGGCGGCACGGCCGATCAGGCTCGAGCCAATCTGAGCAAGGCCGTAGTTGATGCTCTGACCAATGGGGTCGACCACCATGGCTGTCCGACCTGCGGAATGGTTCAGCCCGAAATGGTCTCCGCGGCGCGTGTTGGCCGCTACGGATGTCTGAATGCGCTGGTCATGGTTTTTGCTTTCGCACTGATGATCACCCTGGGCGTCGAATTTCCGATTCCCACCGTGGTTTTCTGGGGAGGCCTGGTGCTGGCCGGATTGGCCGCCGCGTTCGTGATGACGGCTTTGAAGAATCCGAATACGGACGTTGCCAGCCATCTGGCCGCGGCTCAGAAAGAAGTCCAGGAGCAGAAGCTGTTTGTGGAAGAAGCTCCTGAGCTGGCCCCTCCGCGCCGAAGCAACCTGGCTGACCTCACCAGTGGCCGCCATCCCCTGGCCGTCGGTCTGCTTTGTGGGGGCCTCTTTTTAATGGGGCTGCCCATGCTCATGAAAATGGCCTGCGGCTGGCGCGAAAACGCGAAATTTTTCCCGGGAGTGGTCGGCCCGGGCGATTCGCCGACCTACTACTTCGACCGTAAAATTAGCAGCATCAAGGGCTACTGGCGGGCCGAGTCCATCGAGGCTCAGCTCGAGGGCAAGAAGATCAATGCCTCGGCCAAGGACAACCGTTGGGGTGACAGCATCTCGGTGAAGTCCAGCGAAAAAGACGACCAGGAAACCATCTGGTTGAAGTTGAGCATCCCCGACGAGGCCAGCCTGGCCAAGAAAGAAGCTCGCCTGGATTTGAAGGTCAAATTTGTGGCCCCGGTGATGTCTGGCTCCAGCAACTTCCGAGAGGAGGAGGGCGAGGTGGCGGAAAGCCCCATGCTGTTGCTTTCCTCTCCCGGTTCTGGTGCTCTTTACGGCAAGCTGGCCTGGCTGGGTGTGCTGGGAGGCTCAGGTTTGGTGTTGTTGGCGGGCTATCTGCTGGTGCGCCAGGCAAAATCGCTCAAGGGCAATCCGCATCAAGCCCTGCAAGCGGAGGACTAAAACCCCGTAGGCGCGAACGGCGCGCGCATACTGAACTAAAAGGATTTCTCTATGGCCTTCGTTTCATCCAATGATCTCTCCACCGGCATTACCGTCGATATCGACGGCGACCTGCTGCAGGTGATCGAATTCCAGCACGTCAAGCCCGGCAAAGGCTCTCCCTTCGTACGCGCTAAGTTCAAGAATATCAAAACTGGTTACACGAAAGAATTCACCTTCCGCGGTAACGAGAAAATGACCCGCGCCCATATCGAGCGGCGCCCGGCTTCGTTTCTCTATGCCCAGGATGACGAATACACGTTCATGGATTCGGAAAGCTACGACCAGCACGCCGTGACCGGCAAGGAAGTCGGCGACCAGAAGAAGTGGCTCAAGGACGGCATGGAAGTGATGCTGGTGCTCTACAATGACGCCATCATCGGGATCGAGCTGCCGAACTTCGTTGAACTGGTCGTGGTTGAGACCGAGCCCGGCTTCAAAGGCGATACCGCCACCGGTGCCACCAAGCCGGCAACGGTGGAGGGCGGCGCCACCGTGCTGGTTCCTCTCTTTGTGGATGTGGGCACCAAATTGATGATTGACACCCGCACCGGCGAGTACATGAAGCGCGTCTAGTGTCAGTCCTGATCGTGGGGGCAGGGGCCATCGGCCAGTGGCTGGGGGCCCTTTTGCATGAAAGCGCGGGAGAGAGCGTCACCTTGCTGGCGCGGCCCCGGCAATTGCCGGATCTGGCTCACCTGCCCATGCGGTCCGTTTCCCAACTGGAGGCGGAGGCACGTTTCGACGATGTGATCTTTACGGTCAAGGCTTTCCAGGTTGAGGAAGCCGCTCTGCAGGTGGCTGAGGCCGGGCTTCACTTGAAGCGCATCTGGGGTTTCCAGAACGGGATGGGGAGCGACGAGGTGTTGGCCTCGCGCTTTCCCGGACTGTGGTTCGGCGCCATGACCACCACGATCCCTGTCTATATCGAGAACGGCCGGCCTCAGCCAGGCCCGCGCGGTGGTCTGGCCTGGGCCACCAAGCACGAGCGTTTCCTGGCTCCCGGCTGGTTGCTGCGATTGGGACTGCCCATGACGGCTGTGGGTCGGGTTGACTCGCTCAAGTGCTCCAAGCTGTTGCTGAATGTGACCTGTAACTCCAGTTGTGCTCTGCTGGACATGTTGCCGGTTGAGGTGGTCCATCACGGCCCCATGTTCAGCTTTGAACTGGCCTGTCTGCGCGAGTTTCTGGCAGTGGTGAAAGCCAACCGCATCCCCTTCGCGGATTTACCCAACTACAAGGTGACTCAGATGGCCGCCCTGGCATATCTGCCTAACATCGCCATTCGTTCCTTACTGGGTTCTAAAATTACCAAGGCTCGCGGTCAGAAGCCGCCTTCGCTGCTGGTCGATCTGCGGGCGGGCCGCCCCCAGAGCGAGGTCGAGGTCCTGAATGGAGCAGTTGTGCGGTTGGGTGAGAAAAGCGGCATCCCCACCCCAGGCAATCGCTGGCTGCTGGAGAATATGCGCGCGGTCGTGGCCGACAACAGCCTGTGGCCTCGCTACCGTGGTCAAATTGACGAGGTGGCCAGGCAGGCCCTGCAGGCTCTCAAGACAAAATAGGGCCAGGTGAGTAGGCAGCAACCGGAACAAGCACCCCTGACCCAGAAGATCGAGGCGTCCGCGGATGCCATGAGCTTCGAGGATGAGCAACCCTCCGTCTCACCGCGGCGACCGCGTCCCGAGGACGACATCGTTCCGCCCAAGGGCCGGCGTTTGCGGCCCGAGGATGACAATGTTCAGCCCAAACGTCAGTATGAGTCCAAGGCGCTGGTGCTGGACGTGGCCGACAAGCCACCCTGCTGGGATGGCCAGATTCTGGACGTGCGCAATCTGACCAAAGCTTACAACAAGCAGCTAGCTGTCAATGAGATGACCTTTCAGTTGTACCCCGGTGACATTCTGGGCTTTCTGGGTCCCAATGGTGCCGGTAAGACCACCACCATTCGTATGCTGGCCACGGTGCTGGCTCCCGACGGTGGCAGCGCCTATGTGGGCGGTCATTCGCTCAAGGAAGTCGAAGAAATTCGCGCTCGAGTCGGATATATGCCCGACTTCCTGGGTGTCTATGATGACCTGCTGGTCAAGGAATATCTTGAATTTTTCGCCCGCGCCTACAAAATTAGCGCTACTCATCGAGATTTTGTGATCCGTGAGGCTTTGGAAATCACCCGCCTGACCAGTCTGGCTGACAATCCGGTGGATGGTTTGTCGCGCGGTCAGAAACAGCGCCTGGGTCTGGCTCGCTTGCTGATGCACGATCCGGTGCTGCTGCTGCTGGACGAGCCGGCGGCCGGCCTGGACCCGCGCGCTCGCGTGGATTTGCGCGATATTCTCCGCAGTTTGCAGCAGCGTGGCAAAGCCATGATCGTGTCCTCACACATCCTTAGTGACCTGTCTGACTTTTGCAACAAGGTTGGCATCGTGGTCAACGGTAAGTTGATTTTGTTCGATGAAACCAAGCGACTGATCGACCGGATGCGCGATCGTCGCCGCCTGCGCACTCGCCTGCTGCACGGCGGTGAAGAGGCCATGGCCTTCCTGAATAACCGACCCGAAGTGCACAACGTGCAGTTTCAGGGCGAAGATCTGCTGTTCGAGGTGGTTGGCTTCGATCACGAGGTGGCCGAACTTCATCGAGCCCTTTTTGAGGCCAAATTTCCCATCATCACTCTTTCCGAGGAGCCCTGGGATCTGCAGGACATTTACCTGCAGGCCACCGAGGGGATTGTCACCCGAGATTGACGCTTTCCGAGCTACTGGACATTTACGAGAGGCTCTGGGTTCGCCCGGATTCCCCCTGGTACGCCCACGAGGTCCAGTCCCTGCAGCGCATGCGCGATTTTCTGGCCAGTTCTCCCGAGGTCTTTCAACGCTCCCATGGGCCGGGCCATTTCACGGGTTCGGCTTTGGTTTGCGATGCCCGCCTCAGCCGGGTGGCCTTGACTCATCATCGCAAGCTGGACAAGTGGCTCCAGTTCGGTGGTCACGCCGATGGCGACGAGAACCTGGCTCGGGTAGCCTTGCGCGAGGCCGAGGAAGAAAGCGGTTTGCCCCGGCTGCGCTATCTGGACTTTGAGGAGGCGTTGGGTTGCCCTCATCACCCGGTGCCCTTTGATCTGGATATCCACGAAATCCCCGCTCGTGCACAGGACCCGGCCCACTTGCATTACGACCTGCGCTTTCTCGTGCTGAGCGAGAGCGAGAGTCTTCAGATCAACGAAGAATCCAAGCAATTAGGATGGTTCAGCCTGGATGAGGCCCGCCTCAAGACCCAGGAAGAGTCCATGCTGCGTATGTTTTTGAAGCTGGAGCTGCTCCAGCGCAGCCTGGGAATGACTCGGGTTTAGTTCCAAGCAGCCCGTGGCGCGCTCGACCACAGAGTGGAGGAATGTTCAACCCGTTTGGACCTTCACTAACGACAGCTTAGGTCGGGTGACGGCCGAGTCGCTGGGTGGGGTTCTCCTGAACCAGACTGCCTACGACGTCCGGGACCGCGTCACCAGCCAGACCCTGCTAGAAAGCAACTTCCCTGGTGCCAATGGGGTTCCGCAAGCACGCACAACCACCTACACCTATAACGGATTTGACCAACTGCTCAGCTTAAGGGATCCCTTGGGGCAGACCACCACCATGGAGTTCGACGCCAAACAGCGCTACATCAGCACTTTGCGACCGGATGGAACCCGAGTCGGACGCACCTACAATGCGCAGGGCGAAATCGAGACCCACTTTAACGGAGCCAGGGTCTCCACTCGCTACCGCTATGACTCGATGCATCGCATCATGAGTATCATCCATCCAGGTAATGCCGGCACCGAGAATTTTGGCTATGATGCCAAAGGCCGTCTTTACAGTTGGCAAAAGAGCGACGGGACCACCGTCAACTACACTTACGACCTTCTTGACCGCACCACCAGCATCCAGCATCAGGGGTCAGAGAAAATTGGCTATTCTTACGATGCTCTGGGCCGGATGACGGAGATGCGCGACACGGTCGGCCGCAGCCGCTACAGCTATAGCGCCGGGTCGGACCTGCTGCGGGTGGAAGATGGCTTTGGCCGGGCGGTTCAATACAATTACGACCTTGCTAATCAACTGTTGAGCCGGACCGACCCACAGAATGTGGGAACGAACTTTGTCTGTAATGCCCGTGGCCAGGTCTCTCAGGCCGTCCACGACGGGCTCACAGTCAACTACCTCTACAACGCACTCGGCGTTCCGACCACCGTGACTTGGAATCACGGTCTGGTCGAGCAGTATCAGTACACATCTCAGGGCGAGGTCATGAATCGGAGCGTCAGCTTCCCGGGCCGTGGCAATCTTGAGTCTGAGACGCTGATTCGAGATAGCCTGGGCAGAAAATCTCAGGCGGTCTTTGCCTTGCCGGGCGGCCAGCGAACCCACAACTACAGCTATAGCGCCATCGGCGAGCTGACGGGCTCCACCCGTCGCCTGCAGCCCAATGGTGGCCCCCAGACCTCGCAAACCTACAGATACGATGCGGCTTCCAATCGCGTCCGTCAGGGCAACCAGACCAGCACTTTCAACACCGCCGACCAGCTCACCGGGGTGAGCGGACTACCCAATCCCAGCTACTCACCGGCTGGCTCACTCCAGCGCGACCAGCAGAATGCCCAATTCGGCTACGACTGGCGCGAACAGCTGAGCAGCTCTCAGCGGCCGGGTAGCAACGTCAGTTTCCGTTACAACGGCAACAACTTGCGCATGGACAAGCAAGTCAACGGCCTGACCACCCAATACCTGTGGGACGGCAGCGACGTTCTCAAGGAATACAACGGTGACGGCAGCACCAAGGCCAGCTACTTCCTGGGGGCCACCGGCCGCCAGGCCATCAAAACCAATGGCCAATGGTATGTCTATCTCAAGGATACCCACGGTTCCGTTGCCGGCCTGGTGGACCTTACCGGCAATCGCGTGGCCACGTATGAGAACGGCGACTTCGGCGAGGCCCTGGTTGACCAGGGCACCGTCTACAACCCCTACCGCTGGAACTGGGAGCAGACGGACGCTGAATCCGGCCTGACCTACATGCATAACCGCTACTATCAGGCCTCGACGGGCCGCTTTATTCAGCGCGATCCCATTGGTTACGCGGGCGGACTTCACATAGGTATGCCTATTGTGGCGGGGACCCCATTAATGGTGCCGATCCCAGTGGGCTGCTGCCGGACGAATCCTCTGGAGCCTACCTGAAAGAAGGCAGAGCTCAGTGGGCGATCGATAATCCAGAAGCCGCCAGGGCTCAGCTTCATGCAGGTCAGTTCATCATTCAGACCGCACCAGGTGGCTGGCTAGTAAATGGGAGTATTGACGCAGAGTCCGGCGACTTTGACCCAACTAACCCGGTCAAGACAGGGCCGATGGGAGGCCCTAAGACGGCGCCTTACTCTAAGCAAACTGGGAGACAACTTCATCATGCAGTTCAGGATGCAGCGGTTAGTGAGTTGGAACTCCATACAACTTAGCCACAGCGGTCCAACAACAGAGAGGGGGCGGGACGCTGAGGGCAGAGTACCGAGTAGTATACAAAGCTCTGCGCCGAGGTGGGTATTCACCGGGTGATGCAAGCGGAATGATTCAGGAAGCTCAGGCCTACTTTGAGAATTTGGGGCATGGGCCCGATACTCCGACCAGAATTCCGGGAAATAGGAACCGGCCATGAAGATCATTGAAAACCCCACGAGAGACTCTATTCTGCGGTCGGTTGAAGAGTGGATTGACTTGCTTGCTCGAGAGGACTACTCGTCCGCAGCGGCGTTCTTGGGAACCGAAGTTGATTCGGAATGGACTCCCGACTTGCTAAGGAAAATCATCCAAGATCATCGTGTTCATCGAGAGCAGGTAGGTCCTTCAAAGGTCTCCCGGGCACTAGAAACGACTGGGGGGCTTACGCCAAGACACGAAGTTAACTTTGCCTCCGAAATGGAGAATGTTTTAGCAGAAGTTTGGTATGATGTCCCGCTTTTAGGCGAGTGGAGTGACCTGACAGCCACATTCTTGCTAAAAGAGACAGTAGGTGGAGCCTATCTAGTGCTCGAGAATCTGCACATGATGTAGGCCAGCCGGACACCCACTTGCTCAATTTCGGCTACGGAGTCGCGCCTGAGTCTGGGGATTGTTGGACTAAGCTTCCGCTCTGGTTGTACGTAAGTCTTTCGCAGGTTGGGGCCACGCCTGAAAGGCTCGCGCATGCGAGTCTTTACCGGTAAAGACGATGGTATGTTGGGCAGGCCAGGAGTGGACCACACGCGTCCAGCACTTGGCTGGGCCCCAGGTCCGATGAGCTCGTTAAGGCGCTAAAGTCGAGTTTTTTACTCAGGCTCGTGTGGTCCGCAGCTCCTGGCACTTCAATTTTTAGCCAGGCCGTGGAGATTCAGGGGTTAGCACCCCTGACCCCGGAACTTTGCACATCCTCATCAACTACATAGACCTGCTAAAATGCCGCGTGAATGTCGATGCCCAGTCCAGGTATCTTCTTCATTGTCACTGCCTTATCAGGTGCCTGGCGGCGAGAAACTCGACCAGCATCTATTCGAGCGCGAAGCTCAGGATGGTCAGTCGTCTCAATATTCAGTCTTCGTCTGGCGGGCTCGAAGCCCAGGGTGTGCCGACTGTCGCTGCCGGGTACCGCTATGATTTTGTAAACCAGGCCGATCTTTGGCGTGTTGTACAGGAGTTGGGGACCAACGGAGTGGCGCGCCTAAAGTTTGATTCTCATCGATGGCGTGGCACGCGGCGGGGCTAGTCCTCAACCACTTCCAACTGTCTCTGAACGGATTTCTCGATGGTTACGCACAGGCGGGCCAACGGCAGATCGTCCGGGTCCTGACCAAAGGGCTCCTCAATTTCTTCAGCGATCATTTCCAGGCTGATGAGGAAGTAGGAGACCAGTCCGATAATGATGATCGAGACCGGGCCGTGAGGCAGGCCCCAGGGGAGGGCCACCAGGTAGATCAGGATGCCCTGGGGCACAATGGCCCGGTGGCTCAAGGGCAGGGGAGTGCCGCGGATGCGTTCGCAGGCGCCCAGGATATCGTAAAAATCGTTGAGGTTGCGTTCCACCGCGAAGTAGAACTGGGTGTTGCCTTGGGGTTCCCAGATTCCTAGTTGCCGGTTGAGTCGATTCAAGATGCGTTGCGGATGGTTATCCGGGGCCGGCCAGGGGCCACGTAAGTGCTCGCGGAACTTGTTGGCGAATTCAGGAATAGCCAGCAGGAAGCGTCGTCGTTCCTCCTCAGGCAACTGGCTGGCGCTCCACACCACAGCCGCCAGTGAGCGCGAGCGATTGACCAACGAGCCCCAGAGTTTCCGCCCTTCCCACCAACGGTCGTAGCTGCCGTTGGTGCGAAACACAATCAATACCGAGAGCGAGATGCCCAGCAAGGTATTGACACTGGCCGGAAATTCCATGTCCTGGCCCAGGATTAAAATCTCGTAGCGCATGCTCAACCAGCCGTAGATGCAGCTGATCATCACGGCCCCAATAATGCGCCGAAAAACCGGGTAGCTTAAAAATCGGCGGGTCCGGGCCCACCAGCGATTGTCATCTTCCATTCCACCCCGCATACGCCCTGAGGGGAGGACTCCCCTTGCTGGGCGCAAAGGGGTCGGGATGGCTCAATATGATTACGATCTGGTCGTGATCGGAGCCGGTTCTGGGGGAGTGGGACTGGCCCGGCGCGCCGCCCTATACGGGGCGAAGGTGGCGATTTGTGAAGCCCGACCCGTTTATGGTGGAACTTGCGTGCACCGAGGGTGCGTGCCGAAAAAGCTTATGGTTTACGCCAGTTCGCTCCGCTCCGAATTGGCGCTGCTCCCCGGCTACGGTTATCAAGCGGTGGATCCGGTGTTTGACTGGTCTCAGTTGATCGCCAATCAGGACAAAGAATTGGCTCGGCTGGACGGCGTCTATCGTAAGTTGCTGGACAATTCGCAGGTAGATCGCATCGACGGGCAGGCCTGCCTGGTGGACGGGCACACGGTTCGCGTGGGCGAGCGCAACGTGACCGGCAAGTATCTGGCGGTGGCCACAGGGGCCCGTCCCTGGATTCCCGAGCGTCCCGGCGCGGAACTGGCCCTCACCTCGGACGATCTCTTTCATCTCAAGCAGCTGCCCAAGTCCATTACCTTGATGGGAAGCGGCTACATCGGCCTGGAGTTCGCCTGCATCTTTGCCGGTCTTGGCTCTGAAGTCACGGTGATGTTCCGCAGCTCCTTGCCTCTGCCGGACTTCGACGGGGACGTGCGCAAGACGCTGAAGGAACAGATGGAGGTGAAAGGCATTCGCTTCGTCACCGGGGCTCATTTGGATAAGTTGACGGGTCAGCCCGGTGACATCGAAGTCCACACCAACGTGGGTTCCTGGAAATCGGAAGTGTTTGTGGCCGCCACCGGGCGCGTTCCCAACACCGAGGGCATTGGCCTGGTTGAGGCGGGCCTCAAGCTGGGCGAGCAAGGCGAGATTCTCACCGACGAACACTGCCGAACCAGCTTGGATTCGGTCTTCGCGTTGGGCGATTGCGTAGGCGGCGTGCAACTCACCCCTTACGCCATCGCACAAGGACGAGCCCTGGCCGCCCGGCTTTTCCAGGATCCCAACGCCGATTTTCGGCCCCACCACATTCCCACCGCGGTCTTCACTCAGCCGGCCATTGGCACCGTGGGTTTGACTCAGGAGCAGGCGGAGGAGAGCAACCCGGGGGATGTGGACGTTTACCGTACGAGTTTTCGGCCGATGAAGTACACCTTGCCGGACAAGCCGGAAAAAGTCATGATGAAGCTGGTGGTGCGTCGCTCCAATCAGCTGGTCCTGGGCTGCCACATGGTGGGGTCGGATGCTCCGGAAATCATTCAGGCTTTGGCGGTGGCCCTGACCTGTGGGGCCAGCAAGCAAGATTTTGACCGGACACTGGCGATCCATCCCACCGCTGCCGAAGAGTTCGTGCTGCTGCGGGACCCGGTTAAGTAGGAGCACCATGATCAATGTAGACAACCTCGACTTCGTTGAGGAGCAGCTGCGCGAGTACCAACAGAACCCGGCCGGGGTGGACCCTGCCTGGCGCGCTTATTTCGAGCAACTGGGAATCAATGGCCAGAAACTGGCGCTGGGGCCCAGCTACGAGCCCAGCACCATCTTCAATCCACCGGTTAGCAAGGAAGGCGACGCCTACAAGCAGGAACGCGTGGACCAGCTCATTCGCGCCTACCGCGTGCGTGGCCACCGCACCGCCTGGTTGGATCCGCTGGGGAGCGAACCGGCACCTTTTCCTGAACTGCAGTTGTCTCACTACGGACTGACCGAGGCAGACCTGCAGACTCGCTTCTGGGCCCTTTCGCTGGGCTTGAAGGAAGCCGTGCCGCTGCAGCAGATCTTGTTGGTACTGCAAAATACCTACTGCCGCGCGGTGGGCGTGCAGTACATGCACATTGACGATCCGGAGCCCAAGTTCTGGCTGCAGCAGACCATGGAGACCACCCAGAACGTGCGCTCGCTCAGTCACGATGAGCAAATTCGTATTCTCACCCGTCTGACGGACGCCGAGATTTTCGAGGAGTTCATTCACAAGAAGTATGTGGGCGCCAAGCGTTTTGGTCTGGAAGGCGCCGAAAGCCTGATTCCTCTGCTGGATCTGGCCCTGGAGGACGCGGGCGAATTCGGGATTGAGGAAATCGTGATCGGCATGGCCCACCGCGGGCGCCTGAACGTGATGGCCAACATCATGCAGAAGGATCCGGGCCAGATCTTCCGCGAGTTTGACGATACCAATCCGGAACTCCACTTCGGCCGGGGCGACGTCAAATATCACCTGGGTTATTCGAGTGTCTGGAGCACCTCCGCCGGCAAGAAAATCGATCTGGCTCTTTGCTTTAATCCCTCCCACCTTGAATTTGTGGGCGCGGTGGTGCTGGGGCGGGTGCGCGCTCGCCAGGAGAAACGAGGACAGGGCTCACATCAACGCGTGATGGGCCTGGTCATCCACGGCGACGCCGCGTTCGCGGGTCAGGGCGTGGTTCAAGAGATGCTCAATCTCAGCGAGATTCCCGGCTACTCGGTGGGTGGCACCATTCATATCATCGTCAACAATCAGGTGGGCTTCACCACCTCACCGCGTCAGGCGCGCTCCGGCACCTATCCGACGGATGTGGCCAAGATGCTGCAGATTCCCATCATTCATGTCAACGGCGAACATCCCGAAGCGGTCGCCCAGGCCATTCGTCTGGCCATGGAGTATCGCAAGAAGTTCAACAAGGACGTGGTGGTGGATATGTGGTGCTACCGTCGTCGCGGTCACAACGAAGGCGACGACCCCACCTACACTCAGCCTCTAATGTACAAGCAGATCGCCAAAATGCCGTCGGTGCGCGAGCGTTACGTGGACAGCCTGATGAAGGTTCCTCAGCCCGCTCTCTCTCGGGCCGAGGTGGAAGATATTGCCAGCAAGCGGCGTGAGTATCTGGAAGCCGAGCTGACCAAGGCCCGAGCCAAAGATTACGATTACAAACAGCTTTCCACCCAGGGCGGCTACCGGGGTGGCCTGGACAAAGACACCCCCGAGGTGGCGACCGAGGTCGATCCAGGGAAACTAGCTGCGCTGCTGGTCAAGGTCAGCGAGGTACCGACCGAGTTCACCCCCAACCCCAAGTTGCAAAAGATGGTGCTGGACGTGCGCAAGGAGATGGCCGCCGGCAACAAGCCTCTTGATTGGGGAGCGGCCGAAGTGCTGGCCTACGCCAGCCTGGTGGTGCAGGGCATTCCCGTGCGCCTGACCGGGCAGGACGTGGGGCGCGGCACTTTCAGCCATCGCCACGCCATTTTTCACGACTACGAGAATGGCCAGCAGTTCATCCCCCTGGCCAACCTGAGCAAGGACCAGGCCCGCTTTCAGGTCTGGGATAGCCCCCTGACCGAGACCGCCGTGCTGGCCTTTGAGTATGGACTCTCCCTGGATCGTCCCGAATGTTTGACTCTTTGGGAGGCACAGTTCGGCGACTTTGTCAACGTGGCTCAGGTCATCATCGACCAGTTCATCGTTTCCAGTGAGGATAAATGGTCGCGGCTGAATGGCCTGGTGATGCTCTTGCCCCACGGTTTCGAGGGTCAGGGCCCCGAGCACAGCTCCGCCCGGCTTGAGCGCTTTCTGGGACTGGCGGCGGAGGACAATATCCAGGTGGTCAATCTGACCACTCCGGGTCAACTCTTCCACTGTCTGCGCCGCCAGGTGCTGCGTCCATTGCGCAAGCCTCTGGTGGTGATGTCGCCCAAAAGTCTGTTGCGCCATCCTGAGTGTGTGACGCCCTTGAAGGAACTGGCTGAGGGCAGTTTCCAACGGGTTCTTCCGGATGTCAGCGATGGCCCATCGAGCAAGGTCCAGCGTGTATTGCTGTGCAGCGGCAAGCTTTACTACGAGCTGGACGCCTACCGCAAGGCCCACAACCGCAAGGATGTGGCCATTGTGCGCGTGGAGCAGTTGTATCCCTTTCCGGATCGCGCCTTGAAAGCGGCTCTCTCGGTGTTCCCCAAGGACACGGCCGCCATCTGGGTGCAGGAAGAGCCTGCCAATATGGGGGCGCTGCCCTTCTTGCTCTGTCGCTTCCACGACAAGCTCTATGATCGTTATCCGTTTCTACACATCTCCCGGCCCGAATCAGCCAGTCCGGCCACCGGCTCGGGAGCCAGTCACAAAATTGAACAGGCCTCGTTGATCGAACAGGCCTTTAAGATGGCCGTCCCTACCTAACGGGACCAGTAAGCTAAGGAGTTCCAGCATGTCAGTCGACCTCAAAGTGCCCGCCGTCGGGGAATCCATTTCCACCGTGGTGGTGGGCGAGTGGTTGGTTCAACCCGGCCAGAGTGTGGCTCAAGACACCATTCTGGTGGTCTTAGAGACCGATAAAGTGAATGTGGAAGTGCCCGCCCCGGTTTCCGGGAAACTGGCCAAGGTGCTGGTGAAAAGTGGGGAGAGCGCCAATATCGGCGACGTGCTGGGCGTCATGGAGGAGGGGGCGGCACCGGCTCAGGCTGCTTCCAAACCCACGCCTGCGGCCGCTGCCGCCAAGGAGGCCCCGGTTACCCGCGAGCCCGGTCCCGCCGCCAAACGCGCCCTGCACGAAGCCGGCCTCAAGCCTGAAGACGTCAAAGGCACTGGCAAAGACGGTCAGGTCCTTAAAGAAGACGTGCCCAAGAAGTCGGCCAGTTCCATCTCGGTGGCGACCGCACCGGTGGCGGTCGCTCCCGCGGCCGTCGGCAGCGGAGGGGGCCGGCACGAGGAGACTGTGCCCATGACCCCGTTGCGCAAGACCATTGCCCGACGTCTGGTGGAAGCCCAGTCCACGGCTGCTCTGTTGACCACCTTCAATGAAGTGGATATGAGTGCCGTGATGGAGCTGCGCAAGAGCTATCAAGAGAGCTTCTCCGCCAAACACGGCACCAAGCTTGGCTTTATGTCTTTCTTTGTGAAGGCCACAATCGAGGCGCTCAAGACCTTCCCGGCTGTGAACGCCGAGGTGCGAGAGCAATCGGTGATCTACAAGAACTACTTCGACATCGGCGTGGCCGTGGGCGGTGGCAAGGGCCTGGTGGTGCCCATTCTCCGGAACGCCGAACGGCTTAGTTTCGCCGATATTGAAAAGAGCATCAAAGATTTCGGCCAGCGCGCCCAGGAAGGCAAGATTAAGCTGGACGAGCTCCAGGGCGGCACCTTTACGATTAGCAACGGCGGCGTCTACGGTTCGCTGCTCAGCACTCCCATTGTCAATCCGCCTCAAAGCGGCGTGCTGGGTCTACACAAGATTGAAGACCGCGCCGTGGTGCGCAATGGTCAGGTGGTGGTGCGGCCCATGATGTATCTGGCTCTCACCTACGATCACCGGCTGGTGGATGGCCGGGAGGCGGTCGGCTTCCTGGTGCGCATCAAGGAATGCATGGAGAATCCCAGCCGCATTCTGCTGGAGGTGTAAGGCTTTATGTACGATCTGGTTGTCATCGGCGCTGGCCCCGGCGGCTATGTGGCCGCGATTCGGGCCGCTCAGTTGGGGTTGAAGGTGGCTTGCGTGGAAAAAGAGCCGGCTCTGGGCGGAACCTGCCTGCGCATCGGCTGTATTCCCAGCAAGGCTTTACTGCAATCCAGTCATCTCTATCACCAGGCCCGGCACGACCTGTCTCGCCATGGCATCAAGGTGTCCGGGGTGGAGTTCGATCTGGGCACGATGCTGCGCCGCAAGGACACGGTGGTCAAAACCCTGACCAAGGGCGTGGAGGGTCTGTTCAGCAAGAATAAGGTGGAAAGAATCACAGGCACGGCCTCCATTGCCTCGCCGGGCCGGGTTAAGGTGGGCGAGCGCGAACTGGAAACGCGCAATATTTTGGTGGCGACCGGTTCGGTTCCAAGCTTCTTCCCTGGCATGGAACTGGACTATGAGGTGGTGGGGACCAGTACCGAGGCTCTCAGTTATGCCAAGGTTCCCGAGCACTTGATCGTGATCGGGGCCGGCGTGATCGGGCTGGAGCTGGGTTCGGTTTGGGGTCGATTGGGCGCTCGAGTGAGCGTGGTCGAGTTTCTGGATCGCATCTTGCCCGGCACCGATCTTGAAATCGCCAAAGCCGCCCAAAAGATTCTGGAAAAACAAGGCATGGAGTTCCACCTGGGCCAGAAAGTCACCTCAGCCCGGGCCGAGGGCGCCAGGGGCGTGGTTGAAACCGAGTCTGGACTGCGTCTGGAAGGCGACCGAGTGCTGGTGGCGGTTGGACGTAAGCCTTTCATCGAAGGACTGGGTCTGGAGGAACTGGGAGTCAAGATCGATCGCGGACGGATCCTTGTCAACGAGCATTTCGCCACCAGTCTGCCCGGAATCTACGCCATTGGCGACTGCATCCCGGGCCCCATGCTGGCCCACAAGGCCGAAGACGAAGGCGTGGCGGTATCCGAGTTTCTGGCGACGGGCTATGGCCACGTCAACTATGACACCATCCCGGGTATCGTCTATACTCATCCCGAAATCGCCAGCGTCGGCCAGAGCGAGGAGCAGCTTAAAGAAAAGGGCATTCCGTATCGCAAAGGCAGTTTCCCATTCCTGGCTAACGGGCGGGCTCGAGCCCAGAACGAGACGGATGGAATGGTCAAGATTCTGGCTCATGCCGAGACCGATCGGGTGTTGGGTGTGCATATTCTGGGAGCCAACGCAGGCGATCTGATCGCCGAATGCGTGGTGGCGATGGAGTTTTCAGCCTCCAGTGAGGATATCGCGCGCATCTGTCACGCTCATCCAACCATCTCGGAGGCGGTCAAAGAGGCGGCCCTGGCCGTGGATGGCCGACCGATTCACATCTAGAGGCCGGGAAGGCTACTTTTCGGCCGCTCGGATCGCATCGATGAATTCGGAACCCCGCAGTTTCAGGTGCTCGTCGTAGAGCGGGCGGCAGGCTTCTACGAAGCGAGCGGTTTCGGCCGGGGAGAGTTCATAGATTTGAATGCCTTGCTTGCGGCATTCTTGTTTGACGCGCTGGTCCTCCAGGCGCTGCTGCTTGCGCTGCTGGCTTTGAATTTGCTTGACCGCCTGGCGTAGAGCCTTGCGGTCGGGCTCGCTGAGGGCCAGGTAGGCGGCCCGATTCATGATAATGGCTTTGCTGGTGTAGCTGTGTCGCGATTCGGTGATGTAACGCTGCACCTCGTAAAGACGAAAATCCCAATAGGTGGGATAGGTGCGGTCGGCGGCGTCGATATAACCCTCTTTGCCCATCTGGTAGATCTTGTCGACCGGCGAGGGCACGGCCTCGCAGCCAAGCTGGCGAGCCATGGAAATGGAGGTGGAGCTTTGCATCACCCGCACCCGCTTACCGCGAAAGTCTTCCAGGGTGGGCAGTGGGGTGGAAGAGGAGAAAATGCGGAAGCCGACCTCCAGAGTTCCCAGTCCGACCAGCCCGTGCTCCTCCAGCGTGCCCAGCATCTTCTCGCCAATCGGACCCTCCATCACCCGGTCGGCCTGCTCGTAGGTGTGAAACAGGAAGGGCAGGTCCAGCACTTCAAAGGCCGGGGCAAAGTTGGCCAGCGGACTGCAGGTGACGATGGCCATCTGGGCTTCGCCCTTGCGAACCTTGTTGACGATATCCATCTCGTTCAACTTCTGCCCTTCGAACTGGCCCGAAGGGTGAATGTTGAAGGCGACCCGATTCTCGGTGGCCGTGCGCACCAGTCGGTTCAAGCCCTCCGCCGCTTGCGCAAAGCTGGACGAGGGACTATCCACCACCAGGAAGTTCAGGGCGTGCTCGTCCATCGGAGAAACCTGCGTCGGTGTCTCGCTGGCCACGGTAACGATGGGAGTGTTGGCGATGGCCGGCTTTTCCTGGAAGCCCGGCAGCAGCAAATACAGACCGAAGATGAAGAGCAGCGATCCGGCTAGAATCCAGGGCCAGATCAGTCCGGCTTTGGGAAGCGGGAGAGCTTCATCCAGCCAATCCGACTCAGCCGGCGAGCTGGACATTGTTCCGCCCGGCGCGTTTGGCTTTGTATAAGGCCTGGTCGGCCTGCTTGATCAGGCCCTCGGAATTCTGCGCGTCTTCAGGGAAGTTGGCCACACCCATACTGATGGTCAATTTGCCCATCGGCTGGTTCTGTCCCCCCTCGTAGTGGGTGCCCTCGACCTGCTTGCGGATGCGCTCGGCGGTCAGGTACGCGTCGGTTTTGGAGATCCCCTGCAGCAAGATCATGAATTCCTCGCCACCGTAGCGAGCCACGAGGTCCGGCATTCGGTCACCCTGCTGGCGAGAATTGGCCACACACAGAGAAGCCACACCCACCAGCGCCACATTGGCCAGGTCGTGACCGTTGACGTCGTTGAAATTCTTGAAATGATCGATGTCGAACATGATCATGCTGACGGTGGAGCCTTCCTGGCGAGCGGTGTCCAGGAAGCGTTCCAACTGCTCGCGGAAGTATCCGTAGTTGTAGAGGTTGGTGAGGCGATCGGTGATGGCGTTCTGATAGGTCCGGGCGTTCTGAATCGAGATCGCGGCCAGCGAACCGAGGGCCATCAAGAGCTTGAGGTCGCTGGAGTTAAACGGGTCCCCGCTGCGCTTGTGATTGACGTTGAGCACGCCCAGCACGGAACCGCGCACCTGCAACGGCACCGAACAGAGGGAGCGGGCTCCATCATGGTCCCGGCTGCCGCGCCCGAAGGTCGGGTCGGTGGCCAGGTCTTCGACCAGCACCGGTTTGCCCTCGCGAGCCACGTGCCCGGAAATCAGATCGGCGTCCAGGGGAAGGCTGGTATTGACCAGGTCTTTGCGGGCTCCTCGAGCGGCCTTGACCACCAGGCGGTCTTTTTCCACCAGCATCAGGGAGGCGTGGTCGACATCCAGAAGGTCGGCGGCTTCATCCAGGATGCGCTGGGCCATTCCGTCCAGGTCGGTGATGCTGACGATGGTCTCGGCGCTGTCGTAGACGACGGTCAGCTCTTCATATTTGGAAATCAGTTCTTCCAAAGTGCTTTGCAGCTCATAGCGCAGACCGCTCTCGCGGCGCAGCAGGTTGGCAGCGTGGTCGATCAAACAGGGAGCAGTGGTGTCGCTCAGGCGCAGTTCGCAGACCCAGGCCAGCGGGCCGGCGTCGATTTCTACCAGCTTCTGTACTGCTTCGCCTTCGGCCCAAGTGTGGACCCCGTCCAGCAGGGGAACCTGGGCCAACCACTCCTGTCCGGGAATGTGCTCCGGCCAGGCTGAGTAAAGCTGTCCATCCATCTGGCGCAGAACCCAGCCGATCCCCAGAGACGCGAACGAGCGGTTCAGGCCGTCCAGCAAAGTGGGCTCAAGCAAGAGCTCCAGATGAGTCTCTACCTGGGGGGGCATGTTATTCGCCTAGAATTTCCTTAACCCGGGCAATGACTTTGCGGGGCGAAAAGGGCTTGGTGATGTACTCGTTGGCGCCGGACTCCATGCTGTTCACCCGGTCCGATTCCTGTCCCTTGGCGGTGATCATGATGATATACAGATTGGAGCTGGCGGGAGTGTCGCGCAGCTGGCGGCAGACCTGATTGCCGTCCATGCGAGGCATCTGGACGTCGAGCAAGACCAGATCGGGCAGGTTGGCGCTGGCCTGATCATAAGCCTCCTGGCCATTGACTGCGGTCAGAACGCGATAACCTTCTTTTTTCAGGATGAACTCCAGCGACCTTAGAACCGCCGGTTCGTCATCCGCGACCAGGATCGTTTTTCCCAAGTCATCCTCCGCTGGCAGGCCTTTCGCCTTGCTGGAAAGTCTCCCCTTCGAAAATTCCCCGGATCAGTCCGGTCAGCTCGTTTTCGATAAAGGGTTTGCCCACCACACTGTGAGCACCGAGAAGTTTCGCTTCACTGCGTGAATCTGAGTCTGCGGCGGTCAGCACAACCACTGGAAGCTGGGTCCACTCAGCGTTTTGCTTCAATTCCTTGAGGAAATCGTTACCGCTCAGGCCGGGCAGCATTAAATCCAGCAAAATGAGAGCGGGATGAAACTCGTTGAGAGTCAGCAGGGCGTCTTCAGCTGAAAAGACGGCTTTGACCGAGTAGTTGTGATTCTCCAAGATCGCCTGCAGGGCGCGCTGAACTGAAGGGTCGTCCTCGACCACCAAAATATTGGCGCGATTTTGCGAGCCGATCAGACGCTGAATGCGTTCCATCAGCTTATCTCGGTCCACCGGCTTGGTCAGATAGTCGGCCGCCCCCAGACGGAAGCCTTCTTCACGGTCCTGCACGATGGACAGGATGACCACCGGGATATGGCTGGTCTCATCGCGTTTTTTCAGTTCGCCTAGAATCTCGAATCCGGTCATGTCCGGCAGGCGCAGGTCGAGCAGTACAAGGTCGGGTTGCTCGCGTTCGCAGCGCAGCAAGGCCTCTTTGCCTGAGCCGGCCTCCAGCACGTCGTAGCCTTCTTGTTCCAGCAGGTGACGCAGGAAGCGGCGAATGCTGGGTTCATCGTCCACCACCAGCACGGTGCGCTGATAAAGCGGCAGGTGCACTGGCAGTTCGCCCACCGGAGGGGCTTCTGGGCGAGGATTGGAGCTGGCCGTTTCCACTCCGAAAAGCGGAATGCGCACAATGAAGCGGGCGCCCTTGCCCGCCTCGCTGTCCACTGTCAGCGTACCCTTGTGTGCTTCTACAATGCTGCGGGCGATCGGCAGGCCCAGGCCGGACCCCTTAATTTCGCGGGTTTCCGAGGTGTCGACCTGACCAAACTTTTCGAAGATTTTGGCGTGAAATTCGGGAGCGATGCCCATTCCGCTGTCGGCCACCACCACCTCGGCCTTGTCGCCCACTCGTCTGGAGTGAATGGTCACGCTGCCGCCGCTGGGAGTGAACTTCAGGGCGTTGCCGATCAGGTTGGTGAAGACTTGCTGCATCTTGTCGAAGTCGCAGTGGACGGGCAGGCTGGAGCCGTGATGCTCGACCGAGTAGATGACCTCTTTCTTCTCGGCGGCTGGCTTGAGCGTAATGTAGGCATTGTTCAGCAGTTCCTCCAGGTCGGAGGGCTCAAAGTGCCAGTTCATGCGGCCCGCTTCGATGCGCGAGAGATCCAGCAGGTTGTTGATGAGCCGGGTGAGTCGGTCGGCTTCCTTGTTGATGATGCCCAGGAATTCAACCTGGGTCTCCATATCCTCACCTTCGTTGTCCAGCAGAATCTCGGCGAAGGCTTTAATGGCGGTCAGGGGAGTGCGCAACTCATGGCTGACCGTATTCAGGAACTCGCTCTTCATCCGGTCGAGTTCCTTGAGTTTCTCGTTGGCTTCTTCCAGTTCCGAGCGGCTGCGTTCCAGATTCTCGCGTACCGAGCGCTCATCTTCCAGGATGATGCGCAGATGGCGCACCATTTCGTTCACGGCCAGGGTCAGACGACCCATTTCGTCATCCTGACCGGCTTCTGCCTGGCCCTTCAGGTCGCCGGCCACAACTCGATCGGTAAATTCCAGGAGCGAGGTCACCCGCTGCTGCAGTTCCTGACGGGCCGCCTTTTCGCGTTCGATCATCCCTTCCAGCCGGGAGGCCATATGGTTGAGGGCTGTTCCAAGCACACCCACCTCGTCGAAGGAAGCGACCTTGGCACGGGTTTGCAGCTCTCCCTTGGAGAGCCGGCGCGCCACCAGAGCCAGTGTCAGCAGGGGTTGAGAAAACCAACGGGCCAGGAAGCCCACGAACACCACCGCTCCAGAAAGCAAGACCATGGTGAGTCCCGTCAGATAGCGCTGGGAGCGCGCCAAGGCCTGGTCCATCGATTCCATGGAGAGGCGAATCTGCACCGTCCCGCGACGCTTCTGGTCAATGCTGATGGGCTGGTAGACCTCCAGAACGCGGCGCCGTTTCTCCTGAACATAGTTGAGCAGGTAGCTGCTGCTGGAGCGAGCGGCCTGGGCGCTGGGGCTGTCTTCGGTCTTGCCCCGTTCGCTACTGAGGGTGTGGGCGACCACCTTGTTGTCGGTGTCCAAAATGGCCACACTCACGATGTCGCTGTCTTTGGCGAACTGCACGGCGTTCTGCTGCAGCTGATACTCGGTAAAAGTACGCAAGGCGTCGGCCGACACGATTGCCAGAGTCGTCGCCAGCGAGATGGCGCGGCGTTCGGTCTGGGTTTTTAGAATATCTTGCTCGTGGTCCAGGATGACCACGAAGTTGAAGCCCATAAAGACCAGAATGAGCGGTACGATGGCCAGTGCTAGCTTAATATTGATGCTGATGAACTGGTTGCCGCGCACGGGACCGGCCTTCGTCTCCCTGCAGGGCGGCCCTGCTTAAAATCCCCTACACCCACCTGGGGAAGAAGAACAGCACCTGGAAATATCTGTAGGGCACGCTCAAACCCACCATGAAGGGCAGATAGAGCACGGTCAGGGCGGCCAGTAAGGCCACGTAACCGAGCGCCAGCTTGCGGCTTTCATCTCGGCTGAGCCAGGTATCCAGCTGGCGTGCCACTGTGACCGCCATGATCGGCACCATCGGCAACATGTAGTAGAAGAATCCCGTCCAGCTGGTGACCCAGAGAAAATACTGGAAGCCGTAGGTCAATAGCAAATACTGGCCTACCGGGTCCCAGTAATCCTGCGTCCAGGCGCCGGCCAGGTATTCCAGCAGCAAGTAGACTGACAACCAGTAAAACGGAATCATCCCGAAGGCCACAATACCGCTGCAGTTGTGCTTACCTTCGTTACGGAAATGGAACCAGATAGGGCGAACCACGAAAGGCCACTGATACATCGGGCTCAAATACTGGTGCTTGAACTGCTTGGGGTCCTTGCGAAACTTGTACATGCGCTCGTGCTGCTTGTAGACGTTGATGGCCACTTGTTTGAGAGTGCGCTCTTTGGCCGGTAGCGTGCGCGAGTAGGGGATGTAGGCGGCGGCATAGATGGCCGGGATGACCAGGGCGTAGACCAGGAAGACCTTGAACGGGTGAGACTTGGGAAGCTTGCCCACGCGGATGGTCCACAAGCCCATGACCACTCCCGCGGCCGCGAACAGCCCGTTCCATTTGCAACCGGTGGCCACGCCCAGGGCCATGGCGGAAAACCATAACCATTTATCCTGGTCGCTGCGCCAGATACGCTCGGCCGCACAGCAGATACCCAGCATAATCCAAAAGGTTTGGATACTGTCCAGGGTACAAATTCGCGACTCGGCCACCGACAGATGCTCCACCGCGACCAGAGCCGCCGCCAGCAGAGCCAACCGGGGCCGGCCCGTCAAGATCTGGCCAAACCAGGCCGTCAGGCCCACCGTGCCCACCCCCAGCAGGGCCGGCGCCAGGCGCCAACCGATGGTGTCGTCGCCCAGCGGCAGTCCTTTGAGTTTGGCCACGTCGAACAAGAGCATGGTCAGCGCCAGTTGAATTTTGGCCAGGGGCGGGTGGACGCTGTTGGCGTCGGCGATGCCCTTCAAGTAGTCGTTGGCTGCGTCCACATAGTAAATCTCATCGAAGAACTTGGTGGGCGGAAAGCCCAACAAGCAGAAACGCACCAGCGCGGCCAGCAGCAGAAGCCCGGCAAGGATCCACCAGTGCCTTCGCTCCCAAGCCTGACGCGGCGGCGGTTCCGGCGGCTCCCCCGAGCCAAACCCGATGGGATTAGGAGATTCCTCGGACATTCCACTGCTCTCCAAAAATAAGAGCCGCCGGCGTGAGCCGGACGGCTATGGCCTCCACGATTGGAATCGAACCAACGACCTGCCGCTTAGGAGGCGGCCGCTCTATCCCCTGAGCTACGCGGAGTCAGACACCTGCAAGGTAGCAAATGCAATCCCAAGGTGTCAAACTTCACCAGTTCTTCACACTTTCTTGGTGGCTCCTTGGCAATCCGCCCAAGAGTCTGGGTCGGCCCCGAGTATGCTCAGCTTATCAACCAACAGTAAATGAGGGAGTCCAAAATGAAAGTTAAAGCATTGGTTCTAATCGTAGCTATGAGTATGGCCGCTCAGGCTCGTCCCAGCTTCAGCGGAGGCACCCACGGTGGACACACCCAGAACGGCGCCGGACGCGTTTATAACGGCAGCATAACCGGCAGTCACGGCGGAACCGTGCAGGGCACCGGGGGCCACGTGGTGGTGCCTGGATCGGGCGCGGCGCGGGCCGGGACCTATAACGGCACTGGCGCCAACGGTGGCACCTTTCAGTCCCAGGGGGCCAATGTAGTGACCAAGCAGGGCGGATTCCATCAGAATTCCGGAAGCTGGAACGGCCAGAACAGCAGCGGCAGTTACAACAGCAGTGGTTCCTGGAAGGCCGGACAGGGTGGTCAGAGCTCCACCTCGGCCGAAGCCACCAGTAAGAAGACCGGTCAGACCTACAGTGTGGAGAGCAATACTCAATATGATCCCAATAGCGGCGGCTCCACCACTGTGACCACCGGCAACGGCACCACCAAAACGGTGACCTATCCGGCCCAAACGACGCCCTAGTTTGGGCTCAGGCCAGCGCTAGATCTACTCGGGCTGAGGACCCAAGATCGCGCTCAGAAAGGGCTCCGGGTTAATCTGCTTGCCGTTGCGGTGAACTTCGTAGTGGCAGTGAGGCCCGCTGGCCAGGCCGGTCTGGCCCACGGTGGCGATCCACTGGCCCTTCGCCACCCGCTGGCCCTTGGCCACCTTGAGGTCCTGGCAGTGGGCGTAAAGGGTGCAAAGCCCGCTGGGGTGTTGCAGCTCAACCACCTTGCCGTAGCCGCCCAGCCAGTCGCTGCGCAACACGACCCCGTCGGCGGTTGCGAAGATCTTGGTGGAGTAGGGGGCGGTAAAATCGCAGCCCTGGTGGAATTTGCCGATGCCGTAGATGGGATGGACCCGACAGCCGAAACCGGAGGTCATTTCCCCCGCGCACGGACTGCCGTTGGGAATGGAATGGCGCAACATTTCCTGGGCGCTTTGGGACAGATGCGCCAGCTGGCTTTCGTGTTGCTGCACCAGGTGCTGAAGCTCCACCAGGCTCTCGCGCAGGCGCTTGGGTCGGCCGGCGCGGGCGGCCAGCAGTGGTCGATGGGGCGCCAGGGGGCGGCTCTGGTTTAGCAGGCGACTGACTTCCATCAGGTCTAGTTGATGCTTGTCCAGTTCCGCCCACAGCTGGCTGGTCTGCTCTTCGGCCAGACGGGAGACCTCGGACAGCTCCTGTCGCTGCTGGCGCAAAGAAGCCTCCAACTGCTGGTTCTGCAGCTCATATTGAGCGATTGTTTGTTGCTGTTGCAGCTCCATCCAGAGCATGCTGAGAAAGAGAACGAGCACCGCCACACAGCGCACTCGGTATTTGTAATTCATACGAAATTGACCTCAGGTGGTGAACCGACCCCCACCGCTCTCGCATGGCCTACCCCCGGGCGAATGAAATCGAAACCTGATCGAAAATTAATCAAACTCGGATCTGTCCGAAGCAACGTTTCATTCGAGGGCTTTGCGCCCTGTTCAGGTTTGGGTTGGCTGAAGGCAGGCGTAGCTCACACCGTCCTCGAGTTCCTTGACGCGGCCCTCGAGCTCGTCCCTCCCGGCCGCATGCCAGGCCAGGGTGGCCAGAGTGCTGCGTGCATCGTAGTCACTCAATGCTTGCTCGCGCGATTGGCCTTGGATGTTGATTCCGTCCACCAGTTGTTCCAGGTTGTAAGCGTCGGTGGTCAGAGCCAGGTTGAGCCCGCCGCTGACCCAGACTGAACCGGTGCGCAAAGCATCTCCCACCAGCACCACATTGGAACCGGCCGTGCATTGTTCGGCCCGGCGATTTTGTACCACCGTCAGCTGGCCCGCTCCCCATCCGATATCTTCCGGGGTGACCCGCTGCTGCAGGAGAACTTCGCTGCGTTGGGCCAGGTAGGTCGTGCGCTCCTGAGCGCTCATTTTTTGCAGTTCAGGCGGGCCCTCCACCGAGACCCAGGTGCTGGGATACTTGGAATGACCGGTGGCCATCAGGTGAAAAAGCTCGCTCCCCTGGTGCAGCCCGACCTTGCGGAAGTCCGGGCCGATGGGTTTCTCCACCAGCGCCCCCAGATAGAAGCGTCCACTGGATTCTTCTTTGAATTCGATCCCCAGGGACTTGCGGGGTCGGGCTGTTGGCGCCGTCGGCCACCACCACCAGGTCGGGCTGGCCCATCGATTCGGCCTGGCCGCCTTGCACAGGTTGAGCGACCACCGAATACATTCCGTCCGGGCCGGGCTCAAGTCGGGCCGTCTGGCCCTCCAGGAAGACCACCCCGAGACGTCGGGATTTTTCGTGCAAAGCTCGTTCCACGTCGCTGATGCGAACCTGGCCAACCGAATCGCCCGCCAGGGTCAGATCGGCCTGTCCGTGTTGTGGGGTCCAGCGCGTCTCGCAGACCGGATGCTCCTTCCAGCCCGAGGCCTGGCGAACGCTCTCGTAGACCCCCAGATCTCGCAAGGAATGGATCGTATCCTCTCGAGCGTTCAAGTGATGGGGGCGGGAATAATTGGCCGAACGCATCTCGAGCACGGCCACCTGAATTCCCCGTTCCGCCAGCTTGATGGCGGAGGCCAGACCCGCCGGGCCACCGCCCACGATGAGAGCGGTTTCAATGTCTCGGCGCAGTGCTCCATCCACTCGGGGAAGCAGTCCGTCGGCCAGTTCGGTCCGATCCTGTGATTGTGTCGCGCTTGCCCGTTGTGGCAACAAGGCCGAGCGCACTTGCCCCCGCAACGGCGTCATCTTCACGTTTAGAATTTATTTAGAAAAACTGAAATTATCCTGAAACGGACCCTGATCCCGGGAGCGCTGGGACCGGTGAATCTGCAACCGCATTCCCATGTTGGATAGCCTGGAGTCAGGAGGACTTGAGTCATGGACAAGCATAAACCCCAAGAACCCGAGGCGGTGCGTAGAGCCCGTCAAGAATGGAACGAGATGGAGCGGGAGGTGGAGCAAGAAGCTCACGACCTGGTGCAAAGCACCCCCAGCCGGGCCGAGGATGACGAACCCGAAGAAGAAGCATAGGGCGCTTTAGACTTCTTTCAGGGCCAGCCTCTAGGCTGGCCCTATGCAGATTCAGAGCAACCTTCAAACGCAACTGGCACGGACGCTTAAAAAGGCGCCGCAGGCCAACTCGACTCCGCCGCCCGGTGATCGGCCCGACTTGTGGCACGACGGGCGCCCCTGGAACCACTACAATCAGCCCGCCCGGCTGCTCTCCAGGACCAGTCAGGGAGTTCAGAACCTGAGTGGATTTCGCTGGGGCTGGACGGAGGCGGCCGACAAAAAAGACTGGCAGCCGCATTTCCAGGACACCAGTGTGGACACCAGCAAGCTCAAAGAGGTCCACTTTTATCTGGAACACTTTTATCCGGCCGGACACGCGGCCCTGGTTTTTGAATTCGACGGGCCAGCGGTGCAAGGCGCGGACGGACGTAGCACCAACAAGCTGGTCTATTCCATCGAAGCTTATCGTAAGGAAGGCGAGACCTGGACGGCTGCCCGCGGTCTGAGGAAGACCATGGGGGTGGTGCACCAGTTGATGACCTTCGAGGACGCCCAGCAGTGGGTGACCCGGCGTCAGGCGGCCAGTCTTGAGACGCGTCGCCTGGACTTAGAACCCCAAGAAAAGCAGCGCTTGCTGGAGACGGCCTTGAGCGAGGCGGTCAAGGACCGGACCGGTGAGTATTATCACACCACTCGCAATTCTTGCTATTCCGGGCTGCAGAAAGTGATGTGCAAGGCTCTCCCCGAGAAGGCCGTCGCTATGATGAGTCCGATCACGGCTGGCCTGGTCATGCGTCCGGACGACTTCATGACCAGCCAGTATAATACCGTGCTCAAGCGCATGCAGGTCCATTCTCGCGAGAACGCTCGGGTCTACATTCCGGATGGGCAGCTGCATCCCGAGCAACGCGCTACCCGGCTCCGGAAATTGACGGGCCAGCCCCAATGGGTCAGCGCCCTGGCCCGGCAGGAGTGGTTTCCCACTGCGGCCCGTCTGGCCGGTGGGGCCATCGGAGCCGCGGCCGGCCTGGCTGTGGGTCACAACCTGTTGGCGGCCGGCCTGGGGAGTTACGTTACCTATCGCGGTGCCGGCATCGGAGCCGACTTGCTGGAGGGGAACGCCACACGCACGATTATGAACTGAGCTTGAAGTGGGGGTTCTGGATGATTCCTACCGGGTTGCCCGAGGGATCGTGGAGTGTGGCCACCCAGATGCCCCCACCCACCTCTTTGGGTTCGTCCAGGGGCTGAGCGCCTTTTTCCAGCATGTCTTTCCAAGCTTGCTGGATATCGCTGACGCCCCACAGGGTATCGGTGCGGGTCCCGTCCGGTAATAACCCCAGTTCATAGCCACCCACTTCGAAGCCCACGTAGAACGGCTCGTCAAAGTAGGGCGGGAAGCCCAGCAACTGCTCATACCAGACTTTGGCGGCGGCGAGATCTTTGACGGGATAAATGACGGAGCGCAGGCCTAGGAACATTCTTGTTTTCTCCTTCGATTCAGGCTCAATCCGACCAGGCCGGCCAACCACAACCCCAAGGGTAGTTGCTCCTGGGTACGCTGAAAGGCGGCCACTTGCTGAGCTTTGGCCACGGCTCGACCGGCATCCACAATGCCGGCCCCGTAGCCTTCTTTTTGTCCTTTGGAGCCCTTTGAGCGGGCCGTTTCCTTAAGAACTTTTTCGATGGCGTCCGGGCCCTTGACCCCGTTGGCGGCCACCAAAGCAGCCACCCCGGCCACGTGAGCGGCCGCCATGGAAGTGCCTGACCATTGGTAGTAGCCCGAACTGCGAGGATCTCCCTGACGGATGGTGTTCTGCACGATGCCGCTGTAGTCGTTCTGGCGGTGCTGACCGCCGGGTGCGGCCAGATCGATTTTGGGTCCGCGAGTGGTATAGCTGGTGAGCTTGCCTTTGTAGTCCACGGCTGAAATAGCCATCACTTCAGGATAAGCTGCCGGAAAAGGGATCTCTTCGTTGGGTTTGACGCCGGTTGCAGCGATGATCAGACTGCCCCTGGATCGGGCGTATTTGATGGATTCGTGCAAGACTTCGCTGCCCTTGGGGCCGCCCAGTCCCAGCACGATCACGTGAGCTTCTCGGTCACCTGCCAGCCGAATCGCCGCGGCCACATTGGCGAAGGTGCCACGGCCTTTTCCGTCCAGCACCTTGAAAGGCATGATTTGGGCCTGATTGGCCAGTCCGGCCGCGCCCAGCCCGTTGTTCGTGGATTGCGCGATGGTCCCGGCCATGTGGGTGCCCTGGCCATGCTCATCCCAAGCCTCGACCTGGCCGTGCACAAAATCGTAGCCTTCCAGCACCCTTGTTTCGGCCAGGTCTTCCACCCGGTGGCGACCTGGACCGTTCCAGTAAGCCAGGCCGGTGTCCACCGTCGCGACTCTTACGTTCTGACCCGCGTTCTTTTTCCAAGCCTCTTCGCTTTGCAACATGTGGAAGTTCCACTGAATCTTGTAAAGCGGATCGTTGGGCGCCTTTTGAGCACCCGCCATCCCGGTGGGCCGGTTGTCACTTTCGGAATAGAGTTGACAGACATAGTTGGGGCTGGCCGCGCTGACGCGCGGGTCTCTTTGCAGGGCGGCCAGGCTGCTGTGCAGATTCGCTTCCGGCAGACGGGCCACCATGAGCTTGTCTTTTTGCGAGTGTAGGGAGACAAACTCCAGTTCCAGGCCGTAATCGTGAGCCAGTTGAGCCGGGTCGGCCCGGTCATCCAGATCCAGTAGCAGCATACCTCGGATGCGCTCGGCACCGTCCTCCCAGGTGCTGGGACCGTCGCAACTGGTCGCCACCTTTTGGGCCTGGGCCGCGCTGAGCGTGGCCGCTACCAGGGCCAGGCAGAGTTGTTTTCGCATCGACTTTCCCCCTTTTACGTTTGCGCGCCAGCATCAGACCGTCGCCCTGGCCGGCCTTCGCGGCCGGCGGCGGCTTCCTCTTACCTTACTGGGCTGAGACAACAGCAAAAGAGCGCCCCTGGGCAGGAGCGCTCTTTGCTTCAGGACGAGAGTTAGCCCGCGATCTTGACTCGTTCGATGGTCATCTGCCCGTCCACCCAGCGCACCACGCCGCGGTAGGGCTCGCCATTCTTTTTGAATAGATCTTTGGTCGTGACCACCTGGTTGGGCTCGGTCATTTTGATCTCGCCGGCTTTGATGAGACGGGCCAGTTGGGCGCTGAGCTGCTCGGCCTGAGAACTGTCGCCCAAAAGGTTGGCCTGACTGCCCGACAACAATGTTTCCACGCGAGCGCCTTCGAACTGGCCGAACTGGTCGCCCTTCAAGGTGGTGGCCAGGCTGCGAGTGCCAGATTCCAGCACCTGGTGGGCCACCAGACCGGCGCCCTCCGGCAAAATCTTGCGGTCGGACATCACCTGGCTGATGAGGCCAGTGTATTTGCCGCCATTCTGCTCGTTCTCCGATTTGATCATGGCCGCGGCCATATCCCGGTAGGTGAATTCACCCTCAGGAGCATACCCGGGGCGCATCAAGTCGGCATACATCTTGAAGCCGGCGTCGGTGGCGGCTAGAATGGCGCTGCGCGCGTCCTGGCCGGCAGCCATATTCTGGTTGACGATGCCGGTGAAGATGTCATAGAAGGCGCCCGTCCAAAGGCGAGAAAAATCGTGCACTTCGTTGTGCAACTGGTCGGGCGGACCACTCTCGGGCAGCGTGTTGGGGTCTTGCCAGGTGAACTGATTGATCGCGTTGCGCGTGAAATTGCCGCCGGTGACGTCGTGGCCGACCACCGTATTGATGGCCGTGCCCAGCTCTTCGCCCAGCTCGGCTGCCGAGTTGGCCTGGCTCAAATCGCCGCCGGTCTGCTCCAGCACTTTATTGAGGGTGCGTTCGTCGCGTAGCGACCCCAACAGGGCCACCACGTCGCCGAAGGACTCGTGGAAGGCTCCGGGGTCGGTATTCCAGGTGCTAAAATATCCCGGACGAACGGCGTCCAGGAGAGCGTGTCCGCACTCGTGGCCGACCACCTCGCCGGAGTCCCCCGAGTAGACCATTTTGTCGCCCACCGGATAGTGGAAGAAGTGCAGGCCTTCACCATCATAGTAGGCATTGAGATCCTGACCTTCGTCTCCATGCACGGTCAGGCGTTCGGCCCGAGCCCACTTAATGGGCTGCCCCCAGGCCTGCTCGAACATATTGGCCATGCGGTTGGCGGCGGCGAAGGCGTTGGCCGCGTGGAAGCTGTGGTCGTCCTGAGAATAGACGAATTTCCCGTCCTGGGCCGTGAGCGGTTCATCCAGGGTGAATTTTGAGGTGGTGCCATCGGGGCGAACTCCCGGAACCACCACGGTTCCTGGTTCCATCACCAGCTTGTCCTGGGGATTGAAGGAGAATTCGACATCTCGCGGGGCTGGCTGCTGGGCCGGAGGGGTATTGTTTTTGCTGGCAATGCGGAAACTGGAGACTGCGCTCACTGACATGGAAGTGGGGTCCTCTACTTTTGTGTGTGCTTGCACTCTATGCGCTCTGGGCGCGAGCGAGGGTGGACGGATTGTTAACAGGGCGCAGACGCCTGTCAGGGTTTATTAATGTCCCAGCAGCTTCAGGTAGGTTTCCACAATTTGGGGCGGCGGTGCCAGATTCAGCTCTTCCCGCAGCTTCTGAGCGCAGCTGTGGTAGGTGCGCACCGCCTCGGCCTGTTGGCCCAGCTCCAGGTAGCACAGCATGCAGCCCAGGTAGGCGTCTTCGCAGCAATTGTCCAGATGCAGCAGGCGCTTCCAGGAATCCAGACTGATCTGGTGTTTCCCGGTCTGAAAGTAGTAACGGGCCAGGGCTGACAGCAGACGCGTGAGTTCTTCGCGCAATCGCGAGCGAATCGGTTCGGTCCACTCCTCGTAATTGCCCTCCAAAAAGTCTCCGCTATAAAGACCCTCGGCCTTGCGCATTTCGGCCGCCGCTTCGCCCGCGCCCAGGCGCCGGGCTTGTTCGCAGTGCAGCAGGAACTGCTCGCAATCCACCCATAGCGGCCCGTCCTTTTCTAGACGATAGCCGTCGCTGGTTTTCAGCAACCCCAGCTCACCCACCAGTGGCCGCAGGGCCTTGCGCAGCTGAGAGACCGCGTTATGGAGGGAGTGCCTGGCCTTGTCCGGGTTTTGCTGCCAGAACATGTCGATCAGCAACTCCTCGCTGACTTCTTTTCCACGTTGGCTGGCCAGATAGGCAAAAAGGCTGCGCACCTTGCGGGTGTTAAAGAGCTCTTCAGGCAGCGGGCGACCGTTCTGAGTCAGGCGGAAGCGTCCCAGCAGGCGAACCTGGAGCTGAGGTTGGGCGCCACCTCGTTGCAGCAGAAGGCCGGATTTGAGCGCCAGCGCTCCGGAGCCGTCGCCACTGACTCGGCTGAGCAAGGTGTGGGCCTCGGGAGTGTCGATCAGGGCCACCAGATCAAGGGCGCGCAGGCGGGTCTCCAGGTCGGAGTCCGGTCCCAACCAGAGTTCCAGTAGGGGCAGCGCGCGCACGCCGGCCTGGCGCACCGCTTCCGAGAGTTGCTGAGCGTATGGGCGCAGCACTTTCTGCAGACGGGCCGGCTGGCTTTCCCAGAGCTCTGAGGAGCCCAGGGCCGATAGCAAGGTCTGTGGCTCACCTCGTTCGGCCAGGGCCAGCTCCACTTCGGCTCGGGCTGCCTGATTCTCGCACTGCGAGAAGTATCGGTGGGCTCGGAACAGGTCTTCGGGCCGACTCTGACCCAATTCGGCCAGTAACAGCGTGGCCTGGGCTCGCGGGCCTTCCAGTCCGGCCTGGTCGGCCAGTTGTAAGGCCTGGCCAGCAGCTGCGATGGATTCAGGCTGAGACGATAGGCAACGGGCTCGCAGCAACCAGTAGAGTACCGATTCTTCCTGATCCGCGCCCAGGCGGTCGGAGGCCTGTTCCAGGGCCCGGGCAGCCACTTCGACTTGACCTGAATCCAGATAGGACCGGGCCACCGAAAGTAGACTGCGCAGCGACCGGTCGGGCAAGATCGGCTGCTGATCGGACTGGTTCTCCAGCACCGCCAGCAGGTCGGCATCTTCCGCGCCGAGCTGGCGAGCACAGCGCAGGATGCGCGACTCCAGGGGCAGCGGTCCCGACTGACGGGATTCTTTGAGGGGGGCGATCAGAGTTTTGAGTTCCTCCACCCCCTCCAGTTGGTCTTCCATCCCATCCAGCCAGGCGGCCAGCTGCAGGCTCTGCGCTCGCGCTGGCGAGAGGCCGAACTCCCGCGCCAGGCGCAGAGCCCGGGCGGCCGGGGCGCGCTCCTGGCCCCGCTCCAGGGCCTGCAGAAAGATCTCCCGTAGTTTCTGAATGGAGCGGCGCTTGCGCAGTTCTTGAAGTTGACTTTCCAGCGATTTGCGCACCGAAGCCAGGAATTGTTCGGAGCTGAACGGCTTCATCAAGTAGTCGTCCACCTTGAGTTTGACGGCCGTGATGGGGGCGTCCGGATCGGCGTAACCGGTGACTACGATGTTGCGAGCCTCGGGCTGATGGGCGCGCAAAGCCGAGAGGGTCTCCAGTCCGCTCAGGCCGGGCATGCGAATGTCGCAGATGATGAGGTCGAAGTGTTGATGTTTGGCCAGTTCGATGGCGGCCAGGCCGTTCTCGGCCAAACTGACCCGGTAACCGGCCGATTCTAGCTCGGTTTCCAGGGTAAGCCGCATGAATTCATCGTCTTCGACCACCAGTATGTGCTCTAACACGCAGGTCGGGTTCCCGCTGCGGGGGAACCCGACCTGCCCGGCGTAGACTTCACGATGAAACTGCAGGACAAGGTGCGGAAGGCCATCCAGAACACGCTGGGGGGCGGCCAGACTCGCCAGCAACTGATCGAGGCACTGGAGCGTGAGATGGAGATTTTGCGTGCCCACCACGCCGGCGCTCCACAGTCAGAGCTAGGTAACAAGTGGCGGGAGGCCTTGGAGGTTTATTTTGAGGCCCTGGAGTATGCCATCGAACTGGCTGAGGATGAGCGTCTGCAGGAGCGCGAAGAGCTCACCAATGTGTACGGTCTATGCGCCGAGGCGGACGAGTTGATGAATGAGATCGAGCGGTCGGCCAGTGATGGATTGATAAATTAACCTGCCGGCAAGGTATTTGAGCACTTTTTGAGCGAGGGCTGAGAGCCATTTGAGTCGTCCTGGTTAGTCTGAATTCAGAAGAAATGCAGACATCAATCGGAGGACGAAACAAATGATGACCATCAACACCCAGCAGCGCCACACCCCGGTTTTGAATTATGCCGACGCCAACCTGCAGAAGCGCATTGCTGCCGGGGCCAGCCAGGGCAACCTGACCGCCGACGAGCAGGCCCAGTTGAGTTCGCAGATGGCTCAGTATAATCAGGACTTGGCCGCCTTTCAGGCCGGCGGCGGCGATATGACCCGCAAAGAACTCTGGGCCGAAGCCACTCAGATTTCTCACAGCATCTTTGATCTGCGTCACAACGAGCTGGGCAGCATGGGTCCGGTCCATCCCCATCCCGGTCACGAACACGAAAGCTATCGGGAGCGGATGGTTGAGGGCTGGCTGAAACAAAAGCCTGCTGTGGTTGCCGGAGCCTACGCAATGGGCGGCGGCTGGGCAGCCGCCGCGGCTCAGTTTAGAAGCTGATCGAGCTGAGCAGCGACTCCAGCTCCGCCTTGAGTTCGGGGCGTTCGATTCGGGCTGAACCGGCTGAGATGCACCACCCGCCTCCGTTAGGCGCGGTGGTGTAGATCTCTGTACCCACCAGTATGCGCCGCTCAACTGGGCGCCGAAAAGTGATTTCCTGGGCCGGCCGAGATCCGACCGAGCGAGGAACAGCCACCACCAGCGGGTCGTTCAGTTGAGAGTGAAGCAGTGCGGCGTATTCTTCGGGTTCTCTCCGGCCTGCCAGGGGCCGGACGGCCAGAAAACGGAACCTTCGGCCTTGTCCGCTGACGTAAACCCCCTCCGAAATCTGGCCGTAACCTGGAGGCAGTCGAAAACGAATCTCGGGCCATTCCACCCAGGTTCCCTGAGCATCGCGGGGGCCACTCACCGCCCGGACAGTGGCCTCGGTCAGGCTGGCGTCCAGCAGAGCCGGCGGCAGCGAAATTTCTTCCGCCCCTGGCGGCGCCTGAGTGGGGGAGGTTTGCGGATGGGCCTGAGGGTAGGCTTCCGGGTTTTCGATCTGAGGTCGAATCTGTGGCCCTGGGCTTGCGGGGCGAGGGCTGGGGTGGGCCGGCACCGGTTTGGGCGCCAGAGTCGGGCTCAGGCTGGGGCTTGGAGTCAGAGGCGGTGGTTGGCTCTCCCGTTCGACCGGCTTCGGTTTAAGGGGTTGTTCAGCCATCGGCGAGGGAGAACTGACGGGAGTGGGGGAGTTTGGTGCTTGATTGGGTGCGCTTCGCGGCCAGAGCAGATAGCCCAGCAGCAGCGCCAGCGGAAGGGCGGCCCAGCTCGGGTTGAAAGCGCGGGCCCCGGGAACGGGCCCGGGCGGGGAAAGAAAATTGGCCGGGGCGTTGCATTCCAACAATGCCTGGGCCAGTTCGGTCGCACTCTGAAATCGATCCTCGGGTTTGCGTTCCAGGCAGCCGGCGATCACCTGGGCAAAGGCTTCTGACACCTGGGGATTGATGTCGCGCACCGACGGAAAGACAAAGGGGTTCTCTCGTTCGGCTTTCCCGCTAGTGAGCAAATAGTGGAGAGTGGCTCCCAGAGTGTAGAGATCGGAGCGGGCGTCGGTCTGTCCACCGTAATGCTCGGGCGAAGCGGTCAGGGCCGAGCCGAGGTGGACCGTGTCCTGGGACTTGCCTTCTTTGAACGAACGCGCGATGCCGAAATCAAAAAGCATGAGTTTGCCGTTTTCGTCCTTGAGCACGTTCTTGGGCTTCAGGTCGCGGTAAATCACCGGAGGGTTTTGCGAGTGCAGGTAGCCCAACACATTGCACAGCCGTAGAGCCCATTCCAGCACCAGTTTGGGTTCCAGAAAGCCCTCTGCCGGCATCTGCTGCTCCAGGGTCTGGCCTTCGACATATTCGCGAATCAGATAGTAGTAGCCGTCCTCCTCGAACATTTCGTGGCTTTTGACGATAGAGGGGTGATCCAGTCTTTCCAGCAGAGCTTTTTCCTGACTGAGAGCCACCAGGCCCTTGGGGTCCTGGGCGGCCACTTCCTTGGCCAGCCAGACTTGCTCCCCGGCCTGGACCCGGTAGACCACGCTCATTCCGCCCAGGGTTAGAAATTCGGTTCGATAGGTTTCTTTCAGCAGGGTGCCGTCCGGCACAATGCTGGCTGGTCGGCCATCCGGCCCTTTTTGGGCCCCGGGAGCGGGGACCCGGTTCACGAGCCGGTCTCCGGAAACAGGATGCGAAAACGGGTTCCGCTTCCCGGTTTGCTCTCCACCGAGATTTCTCCCCGGCTTTCCTGAACCAGGCGATAGACCATAGAAAGCCCCAGACCCACTCCAGTGCCAATCGGTTTGGTGGTGAAAAATGGTTCGAAGATGCGTTCCTGAATTTCGGGCGTCATTCCCGGGCCGTTATCCACCACTTCCAGGCAGATTTTTCCTTGCAGCCCCATCGTGCGCACCCAGATGCTTTTAGGCGAGCGCTCCACTTCGGTCAGGGATTGACGGGCGTTGAGGATCAAATTCATGAGGATCTGGCCCAGCGCTTGATAATTGGCCCGCAAACTGATGGCCGGACTGAGTTCACGTTGCAGCACGATCTGGTGGAGTCGCAGATCGGCTTCCAACAGGTCCAGGGTTTGACTGACGGCGGGGGATAGCTCAAAAAGTTCTTCCTCGCCCCCGCGCCCGCGGGCGAAGGTGAGCAGATTCTTGACAATGTTCTGGCAGCGCTCGGTGGCGCCCAGGCAAAGCTTCATGCGCTTTTGATAAAGCGGGTCGGGGCTGAAGCTGACCAGATTGGTGAGGTTCACCAGCAGAGCACCGAGAGGGTTGTTGACTTCGTGTGCCACGCCCGCGGCTAACTGGCCGATTGCTGCCAGTTTTGAGGCCTGCACAAGTTCTTCGCGCGTCTGAGCCAGCTGCTCTTCGTGCAGACGCTGGTTCTCCTCATACAGGGTTGCGTTTTCTAGAGCCACCGAGGCCTGAGCTGCAATGGCCTCGAGCAAACTTCGGCTCTCCGCGTCAAAGGCGTTGGTGGCCAGGCGGTGGTCGGCGTAAATCACACCCATCAGGCGGCGTGAGACCAGCAAAGGCACGCATAGAATCGAACGAAGTTGATTCAGGCCCACGCTGGCCTGCTGCTTGAAGCGGTCGTCCACCAGCGCGTCGCTGGTCAGAACGGATTTGCCGTCGCAAAAGACGCGCTCCACCAGGCCGCGACTGATGGAGAAGTCTTCCCGCTCCAGCGCGTTCGCGTCCAGACCCTGGGCCACACGCACGCGCCAGGGCGCTTCCGGCCCATCTCTCAGTAAAATGAGTCCTCGCTCGGCTCCGATCGCCTCCACCACCTGGCCCATCAGGTTTTCCAGCACCTGTTGCAGGTTGAGTGAGGAGGTGAGCAATTGGCTGCAGCGCAGCAGCATGGCCAGTCGGTCGGAATCGCTCATGGCGCCATCTTCGCAAAGGTGCTTGCGCAGGCCTTGCCGTTCGAGGAAGAGAAGAGGAGGCGGCTTTGTTGAGTGCGCGTGCCAAGGCCTGGTCAGTTCATCTTTTTACCGCTTCCGGCGTGGTGGCCGGAGTGGTGGCGCTGGAGCGAGCCCGGCTGGGCGACCTGCGAGGCGCCTTCTTGTGGATGATGATCGCCGTTTTCATCGACTCGGTAGACGGCACCCTGGCCCGCCGCTGGCAGGTGTCCCGCTACGCTCCCGAGATCGACGGACGCCGACTGGACGACATGGTGGACTATTTTACCTGGGTTCTTTTGCCGGTCCTGGCCATGTTCTGGTGGGGCTGGCTGCCGCCCCTGGTCTGGGCGGCGCCACTTTTGAGCAGCGCCCTGGGTATGGCCAACTCCCAGGCAAAAACCGACGATGATTATTTCCTGGGCTTTCCCTCGTTGTGGAACGTGGTGGCCCTTTATCTCTGGCGCTGGAATCTGCCGGTAGCGCTCAATGGGGCCATTGTGCTGACGCTCTCGCTTTGCGTTTTGCTGCCCATTCGCTTCGTCTATCCCAGCAAGACGCGCCGTTTCCGAAGTTTGAGCATGATTTTGATGAGCCTCTGGGGCGCGCTGGTGCTGTTCAGTTTGTCCGGCAGTGGGCCGTTGCATGAGCAATCTTTCCTCTGGAGCAACTTCTTTCCGGTCTACTATCTGGGGCTGAGTTTTTGGCTTCATAGCCAGGACAAGCCTGACGCCGCCAGAAGCTCTCAGGAGCCAGGAGAGGAGCGGGTTCAATGAACGCCAGTCACCGCGAAGTCATTAAAGGACTGATTCAGATCGTTTGGGCCGACGGCACGGTCGACGACCGGGAACGAATTTTGTTGGGTAAGATGCTGGGCGAGCTGGGCTTGAGTGACAAAGATCTGGCCGAGGTGGGCAGGATGATGCAGGAAGCCCCCGAGCTGCCCGACCTGGGCGCCATTCTCAAGAGCCCGACCGAAGATAAAGAAGACCTGATGCGAGTGCTGCTGGCTTTGTCGATGTCGCGCGGCTCGCTCAACGCTCCTGAACTACGGTATGTGCAGGCGGTGGCTCATCGCCTGGAGATCAGTGAGGAGCGGTTGGACGCTCTCAAGGCCGAAGTCCGCAAGTTGCCTGAGCAGAAGTCCAAGTAAGCTTCCACCGGGGGACGGATCGGCATGCCGCAAGCGAGCCGGTCCGTTTTGTTTTTTAAGCGAGAGGGGAGAGAAGCAGAACAAGTGCCTTACAAAATAAAAAGGCCCGGGGTTAGCCGGGCCACACAACACACACACACACACACAGGAGGAAAACTTTCGGTCGCACCGTGCGACCGCTCTAGAATATTAACAGGTTGTGTCCTGGTTGTAAAGTATGTTGCCAAAATTTTTCTGAGAGATTTCTCGGATGTCTGAAAATCAGGGCTGGACCATCGGACAAAGGGCGCCGTTCTGGGCCTCGCGACCCTGGCCCGAGGAGACCCCGGGTTGGAGTTGTTTACAACTTGAACTGGGCGGGGTTTGCGGGACCGATCTGCAAATGCTGCAGGGATACGCCGAATTTGATGGATTTCTGGGCCATGAATTCGTCGCTCGTGATCTCAAGACCGGTCGACGGGTGGTGGGGGAGATCAACGTAGGCTGCGGCTGCTGCACCGATTGTCAACGGGGGGACAGTCGCTTCTGTCGGGGCCGGGTGGTGCTGGGCATCCGGGGGTTGGACGGCTGTTTCGCCCGGCGCTTTCGATTGCCCACCGCCAATCTCTTTGACGTGCACGATCTGCCGCCAGAACTGGCGGTCTGGACCGAACCCCTGGCGGCTGCGCTGGATGTCCATTTGCAGATTCCCTCGCAAAGTCAGGTGCTGGTGCTGGGCGATGGACGCCTGGGAGCCCTGATAGGATTAGCCCTAAAGGATTCCCATGAGGTGACCGTGGGGGGGCGACACGGGCACAAGTTGGAGCGACTGCGCGCTCTAGGCTTGAACACCACTCAGGAAATGCGGGGGCTCTGGCCGGTGGTGGTGGAAGCAACGGGCACGGCCGAGGGGGCCGGATTGGCCCTGAGTCTCTGCCGTCCCCAGGGCACCGTGGTGATCAAGTCGACCGTGGCCCGGAGCGCTGGTTTGGACACCAACCAGCTGGTGGTTCAGGCTTTGAAGCTGGTCGGTTCCCGTTGCGGGCGTTTTGGCCCGGCCCTGGATGCGCTACGCTCGGGTCGGATTGATCCTCGGCCCCTGATCGATCAGGTCCTGGATCTGGAGGACTTTCCTCGAGCCGTATCTCATCGGGGGGGATTCAAGACCTTGCTCAGAGGGCCGTGTTTCCAAGGCGACTGAGGTGAGCCTGAAGCATTCCGATGAAATAGACATAGTTATTCGTTTCCGGGATGTCGGGTACGGTTTGAATCTGACGCACCAGGCTGGGTCCGGCGTTATACGAAGCCAGTGCCAGAGCGCGCGGGTCAAGCTGGCTGTTCCAGCCTTGCAGCAGACCCGAGAGCATCTTGGCGCAGCCGGCCACATTCTCTTCGGGGTCCCAGGCGTTCACTCCGAGGCCTTCGGCGGTGAAGGGCATGAGCTGTCCCAGCCCGATGGCTCCGCTGGGGGAGACCACGTCCTTACGATAGGCAGACTCCACCTGTAGCAGGGAGGCTAGCAGCCACGGGTCCAGCTTTTGTTTGCTGGCCTGGGTCAGGATGGAGCGGGCCACGCCCTGCGCATAGGCCGGCTTCTCGTCCGGACAGTGAAAAGCGATCCACTGAGTGAGAAATTCTTCCTGACTGCGATGGGGAGCCCAGTGATCAGGCTCCAGCAAGATAATGGAACGACCTTCCAGCTCTGCCAGGCGGCCCCTGGAAAGGCGCAGGCTGCCCTTGATGGCCACGGCACAACCTTCCCGAGGATCGGGCTTGAGGGTTAGCACCGGGCGGGGACAGCGGACAGGGATCAGTCCTTGCGGAGTTTCCAGCTTCATCACCCAACCCTGGCCGTGATGTTTCACCTGGCGTAGGCGTCCGCTCCACAGCACCAGTTGGCCGTCCCAGTGGGGCTTTGGATGTTTGTGGGCGCGAGCCAGAGTCAGGTTGGGATTTACGTAGGACTTGCCCTCGTGGATGGGAGCATACCAGTCGCGCGCCCATGCGCAAGTGGAGCTCACCAGCAGGAGAGCCGACGCCAGCAGTCTTTTCATCTAACTGGAGTTAGATAGCCTCGATTTTGCACCTGTAACATGCCAGAAAAGTTTCACTGCTCGATTTAGGATAGCTTGTGGCCTATGAATGCCTTATTGCGAACCAAGTCCATTCGTCAGGTGATGTCCCAACCAGCTGAAGAGGGGCACGGCAGTGGATTGAAACGGGTGCTTGGGGCCAAAGATTTGATCGCCCTCGGTATTGGCGCCATCATCGGCGCCGGTATCTTCGCCACCACCGGCACGGCTGCCGCGGGCGGCGGTGGCCATGTGGGAGCCGGTCCGGCCATCGTGCTCAGCTATGTGCTGGTGGCCATTGCCTGCGGTTTTTGCGCTCTTTGCTACGCGGAGTTCGCTTCCGTGATTCCTATCGCGGGTAGCGCTTATACCTACGCCTATGTGACTCTGGGAGAACTGGCCGCCTGGATTATTGGCTGGGACTTAATTTTGGAATACGCGGTCGGCAACGTGGCCGTCGCCATTAGCTGGGCTGGCTACTTCGCCTCGTTCCTGCGAGGTTTCGGAATTCACCTGAGCGATAAGGTGATGACCGCTACCACCATCTCTCTGCACGAAGGCCACGGTTTCGCCCTCAATCTGCCCGCCCTGGGCATCGTCTTGTTGATGACGGTGCTGCTGGTGCGGGGGGTGAAGGAGTCCATCAATTTCAATAACTTCGTGGTGCTGGTCAAGATCGTGGTGCTCTTGTTCTTTGTAGCCCTGGGCTTTGCCTATGTGGATCCCTCCAACTGGCACGACTTCGCACCCAATGGCTGGAAGGGCATCCATCAGGCCGCGGCCGTGGTGTTTTTCGCCTACATCGGCTTTGACGCCGTTTCCACCGCTGCCGAAGAGACCGAGAATCCCGAGAAAAATCTACCCATCGGCATGATCGGCTCGCTGGTGATCTGCACTCTCCTGTATATCGCGATCTCCTTGGTGATGACCGGGCTGGCGCCCTGGAATCAGTTGGGCACGGCTGATCCGATGGCCACCGCTCTTGAACTGGTGCAGGGTCGCCCTGGTCTTTCGGCCAGCAGTTTACGGGTGCTGAGCTTCTCTCATTTCGTGGTCACCATCGGTGCGCTCTTCTCCATGACGGCCGTGCTGCTGGTCTTCCAGTTAGGACAGCCACGAATCTTCTTCTCCATGGCTCGAGACGGTTTGCTCCCTCGGGTTTTTGCGGCCGTGCACCCGGTCTATCAGACTCCCCACGTGACCACCATTCTCACCGGCGTACTGGTCGCGGTGTCGGCGGCTTTCATGGATATCGCCATCGTCATCGACCTGTGCAATATCGGAACTCTGTTTGCCTTTGTGATCGTGTGCGCGGCCGTCATGCTGCTGCGTTATCGAGATGGTCGCAAGTCCGATTCCACGGTGCGACCTTATGATCTGAGCGCCAACCTGACGGTCGCCCTGGCCTTGCTTCTGGTTTTTTGGGGCTTCAACAGCCCTCGCTTGAGTAGCGATCAGTTAACGGCCTTCCTGTGCGCGCCGGTCGCCCTGTGCGTGGGCCTGGCTTACCGGGGTCTGCCGCTGGCCTCGGGCCGCCCCTTCACCGCTCCCTTTGCGCCCCTCACCCCGATGTTTGGCATCATCTCCTGCGTATACCTGATGATGGAATCTCCTTCGACCACCTGGATTCGCTTCTTCGTCTGGCTGGTGGTGGGACTGGCCATCTACTTTTTCTACGGGATGAGCAACAGTGTCCTCAACCATCCCCAGCCGGAGCCCGGTGAGGCGGACGTCAGACCCGGTGAGCTGTAAGTAACCGCTGACGCAGCTCAAATAGCCCGTCCGAGAGCCCGCTTGGGTAAAGATGGGGGTTTTGCAAGCGCAAGCAGCCGACTGGCAGGCGCGCCAGTTGGTCCAGGCCACGCTGACGAATTTCCGTCAGGGCCGGGGCCGGGCGCAGCCGGCGGCCGTTTTCCATCACCTTGCTCAGCAGGGGCTGGAAGGTCTCGGCTTGCAGCTTCTGGGGCTGAGTCTGATAGAGCGGATCGTGGAGCGCGCAGCCGCTCTGGGGTGGAGTTTCTCCATCCAGAGCCACCAGGTCACCGGCGAAACGCCCGTCTCGATGGGCCCGGTAGACTTGTTTGACGCCCGGACTGGTGGATTTGCCGGGGTTGCTGGACAGTTTCATACACGGCCTCCAGCTCTCGCCTTCTTGAATAGAAACCAGCTTGTAGACCCCACCCAGGGCCGGTTCCTGCTTGCTGGTGACCAGTTGGGTTCCAACGCCCCAGGTGTCGATACGGGCTCCCTGGGCCCGCAGACTTTCCACCAGATATTCGTCCAGGTCGTTGGAGGCCACGATGCGCACCTCGGGAAATCCGGCCTCGTCCAGCATGCGACGGGCTTCTATCGAGAGAGCGGCCAGGTCGCCCGAATCCAGGCGAATTCCGGCCAGCTCGTGGCCCTTTTCTCTTAACTCTTGTGCGACAATGATGGCGTTGGGCACACCGCTGCCCAGGGTGTCGTAGGTGTCCACCAGCAGCAGGGCGCTATCGGGGTAGCGGTGGGCATAAGCTCGGAAGCTTTCCAGCTCGTCGGCAAAAGACATGATCCAGGAGTGGGCCTGGGTGCCGCGCACCGGAATGCCAAATTTCATTCCGGCCAAGGTATTGCTGGTGGCTCCGCAGCCGCCCACAAAGGCGGCACGGCTGGCCGACATGGCTCCATCTGGTCCCTGGGCCCGGCGCAATCCGAATTCCAGCACCTGGCCCTCGCTCCCGGCCGCATGCACCACCCGGGCCGCTTTGGTGGCGATCAAGGTGTTGAAGTTGATGATGTTGAGCAGAGCCGACTCGACCAGCTGGGCCTCGGGCAGGCTGGCCTCAATACGCATGAGCGGCTCGTGCGGAAAAACCACCGTTCCCTCGGGAATGGCCCAGACCGTGCCGCTAAAGCGAAAGCTGCGGAGCTGGTCGATGAAGGCCTGGTTGAACAGCTTCAGGGAGCTGAGATAGTCCAGTTCTTGCTGGCTGAATCGCAGGTTCTCCAGGTATTCCAGAGCCGGTTCCAGGCCCGAGAGCAGGCAGAAGCCGCCCTGTTGGGGAATTTTGCGAAAAAACAGCTCAAATACACTATTTTGCTGATCTTTTCCGGCTTCCAGGTAGCCGCTCATCATGGTCAGTTGATAAAAGTCGGTGAATAGGGGGCTGAGCATGGCCGGAGGTTCTTCCTTCGGGGCGAGCGGGCCTTTCGCCAGGTTCCTAGTGACCGCCATTGGGATTGTTCGGGAAGTTTCGGGGGAGGCTGGTGTGTATCTCAAAGTTGGCGCGCACCGGGCGATGGTCGCTGTTCTGGTCCTCGGGGCTGAAGTCGTCCGGACGAGTCAGCACCTGACTGTTGGCCTTCCACTCGCGGGCCTGATTGGCCACAAAGATGAAGTCCAGAATGCTCTCGTAGGGGAAGATCGGCGTCCCATTCTTGCTTTCGCCCTCGGTGGGTACCAGCGGATCGGGGTAACGGACCCAGTGGTAGAGATCCTCTCGGGTCAGCACCGAAAAGCCGGAGTTGTCCTTGTCGCCCTGGCGGATGTGGTAATCGAAGTTGAAGTCACCAACGCAGACCACCGGGTCCTGGATATGGGCCAGCCATTGACGCAGCAGGTTGGCCTGCTTGCGGCGCACGGGAGGCCCGTTTTCTGCGTTCGAGCGGGCCAGATGATTGACCACGAAGGTGATGGGTCCTTCATCGCTGCTGGGGCGAAGTCGAGCGTAGAGGCTGGGCCGAAAGTTCAACTCCTTGGCATTGATTCGAAAGGGGCCGCCCAGCTCGGGGATGATCTCGCACTCCAACAAGTTGTAGCGATCACTGCGCCAGGCCACGGCCAGTCGGTCGTGGCCGCCGGTGGGGCTCAGGCGCAGTTCCCAGTCCGTCCCGCTGGCCGTTTCCAGAGCTTTTTCCAGGGCCGGGCCCCAATCCGGCTCCACTTCGGCAAAGCCCACCAGGTCGGCCGCGCCAAAGTCCTGATGGATCCGCTGGCAGAGAAAGTCCAGATCGGCCGTTTTCTTTTCGCCTTCGTGGACGTCGTGCCCGGGAGATTCCAGATTCCAGAACATCACCTGCAGCGGACGGGCGCTGACAGCCAGAGAAAGAGAGAGAAAAAGGAATAGACTGGAGAGTTTTCGCATAAGGCCTCAGGGATTCGGGAATTCCCAGGGAGGGCCCTTGCTGAAGCGATTTGAGCTGGAAAAGCACGGAGTGACGGTTGGCGGGGAGCTCCTGGCCGGCCTCACCACCTTTGCCACCATGGCCTATATCCTGTTTCTAAACCCGGTCATTCTGGGCGATGCAGGAATGGACAGGGGGGCGGTGCTGATCGCCACCGCCCTGGCAGCTGGCATCGGGAGCATTTTGATGGGCCTGATTGCCAACCTGCCTTTCGCGCTGGCTCCAGGAATGGGCATGAACGCCTATTTCGCCTACACCGTGGTCAACCAGATGCACATTCCCTGGCAGACCGCCCTGGCCGCGGTTTTCCTGGACGGAGTCCTGTTTCTGATTCTCTCGCTGCTGCCGTTTCGCTCGCGGATGATCGAGGATATCCCCTACAACATCAAATTATCGGCCGCGGCCGCCATCGGCCTTTTCATTGCCTTCATCGGGTTCAAGAACGCTGGCATCATTCAGGACAATCCCGCCACCCTGGTGGGAATGGGCCCAGTCTATACGCCCGCCAACGGCCTGCTCGTCTTTGGTTTGATCTTGATGACCACTCTGGTGCATCGCAAGGTCAAGGGCGGTCTGTTGTTTGGGATTGCCATCGTGACGGCATTGGGCTTTTGGGTGCCCGGACCGGAGGGAAAAGCGCTGGTCTCCACCGCCCAATTGAGTTGGCCCAGCCTGTCGGACCTGAGCAAGGGTCTGTTTAAATTGGATTTCGCCGGGGCCCAGCAGATGGGCTTCGCAATGATCGTATTCACCTTCACCTTCGTCAGCCTCTTTGACACCGCCGGCACCTTTGTGGGCCTGGCCACCAAGCTGGGCTGGATCTCGCGCGAGCAGCCAATTTTCAAAGAGGCGCCCCGCGGGCTGGTGGCTGAATCTCTGGCCATTATGGCCGGCGCTCTGCTGGGGACCTCGACCACCACCACCTATATAGAGAGCGCCTCTGGCATCGCGCAGGGCGGGCGCACCGGCCTGACCGCCGTGACCACGGGACTGTGCTTTTTTGCCGGCGTGGTGCTGGCCCCGCTGGCCACATTGATTCCCGTCCAGGCCACCAGCCCGGTGCTGATTCTGGTGGGCTGTTTTATGTTAGAACCGGTGCTGAAACTGGAGCTGGACGATCTGACCGAGGCCCTGCCAGCCTTCCTAACGCTCTTGATGGTGCCGCTCACCTTCAATGTGGCCAACGGATTGATCTGGGGGATTGTATCCTATTCGCTCTTGAAGCTGGCCAGCGGGCGGTTTCGGGAAATTACGCCCACCATGTGGATATTAACAATTTTGTGCTTGATTAGTCTGACCCGGGTTCACTAGTCTTCAAAGTTTTTTCAGTGCCCGTGGCTACCCTGTGAGCAGATATCACGGAGGTAGTCCACAATGTTTCGTAAACTTTTCGCAGCAGTCGTTCTCCTGGTCAGCACGGCTTCCGTGACCGCCTATTCTTCGCCCGCCTACCTGAAGGTCTATAATTACACCGACAGCGAGCTGCGGGTCTATGTGGACGGCTACGACCAGGGCACCATTCCGGTGGGTAGCTCCCCGAACTGGATTCCGGCCCCTTACGGTATGCACAAGGTCGAAGCCTATCGCGTGAGCGGTTCCAGCAGCACAGCCAAGTGGGCCGAACTCAGCTACAGCTACCCGAATGCCGATGTGACCATCGCTCGCTACGATCTCTGATGCCTATCGTCACCGGTCTCTCCGGCAATGAAATGTTCTGTCTGCGCGCCAAGGGCTATGACCCTGGCGATATGGTGATCGGCAACAGCGTCTGGTCGCTTGGATTTGCAAAAAGCATTACCTCCATGGCCAGGACCCTGGCCGGCGGTGAGGTCACCCAGTACACAGATTGGATTAACAACGGCCGTCATCGCGCCTTTGAAAAGCTGATGCGCGAGGTGGAACAGCGCGGGGGTCACGGCATCACCGGCGTGACCAGCGAATTGATCATGCACCCGATGGGGCTAGAATTTCTGTCCATCGGAAGCTGCGTGCATCCGGATGACCCCCAGGCTCGGGTGGGCGAGTTTTCCACCGCGGCCGATGGTCAGGGGCTATACTGCCAGCTCGATTGCGGCTTTCGACCCCTGCGCTTCGTTTTTGGCAATGTGGCCTACTCGATTGGTTTGGGTGGTGGATTGGCTGGAGGTTTCCGCAGCCTGGCCCGGGGTGAGGTCAAAGAGTGGTCCGAAGTCTTCAATCATACCCGCCATCTGGCTCTGGAGCGGATCACCAAAGAGGCTAAGAATGCTGGTGCCAATGCCGTGTTAGGAATTCGCACCACCACCACGCCCTTCTACGGAAGCCGCGAGATGATTATGATCGGCACGGCCAGTCATCATCCAGACTTGCCCGAGGTTTACACCCGCGAGCCCATCACCAGCGATCTGACCAATCAGGAGATGTGGAACGTCATTCGCCAGGGATACTGCCCCATTCGCCTGGTGCTTGGGGTTTCGGTCTACTCCATCGGTCTGGCTGGTAGCTTTTCCTCGCTCTTTAAATCTTTGGTATCGGGTGAGATCAAGGAAATGACTTCGTTGATTTACGACGCCCGCGAGAACGCCATCGCCAAAATCGCGCGGGACGCCGAAGCCTGCGGAGCCGATGACGTGGTTGGAGTGCGCACCTATATCAAGAACCTCAACGGCGGTGTGGTGGAGTTTATGGCCATCGGCACGGCCGTAAAGAAGATGCCCCAGATCAGAACCCTCTCTGAGACCCTGCCGCCGCAGGCGGTCATGCACGACTCGGAGACCTTTCTGGAGCCGTCTTTCGGCTATGGCGCCTACAACCTCAACGCCCCCGCTGGCTGATGCCGTCCAACCAGGACACTTCAGGCCGTAGGGCTTGCAGTCGCTGACGAAAGGCTGCGTCGTGGACCAGTTCCAGGCCGTTCAGGGCGGGAGTCAGGCCCTCGGCGCTGATCACCGCGATCACCCCGGGTCGGTCCAGCAGGTTGCGTTCCCCGTCCAGCAGCACTCCGTCTAGCACGAAGGAGGTCTCCGACCAGGAATGCTTACTCAGGCCCAGCAGAGCGTGGGCCGGAAAGCCGGGAGTCAGTCTGGACTCGATGCCCGCCGGCCCCCGCACCCTCAGCTCGGCCGCTGCCTGGGCGGAGGCCGGGTTGAGGTCTCCCAGGCATTCGGGTTGAGCCAGCACGACGGCTTGAGCTCGACTTGAGAGCGGAGCCACAGGGGCCAGGGGCTGCTCATTCCAGAGCCAGGTGATGAGACTGTAGGCTAATCGCTTGTTCAGGCTCTGGCGGACGGACGGGGTCCAATCGCGATGCCACCAGCGGGCCCCCGGACGGGTCAGGGTTAAGCTTAGACTCGGTTGAGAGTGGCCGGCCAGGTTCTCTTTCTGGCTGGACTGAAAACCGCGCTCATCGGCCTGGCCTCGGTAGCTTTCGCCTTCCCAGGACAGGGCATACTCCTGACTCAAGTTCAAGATGGCCAGCGCCAGTGGGTGCTGTCCGTCCCAAAGCGGTTCCGGCAGACGCTTGTGGTGGACGAACGCAAAGCGCAGGTGGTTGGCCTGAGCAGTGATCGAGACCCCCGAGGGTTCGGCCCGGCAGATGCCCTGAAAAAGCTTGAGGAAGCCCTGGGCCGTATCCTGAAGACCCAGGCGCTGCAGAAGCTCACGCTGACGTCGGGGGTCGAGGCTAAATCGGCCGGGGCCGGCCGATTTCAGAGCGCTGTGGTCGGCCAGCAGTTGCTCGAGTTCAGTCATCCCGGTCCAGTTGGTGAGTGCGGCTGATGTGCTCCACGGCTGCCTCGCTAAATCCGTATTTGTCGCCCCAGCGTAGAGCTTTCCGCAAATCTTTCTTGGATTTGGAAGCCTCCGAACGCAACCAGTTTTCGGTCATTTCCACACGCTGGTCGCGCACCGGAACCAGGCCGGACAGATCGGTCTGGATTTTGTCGTCGGCCACAAAGGCCTGCACTCCGCTCAGCCCCACCGACAAAGGAAGCGGGTCCAGCAGCACTCCGTCCTGCTGGATCATGAGGCGACTTTTGTCCTGGGGCGCGACCGGGCAGCGCAGCCAGGCCTGAGCACAGGGTGGGCGCTGCAGACCAAAGCGTCCTTGCTTGATGGGAATTGGGCCGCGCGTAAAGGCGTCCAGGCCCTGAACAAACAGGATCTGATAGCCGTTGTTGCGGCCTTGCAGTCGGCCCCCCCGGATGACGCCGTGGTTGATGGCATAGGCATTCTTGGGAATGCCGAAGAGTTCCTGAATCACGTCCGATTCCAGGATGTGGAAATCCGGGATCCCTACCGACTCCCAGAGTTTATGGTCGCTCCCGACCTTGTAGCCGCGCCATTGGTGCAGCACGGTATGGCCATAGCTGTAGTGATCCTTGTAACCGTTTCCCAGATCGTAGACCAGACTGGTCAGCTGGGTGAGGTGGGGCAGATGGAGCAGCTGGTCAGCTGGCCGACGAGACAGGTAGATCCGATCCAGCAGAACCTGGCCTGCAAGTTGGGGGATACCGGGATTGAGGGTGTCTTTGTCCCATTGGATGCGGGCGGGAGAAAGGGCGCAACGCCCGGCCAGGGCTCGATGCTCCTCGGCCCAGGGGGCTCGCGCTTGGGCGGGGCGCAGGGACAGAACGCAGTCCGCACCCTGGCCCGGACGCCCGGGTAGCGTCTGCCGCTCGGTCTGCTCGCCACGCTGCAGGTAACTGACCCCGCCTTCGCTATCCACCACTCCCCAGGCCAAAGTTTGCGGGCGTGCCGATCGGGTGGCGTGAAAAGCTCTCAGGAAATGAGCCAGACAGGGCTGCTCTTGATTGCCCAGCGGCTGGTGCAGCAGCTCTTCCAGGTTCTGAAATTGGGCGCTGGTCCAACCGGGAGTACAAAAATGAACTTCCAGCCGGTCTTTGAAGGCGCGCACCTGGATGTGGCGGCTGCCCGAAGCCACCGCCGCCTGCACCAGTTTGACCAACCAGCAGGTCGGGTCGGAGAACAACCGGGCCGACAGTTTCTCCAGGGCCTTGGCGTAGTCGACGGTGAAAATTCCTTGCGAATCCGGGGAACCTTCCTGAGCCAGTTGGTCGAGGTATTGAGCGAGGTCTTGACTCAATATCCGGGAGGGGCGTGGCTGGGAAGGGGAGCATCGTATCCAGGTGGTCCCCCGTTGCTGGTGGGCATTGTGACCTGGCCATTGTAGCTGCGCCCGTAGCCGTTGTAGTAGCCATAGCCATAGTAATAATTGTAGCCCCGAGCATAGTTATAGCGCTGGTCCTGATGAGGATTGCTTTCGTGGGCCGGATGCTGGTTGTCGCGAAAGGGTTGTGTGGGCGAAAATCCGCCGCCGTGGATGTCGCCCGCTTGAACGCTGGTGTTTTTGGTGCCGAACGGCAGGGTGGGTGAGAAGCCCTCCTGGGCCTGGACCGGCGACACGAAACAAGTGCACAGAAGAATCTGCTGCCACATTTTCATGACTCGATTGTAGCATTGCTGGCGTAGGGTAGCCAGCAGGAGATCTCCAGACCGCCGTTTTTTCGCAATCGAGCCTGAATCTTGCCGCCGTGAGCGTCCACGATACCCTTGGCAATGAAAAGTCCGAGGCCGCTACCGGAGAGATTGGAGCCCTTGGCCCGGTAGAATTTATCAAAGATTCTGGGAATGTCTTCATCTGGGATACCTGGCCCGCGGTCGCGCACGTCGCAGCGCAGAAAATCTCCATCGACCTTGATGCTCAGTTCCACCTTGCTGCCGTCAGGGGTGTATTTGTGGGCATTTTCCAGCAGATTTTGCAGCAAATTGACCACCAGCACATAGTCCACGCGCAACTCAGGCAGGTCCTCAGGTACGTCGATTTGAATGCGACCACGAAGAGTAGCGGGGGTTTGCTCCAGGATCACCCCCATGAGTTCGTCTGGCTGGACGTTTTGCAGGTTCAGCACCAGGCCGGGGCCGTCCAATCGAGTCATCTGGAGGAGGTTGCTGACCAGTCTCCGCAGCCGTTCGGTCTGCTCACCCGCCAACTGGAGCAGACCCTGGCGCACCTGGGGATCGAGCTGGATGGCCGGATCGCAGGCCACCTGCAGACTCCCGGCCACCGAGGCCAGCGGGGTTTGTAAGTCGTGCGATAGGGAGTTGAGCAAGGCATTCTGCACTCGTTCCCGTTCCGCCACAAGCATTGCCTGGCGCAAACCTTCGGCACTTTGAACTCGCTGCAGCGCCAGTCTGGCCTGGTGCACAAAGGAACTTAAAAGATCGGCGACCTCATTTGGGTAGTTTGTGTCCGCTCCTTCCAGTTCACATTGGTTGGGTCCACCCAGATGCAGGTGAACGCTGCTACCGAAGATCGGTTCAGCGTTGCGCTCAAAAGCACGCAACACATCGTCTTCGGTTTGGACCTGGGTTAAATCGCGCCCAAAGAATTGAAGCTGTTGGGAGAAATTGGCTCGCCGACGGGCTTCGTTGGCCTGGCGGCGCAGGCTATTGGAAAGACGAGAGATAACGTAGCCCACTCCCAAAAAGGTGACCAGCGAGATGCAATACTGCAGATCCGGGGTGTTGAGCTTGAAGCGCGGTTCAAAGACACCGAAGTCCAGGGCCAGGAAACTCAGAAAGGCAACCAGCGTGGCCGGCCCCTCCCCCCAGTAGAGGGCGGCCAGAATCACCGAGACCAGAAAGAAGAGCATCAGATTGTCTTCGGAGATCAGATTCTTGGCGTGGTGACTGCCGAATGAAACCGCCAGCACCAGCGCCAGTCCCCAGACATACTGTCGGCTCTGGTTGGCTTCTCCTTTGGGCGCGAATTTGTCCACTATTTGAGGCGCTGAATGACGTCGACCACCCAGTCCACCCCTTGCTGGAGTGACCGGGTGGTGACCGCCTCATCCGGCCCATGGGCGCCGTGATTGGTATACAGAACTGGCACGAAAGTCAGGGCTTCGGATTTCGGGTTGATTTCCATCAGGAAGCGCGTGTCGTTACTGGCTGTGGTATTGCCGAAGAGCACCGGAGTTTTTTCCCCGTAAACCTGGTGAATGGACTGCTCGGCTGCCTGGAACAGGGGGCTGTGGGAGTTGAGTCGGCGCACCTTGGCGTCCAACTCTTCCGGTCCCATCAAAGGCTTGAGGGTAAATTCCGGGCCGACCAGGTTTTCCAACTGGTGGATCATGGTCTTGGGGTCTTCGTCGACCGCCACTCGCAGGTCCAGCGTCACGTTGCTGGTGACGGGGCTCTCGGCTCCGGGCGTGGCTGGCTTGCTTTTGGAGGTGAAGTAGTCAACCAGGGTGAGCTGTTCAGCCAGTCCCTCTCTTTCTGCCTCCCGTTCGACTTTGGCCAGGGCCCGGTTGACCACATCCACGGCGTCGTGGTCGCGATCGCTGGTCGAACCGTGATTGCCGCCATGATAGTTTTCCTGAGGCAAACAGAGCGAAATCAGACCGTTGCGGTCTTCCACTTTCAGGTCCGCTCCGGCTACCCTCTGAAAGTTCTGCAGGGCCTTGCTGCGTTGCTCGCCGCTGGCATTCAGTTTCAGAAGGGCGGTGGCCGAGGAGGGTTTGACATTGGGCCCCTGGCCCACGCCGGCCGGGTTGTTGGAGAAGTAAAGGTCGGTCTTGCAGAAATCGGTGCGATTGGCGGCTGCGTTGCCTTTGCCCATGCGTTTCTTCATAAAACCGGTCTTGTAAAAGTTGCGGATCATAAAGCCTTTAAAGCCGCCCACGGCGTCGCCCATTCGCTTCATGGCCTTCCTGGTCTCTGAACTGTCACCCAGATAGGTCCAATCGCGCTTCTCGATAAAGTCGTCAAGCTTGTCGAGGGTGGCTTTGGTTTTGTGGAAGGCCTCATCGGCACTGGTTGGGTTCTTCAGTTGAAGTTGCATCGGGATGGTGTATTTTTGAGCCACGGCCAGATAGGGGCAATCCCGGTCGCCGGCCAGGCCGGAGAGAAACTCGGGAGAGAAGACGCCGCTTCCCTCCACGATCCAATACTGAACATCCGAAAATAACTCCGGCTTCTTACGAGAGAGCAGCCATGCCCCATCCTTGCCACCGAACTCTTCGTCGGGAAAAATAAAGAGTTTGGTGGTCCGCTCCGGGACCTGGCCGTTTTGCTTGAGGTGCTTCATGGCCACCAGAATTTGGGCAGCCGGGCCCTTGGTGTCAATGCTTCCGCGACCCACCAGCGATTCGCGTCCGGCTTCGTCCAGAGTGATGTTGCCCGAAAAGGGTTGACCCAATTTCCAGTCGCCCTCCGGCTGAACCACGTCCGAATGATGCACAAAACCCAGAGCGCCGGCCTGAGGATCCTTGCCCGGCAAAGTTACCACCAGCATCGGCTTGCCATCCACGGTGGTAGAGCGGTCCACCTGCAGGCCAGCCTCTTGCGCATAGCTGCTCATGCGATCAACCACCTGGTTTTCGCCGGCCACCAGGTTGTCTGGGCCGGAGTTGATCCGGATCAGTTCCTGAGTCAACGTGACCACTTCCTGGCGCAGCTGCTGGCTGACCCCGACCTTGGATGGCCCGAGTGGCTCGCGCTGGGCCGCACTGATGTGCACGTGGTCGTGAGGGATGTGGCCGTCTCCCAGGATGGGCGGCGTGCACTTTGTTTGCATCGCCGGCGTTCGGCTGAAGGGATTGCTCTGAATCTGCATGACCTTACCAGACTAGCAGTGGCCGAGCCGATCGCGGCTTACCCTTTTGTAACCCTTTCGGCGATCCGCCCGGGCTTGACCACAGGCAGAGGGGGGCGAGGTTGGATCAGCCAGAATCGGGCCAGGCGCTCGGTCCAGTTGGCCAGCATGCCCTGGGCCAGACGACTCCCGGTCAGCTGAGCGTGCTTCTCCACCCATAGTAGAAGTTGGGCCTGATCGGCGTCCGAACTCTCCAGCGCGGGTACGGCCTGGACGCTGTCGTGGTTGAGTTTGCGCTGCAGGTCATCGTCCTGATCGTATACGAACACCTGGCCTCCCGTCATCGCGGCTCCCAGATTTCGTCCCACGCTGCCCAGGATGACCACCAGTCCACCGGTCATATATTCGCAGGCGTGTTCACCCGCGCCCTCCACCACGGCCGTGGCGCCGCTGTTGCGCACGGCCAGGCGTTGGCCGACTCGCCCGGCAGCCAACAGCACGCCTCCAGTGGCACCGTAAAGCAGAGTGTTGCCGGCGATCCAGTTGTGCTGACCGCCCAGGTGGGGGAAGGGCGGCCGAATCACAATCTGGCCACCGTGCAGGCCTTTGCCCACGTAATCGTTGGCCTGGCCGATCAAGTCCAGATGCAGGGCGGAAACTCCAAAGGCTCCGAGACTCTGGCCCGCGCTGCCGCGCAGGCGGATCTGCAAGCTGCCGGCGGGCAGGGCGCAGTCGTGCCCCTGGCGGCCGTGCTTTTCAATCAGGTAGCCGCTCAGCCGGGTCCCGAAAGCACGATCGGTGTTGAGGATTTCGAGCTCTGCCGGGAGAGCGTCCAGGTTGTCGATGACCTCCTGGTCCAGGTCGCGACCGTGGCGTGGTTGTTGGGCCGTCAGGCCGGGCTCGTGGCGCAGCGGCAGGTCGTCGTCGGCGCGGGCCAGCAGCGGGGTCAGGTCCAGATAGCCGGCTTCTTCCCCCATCACGACCTGCTCCAACAGCTCGGTGCGACCAATCACCTCCTGAAGGCTGCGCGCTCCCAATTGGGCCAGCAACTGCCGCACTTCCTCAGCCACACCCAGCAGGTATGCGATGACCTTTTCGGGGGTGCCGGGAAATTTGGCCCTCAGCTTCGGGTCTTGCGAGGCGATGCCGACGGGGCAGGTGTTGTTGTGGCAGGCTCGAGCCATCAGGCAGCCCTCGGCCACCAGAGCGCTGGTTCCAAAGGCATATTCGTCCGCTCCCAGCAGCGCGGCCAGCAAAATATCTCGCCCGCTTTGGAAGCCGCCGTCCACGCGCAATCGGGTCTTGGCACGCAGGCCGTTGGCCACCAGGGTTTGCTGGGCCTGGGCCAGTCCCAGTTCCCAGGGCATCCCGGCGAATTTGATGGAGCTCAGGGGGGAAGCGCCGGTTCCGCCGTCGCTTCCCGAGATCTGAATGATGTCGGCGTGTCCTTTGGCGACGCCGGCTGCAACCGTGCCCACCCCATCTTCGCTGACCAGCTTCACGGAGACCCTGGCCCCGGGATGCAGTCGTTTGAGGTCGTGGATGAGTTGAGCCAGATCCTCGATGGAATAGATGTCGTGATGAGGCGGGGGAGAGATCAGGTCCACTCCGCTGCGGGTGTGGCGCACGCGAGCGATTTCCTCGGTCACCTTATGACCCGGAATCTGCCCGCCCTCGCCCGGTTTGGACCCCTGGGCCATCTTGATCTGCAGCTCGTCGGCGCTGAGCAGATAGCCCGGCGTTACACCAAAGCGCCCCGAAGCCACTTGTTTGATGCGGCTGTTGGAAGCCGTGGCGTAGCGTTCCGGCGCCTCTCCACCTTCGCCGCAGTTGCTGGCCGCCCCGAGTCGATTGAGGGCGATACTCAGGGTTTCGTGGGCTTCGCTGCTCAGACTACCGTGGCTCATAGCACCGGTTGAAAAACGAGCCACGATTTCTTCGAGGGGTTCGACCTGGTCCAGAGCCAGAGGGGGACGGTGGTGAACGAAGTCCAGCAAATCTCGCAAACCTACTCGGCCCTGGTCGCGCAGAGCCTGCACGTAGTCGCCGTAACCCTGCAGGCCGTTACGGAACTTCTGATAGGGGTCTTCTAGAGGTGTGAGGGAGACCTTCTCCAGGATTTGATGCAAGGCTTTGACCACCAGCGGGGAAAAGCGGTGCCGTTCGCCGTCCTTTTTAAACTTGTAGAAGCCCGGACCGACGTGGGCGGAGGTGGGTTCTTCCTGAGCGAAGGCCTGTTGATGCCAGCTTGCCTGACGCAAGGCCAACTGTTCCAGACTAAGCCCTCCCAGCCAGGCCGGGGTATCGGGGAAATATCGCTCCACCAGGCCCTGGTCCAGTCCCAGCGATTCGAAGACCTGGCCGGCTCGGTAGGATGAGAGCGCCGAGATGCCCATCTTGGCCATAATTTTGAGCAGTCCGGTATGAATAGCGCCGATGAATTTCGTTTGGGCTTGCTCGGCTTTGTCGGGAGCCAGGGAGGCGATTGTGTCCAGGGCCAGATAGGGGAAGATTGCGCCCGCGCCATAACCCAGAAGACAGGCGAAGTGGTGCACTTCGCGGGGCTCACCGCTGACCACGATCAAGGTGGCGTTCAGGCGCAGACCCGACTCCATCAGACGATGGTGGACCGCGCTGGTGGCCAACAGGGAGGGGATGGGAGCTCGGAAAGCATTGACGCCCCCGTCATAAAGCACCACCAGGGTCGCCCCCTGGCGCACTGCTTCCTCGGCTTCGTTGCAGATCTGCTCCAGGCGTTGTTGCAAAGCCTGTGGTCCGCTTTGCGGAGACCATACGCAATGAAGCACGATGTGCGGAAGCCAACGAGGGCTCAGGCTCATCAGGCGGCGAAACTCGGAGGTCGACAAGACTGGCCCGGGCAGGTCGACCAGTCGGCACACTTCCATCTCTTCGGTGAGCACATTGGCCCGCCGGCCGACCCAGGTTCGTAAAGACATCACCAGCTTCTCGCGAAGCGGGTCGATGGGGGGATTGGTGACCTGCGCAAAACGTTGCCGGAAATAGTGAAAGAGCGGACGAATGGTGGGCGAAATGGCAGCTGGGGGCGTGTCATCCCCCATGGACCCGATCGGTTCGGACCCGCTCGACATCATGGGCTTGAGGATAGCAATTTCGTCTTCATGGTTATAACCAAAGGCCAGCTGACGACGGTGCAGGGTCTCCTTACTGGGGGTTTCCAGCCAGGAATCTTGAACCTCCTGTTCGGGCAAAGACACTTCGCGTTCGGCCATCAGTCGACCGTAGGGGTGTCGCCGGGCCAGCTGGTCTTTCAGTTCGTGATTGCTGACCCAGCGTTTTTCTTTGAGGTCGATGGCGATGATTTCACCCGGCCCCAGCATCCCGCGTTTTTCCACCAGATCATCCGAGACCTTGACGCAGCCGGCTTCTGAAGAGGCCACCACCAGCTGGTTCTTGAGCACAGTGTAGCGCATGGGGCGCAGGCCGTTGCGATCCAGCAAGGCTCCCACCCAGCGACCGTCATAGAAGGCCATGGCCGCCGGGCCCTCCCAGGGTTCCAGCAGCGCACCCAGGTAGCGATAAAACTCCCGCCAGCTCTCAGGCATGCCGCCGGAGGGAACGTTCTCCCACAATTCAGGGACCATCATCATCAGGCTGGGCAGCGTTTCGCGTCCACCTCGCACGAAGAACTCCAACACATTATCAAAAGCACCGCTGTCGCTCGTGCCGTTTTGAATGACCGGGGTCAGATCACTGGGGCCTTTGCCGGCTTTCTCAAGCGCCACTTCCCGGGCCCTCATCCATTTTTGGTTGGCCTGCAGGGTGTTGATTTCGCCGTTGTGGCAAATCATACGAAATGGCTGGGTTAGATTCCAGCTGGGGAAGGTGTTGGTGCTGTAGCGCTGATGGAAGAGGGCCACCGCGCTTTCAAAATCGGGGTCGGTCAGGTCTGGATAGAAGCGCCCCAACTCGGCCGCTCCGCACAGCCCCTTGTAAGTGATGGAATGCGAAGACAGGCTGGCAATATAGAAGTCATCGTGGATTCGCGCTTCGCGCAGGAGGCGTTCGGCCCGGCGCCGGGCCTGATAGAGCGCGCTTTCAAAATCGGGAGCCTGGCCTTGACCCACGTACAGGTGCTGCATGTGAGGCCGTATCGAGAGAGCCCTTTGTCCTAATGCGTCCAGCTCCAGAGGGACTTCACGCCAGCCCAGCGGTTCCAGTTGATGGTGACGAAGACATTCTTCCAGGCAACGACGGGCCTGGCTGCGGCCCCTGGCATCTCCAAGTGGCAGGTAGATGCAGCCTACCGCCCAGTGATCGGCCGGTACCGGCTTGCCGTGCATGGACTGGTAGACCTTTTCAAAGAAGCGCCGTGGCATCTGGGTCATCAGCCCGGCCCCGTCCCCGGTTTTGCCGTCGGCTGCCACCGCTCCTCGATGAGCGTGGTTGGCCAGGGCCTCCAGCGCCATGGCCACCACTTGTTGGCTGGCCTGTCCACCCACGTGGGCGACGAAGCCGACTCCGCAACTATCTTTTTCCTGGCCGATCATATGCATAAAGGATGTCTTAACACGGGCGGGGGCAGAGCTCAAGTGGCCTGCAACTCAGGTGCAATGACGATTTCTGTCGCTAAGCAGGGAGATTAGGTATCGGGCGGCGCAGGCAAAGCCATGCGTAAATTCATTTTTTGGGGTCTGCTGTGTGGAGTGGCAATGGGCCAGCCACGTTACGATACCTCTCGAGTCCGTCCTCTGGAATCCTGGAAGCGACAGATCGCCGAGTATAGCCGTCGCCATTATGGCGAGCCGGAATGGCGCTTGCAGCCGAAATGTATCGTGCTGCACTATACGGCGGGCACCAGCTTTCCCTGGAATCTGGTCAATACGCCCGATTTCGCTGGGGAAGCCCCGGGACTGGCCAGCCACTATGTGGTGGATGGTTCTCAGATCTGGCAGCTCCTGCCGCCAGAAGTGCGCTCACGGGGAGCCTATGGTATCAATCATCGGGCCATCAATATCGAAATGGTGGCGGCCGATGGGGCCGACCTTTATCACAATCGCAAGCGCACCTTGGATACCACCATCGGGCTGGTGCGTGACCTGTTGGAGCGTTTTCATCTCACTTCTCGGGATATCTATTCACATCAGCAGGTTTCTCAGATGAACATACGAGTTTGCCCGTGGGTTCTCGACCTGGTGAATCCCGCCCCTTATTCCAAGGTCGATCCAGGCTCGTCTTCGATGCGTTACGTGTTGGACAGGCTGGCCCGGTAGAGGATGTAGGCGACCGTTCCCAGCCCGGCGGCCGAGCCCATTAAAGTGCTTAAGGTTAAGAAAAAGAGCCCGACCGCACTGGTGAGGAGAAAATGTGCGGTTCTTCCAAGCTCGCACCTCAGGCCCCCTCGGGCTGTGCCCTGAAAAGTCACGTAAAACGGTCGGATGATCACTGCCAGCAGAAATGCCAGCATGAAAGCCGGCACAAAGAAAAACAGAAATTGAGCCGCCATCCAGGCCAGTTTGGACTGGCGATAGAGTTCTTCTTCCTTGGCGCACCACCACAGTGCGACCGGATCCTGCAGGGCGGGCGAGTCCGGGGGGAAAGCCGAGCGACGGTAGAAATCGAATGATTTCAAGAGAATCAGCAGGCCCAGGGCGATTTTGAGCAGGATGCAGGCCCAAAACAACCAGTTGCCATCGCCAGGGGGGATAAACATGATGACCCCCACCGCCAGCACAAAACCCAGAGTGCCCAGCAGAACCAGGCCCAGGCGCTTCAGCATTCCCCGAGTATAACACAGGGATAGCCGTCCAAGGTAGAGCATCATCCTTCCGATGAGCACGCTTTTTTGGAATGCACGGATTTGGGATGGCGCTCGCGGATTTTCTCCAGGTCAGCTCCAGGTAGACGAAGGAGTTTTTGTACAACCTGGAGGCCAGGCCCATCAAGAAATCGACCTGGAGGGGGCCTATGTGTTGCCGGGCCTCTGGGACTCCCATCTGCATCTGCTCTTGCTGGCTCGCTCCTTGGGTCAGGTCGATCTCAGTAATTGTCGTGATCAATTCGAACTGTTGAGCCGACTCGAGCGCGCTGAGGGGGAGTGGGTGGAAGGCTTCGGATGGAATGAGTCTCACTGGGACAACCCGGATTTGCCTCAGCTGGAGCAATTGGATCGGGCCTGCGACGGGCGGCCTTGCTGGTTAACTCGCAGCGATCTGCACTCCGGCCTGACCAACAGCGAGGGACTGAGGCGAGCCGGAATCACCTCCGATACCCCAGAACCGGCCGGCGGACGTATTGCATGCAATGCATTTGGTCAGCCCACCGGGGTGCTGGCCGACCTGGCCATGCATCTTATTCAACGCGTTATTGCTGTTCCCGATCGCTCCCGACTCAAGCGGCTGCTGGTTCAGGCCTGTGCGGGGTTGCATCGCTACGGCATCGTAGGCGTGTGTGATCAACGCATCAAAGACCAAGATGACGGTCCGCTGGCTTGGGAGCTTTACCAGGAAATGCGGTTACCTTTACGCATCCATTGCAACCGGGCCGCTCACGAGGATCTCCGTCAGGGTCCGCGTTTTCTGGAGGGCGACGACTGGCTACGCTGCGGTCACGTCAAGTTCTTCGCCGACGGCTCGTTGGGCAGTCGTACTGCCCGCATGCGCGAGTGCTATCAGGCGACCGGAGAGCGAGGACTGTGGCTCACCGAGCCCGACCAACTCAAGCAGGGCTTTGCTCATGCCCACGCCCTTGGCTTCCCGGTCAGTGTTCATGCGATCGGCGACGAAGCCGTGGGCGCGGTGTGCCGGCTGCTTCCAGTCCACCCTTTGGACCGGATAGAACATCTACAAATCCTGGACCAGAACGATCTTGTGCAGCTTGGGCCAGCCAGTGCGGTGGCCAGCATGCAGCCTCTGCATTTGCTCGACGATCGAACTCAGGCCGACGCCCTGTTAGGAGAGCGAGCCCACGGATACTATCGTCTGGCCAGCTTGCAGCATCGGGGGGTGAGACTGGCTTTTGGTAGCGATGCGCCGGTGGCCAGTTTTGACCCCTGGCTGGGTCTGCAGGCTGCCTGCCTTCGTCGTCGCGGCGCTTGCGAGGAGGCCTGGTACGCGGATGAGTGTTTGTCCCGGGAAGCCGGCCTGTGGGCCTATACACGCGGGGCCAGTGAGAGCCTGGGTTGGAAGCGATCGGGGCTTTTGTTGCCCGGATGGCTGGGGGATTTTTGCGTGCTCGACCGCAATCCCCTCGAATGCCCCTGGCCCTCCGAAGTGAGCGTGCTGCGCACGGTAGTAGGCGGGAAAACTCAATTTAGTCTGTAGGAATCCCTGGCTCGCCTGCAAAGGTTGAGAGTGATGAGTGCCAGTCGAGCTTGTACCGCTCTCGTGCTCTCCGGGGGAGGAGCACGGGGAGCCTATCAGGCCGGCGTGATGATGGGCCTGCGTCAGTTGGGGGTGATTCAGGAGAAGCGCCAGCCATTTGATGTCTTTGTGGGAACCAGCGCCGGTTCGCTCAATTGCACCCTGCTGGCCGCCTATACCCATTTACCTTTGTTGGGTCTTCTCGAGATGGAGCAGGTTTGGGGCCAACTAAACGCCTCTCAGGTCTTTCGAACCGGCAGTTGGGCCATGCTCTCGAATGGCCTGGGGTGGCTGCGCGACCTGGCTTTGGGTGGCCTGTTGGGACGAGTGAGTCCGCGTTTTCTTCTGGATACCGCACCGTTTCGGCGGTTGCTGGGCAGGCTGCCCTGGGACCGCTTGGGTAGGAATCTCCAGGAGGGCCACTACCGGGCCCTGGGCGTGCTGGCCACCAACTACACCACTTCCAGCGGTGTCTTTTTTCTGCAGGACGACGGGAGGGTCGAGCCCTGGCGGAAGGTTCGTTACCGGGTTGAGCGTTCCGTGATCGGTATGGAACATGTGATGGCCTCGAGCGCCATCCCTGTGATTTTTCCGGCGGTCCCCATCGGGTCTTGCTATTATGGCGATGGAAGCTTGAGGAACACCGCTCCGCTGGGCCCGGCCATTCAACTGGGAGCGCGCAAGATCGTGGCCGTGGGAGTGCGCGAAGCGGGGGACAACACCCCCAGTCCGGCCCCCGGTACTGCTCCCAAGCTGGCTGATGTCGTCGGGCTTTTGTTGGACGCCGTTTTGCTGGACGCCATCGAGGTCGACGTCCAGCACTGCCTGCGCTTGAACAATCTGGCCGGCTCTCAACCCAACAATTTTCATCACGTGGACGTGCTCTGGTTGCGACCCAGCCGAAACCTGGCTCACCTGGCCTTGCGGATGGAGCGGCGGATGCCCCCACTGGTCCGATATCTCATGCGGGGATTGGGTGATGATCAGGCCAGCGCCGAGTTGGCCAGCTATTTGATTTTCGAAGGTGAGTATTGTCGCAGCCTCATGGCCGCTGGTTACGAGGATGTACTCGATCGGCGCGAGGAAGTCCTCGACTTTTTCGCGCGTTGAGCGAAATTACGTTGTTTGCTATAGGATTTTTGTCCTGCCTTGCTTAATAGGGCAGTATGAAAATGAAGGAAATCAAATGGGACTGGCTCGACGAGGTGGTCGAGGACTGGCAGAGAGAAAGCCCTGAGCTGGACCCTTCGGGGTTGGCCGTTTTTGGCCGGATTTCCGCTATCGGTTATCATATGGACGGTCGCGTTGAACGTCTCCTCAAGCAGTTTGGTGTGCCCTTGTGGGGGTTTGATGTGTTGTTTGCGCTGCGAAGGGTCGGGCGCCCGTACACGCTCTCGCCGACCCAGTTGATGAAGGCTTGCTTCTTGACTTCGGGCGCGATGACCCATCGATTGGATCGGCTGGAGCAGCAAAACCACATCGAGCGTCGCCATTCCAAGGATGATCGGCGCAGCGTGGATATCGTGCTCACGCCCAGCGGCAAAGACCTGGTGGAGCGTGCTCTTCCGGTTCGCCTGGGTCACGGAGTGGAAATGCTGGGGCATCTGTCCGCCAACGAGGTTCAGCAGTTGACCAAACTCTTGCGCAAGGTGCTGGTCAACCTCGAGGAGCTGGACGAAGCCGGACGTTAAAAGGCCTGGTCGATGTCCTTGATGGCCGTAGCCAGGTCGCGGTAACGCTCGGCCGGGTTGGAGTGGGCCAGCCAGTAGAATTTGTGAGCCAGGGGGCCCAGCTTTTCCACGTAGGGAGCGAAGGCTTGATTGGATTCGGGCTGGCCCAGCATGCGAATGTGAACTCTCAAGCTATGATCAGGGTAGCGCCCGCCGAACACCGTCTCAAAAAGCAGCCGGCCCAGCACGGCCTGGTCGGAAGCCGGCGTGGGCTCGGGCTGATAGAGCACCTCTGGAGCCGAGAAAAACTCGGTGACGTGTCCATCCATTTGCTGTAGTTGTGCGTGGGCCTCTCGGTAGGCATCGCTGCTAAAGTGGCTGAGGTGACAGTCGCCCGTGGGTGGCCAGTCGATGTCTTTGAGCGAAAAGCAGCCGGAGGACTGGCCTTTATTGTGGAAGCCCACCACCTGATGAAAGACGGGGCGGAGCAAATTCCAGGCCTGCCAGGGTTCCAGGCCGTTGCCGGGCAGACGCGACCGCAGTGAGGTGGCAAAACTGCGGTAAAGGAGAAAGTGGTGGTCGTGGGCGCTGACCAGATGACGCGCTTTGTCTCCGCTGGTCTCTCGCCTTAGCAAGGTGGCCCATTCTTCCCCGGCCGGAACGGCCAGCACGCGGTCGCCGCGGTCGGGCTGATACTCGGCCTGGGCTTCATAGAGCCGCACGGGAGAGTCAGGGCCCGAAATCAGTCGTGTCAATTTGTAGCTCTTCACCACCAGGCCGAGAAATGGGTCCCCTTGTTCCTGACCTTCGCCCCAAACCCAGTTGTAGGTGCAGAAATTGTTCAGGTCGTGGCGTCGACTTTCCGGATGGTGGAGCAGTTCGATCGCTTTGAGCAGATGGGTGGCGTCGATGACTCCAGATTGAACTCGAGCATAAATGAGCTCAAATGATTTCTGACTAAGGGTATCGGAATAGCTTTCGGGAATCTCAAGCTTGAGCAGCGCTTTCGCCCAGGCGTGATAGCGAACGATCAGGGAGGCGCAGCGGGCGGGATTTGAATCGCTCAGGCGGTCGAGCTCGAGTTCCTCCCAGGCGCTGAAGAAGCGTAGGGCTTCATCCGCCTTGATGCGTTTAGAGCGGATGAGCAGAAAGAGTTGCTTCATGGCCTGTTCACGTTGCTCTTGAAGCTGTTGCAGGTGAGCATCATAGAACCAGCGCCTTGCCTTGTCGGCCGCATTGACCGGTGCCGCTCCCAGGCGTCGGAGCAGATTCGGAAATTCCGGCTGGAAGTTCAGGACATTGCGCACGGACTGAACCAGGGCCGGCATGCGAAAGGGCTTCAGCAGGTAGTCGTCGGCTTGCAGGCTGGCGGCCCGAAGGGGGGCGTCGATGTCACTGTAACCGGTCATGATGATGCAGCGAATCTGCGGTTGTAGCTTGCGGATTTGACGCAAGCCTTCGACTCCATCCAGTTCGCCGGCTACGCGCACATCGCTGATCAGTAAGTCAAAGGCCCGCGCGCGCGCTTTCTCCACCGCTTCCGGTGCGGTTTCGGCGCCGGTCACGCGATGGTCGAATTGCCCAAGAATGCTTTCCAGGATTTCGCGGAAGTTGAAGTCGTCCTCAACCAGTAAAATGTCGGCCACCTGACCGATTTCCCAGGCCCTTTGAGCCGATCCTGCCCGGCTGACTTGGCACCGACTATAATCGGAATTCCTGGAGTACGCTCTCAATTTTGGCCAATCGCTGGCGTTCGATCACGATTTCCAGCTTGAGCCGCGCCACCTGTTGCTCTACCCAGGTTTTGTCTTCCAGTTGCTGAGCCAGTGAATAGGGGAAAGTCTGGCGGAGCTGTTGCAAGTCCAGACTGAGTTGAGCCAGGCGCGAGCGCAACCGTTCGAGTTCTTCCGGGGTTTCGTCGAAGTCGTCCTCGGTCACGGCCAGCAATGTTTCCAGTCGTTCCCAGTCGCCCCACTGGTAGGCCTTTTGGACCTCGAACCAGAGCTGCTGCTGCTGGAGGGTCTGCTCGGCGTGCAGATCGGGGTGCAGGCGTTTAACCAGTTGACGATAGAGACTGCGCATGGCCGCACTGGCTTCGGCCGAACGCAGCTTTTTGAGTCGCTGTTGGCTGGCTTCTTGTTTGTCTTTTTGGTCCTGCAGACGCCTGCGGTATTCCCAAAGCTCACGGTCCAGCTGGCTTTCCAGAGCTTCCTGGTCCACACTCAGTCCGCGCACCAGACTGGAGCGGCGGAGTTCCAGGCTGCGGCGAGCGCGGCGCAGATCCAGTTGAACCTGCTCCAGTTCGGACTGGTATTTGCCGACCTGCGCCTGGAAACGGGCCTCCAGGTTGGGTCCCTGCACCAGCAGAAGCTGCTGCTGTTCAAAGAGTAGCTCCGAAAGCTCGCGCCGGACCTGGCGAATTACATCTCTAAGAGCCAAACGGCTACCTCGCCGGGAGGGCAGAACTTGCCGATCAGGTGCTTGCCTGATTCCATCAGTCGAACCAGGATGTCCAGCCCCGGATGGTCGAGTCGGCCCAGGGGAGTGCCACCTTCGGTGACCGCCTCCAGGAAAGGCCCGCGCAGGCGCAGCTCCAGGCGATGTTCGGCCGGCACGGCCGAAATGAATTCCGGGCTGGCCTGAGCCTTCAGGCTGGTCTGAGCCAGAAAAATGTCCTGACTGTAGGGGGCTCGCAAGCCTTCGCGGTAGGCGGGCAGCAAATTGGGGTCAATCGGGGCGGGCAGGTTACTGCTCAAGATTTTTTCAGTCCTTCTGGCTAAGCTTACGGGGTGACGGTAGGATCTTTGCGCAAACTGGGGCCTGTGCCTGCAAAAGTCAGGCCTGCTTTGCCACCACCTCGACCACTTCGGGACGAACTGGAGCCGCCCCAGGAACCGAGCTGGAAGCCCTACGCCCTGGCGGCGGTGATGCTGGCCGGTGCAGTGGCCGGGGTCAGGCCGGTTGAGGGGCTGCAACTGTCCACCCGCACTCCGGTGGTGATGCAGGACGGCAAACTTCTCTACCTCCCGCCCTCCCAGACCTTTTCCGAGGATCAAGATTGGAGCGGCCAGCAGCTCGTGGTCCGAGTCAAGTTGCCCGCCCAGGGGCTGGTGGCCGGGTTGCGAGTTCTGGACGCGGAGGGGCGGGGCCAGTCCACGCGCTGGACCGAAGGTCAATGCGACCAGAATAACTTGGGCTATGACCCTAAGACCGGCATCCTGACCTTGCGCTTCCAGCCTTCCAGCCACGGGGTGGATGAGCACGGCCTGACCGATGGGGGCTTTGACCCGACCCGAATCCGCTCGGTTCAGCTGATTTTGTCCAGCAACGGTCAGTCCGGCACTCAAACCGGCTTGCTGCGCATCGAATCTCAGTCATTGGAGCCCCACCTCCCGGCTTCAGCAGCGCAGGTGCGCCCCCTTTACGGCTCCCAGGGAAGGAGCGGCGGCTCAGAGCGCCCTCGGGAGGGTGTCAGTCAGTACTTTAGCTATGCAGATTTGCATCACTGGGAGAGTGTGCGTCCGCGCGCTGAGCAGGTCTTTCGCGAGCAGCAGGCGGCCGGCAAGCACGCATTTCGGCTGATGGGAGGCCTGGATCTGCGCCAGGGTCCACTCGGACCCGAGGTGTTTGCGGCCACGCGCGACTATCTTCGGCTGGCGGAGCAATATGGTCAGGACCAGCAGATTCTCACTTTGCTGGACGGCGCCATTCCCAATGCCGCATTACAGAGGGCCGTGCAAGACCCTGAGCCGCTGGTCAAAGAATTGCGCCCCTTTATCCGCGAGTTCGGCAGTGCCAGGGTCAACGGGAAGCCGGTGATCTTTGATCTGGTCAACGAAATTCACGGGATTCCCGGGCCGGAAGCGGCCAAGCAGCATCTGGTGGAGCGTTTGGTCGAGACCTTCATTCAGGAGGCGCCGGGAGCCCGGTTGACGGTGGGGGTTCAGAACTTCCGGGAGCTTCAATACTGGAGCTACCTGTACGAGAGATTCGCCGGACAACCGGTCGACTTCGTGATGACCTTTCACGTTTATGAACCCATGACCAATGTCCCGGACCGCGACCGTCTCAACCTGCCGCCCGGGGCCGAGGTCGGGATCACCGAAGCCGACCCCAATGTCGGCTACGATCAAGCCAGGGTGGCTCAGCAAAAGGGCTACGACTGGATGCTGTTCTGGCGGGACGCCTCTCATCCGTATGACCCTCGGATGGGCTTCCCCTCCAAATAGCAGGGACCGGAGAGGCGATTCGTGTAGAAGCAACACATTGCTACTCAAAGGATGTTGTTCCATGTTTGATCCGGTCCAGTCGGGCGTCACCTTTCCAGCTCTTGAAGAAAAGGTTCTGGAGTTCTGGCGCACTCAAGATACCTTCGCCAAGTCGGTTGAGCGCAACCAGGGCAATCCGACCTATGTCTTTTACGAGGGACCGCCAACCGCTAACGGCAAGCCCGGCGTGCACCATGTCCAGGCTCGCGCCTACAAAGATCTTTTTCCCCGTTACAAGACCATGCGCGGTTACCAGGTGCCGCGTAAAGCCGGCTGGGACTGCCACGGCCTGCCGGTGGAGATCGAGGTCGAGAAGAAGCTGGGGTTCTCCGGCAAGAAGGCGATCGAAGAGTATGGCGTCGGGCCTTTCAACAAGGAGTGTCGCCAGTCAGTCATGGAGTACGAGGGACTCTGGGAGAAGATGACGGAGCGGATCGGTTATTGGACCGATCTGGAACACGCCTACATGACCATGAGCAACGACTTCGTGGAGTCGGTCTGGTGGTCGCTCAAGGAACTCTGGAAGAAAGACCTGCTCTATCTCGGCTACAAGGTTGTTCCTTACTGCGCCAAGGACGGCACCCCCCTGTCCTCGCACGAAGTCGGCCTGGGCTACAAGGATGTGCGCGACCCCTCCATCTTCGTGCGCTTTCCCCTGCGAACGCCGGAAGTGCTGGGCTTGCCGGCCGGCTCCTCCCTGCTGGTATGGACCACCACCCCCTGGACTTTGCCCGGCAACGTGGCCGCCGCCGTCAAAGCCGATTTGAATTATGTGGCCGTCCGGCACGAAGAAGAAGTGCTGGTCCTGGCTGAAACCCTGATTGCGAAAGTCTTCGACAATAAGGAAGTGGAAATCCTGAGCCGTTTCCCCGGCTCCACTTTGGAGAATCAGCGTTACGTTGCGCCATATGATTTCTTCCTGGTAGCCGATTCCGCTCACCATATCGTCACGGCTGATTTTGTGACCGCCGAAGACGGCACCGGCATTGTGCACATTGCCCCCGCTTTCGGCGCCGACGACCTCAACGTGGGACGCCAGCACAACTTGCCCGTGTTGCACTCAGTCGATACCAGCGGGCGTTTTGTCCCCGAGGTGGCCTTTCTGGCTGGCCAGTGGTTCAAAGATGCGGACCCGCTGGTGATCCGCGAGCTCAAAGAACGCAAGCTGCTCTTCAAGCGCCAGGACTACAACCACAGCTATCCCCATTGCTGGCGCTGCTCCCAGCCCCTCATGTATTTTGCCACCGACAGCTGGTTCATCGCCAACACCAAGCTGAAGGATCGCCTGATCGAGAAGAATCAGGAGATCGACTGGCACCCCGCCCACATCAAGAGCGGACGCTATGGGGACTGGCTCAACAACCTGGTGGACTGGGCCCTCAGCCGCACTCGCTATTGGGGTACGCCTCTGCCCATCTGGATCTGCCAGGGATGCGGTCACAAAGACTGCGTGGGCGGCTTCGAAGAACTGGCCCAAAGGTCAATCCAGCCGTTGGACGTCAAGGCCAAAGACTTCGATCCACATCGTCCCTTCATCGACGAAGTGGAACTGAAGTGTGAGAAATGCCAGGGCGTGATGCGCCGCGTACCCGACGTGATCGATTGCTGGTACGATTCTGGAGCCATGCCCTTTGCCCAGCTCCACTATCCATTTGAGAACAAGGAGCTCTTTCAGAAGAGCTTCCCGGGAGATTTTATCTGCGAGGGTCTGGACCAGACTCGCGGCTGGTTCAACAGTCTGCATCAGTTGGGTGTCATGCTCTTTGACTCGATCGCCTACAAGTCCGTGATCTGCCACGGACTGGTGCTGGACGGCAACGGCGAGAAGATGTCCAAATCTCGCGGTAACGTGGTCAATCCCTGGGAAGTCATCGCCGAGCAGGGGGCTGATGCGCTGCGCTGGTACCTCTTCGCCAGCGCTCCGCCCGAAGTCAGCCGACGCTTCTCCTCGGACCTTGTGGGCGAGGCCTCGCGGCGCTACCTTGGTACGCTCTGGAACACCTACTACTTCTTTGTGCTCAACGCCAATTCCAACCAGGTGGACTGGCAAAGCCAGGCCTCGCCGACTGAGATGGACCGCTGGATCGGCTCGGCTTTGAATCAGGTGGTTGCGGCCGTGACCGGCGCACTGGACGATTACGACCCGACTGGAGCGGCCCGAGCACTCCAGGAGTTCGTGGACGAACTCTCCAACTGGTATGTGCGGCGCAATCGCCGTCGGTTCTGGCAGGGGGACTCGGCTGCTTTCCAGACCCTTTTCCAATGCTTGCTGACGGTGGTCCAGCTGACCGCTCCCTTCACCCCCTTCGTGGCCGAGGAGATCTACCAGAACCTGCGCAAGCTCCGGCCCGAGTTACCGGCCAGCGTGCACCTTTGTGATTGGCCTGAGGCCGGTCAGCAGGACGAGAAGTTGCTGTATGCAATGAACGTTGCTCTGCGGGCCGTATCGGCCGGTCGCTCGGCCCGCACGGCCAGTGGCCTGCGCACCCGTCAACCGCTGGCCTATGCGCTGGTGGGTGGACGAACCGAACAGGACCGCCAGGCTCTGCAGCACTTCAGCGCCGAGATTCAGGACGAACTGAACGTCAAGGAAATTCGCCTGCTGGGTCAGAGCGAGTCCTTCCTGGACTACCAGATTCGACCCAACCTGCCCCTGCTGGGTAAAAAGCTGGGCAAGCAGTTACCCGCTCTGAAGAACGCTCTGGCCAGCGCCAATCCCAAGGAGTTGGCCGAGCAGGCTCATCGCGAAGGTCAGGTCACCCTCGAACTGGCCGACGGCAGCAAACTCCAGCTCACGGCTGAGGAACTCCTGATCGAGGCCCGCTCGCCGGCTGGCTACTCCGCCCAGGAGGACCAGGGTCTGGTGGTGGCTCTCTCCACCGAACTGACGCCAGAGCTGATCGACGAAGGGATCGCCCGAGATACCGTGCGTCACCTCCAGGAGCTGCGCAAGAATCAGCAGTTGGACGTAACCGACCGCATTCAGGTCTACCTCTGGGGACTGAGTCCCGGAGTGGATAAGGCGGTCCAGGCCCACAAAGACCACATTGCTAAAGAAGTTCTGGCTGTCTCCCTGGAACTGGCCTCGCCGCCCGCCGATCTGGCCGGCCAACAGGTCAACCTGGGAAAGGACGGAGAAGGCTTCCAGATGGCCTTACGAAAAGCGCAGTAGGAGGTATACCCATGCTGATACGACTGGTAATTTTAATCACGTTCCTCACGGTTGCCGCGGCCTGGGCCGACACCACCAGCAAGATCCCTATGGCCGAGCTGCGCAGCAAAGGCGTGGACATCCGAAACTTCTCGGTGTTTCATCTGGCCGGGGACGGGCGCACCATTCTGGGGGCCGACGAACCCGATTTCACCGTCAAGCGCAAGGGTATTTTGCGCCGTTTGTTTCTCATCAAATTGACGCCGGCCATGAAGATCGAGAGCGTTAAGAAATACGACCTGCCTATTCCTAAAATCGAGCAGGCCAACTTCACGCCCGATCTCCAGTCGGTCTTGATCAGCTCCAAGCGCGGATCGGACATTCACAAGCTCGACCTGGCTGACGGCAAACTCAGCGTGCTCTGTAGCCACCCGGGAGGGTCTCCCGGATTTCGGATCCACTCGGATATTTTCTCCAACTACGCGGGCAAAATTTATACCGTCGGCTATTTCTACGACGAGCAGGATGTGGCTGGCCAAGAAGTCATGGCCGAGGTCAATCCTGGACTGACCGGCAAGGCCGCATTCACCCAGGTGGTGGAGATGGCTCCCATTCAGAAGCAACTGCCGGGTCTGCGCACCGAGTCGATGCTCAGTCCTCAGGGAATGCTCTTCTACACCGCTGATCAAGCCAATAACTGGACGGTCTGGCGCTGGAGCAACGGCAAGGGCCTGGAAAAGGCCGACGAAGGTGGCGTGGTCATCGGCTCCTGGGGAGAGGGTCCGATGGGCGTCTACTGTATCCACAAGCCGGGCGGCTATGAAGTCAACCTGCTCAACGCCCAGAACGGCGCCAAAACCCCCATCTATTCGGGCAGCGAGGTCATGGTCAACCCATGCCTGTCCAATGACGGTAACACGGTCGTCTTCAGTCAGCAATTGGGTAAGGATTCGGCCAGTTACTGGGTGGCTCAGGACACCGACGGCTTTAAGCCCAGGAAGATCGCGGAGAATCTACCGGCCTGCACGGTTCGCATTTCTCAGGATGGTTCCACCGTCAGCCTCTATCACGGGCTGCAGGGAATCACCCTGATCAAGCTCGACCAGCCGAAATAGCTCGGGCCGCCAGCGGATAGCATTTTTTCCAACACTCCAGGAACAGGTCGTTGTCGCTCTCGGTCCGCACAGCGATGCGCAGGGCCCGACAGCCGACTTTGGAGCTGATATCCTTGACGTAGATGCCCGAGAGTCGCAGCATGTGCCGCAACATGGCTTCCAAATCGACCTCTTCGGCGATCTCCACCAGGAAGAAGTTGGCGTAGCTGGGCCATACTCGGGTCATTCCCGGGCTGGCGGCCAGTAAGGCGCCCATTCGCTCCCGTTCCTGACGGGTGGCCTGAAAGGAGCGCTGCAGAGCGTCCCGGTGCTTCAAGCCGGTCTCCAGGAAAAACTCGGCCAGGCTGTTGTGATTCCAGATCGGCAGACGGGCCTTGAAGAAATCGTGCAGGGCCTGCTTGTGGGTGTAGAGATAACCCATGCGCAGTCCCGGCACGCCCAGGCTCTTGCCCAGGCTCTTCAGCACCACCAGATTTTGCAGCCCGGGCAAAGCGGTCAGAGAGCCTTCGCCCGAAAAGTCAATGAAGGACTCATCCACCAGGAATTCCACGTCAGGGTGGGCCTGCACCCAGTCCCAAATCTGCCGGGTGGGCCAGAGTGTGCCGGTGGGATTGTTGGGATTGACCAGCACCACCAGTCCATAGCAACCCAGCCGATCTCCCAGGTCCCTGGACTCATCTGGATGATCGCGAAAGGTGTCTGCGTGGGGAAAGACGCGCGCGTATTCGCCGAAAGTGGGGGAGGGGATCAAGACCTTTCGGCCCGCATAAAACTCGGCCAGAATCGGATAGGCCTGGCTGGCCCCGTTCAGCAAAATCAAGGGCTCCTCGGAGCAGCGTAAGAAGTTGGCCATCTTGCCGTCCATCACGGCCTGTCGACTGCCGTAATTGTGCATCAAGTCCGGAAGTTTCTGGCGGATTTCCTCGATCATTGAATCGGTGGGGAAATAGATGTTGCGGATGAAGTTAAAATCCACCACCGGAAAATTCCACAGCCCACCAAAGTTGTATTCTAGCTGGTTTAACAGCCTCTGGCCGTCGAAGATGGCCTGGGCTCTGACCACATCGTGTGGGTCGTCCAGTTCGGCCCAGGCTTCTTCGGCCAGCACCTCGCCCTTCAGTCGCAACTGACCGGCGTAAATCAACATGCCCAGGATCTTCTCGTAGTAGCAATTCTCTTCGAATTGGGAGGTGTAGTAGTCCAGCATCCTCAGCAGCGGACCGTAGGCGAAGGAGTGAGAAAACTTGTAAATGTTGACCGTCTTAAAACGGGTCACACCGTCGCGTTGCTGTCGTTCCGGAGGGATGATATCGTGCACCCAACCGTCGCGCAGTTCGGCCACCGTTCCATCCATGCCGCTCTTAAAGGGGGCCAGGATGGCCACGTTTTCAGCGCTGCTGTCGACCGCCCGGCGCAGCACCGAGAAGTCAAAAATGAGGTCGGCTTCCAGCAGCAAGAACTCATCTTGCAGATCATAACCTTGGAGAGCCAGCAACAGGCTGAGTACATTGTTGGTGGTCTCAAAGCGCTCGTTCGGGACGTAGCGCAGGGCCATGCCTTTATACTCGGTTCCCAGGTGGGCGCGCAGTTGAGCCTCCCGGTAGCCGGTCAGCAACAGCACTTCTCGCACCCCGACCTGCAAGAGCCCCTCAAGCATCCGGTCGATCAGAGTGGAGTCGCCCACCGGTAGCAGGCATTTGTGGGTTTCTTCAGTCAAAGGGTACATGCGACGGCCCGCGCCGGCGGCCAGAATGACAGCTTTCATTCAGCGCTTGTCTCCCTTATGGAGCGCGCCAAAACCCGGTGGAGGGGTCCAACTTGCCATCGCTGCCCAGATACTGGTAGGTCCAGACCAGCAATTCCTCGACCTGATTGGGAACCCGGACGGGCTGTCCCAGGAACTGGTCGGGCCGGGTGGGCAAGATGAAAGCGCGCGGCACGGGGGTGCGATCGGCCACATAGTGGCTGTTCAAGTACAGGCGCAACTCCTCGCCCTGAGCCTCGTAAAAATAGAGGTCGGCCGCGAACAGGCCGGAGCGGATGTAGAGCTTGGGGCCGCCGTGCTTGTGACTGGTATCCACCATCACAAATCCCGCTGGCAGACGATGTCGCGAGTTGAGCAGGAGTTGGTAATCCTCCACCCGCAGCCCGAAGTCAAGGTCGCTATCGCCCAGGATCAGATCGCGATCGCGCCAGTATCCCAGCAGGGTGCCGTAGGCCAGCCAGTAGTCGACTCCCAGTTCGTTGAGGAAGGCATTCAGACCCAGAAAGAACTTGCGTAAATCGGCGCGAGCCTGGTGGCGGTGATGGACGCCACCAAACAGTCTGGAATAGCGCAGGCGGCGCAGCACCACCAGCACCTGATAGATGGCCTCCTGGAGAAATGCTTTCATTCGCCCGGGCTGAAGGTCTTCAAAGCCAGCGCGTGCACCGGGCCGGCCATTTCCTCGCGCAGCGTCTGATAAACCGCCCGCTGACGGGCCACCTTGCTCATGCCTTCGAAGCTGGCGCTGGTCAGTTCAACCTCAAAATGGGACTCGCCCGTTCCTGGACTACCCGCGTGACCTGCGTGATGATGCGAAACGTTACGCACTTCCAGCTTCTCTGGAGCGAATGCTTCCTGGAGCTTTTGACGAATGGTGGATTCCACAGTTCCCATAACCAGAACGCGCTTCTGGGGCAACAGGACTTGAGCCTGCTTTTGACAAACTTTCAACGCAATTCCCGCAAACAGGAGAACACATGAGCGAACAAGCCGTTATTCAACGTTCCGGTCCGGAACAATCCCGCCTCAACGACATGTTAAAAGACTTTCAGGAGTGGCGCCTTAGCAAGGGCCTGGGTGCGTTCGCCATCAAGTTCGTGGAAGAGGAAGAAGCCTGGGAAATTAACCTGAGCAACGAGTTGCCCCAGGTTCTCGTCTACCTCAGCGACATCGACAGCGATTTCTACCACGAGCACGCGGCCGTTTTTGTGGAATGTCAGGTGGGCGAGATCTCCGAAGACACCAACGTGCAGAAATATCTGGCTTTTGCCGGCTCGGAAATGGTGCTCTCGCGCCTCAGCCTGCGCACCGAAGACGAGAATCCGCTGATGGTGGTCGAGGCGGCTTGCCCCTTCGGCTTGCTGCGATTCGAACTGTTTGAAGTGATCATTCAAGAAGTGGCCGCCATCGGTGCCGACCTGATCGACCTGGCCGAGGGCCGCATCGATCCGGAAGCAGAGGCGGACGCGGACTAAGTCTTCAGGCGGGCCGTAAAAGCCACCCGGCCGTCGCTCAGGCGGCGTCCCTGGTACTCTCCTGAGTCGGCTTTTTCCATTCTTACCTCGTCGCCTAATCCCAGTTCGGCCAGGAAGTTGATTTCGTAGCCGCGCAGTTCGTCGACCCCGGCCGCATCCAAAAGCCAGCATGCGTAGCGGATGTTGTTGACGTGCCCGTTCAAGTCCAGGTCGCTGGGACGAACCACTAGCCGGCATTGTTCCGGGGACTGCCCAAAAGGCTCCACTCGAATCGGCTGAAAGTCCAGGCCGGGGCGGAAGTCGGCCTGTCCCAGAAAGGGCGTGACCGGCTGGCGCGTCTGCATGTCGATGGCCATCCAGGTGCCCACGCCTCGGGCCAAGACTTCTGCTCCGGCCCACAGCTCAAAATCTCGAAACACCAGCAAACCCCGCGGTGCCCGCAGCCAGGTGCGCATTTCGACCACCTCGTTCCAGTCCGGCCAGCGCTGAACTCGCAGTTCCTGCCGGGCAAGTACCCAGCCCTGACCGCGGGCGATCATGACCGTATAGCCGTGCCCGGCCCGCTCAGCGTGGCACCAGGCCATTTCTTGAAACAGAGAAAGCAGTCCGGGCAGGCTGAGCCGGCGTTGCGAGTTCACCAGGTAGCTGGTGATGACCTGAGGTTGAGACCACATGCCCATCGATGTGCCCGTAAATCTGCAGGTTTCAATCCCCAAAAGACGTAAATCCTCAGGCCCCATGGTCTGCCCCGACAAAAACACCAGCACGCGCACCTTGATTTTGGACGACGACCTGGAGTTTCTCGTGAGCCTGGAGGCAGCCACCCGCGAACTGGGCCACCAGGTCACCTCCTTCACCGATACCGGCCAGGCCCTCCGTCACGCGCTGAAGGTGCACTTCGATATCCTGGTTACGGATATCCGCATGCCTGGCCTGGACGGCTTGCAGACACTGGAATCTCTGAAGCGGCGCAGCCCCGAACTTAAATCCCTGGTGTTCAGCGGCTGCCTGGCGGAGAAAGATGGCCCGCGCCTGGTGCGGCTGGGAGTCAACGAGTTTCTCAGCAAGCCCTTCAGTCTCAAGGATTACAATCGCGCCCTGGAACGTCTGGAGCAACAGACACGTCTCGATCGGGCCGCCCGCCAGCAGCGAAATCAGTTGTTGGAACTCGCCTTGTGGAACCTTGAGCAGGCCGTCCATCAGCATCAGCTCAGCCAGAACCTGCGCCGCCTGCTGCTGTCGCGAGGCTATACCCCCGAGCAGGCTCTGCAGTCCTGTCTGGCTCTTCTTTTGGCCGAACATTACGGGAGTTTGCCCGCGCGGGTGGCCGCCTGTATCCCGGCCGATGTCACCGAGCTATCACGAAACCTGCCCCAGGATTTGCTGCATTTGCGCCAGCAGGCGGCCCACCAGCCGGCCCCCGAACCCAGGCCCAAGCCCGACCAGCATCGCCATCTACTCTCTCTAGCTCAGGCGCTGGAGGAGGCTGGCCAGCCCGGGGCCGCCCGCCAGGCCTATCACGAACTGGCCGAGTCCGGACCCAGCCGGGAGAGCGCACGCGCGCGTCTGCGTCTGGCCCGACTGGCTTTCGAACAGCAGAATTGGGAGGCGGCCGCCCAGGCAGCCCTGCATTGCGTGGAGGTTAGCTCCCGTTTGGGACCGCTGGGGTTGCAGGAGGTCAGTGTGGATGCTGCCTTTTATGTGGCGCCCACGCAGCCCAGCCTGGCCATCGAGTGGCTCCAATCGGCAGCCGCTTCGGCTCAGCTCTTGGGATTGCCAGGCCGTCGGGCGCTGGCTCGCCTGGGACTATCCCGGTTGACCCAGCAGCAGGCCTCGGAAGGCGATCTGCGCACTTTGCTGCAGCCGCATAACCTCGATCTTCTTTTGGATTCTTGCTGGTGGTCGGTGCCCTACCTGTTTACTCCGGTGGCCGGGCCCACCAGTGAGGTCCGCAACCTGGTGCTCACCACTCTGCTACGCGAGCGGCCCTCCACTCTGCATCGCTCGCTGCATCATTTCTCGACCACGGCCAAATTGCGTCTGTTGCAGCTGCAGCCCTATCCTGAGAGCCTGAAAGCGTTGAGCCTGGATCTGGACGGGGCGGTGGCGCGGGCGGCGCATCAGCAGCTGGAAAATGGACAAACCACCACCGCCATCCCCCAGCTGCGCCTGCGCACTCTGGGGCGAAGCCATTTGTATTTGGGCGAACAAAAGTTGCCCCAACAGGCCCTGCAGAAGAACCGCAAAGCTTTTTTCTTACTCGTCTATCTGGCCTGCGCCCAAGGTCGTCCCACCCCTGAAGAAGTCATCGCTCAAGAATTTTGGTGTGATGAGGATCCCGTGGCTCAGGGTCGGCATCTCAGTCAGCTCTGGGCTACTCTACAGAAAACCCTGCCCGATCCAGACAGTTTGCAGCAGACTCCCGAAGGTTTGCAGCTCAACCCCCAGAGCCCGCTCTGGCTGGACTACCTGGAGGTGCGTCGGTTGTTGCGCCAGGGACGTCAGCAGTTGCGCGCCGGGCAGGCCGAAGCCGGGGCCGAGTTATTGCGCTCGGCCGCTCAGCTTTATCGCGGACCGTTTTTGGAAGGCTGTTATCTGGATTTTGCGGTCCAGGCTCGCCAGCAGCTGGAGCTGGAGCTGATTCAGGATCTGCTGGTGCTGGCCGAATACGATCTCCGTCGCGGCGCCTACGAGGGGGCCCGCGAGATGGCCGAGCAGGTGCTTCAGATCGAGCCCACCTACGTGGAAGCCTATCGGCTCGGCCTGGAGGCTCAGCTCCAGGCCGGGCGCTATGCCGAAGCCGACCGGCTTATGCAACAGGCCCAGCGCAATCTGCCCAAGGAGGCTCAAAAGCCTCTCCTGGAACAGTTACGCCAGGCCCGTCAGCGGACTTAGAGCCCCTTGGAAAGAGCCTGGGCAACCTGCCGGGTAAACTCGGCGGGCTTGGCCAGCTCACCGCCTTCGGCCAGCAGAGCCAACGAATACAGCACGGAAGCTAAAGTGCCCAGTTCGGCGCTGTCTTTGTTGGCGTCGTAGCCAGCCTGCAGCTTCTGCACAAAGGGATGGTCCGGGTTGACCTCCAGAATGCGCGGCTGGGGCGGCATTTCCTGACCCATGGCCTTCATCAGCTTCTCAAAGTGAGGGCTGACACCATTTTCTTCGGTCACCAGACAGGCCGGAGATTCGTGCAGACGACTGGACACGCGCACTTCCTTGACGCCCTCCAGCTTGGAACCCATCCAGCTCAAGAAGGTGGCCATTTCCTTGCTCTGCTTCTCGCGCTCTTCCTGGGCCTGCTTCTTCTCTTCCTCGCTGCCCAGTTCCAGCTCGCCGGCCGCGGCCGAGACGAACTTGACACCCGAGTACTCGTGCACCACGCTCAGCCAGACTTCGTCCACCGGCTCGTTGAAGAGCAGCACTTCCACGCCCTTCTTGGTGAAAGTTTCCAGATGGGGTGATTCGCGTAGCTGGCTGAGGTTCTCGCCAGCCAGGAAGTAGATGGCTTCCTGGCCTTCCTTCATGCGCTCCTTATAGGTTTCCAGGGAAACCCAATCTTCGCCCTGGGTGGAGTGGAAGAGGGCCAGTTCCAGCAGGTTGTCCCGACGGGCCTGGTCCTGATAGATGCCTTCCTTCAGCAGGCGCCCGAACTGCTCCCAGAACTGCTGGTATTTCTCGGCGTTCTCGGCCTTCATGGTCTTCAGGCCGTCGCATACCTTGCGCACCAGGTGCTTGCGAATCTGCTCGATCTGCCGCTCTTTCTGAAGCAGCTCGCGAGAAAGGTTCAAAGGCAGGTCGGCTGCGTCCACCACGCCTCGGATGAAGCGCATATAGGTGGGCAACAACTCTTCGCAGCGGTCCGAGATGAGCACGCGGCGCACATAAAGTTGCAGGCCGCCCCGATGGTCTTGCATCATCAGGTCCATGCCCGCCTTGCTGGGAATGAACAGCAAGGATTCGTATTCGAAGGTGCCCTCCGCCTTGACCTTGAGAGTTTCCAGCGGTTCGTTCCAGTCCTTGGAGATGTGCTGGTAGAACTCTTTGTATTCTTCCTCGCTCACCTCTTCCTTGGAGCGCGACCAGAGCGCCTTCATGGAGTTGAGGGTCTCATCTTCCACGGTGGTCACCGGGGGATCGCCCTGGGTGACGGTGCGCTGCATGCGAATGGGATAGCGAATGAAGTCTGAGTGCTTCTTGACGATGTCCTTCAGCGTCCAGAAGCTGGTAAAGTCGCGCAGGCCGTTCTCTTCATCCTTGTCGCGCAGCTTGAGGGTAATGGTTGTGCCGCGTTCCTTGCGGGAGCCTTCGCTCACGTTGTAGGTGCCGTCGCCGTTGGAGGTCCAGAGCACCGGTTCATCGCTGTCGTAGCGCAGGCTGTCCACGGTCACGTCGGTGGCCACGATGAAACTGGAGTAGAAGCCGATGCCGAACTGACCGATCAGGTCGCTGACGTCGCTCTTTTCTTTGAGTTTGGACATGAAATCTTTTGTGCCGGACTTGGCGATGGTTCCAAGCAGATTGACCACGTCGTCTTTGTTCATGCCGACGCCGTTGTCGCTGATGGTCAGGGTGCGCTCACCCGGGTCAACTGAAAGGCGGATGTGCAGATCGCTGACGTCGATGGGCTTGTCGTGAACCTGAGCAGCCTGCAGGCGCACCTTGTCCAGGGCGTCGGACGAGTTGGAAATCAACTCGCGCAGGAAGATCTCTTTCTCGGAGTAGACCGAGTGAACCATCAACTCCAAAAGTTGACGGGTCTCGGCCTGAAATTCGTGGGTTTCTACTGCAGACATGGCATCTTCTCCAATGTGAACTAACAACTAAGAGAAGCGCATGGCGCGTTAGAATTGCGTTAGAATTGGATCGGGGGTTTGTTAGTCCGCTTCCTGTTCGGCCAGTTGTTCGGCCCGGCGCATGGCCTGGCTGGCCAGCTCGCTTTTGCCCATGCGTTCGTAAGTCTGACCTAATTCCCGATAGCCCTCGGAGGTCGGTTCCATTTTTACATATTTTCGGTATTGCAGCACGGCCAACGAGTCCGAACCGGTATGAGCATAGGCGCGGGCCAGGTTGAGCACATGGTAGGGCTCATCCGGAGCCTCCAGGGAAAGCTCACGGAAGACCTTGAGCAGCCCCGGAATATCGTCGGAAAAGCTTCGCAGAATGGCCAGACGAATGCGCCCGTCCTCTGGAAAGCGGCTCAACATGGAAACCAGCTGGTCGGTGGTCTCCGAACCGGTAAGGGTCACTTCCTCAAATTCCGCGCTCTTGTAAGGCGTGTGGTCCTCCTCCACCGGCGCAGGTGGCGGCGGGGCCACGGGCTCGGGTGCAGCCGGGGCCGGATCCTGGAAGCTCATCATCCACTCCACGATCTGACTCTGGGTATCACCCGAAGGTTCGGGTTCCGGCTCGGTCACGGGGGGAGGCGCAATGACCGGTTCCGGTCCCGGTTCCGGAGCCACGACTTCGGCCGGGATGGGCTCGAACACAACGATTTCTTCGAAGATCTCAGCTGCCGGTTGAGGCTCCGGTTCGGGCTCGGGTGCCACAGGTTCGGGTGCGGCCACCTGAACGGGCGCAGGCGCCGGTCCAGGCTCGGGCTCTGAGGCAGGCTCGGGCTCCGGCTCGGTGATGGGCGGCGGCAGGAGGGGGGCTGCCAGGCCCACAGGCCGGAAAGGAGTCTGGACCTCCACCGGCGGTGGGACAAAGATCTCCTCGGCCATTACCGGCACTTCAGGTTCGAATGAGGGCTCGGGCACTTTGACTTCGGCCACCACCGGTTGGGGTTCGGGTTCCGGCTCCAGCGCAACGGGTGGGGGTGTTGCGGGAACCACCGCTTCCCCGGTGACCGCTTCGGCCGGCACCATCTTCCGCAGCGGTTCCAGCCAGGAACGCAATTGAGCTGCTGCCGAGTGGTCTCCTTCGCCCTCCAGTCGCTCGGCCCAACGCGTGATCACCCGCAGTTGGTGGGCGGCGATGGCCAGGTCGTCTGGACGGAAGTTGCGCGCGTCGGTCAGGAACAGGGCGGCCTGCTTGAACCAGCCAGCCTTCTCCAGATCGAGGGCGAGTCGCAAATAGTGCTGGCCCAGGTTGGCAAGGTTCTCCCCCGGATTCAGACCGGCGCTCATGTCTTCCAGCGCCAGACGCGAAATGACGGCGCTCTGCCAGGAGTCCTGAGGAGGCAGGTCGGTGTCCAGGAAATCGTCCAGAGGAGGCGGCAACAGGGTGCTGACCGACTGGGCCGGGGACGGCCGATCGTCCAGCTCGGGCGGCGGAGCCAGACCCGAGAGGGGTGAGGGCGGGGCCACCTCTTCGAGCGCGGGCGGAGCGGACAGACCGCTTTTGGGCCGGGCACCGGCCATGTCCAGCGGGGCCCAGAGCGGGTCATCCAGACTGTCAAACTGGTTCTCGGGCGGAGCCGGCGGAGACACCAGCAGTTGCTGCAGTTCGGCCAGGGCCGGATCGTGAGGATGCAGTTTCCGCACCTGATCGATGTGCCAGCGGGCTTTGTCCGGGTTGGCCTTCTCCATGAACTGGCGGGCCGAACGCAGGTGGAATTCCCGGTGGTTTTCCTTGGCCTGAGGGCTGGTGGGATAGACATTGAGCACGAAGTCCAGGGCCTCTTCGGCCAGAGCGTGCTGCTGATTGGCCTCCAGCGCTTCAACCCAGTCGCGCAGAAAGTCCGCGGGGACCCGATGGTCGCCCTTGCGACTGAGGCAGATCTGGCGGATAAACTCGTTAATAGAGTCCTTCTGATTGCGTTCTAGATAGAGTTTGGTCAGTTCCTGGATAGCGGGACGCAAGGTCAGATCGGTCTGAATGGCCTGTCGATAGTGGTCGGCAGCCGTTTGCCACTGGCCGGTGCGCCGGGCCACGTGACCCAGGCCCAACTGGGAAGGGGCGTGCTGAGGAGAGAGTCGCAGCACGGTCTGGAAGCTGTTGCGCGCCTCCTCGGTCTGGCCCAAATTGAGCAGGGCGACCGCCAGCTGATAGTGAGCTTCTACGTTTTGAGCGTCGATCGAGACTGCCTGACGGAAGGCCTCGGCCGCCTCGTCATTGCGGCCCGCCTCCAGGCAGCAGCGGCCGTACAGCAACTGGCTTTCCTTGCTGTGAGGATTGAGGGACACGGCCTTCTTGGCCGCATCCATGGCCTCGGCCACCTTGCCCAGTTCGAGCAGTGCTCGCGAACTCTGATATTGATACTGCGAGTCGTTGGGACGCAGTTGGGCCGCCGTGCCAAAGGCATCGGCTGCTTGCTGAATCTGGCCCTGGCTGCGATAGATCAGACCCAGGTTGTAGGCCGCGAAGTAGTCTTTCGGATTGAACTCCACCGTCTTGGCGAAATAACGGGCGGCCGTGGGCAGGTCGCCTTTTTGCTGATAGGCCTTGGCCAGACTGGAATGGATCTCCACGTCGTTGGCGTTGATTTCCAGGGCCCGCTGCAAGGTTTCCACGCCCAGGTCCAGACCGCCCAGCTGAATGCACAGCGAGCCCATTTGACAGAGGGCTTTGTAGTCCATCGGATCGACGGCAACCGCTTGCTGGTAGTAGGAAATGGCCGCTTCGAAGCGATAAAGCTCCTTGCAGCATTCGGCCAGCCCGACCAGGGCCGGAGCACAATCGGCCTTCACCTGGAGGGTCTTTTGAAAGCGGGCGGTGGCCTGTTCGTGGCGGCCCTGACGCATGAAGATCTGGCCCAGTTCAAGGTGGCTCTGCCAGTGATTGGGATCCAGGGTGGTGGCCCGCTCTAAAAAGCGAGTGGCCTGAACCACCGAGTTCATGGCCATGTAGTGTTTGGCCAGACGGAAACAGAGATCGACATTGTCGGGATTCTGCTCGGCCAGTTTTTGCAGCACGGCCAGGGCCTGTTCGCCCTGCCCCAGCCTCAAGTAGACTTGGGCGCACCCGTAGCCTGCCTCGATGGCTTCGGGATCATTGCGCAGGGCCGAGGTGTAGATCTGGAGCGCCTGGGCGTAGCGACCCAAGGCCGCATAGGTTTTGCCCAGCAGAATCTGCAGATGAATGTTGGCGGGCTCGTTGGAGATGCGCTGCTTGATCCCCTGAATGGTCGCTTCCACGGTCTGACCGAACTCGGGGCCATCCAGCTGGCGTTGCAGCTGAGGGTCTAATTCTCGCGATTGCTCCCAGTCTTCAATGGCGCCCTCAAAGTCGTTCAGGCGGGCGCGCACAAAACCCCGTCGCATCAAGCCCTGCGGGTGGCGGGGGTACTGTTTGAGGAGTTGATTCAGACTTTCCTGAGCTTTGTTGGTGTCTCCCACCGCCAAGCTACTTTGCGCCTGTTGTAGTAGCGCCTCGAGTGCCTCTGCCATCGGGCCAGCCTTCTGTATGACCTGGAGGGGTTCCTTGGTAACCAGGAGAACAGCGCAGCCATGCACAGCCCTGCCCCCCCAGCCCCCACCACGCCTCCCAAAAAGCCCGTGCCCATGTGGCTTTGGGGTCTGCTGGCGGTGACCGCTCTGGCCGTGGCCGGACTGTGGAGTCTGCCGCTGCTGCGCTACATCTTGGCCTCCGAACTGATGGTGGTCGGCTTCTACCGCCGCTCCACCGCCAACTGGATCGTGATCATGATGATCATCGGCATCTTCCTGGGCTACGATTTCAAGGAATGGGGCCCGGCCCACGGAGTGGATGCAGCCTGGCTGCAGCTGCCCAGCAAAGTTTTCATCCGGCTGGTCAAAACGGTGGTGGCCCCCCTCCTGTTTTCAACCCTGGTGATTGGCATCAGCAGCCACGCCGACATCAAGACGGTCGGTCGTCTGGGAGTGAAGTCCCTGGTCTATTTCGAGACCGTCACCACGGTGGCTCTCTTTGTGGGTTTGGGAGCCATCAACTTCAGCAAAGCTGGAGTGGGCATGACCCAGGACACCGCCGCCGCCACCGATCAGATTGCGGCCGTGCACCAGACACCCATCGACATCCTCTTGCACACCTTTCCAGAGAATATCGCCAAGTCGGTGGCTGAAGGCGATGTCTTGCAAGTGGTGGTCTTCTCCATCCTGTTCGGGGTGGCTCTGGCGCTGGTACCCGAGGAGCGTCGCAAACCGCTGCTGCTGGTGATCGAATCCCTGGCTGAAACCATGTTCAAGTTCACCGGGGTGGTGATGGCGCTGGCTCCGTTAGCGGTTGGTTCGGCGATGGCCTTCACGGTGGCCAAGCTGGGCGTGGATAAGCTCAAATTCCTGGGCATCCTGGTGCTCACCCTTTTCTGCGCGCTGATCGTCTTCGTCTTGTTTGTCTTGCTGCCCATCATTTTGCTCACGCGTGTGCCCCTGGTTCCCTTCCTGCGCGCCGTGAGTGAGCCCGTTTCCATCGCCTTCGCCACCAGTACCAGCGAGGCCGCGTTGCCGCGGGCCATGGAGCGGCTGGAATGGCTGGGCGTGCCCCGCCACGTGGTCTCCTTTGTGATGCCGCTGGGCTACAGCTTCAACCTGGACGGCACCACCCTCTACCTGGCCCTGGCCTCGGTCTTCGTGGCCCAGGCCAATGGAGTGGATCTGCCCTTGGGCACCCAGCTGGCTATGATGGCCTCGCTGATGCTTTCCTCGAAGGGCGTGGCCGGGGTGCCGCGCGCCTCCCTGGTGATTTTGCTGGGCACTGTCGCTCGCTTCAACCTGCCAGAATGGCCGGTGATGGCTATTTTGGGAATCGACGGCATCATGGACATGGCCCGCACCGGCGTAAACGTGGGCGGCAACTGTCTGGCCTCGATCGTGGTGGCGCGTTGGGAAGGCAACTTCACCCCTAATTACGCTCACCCGTTCTACGAAGGCTGCCGGCCGGCCGGCTGGGCTCCCAGCATCCATCCTCACGGACCAGTTCACCCCGCCGTTCAGGAAGAGCACGTTCTGGCGCCCGAACTATGAAACTGGGCTATTCCTTTTGCCCCAACGACACCTTCATCTTCCACGCTCTGACTCACGGTCGCATTCCGGGGGTCGAGGTGGAAGAGGTGCTGGCCGACGTGGAGACGCTCAACCAATGGGCCGCCGAGGGCCGGCTCGAGTTGACTAAGGTCAGCTACCACGCCCTTTTTCACGTGCTGGACGGCTATGTGGCCCTGCGCAGCGGTGGAGCCCTGGGGCGCGGCGTGGGTCCTCTGCTGGTGGCCCGACCCGGCGCCCGGTTGGGCAAGGTGGCCACCCCGGGTCTGTGGACCACGGCCCATTTGCTGCTGCATCTGGCTCAGCCTCAAGAGACGGTGTGCATGCGCTATGACCTGATTATTCCGGCCATTCTGAAAGGCGAAGTGGACGGGGGAGTGCTCATCCACGAGTCGCGTTTTGCCTTTCAACAGTACGGGTTGGAGGCCCGCCTGGACCTGGGACAGTGGTGGGAAGAGCAAAGCGGTCTACCGCTTCCCTTGGGAGCCATTCTGGCCCGGCGTGATCTGGGCACAGAAAGGATTCGGCAGCTGGATGCGGCCGTGCGCCAGTCCCTGGAGAACGCCTGGCAGAATCCGGCCGAAAGTCACGAGTATATTCGGCAGCACGCTCACGAGCTCTCGCAGCAGACGATCGACCGCCACATCCGCACTTACGTCAATGATTTTTCCCGAGAGGTGGGCTCGGAAGGCGAGGCCGCCGTGGCCGAACTCCACCGTCGGGCCGTGTCCGCTGGTCTGGTGGCCCCCTCCCGTTTCAGTCTGTTTCGCGCCTGACGGGCCCTCAGGGCTGGCCGATTCCGGTCAGAACCGAGCCTTCACGTCCGGGCTGGCCTTGAGGTCCGCTGGGTCCGATGGGGCGCGGGCTGTCATAGCCGCTGACGTGCGAGAAGAGTGCGCGCCCGCCACGCCCGCCGGGGCCGCCTTCACCTCCGCTGACGTCCACTTTCAAAAAGTCGCGCCAGGGGGCGGTGGAGGTGAGAATGCGCACTTGGCCGCCCCAACCGCCGCTCCCCCCCGGGTTTCCCGGTCGACATGGATTGTTGGGCACGTCCAGCCCCGGGGCGCCCTGGCGGCCCGAGCCGCCTCGAGCGGAGAGCAGAAACTTCACTCCCGGCTCGCCGAAGACATAGTATAGACGGTGATGGCGGCAGCTCACAAACAGTTCCATCAGTCCATTCTGGCGCTCCAGGCGGGCCTCCACCCGACCTCCCGGTTCGCCTGTGCCAGCCTGACCGTCGCAATGGAACTCAAACTCTCGAGCCACCCCAAACTGACTGTTGAGACTGCCGCCCAGATTGGAGCGGACCAACCAGCGGTATTGTTGCCCAGGAGCGACCCGGATCTCCACGCTCTTGCGAGTTTGGGTGAGGTGTTCCACCCGCTGGCCGCCTTGATAAACCTCCAGCTCAAAGCTCTGTCCCGGCAGGTCCCAACTGAGGGTGGCCCAGCGTCTTTGCTGCAGCAGAATGCAGTCCGGCGGGGAAAGAGCGCGCCGGCCAGGTAGCAGTAGAGCCAGAGGGTCAGGCTCATTCGAATCGCTCCAGTTTTAAGAAATCCAGGTTGACCGAGCGGGGCGCGCCGTGCAGCACCCACTCAGCCAGGCCTAAGCCCAGCGCCGGAGCGCTTTTGAAGCCTGCGCCCGAAAAGCCGGCCGCCACCCACAGGCCTTCCAGCAGGCGGTCCACCACCGGATGCCCGTCCGGAGTGAAGTCGTAGACTCCGACCACTCCGCGCAGCCAGCTGGAGCCGGCCAGAGAGGGAAAGCGCCGAACGAGAGCGGCCTGGGAGGCCTGCGCGTAGTCCGGGTCCACCTCGCGATCATAGCGGTCGGGGCCGTAGAGCGGCTCAAAATGCCAGTCCAGGCCCACCAGCATTTCCTGGCCGTCGGGGTGAGAGTAGAGGCCGGTTACTTCATCGTAGAAACCCAGTTCGCGGCGCGGCAGACCACCCGGCCGGCTAAAGTAGCTCACCTGTCCGCGTTTGTTGAGCAAAGGCAAAGGTCGCTCCGGACAGGGGTGCAGGCCCACCGACCAGGGTCCTGCGCAGAGCACCACTCTGGGACTGGAGATGAAGCCCCGATCGGTTTCCACTCCTAGCACCCGCCCCTCCCGTACCGCGATCTGTAGCACTCGCACGCCTTCCAGCACCCGCGCGCGCGAGGCTAAAAAGCGCGTGGTGGCCAGCGGATCGGCCCAACCACTGCTCTGCTCGTAGGCGCCCCCCACCAGATCGTCGACCCGCAACAAAGGTTGCAGTTTCTTCAGCTCGCGCGGCGTGAGCCAGCTGGATTCCAGGCCCAGACTCAGCAGCATCTCGTGTACCTCGCGAACGGCGGCCTCGCGCTCGCTGCCGGTGACATGCAGATAGCCCGCGCTGACATAGCCGCATGGCTCGGCATGGGCCCGAAAGAACTCCCGAGACCAGGCGATCAGCCTCACTTCGTGAGGACTGCTCCAGTGAGTTTGCACGAAGCCGCCCGATTTGGCCGTCTCGCCACTGCAAAGCGAGCCGCGGTCCAGCACCACCACGTCTTTTTCGCCCAGTTCCGCCAGATGGTAAGCCAGGCTGGCGCCCATGACGCCCGCCCCGACGACCACCAGGCCGGCGCTGGAAATCAAAAGTAGCGCCGGGCCGACAACCCGGCCGCCGCCAGCACCCGCTGTCCCGGCTCCAACAATTGCACCGACTGCGGCCAGTCCAGCGGCCCGCGCTGACCCAGGTGCTTCCACAATTGGGTGGCGAATTTGGGCATGAGGGGCGCGCTCAGTTGAGCCATCAGGCGGGCCGCGGCCAGCTCCAATGCCAGACCTACCGAGCGGTCGGGCAGTCCTTGCAGTGGTTGTTGGCTGTGCGCAAAAAGACCGCTTTGCTCCACCAGTTCCTGCAAACAGGCGGCCACCTGTTGGAGTCGGCCTTTCTGGTAGGCGGACTGGCAGCGGGCGCGCAAAGTCTCGAGTTTCTCCAGGAATTCTTCCTGTTCCACACCCCATTCCAGTTCCGCCGCAGGGACCTTGGAGCCACTTTCGGTGGTGATGCGCCGTCCGATTCCTTCCAGCCAGTCCTGCCAGCCTCCGATCACTCTTTGGCGCAAATAGTTCTCAGCCATTTCGGCGCTGCACTGACTGTCACTGACTTCGGGCCGCAGACCTGCCAGCAGCAACCGCACCAGGTCGGAGCCGTATTCGGCCAACATGGGTCCCGCTTCCAACACGTGGCCGCGACTGGTGGACATTTTTTCCGAGTCCAGAGTCAGATATTCATTCACGTGCAGTTCGGCGGCCGGTCTCTGGCCCAGGGCCAAAGCCACGGCCGGATCCAGCATCAGATACAAGAAGGCGTTATCGGCTCCAAAGCAGTTGACGGTCTGGTGGCCGGCACTGAGTAAAGGTGAGGCCAGGGAGAGTTCAAACCAGGGCGATAGGATCTGCCCGGGTTCAGGGCTGAGGCCCCAGACCCCCGGATGGACGGCCACCACCTCCAGGTTTTCCAGAGCCAGAAACTGATGGGCCAGGGCCCGCAGCCGCGCCGGCAACTTCAATTGTTGGTGATACTCGACCAGCGCCTGGCGATAGGGTTCCAGGCTAAATACCTGGCAGCGCAGACTCCGCCGCTGGGCCGGTTGGTCGCAGAGTAGACAGTGAACTTCAGCCAGATTATCCCAGTGATTGGGTGCGCAGCAGGTCTCACAGAGAAATCCTCGGCAGGGACTTTCACAGTCGGGGCAGAGGCCACGGGCGTATCCGTCATACAGGAAGGAGTCGCAGTGGCCGCAATACCAGCCCTGACGCTCCTGGCTGGCCAACTTCAGCCCCTTCAGTGCCTCCAATACCGCCCGGGCATAGTCGGGATTCTGAGAGGGCTGCACCAGCGCATCCGGGGCGGCGTCCAGGGACTTGAGCAGGGCCACGATTTCGTCGGCATAGCGTCTGGCCGTCTGGTCCACCGCGGTTTGTTCAAAGTGGGCGCGCAAGGCGGTGTAGCTTTGATGATCATCGCTCACCAGCATCCAGCCGGCCTGTCGGCCCCGCTGTCGGTCCGCGCGCTTGAGCACGTCCGCCAACAAGTAGGGACCGCTCAGGTGCCCGAGATGCAACCCGCCGTTGGGAGTGGGCGGAGAGGGGACATAGAGCCTGGGAGCGGGAGCCTCCACGGCTGGCTGCTCGGGTCCGTCCCAGAACACCGACAGAAACATCAGCGGGTCGGTCTGCGAGTCATTGGCCAGGAAGTGCTCACTTTGGGGGGGCAGATAGATCACGTCCCCGCTGGAGACCGAACTGGACTCCCCGTTGCAGGTCATGGTTCCTTTTCCCTGACAGATGAGGAAGGTCTCACAGGGATTGTGGTGGTGGATCATGGTCTTGCCCCCAGGCTCAACCACGGCCAGACTGGCGCCAAAGGGCGTCTCATCAATGGCCTCCCAGGGGTAGAGGTCCTTAAAAAGAACGTTGTGCGGTTCGGACTCCAGTTGGTCACGGTCAAACTTACGGATCAGCATGGCCCGGGTTTCGGGAGAGTCCTTCTGGCCGCCTGTTTACAAAGTGTTAGCATGAATGCGAAAAAAGTTAATCTTGTTCGCAAATCTTTTATGGTTCATTAATGGTCGCCTCTGTTACCCTGAATTTAAGAAAAGCTTAAAAAAAGCTTAAAGACGGGGAGCACCTTCAAATGGCTTACGCAATCGGAAACAACTTCAACTCTTTCGGCGGTCCCGCCGGTCTGCCCCAGCAGGGCGGAAACTCGATGTCCATCGCCATCGCCATCACCGCCAACATGAGCGAGGAGCAGGCCGCCGCCGCCCTCGGCCAGCAAGTTCAGCCCCAACCCCAGCCCTCCGGCAAAGCCGGCAAAGCGGGTAAACACGGCAAGGCCGGCAAGAACGGTAAAGCCGGTAAGCACGGCAAAGCGGGCAAGGCCGGTAAGGCCGGCAAGTGCGGCCACGAAGCTCAACAGGACGCTTACTCCAGCCCTCTGCATCAGGGACCCAGCCTGAACATCGCAATCGCCATCTCCGGCGCTGGCGCCGGTCAGCTTCTGGGTGGCGGCAGCGCCAAGCAGCAACTGACCAACCTCATCGCGGGCGTGCTCTCCCAGGGTCAGAACCAGGGTATGGCCTGCTGCGGTATGCAGCCTGGCTTCGGCGGTTACATGAACGGCTTCGGTCGGGCAGGCTTCTAACCCCTCGCTCGCAAACACCCCGAACGTGGCCGGCAATTATCTTAACAGTCTGATTTCCTCGCTGGGAGGGGAATCGGAAGGTCCCGACCCTTCCCGCCTCGAGGGCTTGGTGCAGTTGCTGCGCCAACAGAGCCCTGAGCTTGAAGAACATCTGCAACGCATGCGCTCACGCTTGCAGGAAGCTCACCGCGACCGTCAGGCCGCTTACAACGACCGGCGCGATCAGCTCAGCCCCGAGGTTTCCGCGCTGATCGAACGCAATCTGAACGCCTGCCAGCAGGCCGAGGAAAGCCTGGAGCAACTGCAGCAGGCCAACACCCCTGACACTCTTGAGATCTTTGAAAGAGCCGTTAGCGAGTTTTTGGAGACCTGCGATTTGCTGGCCAATTTAGGCAGCAGCAGCATACCTCTATGTCCGCGTTGCGGCAGCTCGGGGAGCGAGAATATCTGCCCCAATTGTCAGCTCGATCGTCTGATTCCGGACGCCGACATCACCCAGGAAGACTATAGCCGGGCCATGGTCGGGGAAGAATTCCTGGCCGTCTACCAGGCCTACGCCGACGTGGTTGAGGGCAAAGCCCCGCTTGAACCGCTTCTGCAGGCTTTGCAAGCGCTTGAGTTTAGTTTGCTGGAAGCCCAGGCCCTGGCCGAGCAGGCGGCTGAGGACAGCCCGCCTCACCAGAAGTTGCTGGAAGTGATCAACGGCGCGGTGGAAGGGGTGAACCGTCTGCACGCGGTTCAGGAGAACCGGTCCACCCGCGAGCTTCATCAAGGTTGGACTCAGGTTTTTCAGGCCGCTGCGGTGGTTCCCCAGCTACTGCCTCAAGCGGAAGAAGAATGATCGAAGAGATTCGAGCACAAGCCCGGCAGATCGCGGCCGACACGGAAGCTGCCGCCCCCGACAATCGCGCCCGCGTTTTCTACGATGGTGCCCGGGCCAGTCGCATTCCTTACCTGCCCTGCGAACTTTCCACCGAGGCTGGTCAGCTCTATGCCCGCTCCTATGAAGCCCTGTTTATTTTGGGCGGAGCCTCCATCCCGCTGGCCATTGGGCTAACCATGCATCAGTACAACCTGTCGGCTCTGGCGACTCTGCCGGTGCCCGGCGCGCCCGACTTCGAAAGGCGCCGCCAGATTCTGGTGGACACCATCCGCAAGTATCGCTCCTTGCTGGCGATTTCCAGTTTTGGCGAGAACATCAAGAGCAAGCACGATCCGTCACGCAACGTCATCGTGACCCAGCAAGCGGATGGAACCTACCTGTGTCGGGGTCGCAAAGGTTTCCAGTCCATGGCTTCCGAGGCCGACCTGCTGCTCTTTTCTGGCCAGATCGGCGAACATCAGGGCATGTTTTATACCAGCATCAAGGACCGCCCTGAACTGGTGCTGGGGCCTTCGCTCTTTGGTGGGGCAATGGCCCCCTCGGACACCCGCCCGGTTGACTTCAACGATCTGGTCCTCAAGCAGCGCAACGTTCTCAGTCTGCACAATGACCTCACCGACCACGTCAGTTTCTACGCCACCGCCTGGTTTGAGGCTTTGTGCACCGCCGTCTATCTGGGAGGGGCCAACCGCGCTCTGGAAGAGGTGCGCAAGTTCGCTCGCTCGGTGCACACCGAGGATGGGGATATGCTGGCCGAGGTGGATGGCTTTATGGTGGAGTGCGGTCGGCTTTCGGTCAAGCTGCGCAGCAGTCTGGCCATGGCTCGCAGCTTCGGCCTCTGCACCGAGCTTTATTGCCGCCTGGTGCGCGAGGGGGCTCCAGCCCAGCAGTTGGATCGGGTGGCCAATGACTTGATGGATTGTGCCAGCTGCATCAAGTACACTGGCACGACGGCCGCCAGCGAAATCGTGAGCGGCGCTCGCAGTCTGATCGGGACGCGTTGCATGAGCACCCATCATCCCCTCTACCCGATTCAAGAGCAGATCTGTTTTGGCCCCATGCATCCCACGATTTCGGCCCGCTTGGAGCGTTCGGCCGGCACCGAAATGCTGGGTGAGAATGCCTACAGCGGACTGTTCCAGTGGGCCCTGGCATGAATCCTCAGGCCAGCCATACCCCCCGCCCCACCCGGCTGCCCAGCATGCCTTTGCCGGAGGAGGAAATTCTGGAAGGCACTCCCGACGCGCGCTGCCTTTTCACGGCCGAGAGCGCCGACGAAGGCGCCAGCGCCGGATTCTGGTCCTGCGAACCGGGCCGCTATGAGTTTTACTTTGGCTACGACGAGTTTGTTTATCTGATTGAGGGTGAAGTGACCGTGACTCAGGACCAACGCAGCTTCACCATGAAGGCGGGGGATACGGCTCATTTTCCTCAGGGCTGCACTACGGTGTGGCAGGTCACCAAAAAAATGACGAAGTATTTCGTGGCCCGCGCGCCCTACGAATGACTCCAGAAGAGATCCGGAGGGAGCTGGAGCTGCAGGTCGGGCTTTCTCCAGACTTGCAGGACACCGAACTCATGCGCGAGTGCGCGGCTCGGCTCTTTGTGCTGGGTCAGCTCCAGGATGTGCAGCTCATTTGGCGAGCCAGAAAAAGCAGCTTTGACGCGGCCTGTTCGATCGAGCCGGAATTCCTTTGCGGTCCCGGCCTGGCACAGGCCCGAGCCAGCCTGGCTCATCTTCCCGAGGCCCTGCAGTGCCTCCACAAGCTGAACGGATTTGCGCCTGACCTGTTCCTTCAAGAACTGGAGCGGTACTACGGTCCCGAATTGAAGAGCCTGGAACCTCCCGTGGGAGAGTAGCCGGGTCACCTGCCAGCCTGCTCTGACTGAACTAGACTCTGGCTATGATTCACGTTGATTTTGACCCCTTTGCCAACCAGCGCAGCGTACCGATTCGAGCTGACCTTAAGCGCAAGACTCTGCTGCTCTAAAGTCGAAGACCGGCCCGATGAAACGTCGGACCTTCCTGGGCTCTTCCCTGGCTCTCGCGCTGGCGCCGCTGGTTCGGGCGGATGAGACAGACTGGCCGGCCTGGTCTGCCGTGGGCGATGTCTCGCAAGACCAGGCCTTGTTGATCGCTCAGAAGCGCGGCTGCTCCCACATGCAGGTCAGCTGGCGGGCGGCTGGTTCAGGCCAGACCCTGTCGGGCACGCTGGCCGGTCCAGAAACTGGCTGGATCAGCCGAGTGGCTTTGCGGGCCCTGCCTCCAGGCCAGACCGTCGAGTATGAAGTGCGCTTCGCCGACCACCAGCGACTGCAAGGGAGCTTTCGCACCCCTCCCAGCCGCTCCGGCCAGCCCATCCGTTTTTGCTGGTCGGGGGACGTCTGCGGCCAGGGCTGGGGCATTGATCCGGCTCGCGGCGGTATGCTCAGCTTTGCTTCCGTCACCCGCGCTCAACCGGATTTTTTTCTGCACAGCGGGGACAGCGTGTATGCAGACGGTCCCCTGAAGGCAGAGGTCAGGCTGGCCGATGGCTCGCTCTGGCGCAACCGCCTCATACCCGAAAAACTCAAGGCCGCCGTGACTCTGGACGACTACCGGGGGCAGCATCGCTACAACCTGCTGGATCCTCACTATCGCAAGTTCCTCAGTCGGGTTTCGGTGGTGGCCCAATGGGATGACCACGAGGTCCTGGACAATTGGGACCAGGCCCACCACGCTTCTCAAGCCGGGCCCGCCCGCCAGGCCTTTCTGGAGTACTGGCCGGTGCGCGGACAGACCATTTATCGCAAGATTTCCTACGGTCCCGATCTGGATTTATTTGTGCTCGATTTGCGCAGCTACCGCGCGCCCAACAGTCATAACCAACAGGCTCACCCGGGGGCCGAGACCGTGTTGCTGGGCCGGCAGCAGCTGAATTGGCTTAAGCAGGAGCTGGCGAAGAGTCGAGCCAGCTGGAAATTCATTGGCGCTGAGATGCCCATTGCGACCTACAACCCGCGCTGGGGTCTGGACAACTGGGCCAACGGGCCCGGCGGTCCGCTGGGGCGAGAGTGGGAGCTGGCCGAGCTGCTGGCATTCTTAAAGCAAAAGCGGATCGGCAATGTGGTCTGGTTGAGCGCAGACGTGCATTATGCCGCGGCCGTGCACTACGCTCCGGAACGTGGAGTTTTTCAAGACTTCAGCCCCTTTTGGGAATTCATCGCCGGTCCCATGCACGCGGGTACCTTCCCCTCTCAGGAGGGTCCTTTGGACCCGACTTTTGGGGCTCAAATGGTGTTTGACAGCGTCACGCCCGGGCTCAAGCCCAACCGGCCGCCATCAGAAGGCCTGCAGTTTTTTGGGACGGTCCATATCCAAGGCCCAAAGTGCCGGGTCAGCCTGCATCGCCAGGATGGAACGCAGATCTTCAGCCAGCAGCTTTAGGCCGAACGGGTACGCCAGGCTTCCGGAGCGGAATGAGCCAGAAAGTCCAGGCGCGACTTGGGCCAGGCTTCCCACCAGCGCTGCCAGGCCAGCGGCCGCTCGAAGCGCTCGAAGTTCTCGGTGAAGTCCACGATCAGACAGCGCTCGGTCCCGCCCACGCGCGGCCCGCGCAGGCCTCGCCCCACCATCTGCTCATAGAGAATACCGCTGAAAGTCGGGCGGCAAAGCATCAGAGTGTCGACGTGCGGAATGTCAAAGCCGGTGGTCAGCACCTCTACGTTCAAGAGCACCTGCAGCTTGCGCATGCGATATTGCTCCAGAATCCAGTGGCGGTCCCGCAGATCCATCTCACCCGTGACCGCCCCCGCCTCCAGGCCCTCCAAAAGCATCAGATCCTGGAGCAACTTGGCCTGCAGTACACTGCAGCAGAAGATCAGCGGGCGGCGTCCCTGCGAGACCATCTTTTGGGCGACCTTTAGAATCTGAGCGTTGCGGCGCGGATCCCGTCCCAAACGCTCCAGCACGGTCACCGGCAGATCCTCTTCCTCTTCAATCTGGCGGCGCAAGCGGGCCGTCAAGCGCGAGCTGAGATGCAGCCGCTGATGGTCGATGCGCGATAGATATCCGTGCTTTTGGAACCATTTCAAGGGCGAATGACCGTGATTGACATCCGGAATCACCAGGCAGCCGTGAAAAAGTTGTCCCAGAGCGGCACTTTCAGAAGCTGAAATCAGGTCACTGCGGCCCGGAGTGGCGGATAACCCCAGGACCCGATGGGTTTCTCCCCGGATGCCCTGGTAGTCTGAAAGCAATTCTCGATAACCGGCGGCCAGGGCCATGTGAGCCTCGTCCACCACCATCAGGTCGGTTTTGCCCAGCCAATCGATGAGGTTAGGGTCTCCAGCCCGCAGCCGAAGAACCACCTGCTGGTTACTGCAGAAGATCACGTTGATCTGGTCCTCGGGTAGTTCGCATTCGACCAGTTCGTTGCCGCCGTAGTAACGTAGGACGCGTAAAGCCAGCCCGCGGGTCAGATGGGGCCAGACTCGCTTGAGCGTGTCGATGGCCTGCTCCAGCAGTTCGGCTTTGTGAGCAGCCCAGACCACCGTGGCGCTCCGTCTGTTCTGTAGGCTTCGACAGAGCACTTCCATCCCCATCCGAGTCTTGCCCGTACCGGTGTAGCAGGAGAGCATGGCCCTGGATTCTGTTTGCAACAGGCGTAGCAGTTCATTCACCAGTTGCTGCTGATAACGGAACAGGGGATGGTATTCGAAGGCGGCCGGAATGATTTCACTGCGCGGCGCGGGCGTGTCGTCGGCCTGCCCCGCGAACAGCGGTGGTAGCTCCAGCGCCTCGACCAGCGAACGATTGTTTCGACCGCCCCGCACCCAGGGCTGGAGCGCCAGTTCCTGCAGCAGGCGCTGGCGATTGCGAATGCGTACACTGCGCCCCCGAATCTGACTGAGCAGGCTGCGCAGTTGGGCATCTTCCAGTTGTTTGAGTAATTCCAGACGGGGCGAAGTTCGGCCCGGGCGTCCGGCCAGTAAGGTCGGTCCGTAGCGGGATAGAAGCAACCTGGCAAGCTCTTCCTTTTCGGGTGGTCGGCCGCGAATGCTCTCGGCATGGCGAATGCTGGTGGCACCCACCAGTTCTCGTAGACTGGCCACCGGCAGCCGCTTCAGTCGGGCCAGAGCCTGTTCGTAACTCTTGCTGTCCATACCCAAGACACTAATGGAAAGACACTCCAGCTTCAGAGTATCCAAATACCCGGGTGAGGTGGTACGATCAAATCCTGGCGCCCCCTCAAGCAGTGCTTAGAATCAGCCCATGCCAGAACTTAAGATTGCCGTCGTGGGCGGAGGCCCCAGTGCCCTGTTTATCCTCAAGCGCCTGGTGCAGTCCGGACGCCGCGACCTGTGCCTGCACATCTTCGAACGCAAATCCCGGCTCGGCCTGGGAATGCCCTACGGGCCGGAGGGAGCCGGCCTGGAGCACATCACCAATGTGTCCAGCAATGAACTGCCGGAGCTGCCCCAGAGTCTGCTGGACTGGGTGCAGTCGCTGCCTCACCAGGAGTTGGAAGCCCATGGTCTATCACCAGGCAGTTTCAGCGAAGAAAAGGTGCTGCCTCGCCTGCTCTTCGGACGCTACCTGGAGGCACAGTTTCACAACCTGTTGGCGGCGGCAGGCTTTCCCGTGGAGGTGCACACCTCCACTCCCGTTCTGGACGTTGTCGATTTACCCGAAAGGCCTGCACTTCGGGTGGTCTCTGAAGAACAATGTTGGGAGTTTGACCGGGTGGTCGTCTGCACCGGTCACCATTGGCCTCGGCGCCACGAAGGAAAGGTGCCCGGCTATTTTGATTCTCCCTATCCGCCGGCCAAGCTGCAGAGCCCTCGCAATCATCCCATCGCCTTGCGCGGGGGCTCGCTGACGGCGGTGGACGCCGTGCGCACCCTGGCCCGTCAACATGGAAGTTTCCTGCGCCAGAACGGCTCCACCCTGGTTTACCAGCCCCGGCCCGGACTGGATCAGTTCAAACTGGTGCTGCACACGCGCAACGGTCTACTGCCATGCGTCCGCTTTTACCTCGAAGATCCTCGGGTGCATTCGGTCGACCCCTTTAGCAGCCAGGAAGTGGAGCAGATCAAGGCGGACCACGGCGGCTTTGTGCCGCTAGACCTGGTCTTTCACGAATACTTCAAAAAGTTGCTGCTCGAACGAGACCCGGCTCTCTATGCGAAAATCAAGGATTGGAGTCTGGAGGAGTTCGTGCAAGCGGCCCTGGAGCCGCGTCAGGAGAGCGATCCTTTTGCTTATTTTCAGGCCGAGTATCGCGAGTCGTTGAACTCCCTGGCTCAAGAACGCTCGATTCCTTGGAAAGAAGTGCTGGCCATCTTAAGCTTCGCTCTCAACTATCCGGCCAAGCATTTTTGTGCTGAAGACATGCTCCGTCTCAAGCGCGAATTGGCCCCCCTGATCGCCATCGTGATCGCCTTCGTTCCTCAAAGCTCCAGCCAGGAGATGCTCGCGTTGCACGCTGCCGGGCGGCTGGAGTTATTGGAGGTGGGTGCCGATTCGGAAGTCGAGATTGCCCCTGAGGGGGGCATTTTCTACAGTTACACCGACGCTCGCCAGCAGACCCGGCGAGTGGCCTACCAGACCTTTGTTGACTGCATCGGCCAGCCGCCTCTGCCTTTGCAAGCCTTTCCTTTCCCCAGCCTGCTGCGCCAGGGAGTGGTCAACCAGGCTCGCCTGCCTTTCCGCTCGCAGTCGCAGGCTTTGCAGCATCAGCAGAGTGACCCCGAGAACGTCCAACAAGATGAGGAAGGCAAGTTCTACTTGATTGTTCCAGGGATTGCCATCTCCGACGCCTTTCAGCCATTGCAGCCCGATGGCCGAGGACATTCCTGCCTTTACTTGATGTCCGTGCCTTTTATGTCGGGACACAATCCAGACTACTCCGGCCTGGACTTCTGTGAAGAAGCTTCCGACCGTATCGTGAATTCCATGCTCACTGGCCCTAACCCGTAATGTCCAGGCAGCCCTGGGGAAGCTCGCGCAGTTGCAGAAAGCCTTTGGTGGCGGCCGGAGCGTAATTGCTCGAGGGCAAACAGACCGGGGTATGGGTGGGCAGAGGGCCGACCCGGGGAGGCAGTTGTAGCGGCGCGGGCACCGCCGCCGGCGCGGGTAGGCCAGGGGTCTCGGCCAGGCCGGGGCGCTGACTCAGTTTCAAAGCTTGCTGGAAGTTGCGCAGCAGTTCTTGATTGAGCGGGGCAGCCGGTGGGGGGGCACAGGCAGCCGCCCCAGGGTTTGCAACATATCCCTTCGGCACAATCCCTCCGGGAGTTCCTATCTGCAAGGATGCTCCGCCTAGCTGTGACGTTTCTCCCAGGGCTGCCGAACTCTCTCCGGCCGCCGCCGCCATGCTCTCGCTCATCACCGCCGAACTCTCACCAGCCGCCGCTACGCTCTCGCCCAGCCCCGCCAAACCCTCCGCGGTGGCCGCCACCCGCCTGGGCGCGGCGGCGACCACCGCGGCGGCGACCACGAAGGTGGCCTTGGGAACTTCCAGCATGGGGTCAGCCTGCACCCGTGCGCCATAGTCGCTCAGGCTCTTGCTGAACTTCTTGGCGTCGTTCACGAATTGGCCTGAAGTCAGGTAGCGCGAGCCCCGCTCACAGAGTATCTCAGCCGCCTGGCGGGTCTGACCCAACAAAGCGGTCAGGCTTCGCTCTCCGTTCAGAGTTCGGAAGCCCATGTCGGCAGCCTTCAGACTTAGTTTGGCAAGGCTTTTTGTACTACGAAAAGCCACCTCGCCAACGCTGGTGGCTCCCTGGCCCAGACCCACCACTCCGCGATAGAGTCCTTTAGCGGTGCGCGCTTCTTCGCGCCAGTAGTGACCGGCCGTCTCGAGGCTCTGTTCCAGACAGCGATTGGTGGAACGCACCAGACGGCTGCTCCGGCTGACCAGATCCTGGGGTTGAGCCTGGGCGTCCATGGCCTGATGGGTTCCCAACTGCTTGCTCAACTGGTAAAGCGAGCGCATCCGAGCGCGCTCCCCAGCGTAGCCCGGAGTGAAGCAGTCTTTGCCCAGCTGCAGCGCGCAATGGAGCAACCGGGACGTTTGGGCCGGGGCGGCCTGAGTGCGGAGCTTGGGACTCTGCTTCGGAGCTGAATTTACCTCGGTTCGGATCATGGGTGCCTCCCGTGAGTGGAATGCACTCAGTCTAGAGGACTGATTTCTACCAAAGTACTACCGAACCCGAGGTTGCGTTAATAAGTCGGCAATACGTCGCTGGGGCGCTTGCGCCAGCTGGGACGGTCGTCTTTCTTGGGCGGTACGTAGGTGTTCTGCGGGCGCGGTTTCGGAGCCGGACCGACCGGTTGAGCTACGGGCACAGGATCGCTGTGATGGGAACGATATCCGCCGCCGCGATGGCCTGAAGGATAGCTGGTGGTGCTGTCCACTTTGGGCTGCTCCTCGGGCGGCAGAGGTTGGGCTACCTGCTGCTGAGGCACCGGGTCGGGAATGGGCGCGCCCATTTCCCGCGCTCGTTGCATTTCGGCTCGGTAAGCGCCAGGCCGGAGAGCATTGGCTTTGCTGTAAGCCGACATCGCCGAGACGGCATCGCCCGAATTCAGGTAGATCCGACCTTCCAGGGCCAGCGCCTGGGCTTGCTCGGTGTTGGTCCCGGGAAGATTGGCAAACATATGGGCCGCCTGGTCGGCCAAGCCCACGGCCTGAACCACATTCTTCCGGGCCCCTTCCGCCTGGGCCTGTTCCATCAGGGAAGCGCCGTAGCGGAGAGTGGCCTGACGATAAAAGGACTTGGAAGCCTTTCGCTCTTCTTCGCTGGCCACTTTCAATTCCCCCAGCAGCAGATATGCGGTCTGGGCCAGACTCTGGGCTTCTTCGTAGCGATGAGCTTTGAAAGCGGCCTGAGCTTTGCGCAGATTTTCTTTGCCCGCCTCGCGACTGCCACCCGTCTCCTGGGTTCCCAGTGTCGGTCGGATCGGCTCCTTCAGGCGCTTGCGCTGCCAGTAGATATAGCCCGAAAACGCGAGCAGGCCGACGATCAAGCAGGCCAGCACCACGTAAATCATTTGATTGGAGGAGTTCTGGGGGACTTCGTCTTCCCAGGGAGTGCCCAAATCCACGGCCACGGTGTGGTCAGGCATGGCCAGGGCCTCACCGGAATGCGAAGATGGTTCGGGCGCGCTCAGGGGGGGCATGGAAAGGGGTGGGGGAGCTTCGCTGCCGTGGCCGCTCCCGGCATCTCCCAGCCAGCCGCCGCTGCGAGCTGCCGGAGGAGAATATGAGCTCGGTCCGGGACCACCGCCTCCGTCGCCCAACCAGCCGCCCCCGGTGGGTGGCCCGCCGCCCAGCAAAGCCGGCGCATGGCCACCCAACTGCCCCGAGGAGGGTCCGGAACTGAGCCCCCCCACAAAGCCACCTGCCGGAGGCGCAAATCCACCGTTGCCTCCACCCAGGCCGGTATCCAAGGCGGAGGGGGAGGCGCCCCCAAAACCAGGCGCGCTGGAGCCCCAACCGGTGGCTTTGGGTGGTTCAGGAATGGAGGTTCCCCAATTGCTGGCGGGGGCACCCCAGCCACTCGGGGCGGCCGGTCCGCTTGCGCTGGGAGCGGGAGCCCCCCAGCCAGTCGGGCTCGAGGGTGTGGATGGCGTGGTGGTGGGGGCGGGCGCCGAGAAACTGGATGCTTCCCAACCGCTACCCAGGGCTCCCCGACTGACGGCCTCCACCGGTTCGGTAGCGGTTTGCAGGCCCGGGCCAGGCAGCGAGGATTTGGAAGCTTCCACCGGCTGAGGACGAGAGGGCATCGGAAGATTGTTGGCGGTGATCGGCTTGACCTTTTGAGTGGTGGCGGATTCCAGGCTGGAAGGGGAGGGGGGGCGCATGGGATTGATGGCCACCTTGGCGCCGGCCGCGGGTCCGCTCACGCGCAGCCAACCCTTGCATTCCGGGCAGCGGCTGTGAACGGGGCTAAACTCTTTATCACAAGCAGGACAATACATCGCAGCTCCACTCAGCCAACCGGGTTGTCGGTGCGACTTTTCGCTACCTGTTAAGAGTATTTGACGATTGGGGCGGGATTCCTATACACTCCGGGCCGAAGAATCAGCCAAACCCAAGCAAGGACCAAGCGCGTGAGTTCAGAGGCCAACCCCGAGATTTTCCTGGAGAAATTGCAGGCTGCAGATACGCGGCGGCAGATTTTCGAGTATGCCCTGGACGCCATGCTGGCCCACCTCAGCCCCGAGCGTGCCCTGGTCGCCTGCCGTGACAAAGAGACGGACGAACTGACGGCCCAGGCCACCCACGGGCTGGACCCCCAGACCGTCTTCGTGGCGGGCGAGATCAGCACCGAAATGATCAAGACGGTGATGCGCGACAAGCAACCCATGTTGTTGGTGGACGCGGCTCGCGACCCCAAAATGAACGATCGCACCAGCGTGATTCTATCCGGGTTGCGATCGATCGTGTGCGCTCCCGTCCTGCACGCTTCAGGGCTGGTCCAGGGCCTGGTCTACGCCGACAATCGCATCCGGGCCGGCGCCTTCGGGCCGCCCCACGAAGAATGGTGCAAAGACCTGGCCGCCATGATCGCCACCCGGCTCAGTCAGATCGAGCGCACGCAGGCCGCTGAAAAAGCCAGCCGGCCGCAGCCGGTGCCGCTGGGGGCGGTCGATGAGGCGGCCTGGGCGGCCCAGCGCCAAAAAGCCTTCGCTCTCTTTCGCGAAGGTCAGGTGCCGGCCGCGATCGCCGAGCTCAAGCAGGTGGCCGCTCAGGCCATGGCCTGGGGCCCAAAGGATCCCCGCCCCGGCCGTATCCTGGGCGAACTGGCCGAAATGCAGCGCCAGGGAGCCGCCCATGTGGAGGCCGAACGCAATTTCTTGCAGGCCATCGACCATCTGGAGAAGCTGGGCACGGCCTATCGCAATGAACTGGCTCCGGTGATCACCAACCTGGCCACCCTCTATTTCGCGCAGGGCAACTCGATGCGCTCAGAAGGCCTCTATCGCCGGGCTCTGGAGATCTGGTCCACTCAGATCACCTCGGATGACAAGCGGTTGGCTCCGCTTTACTTCAACCTGGCCACCTTGCGTCGCTCGGCCGGCGCGGCCGAAGAAGCCAAAAAGCTTTTTGAACGGGCTTTGATGATCGCCGAGAAGAACTGGGGAGCGGATCACGCCAACAGTCAACGCTGTCGGGCCGCTTTGGCGGAAATGGTCTAGCCCTAAAGCTTCTCTATTTTAAGGGCATTGGGCGGATCTCCCTGAGCGTAGGTGATCTTCAGACGCTCGCCCACCCGGTATTGACCGGGGTTTTCACAGCGGTAAGGATCGGTGCTTTTCCCGTTGTTCAGGTGGATTCGATCCATTCCTACGGCGGCCACAACCCCTTCTACTGGGGCTCCCACGACTGTGGTTGGCCGGGTTGAGGGGTCCGCATAATGCTGATGATGCAGATCCTGACGCTTCCCGAAAACCAGAATTTGCATCATTCCGGAGAATCCGCAGATCAAGAGCAGGCATAACAGCAGCCTTTTCGGACTATATTCACGCATGAACTTGATTCTTATTCGCCACTCGCGTTTACCCTTTCGCTCAGGGAGGTAAGCTCCAGGGGATGTCTCAGACCCAAGAAGCCGAAAAACAATACGGGCTGCGCCAGGACGCCATGGAATTCCCCATGATGCTGGTGCTCTCGATTATCTATCCCTGCAACTTCGGATGCCCGAGCTGCCCTTACACCGACGGAAACTCTGAAATTCGCCGATTCTATCGCGAGCGCGACGGCGAGCTGTTTCCGGTGGAACTGTGGAACAAGATTGCCACCGAAGCCGGACCCTATGGCGCCTGGATGCGCTGCACCGGCGGCGGAGAGCCCATGCTGCATCCGCATATGGTGGACATGATTGAGTTCGCCAAGAAGCAAGGTTGCCGGGTTTGGATGAACACCAACGGCTCCATGATGGGCCCGCATCCCAAGCACCGGCGCAAACTGGAGCGGCTGATCGAGGCCGGCATCGATCTGATCGAGTTCTCCATGGACGCGGCCGACGCCGAGACTTATGCTCAGGTTCGCCCCCCTCGCGGCGGCGCCCCTCGCGACCCCAAAGGCTGGTTTGAGAACCACGTTAGCAATATTCGGGCCGCGCTGGAGTTGCGCAAGCAACACGTCAAGCCCACCCGCGTGGTGGTCTCCATCATCCGTCAGGAACTGATCGAAGGCAAGCTGGACGACGCCGTGCAGTTCTACCTCAAAGAAGTGGGCGTGGACGAAGTCATCACACGTAAGTTCCTGACCTGGGACGACAACACCACCATCAGTCACAATAGGGCCCTGGACCATCATCTTTACGCTGATCTCCCCACCGAGCGCAAACAGCCCTGTGTCTGGCCCTTCGAGCGGCTCAACGTGGACACGCTGGGTCGGGTGGCGCTGTGCGGTCAGGACGTCAGCTTCCGCACCGCCGATAAATTCCCCAACCTGTTTGACCATACCGTGCAAGAGGTGTGGCGCGGCGAGATGTTCGACTGGTATCGTAAGATGCATCTGGAGGGCAGGGGCGCCGAAGCCTGGCCCTGTCGCAATTGCTCGGCCTGGCTGGCCGGCGTGCGCGACTGGGAACACGGCTGGCTCAAAGTGCTCAAGACCTCGGGCGAGCACTTGCGCGAAGTCATGGCCAAAGACCTGGGTGTGGAAGTCGAGATTTACAACCCGAAGGGCTGAAGGCCAGAGCCTCCAGGGCTCTCCAGCCGATGGACCGCTGCTTTTGCTCCGCCGAGGAGCGAAGCGAGACTGATCCCGATCATAGCCGCTGGCTGAGGGTTGGCATAAGCTGATCTCGATGTTCAAGAGGATTCTGGTCGCACTGGATGGCTCAGTCCAGAGCCAGGCCGCCTTGGAACCGGCTCGGCATCTGGCGGAAGTGAGCGGCTCTGAGCTGCTGCTGGTTCGGGCCGTTGAATCTCGGCTCAGCCCTTCCGCTGACTCTTATAGCCGTGAGCTGCGCAGTTGCGAGAAGTATCTCAAGCGACTCACTCAAGAATTGACCGAGGCCCACATTCGGGCTGGTTGGAAGGTCCTGGACGCGCACGATGATCCGGCCACCAACCTGCTCTGGGCGATCGAGCGCGAGCAGCCAGACATGGTGGTCATGACCAGTCATAGCCGCCAGGGCGTTCGTCGACTTCTGCACCGAAGTGTGGCCGAAAAATTGCTGGGCCTGGCGACCTGTCCTGTGCTGGTGATCGGACGCAACTGCCGCTTACTACAGAGCTACATCCGTCAGGACCCGGACCAGGGAGGAAGCGGATGAGAATTCTTGTGCCCCTGAATGGGCGGCTTCAGAGTGAAACCGTGCTGCCCTATGTTAAGAAACTGGCTCGCGACTGTCTGGCCGAAGTGCTCTTGCTGCGCGTCATGGATCCAATCTCCCTGACCGGGGATCCGGTCGCTGCCGCGCTTTTGGGCAGCCCGCACGAAACTCGGGAACGAGCTGAAGAGTACTTGCAGAATCTGGCCTCCGGATTCGAACCCAATGAAGTGGAGACCCTGTGCCGAGTCGGACCGGCCAGTTCCACCATTTGTCAGGAAGCGACCCGCAATCGCTGTGATCTGGTCATTTTCGCTCCCCACGGCCACGCCGGGCTGGAGCGCTGGCTGTTTGGCAGCGTGGCCGAAGAAGTCGCCCACCAGGCAAGCTGTCCGGTCTTGCTGATGAAGGCGACCAGCCCCACTGTCTTTCAGAAGATCCTGGTTCCGACCGATGGCTCCTACCTTTCCAATGCGGTCTGCAAGCATCTATCACGATTCGCGCCCCAGCAGGTGCGAGTGACGCTTCTTCACTGCCTGGACGACCCGCCTCCGGACAAGGCCGTGCGTATCAGCCTGGAAGCCTGCCTGGCCGGCCGCCCTGGCTGGTCTCTGCAGATTGAACAGGGAAACCCGTCCAGGGCCATCTTAAATTGGGCCGTTGATTCCAACTGTGACTTGATCGCCATGGCCACCCACGCCGGCGGGTCCCTGAAGAAGCTATGGAAGGGCAGCGTCACCGAGTACGTGGCCCGCCAGGCCCCCTGTCCGGTGCTGGTCTTCCCCCCTGCTTACTTGGAGAAGATGGCCGAATCGATTTAGTGGGACAGATACAGCCCGGCCGAGGCGCCCAGCACGGCTCCGGCCGCAAATCCCAACAGATTGCCCGAACCGACCCCCACCGAGGCGCCGTGCAGAGCGCCGCCCACCATTCCGGAAAGAGCGCCCGCGGCGCCACCGGCCGCCCCGCCTACGAGCATGCCCAGGGCTTGGCTGTTGTGATTGTCTCCCGCCAAAGAGCCCAGGGCGGCGCCGACCGCGCCCAAACCCAGCGCTCCGACTGCGCCGAGAGCGATGGCCCCCTGAGCCACACCGGCGGCCTGTGCGGCCGCACCCGTCAGGTGCGCCGTGGCCAGACCCAGCACGGCTGAACCGGCCGCGGCGCCGGCGGCCACGGCCAGGTGGCGGTGACTTTTCTGGGGCGGCTGCTCTTGGGGCTGCTGAGGTCCCTGTGGCGGCCTGGATTGAGCTTGAATTTGACGGGGGGCGTTGTAGATCGGTGCAAACGATTGAACTTTCATTTGAAGTTTCTCCCAGTAATCTTGTGTGTCTGTCCGGGCAGTTTAAACGACCGTAGAAAGCGGATTTCTTGCCACCGTGTTAAAACGGGATGCAAGCCATGCAGATCGCCGAGCTCACCCCCTCCAGGCTGGCCGAGATCGGCCGGCCCACCGCTGTCTATCCCCAGGCCGAGAACGGTCTGATCGCCGTCGCCAGCCATTTTCAGAGCCCATTCTGGGCCGGCCGAGCCGACCTGAACTTTCTCTTTCGCCGATGGCGCCTCAGTCTGTACCGGTCGGACTGGGACCAGCGCCTGGGGGTATTCGACCAGGCCAGCTTTCCTATCAATGACGTTGCGTTCCATCCCCATCGCCCTCTCTGCGCCATCGCCACCGGCTGTTACGACGGGGGCTATCTTTTCGAAGGCCAGCTCTGGATTTGGGACTGGGAAAGCGACAGAGCCTGGTCGGTCCTGGCAGAGTCTCGGGAGGTAAGGGCAGTTCAGTTTACCCAGCAAGGATTTCTTGAACTGAGATTGCGCCCGCGTGACGAGGAAGAGTTCCCCGAGGCACCTTTTGAAACGGGCCTGCAGGGCCTGCTCACGGACTGGCGGCCCTATCGCGAGCTGGGCTTGAGTTGGGGTGAGGACCCGCGTCTTCAGGGCTTTTCGCTGACCCAGCAGAAGGATCGGGTGGAGCGTCCCTGGCACCAGTTGCTGCCGCCCAACTTCCAACCCCGCTATGGGGTTCAGGATGTGGTCTGGCAGGATCGGCATATTCTGGCCACCCAGGCCACCTGCCCGCTGGAGTGCTGGGGGGAGCAGCGCTTTCAGTGCTTTCCGGAGGGCCAGGGGGTGCAGTTGTTCTCAGGCCCAGAGGGAGCTCTGCTGCACCTGCTTGAAGACCGTCGTTCCAGTTTGTTCTGCCTGCGCGGTCAACAGCTCACTCTCCGCCACCGCTTCGAGGGCGGCTATCTGCTCAGCTTTGATCGCCACGGTCACATGCTGGCCCGCCATACAGATCAGGACGGTGGCCCTGATCTGTTGTTTGGGCCCGAACCGATGACTCTGAATCGGCTAGGCCATTTCGACTGTTTCAACCACGCCTTGCGCCTGGATGGCGGCGAGAGGCCCTATTACCTGAGGGGAACCCCGGCTTCATCTCACCAGCGCAAAGTATTATGCGCTCTAGACCCGCAAGGCAAGACGCAAGAGTGCTTCGATTGGGACAGCCAGTCGGCTCATTTGATGGAGAATCGTGCCTGCTTTGCAGGGGATGGTAGCTTGATTCGGGCTTACAAGGTGCATTCGCCCAAAATTCAGCAACGCGGAACCATCGACTGCCTGGAAATGCCTCTCGGGCGCCTGCGCTGGCGGGTCGAACTTTCAGCTGCGGTGACCTGTCTTTGCGGCACCGTTTATGGGTTGGCTGACGGGAGCCTGGGCTGCCTTGACCTCGAGAGCGGGCAGAAACTTTGGGAGCAAAGGCTGCGGGTGGATGGGGTTCAGGCCATCCCCCTGTGCTTGCAGCTTCGGGCGAATCAACTTGCCTGCGGCACCCACGATGGGCGGGTGCTCCAAATCGCTTTGGAGGGTTCGTTCAGGCCGCCAGGTTGCCCAGAGTAAGCAATTCGCGCGATTTCTGGCGGGCGCGGAAGAGGGCATTCTCGATCTGCTTGATGGACAGGTTCAGTGAAACCGCCATTTCCTCAGCCACTTCACCGGCCAGGCGCTTGCGTAAGACTTCGATTTCCAGGGGGGAAAGCTTGCTGGCCAGCACCCTCAAGGTCTCTTGCAGGGCCATCCGATTGAGCACCGTTTCGTCGACGCCCGAGACGGTCGGTACCGGGGTGAGCTCGGTCATCTCGCCGGCCTGGTTGAGAATCTGCTGCTTCTTGCGGTTGGCCCCACGAATGGCGCGCACCAAAGAGTTGCGGATGCACATGACGGCATAGTCGAAGAACTTTCTTTCGAAACTGGTATCGAAGCTGCGGATGGCGTGAGCCAGTCCGACCATCGCCTCCTGCACCACATCCTGGCGGTCGGCGCCGGGTAGGAAGAAGCGCTGCGACATTTTATGCACGAGGCGCTGATAGCTTTGAACGATCTGATTGGTGCTGTCGTTGCAGCCGGCCTGGGCCCGTGCGACCAGGACTTCGTCGGAAATTTTGCTGATGGAAGAGGGAATTGCGCTCATTTTGTTCGGTTTCCTTCGTGTCTTTTGTGGTGTCGGGCACCTCTGAGGAGTTTTTGCGTCCCGTTCCGTAACTAGATATTAAGGAATTTCAGCCGACCCCTTAAGACTGGGACGCCCTCCCCGGCCGGGGGGGAATACCCCACCCCCGCCCCCCGGGCCGACCCCTAGCCCTGGCTGAACTTCGCAAGGCGCTTAAAAAACGCCCGAATCTCCCGATAGGCTGGCGGTTTGGTCAGGCTCCCCAAAAGCAGGCCCGCGCCGTGGCGTTTGGACGCCCCCCGAAGCCACCCTGGAGTCCCCTGTTTGCTGCCGACATTTCAGGAATTTGTGAACCCCCCCGGATAGACTCGGACTATAAACATAAAAAAAGAGGTCCCCGATCGTGAAATTGAACCCGCTCCACACCACTCCGAATGTCATCAAGAGCCGGTCCGCCAGCAACGCTGGACAGGCCAGACCCCTGGACGGTTTCCAGGCCAGCAGTCTGGAACCGGCCCTGCCCAAGATGCCACTGCGACAGACCCTATCTGCCTCCGAGCGCGTCTCCAAGCTAGATCCAGAAAGTCTCTCCAAGAACTATCAGGAGATGAACTGGCTGGCTGGCGATGTCAACGCCACCCCCGAGATCCAGCCCGGGGGCAAATTGCAAGACCGCTTCCGAGGTGATGTTTGGCGAGAAAAAGATCGAGTTCGACCGCACCTATGTGGGCGTCAAAGCCATCGAGTGGCTGCTCAAGGGCGACTACGCCAGCTTCACCGAGTGTCAGGACAAGCAGAAGCTCACTCCTGAATCCTTCCAGAAAATGAGCGACTACGCTCGCTCCATCATCAAAGATGATCAGGCTCTGGACGCCATGATCACCTTTATGGTCATCAATGACCTGGGCAAGATCAAAAAAGTGGTGGATCAGCTGGCCGAACAGACCGGCACTCACAATGTCGACCACGACAAAATCTTGTTGGAAGCGCTGGAAAAGAACGGGGACAAGGTTTCTCCCAGCTACGGCCGCCTCAGTCCCGAATACCAGCACATCATCCTGGACGGCCTGCGTTCTCAGTTCAATGCCGGCCAGTTTATGCAAGCCGAATGCCCGGCCGCCGGCGCCTCCGGCGTAGGCGCCACCAGTCAGCGTGGCATGGACTTCCAGTTGCTGCACGCGGTCTGCGACATCGCCGGCGTAGCTGGCCAGACCTTCCAGAACGGCTGTAAGATTATGACTCAGCCCACCTGGGACAACTTCGACCTGACCATTCAGGCGCTGGACGGACTCAAGCAGGGCAAAACCGTTCCCCAGGCATTCGACCAGTATCTTTCGGCTCGAGCCCAGGCCTGGGGAATGAAGGCTGACACCCCTGAAGAGAAAGCCATCACCCGTCTCAACTGCATGCTGCGCACGGCCAGCCCCGAGGATGCCCACCAACTGGCGGAAGTTTTCCATCAGCAGCCGCTCAACACGCGCCGCATTTTGACCGCCGAGCTGAACCGCAATGGCGTGGATGACGGTCTGGCTATCCTGCCTTACTACTCCCCGGCCATGTTTTCCAACATCCAGAACGGGCTCAAGGCGGAAGAAGGCGCTTCCCCCGAAACCACTCGCAAGGGTCTGGGCATCGGAATGGAAACCCTGGGTCGCGCCTTCCAGGCCGCCCGGATCAGTATCAAGGACCGTCCCGGTAACGGCGTTTTCACTCTATTCATGGGCGGCAAGTCCGAGCCCGGCCAGCCTCTCAAGCTGGCTGAAGCGGCCACCAAACCAGCCCAGTTGGGCGCCAACGACATGCAGCTCAAGACGGTCGGCGAAGACGCCGAGGTGGAACTGGTGCCCCCCTTCCAGCTGGACGCCAGCCGCCTGAAGTTGATGCAGTCCCTGTCCGAATTGCCCGCCAGGCGCTACGCAGTGGTTGGCATCGGCGGCGGTTCCGACTGTCTGCAAGCGGCCCAGTTGGGTCTACTGCTGGAGAAGGCCGGCAAGCACTGCTCGGCTGTGATTTCCGTGCGCACCGCCCAGACCCCCGACGGTCCCCGCGAAGTGAAGAATCCCCTTCAGGTTCTGCAAGAGGGTCGCGCCTATCAAATCGGGCCGGAGACCAGCGGCAATGGACGTTTCCTGGAGAATCTGCCGGCTCAGAAGATGCCCACCTTTCTGGCCCTGGAGGCCGGTGACGATCAGTTGCCGGCCACCTTTGCTCAAATCCTGAAGGCCGCCGGCAATCCCGACGGCATCCTGGCCGTGGACACCGGCGGCGACTGCCTGTATAGCACCAACCCCGGCGAGCAGGCCACTGCCACCCCGGATCAGGATCTGACCGTACTCAAGGCCCTCAGCCAGCTCCCACAGCGGACTCATTCGGCCGTGGTGGCTCTGGGCGTTGACGCCCCCAAAGACGCTCAGTCCAAGCTAGAACGGGCCGGCGCCCAGGCTTATCCGCTGAGCTCGGACGACAAGCAGCAAATCCTGGGCAACTATCAGGATTGGGGTATGGATGGCAGCCAGTCTGAAAAGGGCCTCTACGGCAAGACCGTCTTCGCCTGGCAGCACGCCATGAAAGGCGAGTCCGGGGTCAAGCCGGTCGAGTTGCCTGAGAAGGCCGTGCTCAGCAAAACCAATCCCTGGAATCCCTACGTCCGGATTGATCCGAGCATGAACAATGTCTTGTTTATGGACGTCAACGATCATCTCAAGTCCCTGGAAGGCTAATCGGGAACCGGCTCGGCCAAAAGTTCACCAATTGTTAACTTCTGGCCGGGTCTGGTAAGGGCCGAATAATTCGTTCGTCCTATCCTGAATCCATCAACCGGACGCAAGGAGACGACGAAGATGGCAATTGGAACTGTAGGCACCGCACCCGTACAACAGGTGGCCCAAAGCGGTCGCCCCGCTTCCGCCGGCGCCACCAGCCCGGCTCAATTCGCCAGCCAGGCCGCCGATCGCACCCTGGGTCCGGCCACCGGAAATGGTTCCGTTCAGACCAGCGCTGGCGCTGCTCCGAAAGACGGCCAGGCCGTGCTCGATTTCGCCAACAGCAAGAAGGGTCAGAAAGTCGGCTCCGGCGAGTGCTTTGACCTGGCCGACCAGGCTCTTAAGAAGAACGGATTTAAGACCGCCAGCGACTATGGCCAGGTCACCCCGGACGGGGACTACCAGTGGGGTAAAGAGGTTCCCCTGAATGAGGCCAAGCCCGGCGATGTACTGCAGTTCCGCGACTATAAGAACGAGACCAAGACTCGCACCGAAGACGATAAAGGTTGGAAGGAGCGCACGGAAACCCAGTCGCGCCCTCATCATACCGCCATTGTGGTCTCCAATGACGGTCAGGGCAATGTGACCGTGCTTGAGCAAAACGCCCCGAAGGGCAGCAAGGTGACGCAGCGCGTACTGCACATGGGCAACGGTACCACCAGCAATGAGCAGGGCGGCACCACCACCACCCAGACTCAGAACACCGACGGAACCATCACCGCCTATCGTCCTGAGCCCAAGTAGTTGGGTCAAGTCGTATGATTGCTAGCTGACCACGTAGTCGCGAGTCAACACTCCGCCCTCGTAGGAAAGCGTTTCCTCGACGAACTTGTCGATCTGTTCGCGCTGGGTGTCGGTGATCTGAGTAAAGAAGATACCCGCCCAGTGGCCTTTTTTGGGACTGGGGGCGCACCACTTCACAATTCCCTGCACGTCGAAGGCGGGCAGACGGTGGTCTTCCAGTTCGAAGCGTATCTTGATCGTGCTGCCTTCGGTGAGGGGTTGGTCCACCTGCAACCGGAGGCCTTCGCTATGAATGTCGTGAGTGACACAGCGAAATCCGGCCACCTGAGGAGACATGGCTCCCAAGACCCGGTTCAAACGCACGCGACTGCGCTTCTCTTCCCAGCTCGGCGGCAGTTCTCCACCGGCGTTGGCAATTTCGGCTTCCTTGGGAATCAGCGGCTGGAGCAGGTCCAATAGCTCGCTCTCGGCCGGCAGGCTGGCCCAGTAAAGCTGCTTGTCCGGAAAGCCCTGGTCAATATTGACCGCCGCTTCCTTCTCCAGTTCCAGCTCGGCATTGAGCAAAATCACCGTGGCCGGGCCATCGGGCAGGGCGGTCTCGGATTTGAGCTCGAGAGTTTCCCCGTCGAACCCGACAACCTCGACCTGGGGTGGGGGGGTTTTGGCGGGCTTGCCGCGGAAAGCTGAAAACATAGCCTGCCCTCCTTCCCCCCGCATGGAAGGAAAACCTGGCGGCAAGCACGGAGCATGCGGCTTCATGGGTATTACCTCGGGGTCCACCAAGCTTCCATTCGATGTTTGCTTTCCAGCGCACCTGAAGCAGTTGCTCAGAACTTTGAGCGAACAGGTGCAGCAGGGCGATAACGCTGCCTTTCAACAGACCACCAAGTGGACGCTGGAGTTTCTTATGCGCTACTGGGCTGGCGCGGCTCTGGGCGCCCTGGACCGGCTGCATGGCACCAGCGTGCCGATTCCGCCCGAGCCGGACTGGGGCGAGACGCTCAAGTTGTTGCGCTACGCCGTGATGGCCTGGGAAGGCCACCCTCAGTCTAGCTTTCGCACCCTCCTGAGATTGGGATTTTTCGAAGCCGGTGATCCGCCCCGCCCCCGCCTGCAGTGTCGCTGGCTGGGCATCGCGGGCGAATGGGCTTCGGATGCGGCCTCAGCCGACCAGGCCGAACTTTGGGGCGGCGATCAACCCTTGCCCGGCAACAAAGCTCGCTACCTTGAGCTGATCTCTGAGTGGCTGCGCGCCAGCCGTCCACTCTTTGTCAAATTGAATCGGCGCTACAAGGAGCAGGACGGCCAGGTGGTGGTCACACTGGAAGACGGGCGCGGCAAGCAATTGCCCTTCCTACCCGAGCCCCCCTGGAGTAAGTACGCCCCCGATTGGGACTTGCAGCTGATTTTGCAGGCTGAAGCTTCCACTACGCTGGCCGAACTGCCGGCAGCCCGTTCCACTTCGGCAGAGCCCGCGGCCGAGTGGCTGGAAGAAAGCATCGACGATATCCTGGCCGCTTCAAAGCCGGAAGTGGACACGCCGGCCCAGCCACCCGCAGCCGAGGTCGAACCAGCAGCGAAAGGCGAGCCGTCTGCTCTTCGACTGCAAATCCCCGCAGAGCCGGAGCCCGAGCCCCAGCCCGAGTCAGAGCCTGGGCCCGAGCCAGAGCTTGTGGAGCAACCGAGCCAGGAGCCTGAGCCCGTTCAGGAGCCTCCGGTCCCGGTCAACCTGGCTCCGACCCCTTCCTTCTCCTCGGCCGAAATTCCATCGCCGCTTCAGCCTGAACCCATCGGGCTGGACGATGGATTGGACGCTCTGCTGGGCCTGGGTGCCAGCCTGGATGCCCCTCGCGTCTCGCTGGCCCCACGTTGGCGCCCGCGCCCGCTGGAGTTTCCCTCCACTTTGCCCAACGGCGTACGCCGCCAGATGGACGTGGCTCGGCGAGCGGTAATGGACTACGCCAATCTCAGTAGCGAAACCGACGCTTCGCGCCGTAATCTGGCCGCCGGTTTGCTGCCCGGCATCTCCTGCCTCCTGGAATTGACCGCCCGAGTGGCCTGCGCCGGTCTGGCTCAGGTGGCCCCCTTGCCCGAGCCGCTGCGAGTGGCGCTTCAGCAACCCGTGCCTGCGGCTCAATCGGTTAAATTGCTCCACTTTGCATGGACGGCCCTCATGGAATACCCCAAACAGGTGGCCGCCTCGCTGCTGCAGGCCTTGTTCTTCGAGCTCAACGCGCCCGACGTGCCGCGCCTGCACGCTCGCTGGTTGGGACTGCCGGACGCTCCCATGATTGGGCTCCAGCACGTCACCTTCTGGGTACGCCTGGCCGGCGGTCAGATCCAGTCCACCGAATCCGAGTTTCAGATTCAACTCCGGGAATTGCTGGATGCCCTGCAGCTCTGGCTGGTGGCCGGTTCGCCACTGTGGACCGCTTGCGATCCGGAACTTTACATTCGCCCCGACGGTCACTGGTCGGGCTACATTACCTTGGGCGGCGAGCGCTTCCAGTTGGACCCGGAGACCGAAGCCCAGGAACCCTTGGAAGTGCTGCTGGCGCGCTGGCGCCAGGTGTGCTCTGCCCAGCGTCCCCCCTTCTTCGTGCTGGACGAGGTACTGGAGTTTGTAGAATCGGTCGCGCCGGGCAGCGGTTTGATGGTCCAGGGCCCCAGCGCGGTGGGCAAAAGCTTCCTCATGCGCGATCTGGCCTTGCGTCAGCCTCAGGTCGGAACCTATCGATACGGCTGGCTGCCCGTCAGCAGCCGGGATCATTTCGCGTTAGAACAGCTTAACTGGCGACTGCACGAACTGCACCAGGCCGGCTTCCCCTGGCACGCGCTGGGTCCGGCCGCCCTCTCTGACCTGCAGCGCCACAGCTCCAAAGAGCACCTTTTCGCCCACTATTTCGCGGCTCTGCAAGAGCGGAACCACGGCCTGAATGAGCCCGTTCGTCTGGTCCTTTTGGAAGACGACGTCAACAACCCCGACGATCTGCTTTGGTGCCATGTCAATCTGCCCAATCCCTTCGTCTGGGTTGGTGCTTGCGAAGTGGAGCTGCCGGTGGCCTGGTCGGCTCCTAACCCACCGGCCCGTTTGCCCATTGCTCGGGACGATCTGGCCTATCAGAAGCTGGCCCTGGATTTCTTGCAGCAGAGCCTGGATTGGCAAAAACCTCAACAGCTGGAGTTCCTGAAAGCAGCCGAAGACGATCTGCTGGTTCTGCGCCTGTGGGTTGGCGCGCTGGATTCAGGGCTGGTCCCCAGTAGCCGCGATTTGCCCTCTGCTCAGGAGACTCCGGCCTGGGTGGTTTCCAAGGTTCTGGAAGATCGAATGGCCCGCTCGGTGCTCTTCTTGCTCAGCGCCGGCGAGGATGGCTTGCCCCTGGACGAACTCAGCGAAGCCCTCTGGTCCCAGTCTCTGCGTTGTTTGCTGCAGCATTATGCCTGGCTGGTGGTGGATCGGGGAGAATCTCGCATTTGTTTGCGTCACCCCCGGATCTGGCAGGCCGTGGTCGATCAGGGTGGCTCAGAACGACTGGAAGTGATCAGCCAGTTCTGCCAGTATATGGTCGTCAAGCTCAATACCACCGGCCAGCTCAACATCAACCTGGAAGATTTGCTGCATTGGATCGCCCAGTCCCGTGCCGGTGAGGCCAGCTGGACGGCCCTGCAAAGCGAAGATTTCAAGCGCTGGAAAGAAAGCCAGATTCACCACTATGACCACATCGGTCAGGGCTACCGCAAAATCCAGCTGGTCACCAACTGGCTCGCGGTTCTGGAAATTGCGCTGCAGTGGGGTCGTGACAATGCACCGCTGCAGTTGCACGAAGTACTGGAAGAGCAGCTATGGAGCTACAGCAGCCGGGCCCTGACTTACCGCGGTCTGGGGCGTCTGCACGACGCCCTGCTGGATGTAGAGCAGGCCATTGCCGGTTTCCGGCCACTGGTAGACCAGCGTCCCGAGCTGACCAACGGTCTGGCCGCCGCCTTCAATCGGCGAAGTGAGATTTTACGGGAGCTGGGCCGTCACGCGGCCGCTCTCCAGGACGCCGATGTGGCGGTCCAGATGTACGCCGACATCGCCCGGCTGGACCCGGCCCGTTGGGAACCGCTCTGGGCCCTGACACTGCATCGCCGCAGCATGCTTCACCAGGAAATGGGCCGCCTGGAGGAAGCCGAGACCGACCTCAAGAGCGCTCTAGAACACTACCAACCGCACCGCGACTCCTTGCGATCGCGCATGCGCCTGGATCTTGTGCAGGCTTACCTCAGCCGGGCGCGACTGGCCGCCCACCGCGGCGATGGTTTGCTGGCTCGCGATGACGGTTTACGCTGCCTTGAACTGTTGCAGCGCTTTCACGAGGGCTGGACCGAATTGCGGGTGCTTGAAGCTCAGGCTCAGACTCAGCTGGCGGAGGCCCATCGCCTTCTGGAAGATGAGGGCCGCGCCTTAGAAGCCTCCAATCAGGCCACCCATCTCTGGAAAGAACTCATCGATGAGGGCCGCCTGGACCTGCGTGAAGTCTACGCCCAGGAACTCTGTCGACGCGGTCAGCTGCTGCACGAGGTTTCTCAATTGGAGGCTGCCTTCGAGGCCGCGCAGGCGGCCGTCGAGCTTTTGATGCAGCTGGTGGAGTCGGAAGGTCGTGGCGAAGCCGCCACCTGGCTCAGCCAATCGTTGCTGCTGCGCGGCCGAATCTGGCTGCGCCAGGGGCGCGAAGAGTCCGCCAAGCGGGACCTTTCGCTGGCTTTCCATTACGTCACCAATCAGGCCGGTCAGTGGGGGGGACAGGCCAACAATCCGGCCGTCAACGTGCTGGTGGATACCGCCGTCTTGCTGGCTCAACTCAACCTGCACATGGGACAGGCCGACCAGGCCGTAGAGCAACTGCGCTCCACTCTGGGCTATGTGGAGCTGGGGGTGGAGAACACACAGCTGACCAACCGCGCCTTGCTGGAAACCCTGCTGGGACGAGCGTTGCCTGCTGGCGAGGAAGCTTTGGGCGCTCACGATCGGGCTCTGCAAGCCTACAATCAGCTGGTGGACGAACAGGGCCATTATCAGCTGCTGCCCCGCCTGGCCGAAGCCCATCTGGGTCGGGCTCGGACCTATCGTATGCTGGGCGAGGAGCAGGCCGCTCTGGCTGACGCCAATCAGGCCGTGGATCTGCTGACCTTCCTCAGCGAGAAGGGCGGCGACCCGGAAGTGCTGCGCCTCTTGCCCCACGCTCGCTTTGAGGCCGCCGAAATTCTGGGTCTGCTCAACCAGACCGAACGAGCTCTGGAGCACCTGCACGGCGGGCTGGATGACCTGGAGGTCATGGAATCCGACTTCGGGCGCGCCGAGTACTTCCTGGAGCGGGCCCGTGCTCTCTCACTCAAGGCCGGAATGGTGGATGACCAATCCGCTGCCGATTGCCTGAGCGAGGCCCTACAATTGGTCAGCAATGCCGGCCAGGAGGGTGCCGAAACGCAGTTTGTCGAGTCGGAGATCCGCCGCAACCGGGCCGAGGTTCTCTTGCGCCTGGGGCGCACCGCCGAAGCTGTGGAAGAACTGCTGGGTCAGGCCGGACAGGGGGATGAATCAGGCCGTCGCGAGCAGGCCGTCAGTCTGCTCTCCAGTATGCTGGCTCAGGCCCACGGAGTGCAGGCCCGCGAAGGCCGAGAAGCGGCCGTGGCCGCCTACGATCGGGTGGTTTCCATGGCGGAGTTGCTGCGCCAGAACGATCCTTCCGGCGAAGTCTCGGTCATGCTGGTCAAGGCGTATCAGGAACGCTCCCTGATGCGTTGGACGGCCGAAAACCCCGACCCCGCCCTGGCCGATCTCAACCACGCCATCGCTCTCGCGGCCGTGCTTGAGGAACCCTCCCGGGCGCTGCTGGCCGGCCTGTTTGAAGCTCGTGCCACCGTGCTCACCCGCGCCTCGCGCGACTCCAGCGGGGACGTGGGCCGCGCCCTGGATTTCCTGGGCGATTCCGATCCGGCGCGCAGTGCCCAGCTGCTCTGGATGCGGGCCAGTGCATCCAATCTGGATGCCGCTGCCTGGTTTGATCTGCAGCAACTTGAGCAGATGGCCAACCTCTCGGCCGAGCTCCGCGCCCCCGTTCGCCACCTGCAGGCGCGCTGGTTGGTGAAACACGGTCACAAAGTGCGCGCCGCCGGGCTGCTGGGTGAGGCCGTGGCCGAATTGCAGAGGCACTATCGCGAACTCAGCATTCAGGAACAACCGCCGGTCTCGCTCCAGATCTTCGAACTCCTCTTCCAGCGCTTCCTGGCTGAAGGCAGCCTGCAGTCGCTGCTGGACTGGGCCATGTGGTTGGGCGACCACCTCAACCGCCAGCCCGAACTGGCCCAAGAACTGGACCTGATCGAAGTCTCACACTGGCTCCTGCGGGCCCCCCAGTCCGACAAAGAACGCTTCGCCCAGATCTGGCTGGCCATCCTGGCCGAACATTCCGAACTCGACCCGAGCTTCTTCTCCCTCGTCCCGGCCTGCGCCCGCAGCCTCCGCCTGGACGACCAGGACAGCTCCACCTGGATCTCTCTCATCGACATCATGGACAAACGCGTGGCCGACGAATCCATGCAGCACCTCAGCTGGGAAGGCAAAACCCTGATCCACTTCCTCAGCCTCGACCGAGCCGAAGTCAGTAAAAACCCCGACCTCGACATGGCCCTTTTCGAATGCATCCGCCGCTGGGCCGAGTTGCCCCCCGAACTCCTCATCCAATCCGAAATCTCCCCCGAATCCATTCACGAATGGCTGGGCAGCTAATCCACCCCTGAGCCCCCGCCTCCCCGGGGTTCCGGGGGTCTCGGCCAGGACCCGAATTTCCCCGTTTCCCCGGGGAAATTCCCCGATTCCGCGGGGAATTGCGCCCCGCAAACCGGAGGTCGCCGATTTCCGGGAGCTGCGCCGACTCGATCGCGAAGGGCCGAGCTATTTGCCTTTCAGCCGTGCGTGCACCTGATTGGCCAGATCCACCAGGTTCTGTGGGTGGCCCAGCCGCTTGTCCAGGGTGAACTCTAAAGTAACGGCTTTCTCGGGATAGTAGGCCAGCAGCACCCAGTAGTCCCGGGGGGCCCGTAGCGGGGCTTTCTTGACCTGGGGCAGGCGGGACAGATCCAGCCGTCCACCGGGATTGAGCGGGTCAGTGGAGAGGTCTTTAAAGGCGGGGGCCTTCTTGGCTGCGTTCAGACCCGGGTCCAGCAACTCGGGTTGAGCCTTGCCCACCACTTCGATGGACTCAAAGCGCTTCTCCTCAAGCTGCTTGCGGGCGATCTGCTCTTTGTATTCGCCTAACAGGCTGCGCTCGCCGTAACCTTTCAGTTCGTGTTTGTTTTCCAGAGCCGCCGAGAGCGCTTCAAAGGCATCCTCGGCCGCAAAACTGGAGGTTCCACCATAGAGCGAAAATTCGAAGACACCCTGATCGTTGGAGGCATAACAGGCCCGAGAGATGGCTTCGGGAATCTCAAAGTCGCGAAAGCGCGCCTGAACCTTGGAGGGGCCGGCCTTGGGACGAAGGTAGGGCGAGGGAGCTTCCTCGCCAGTGGGCACATCAGCGAAGACGGGAGCCTGGGCTTCGGGCTGAGCTCCGGGGGCCTCCTCAAAGCCGGGGGGACCGATGGTAGAGAAGGGAGGCACCGTCCAGGTGGACTTGGGACGGCTACTGTTGGCTACCCGGGTGGGCGCCAGGCCCACATCTTGAAAAGGAACGTGTTGCCGTTTCAGGATGCTGGCCGGGGTGACTGTTTCCAGGCCGGCGTTTTCGTCGAAGGTGGCTCTCACCGTCAGCAGCCCCAGCCACTGAGAGGCGGTCTCCTTGGGATAGCGCGCCTCCTGAGCCGTAAGCGCCCCGGTCAGCAGCAGAACCAGCAAGAGACGCTTCATGAGCGCTGTCGCACCGCCTCATACAACACCGCCGCCGCACTGGCGGCTACGTTCAGAGACTGTACCTGGCCCAACATGGGCAGCCTCACCCGGTGAGTGCAGCGCCGCAGCACGCTTTCGCTGATGCCTGAGCCTTCCGCGCCCAGGACCAGCACACTGGGTCGCTTCCAATCCAGCTCCCAGTAATTCAAATCCGCGTCGGGGGTGGTGGCCACCACCTGGATTTTCTCGTCGGCCAGCTCGCCCAGCACTTTGTCCAGGCGCGGGTGGCGAGCCACTTTGAGATAGGCGTCGGCTCCCGCGCTGGCCTTGCTGACGGTGGCCGAAAGCGGGCAACTACCGGCGGCCGAGACCACTACCCCCTGAGCTCCCGCTCCTTCGGCCGTACGCAGGAGGGCCCCGAAATTGCCCGGGTCTTGCACTCCATCCAGAGCCAGCACCAGCATTCTGCGCCCGGACACAGCCACCGCTTCCAGCACTTCCTGCCAGGCAGCAAAGGCTCGTTCGCCCAGGCTGGCCACTACGCCCTGGTGGTTGGCGCGTCCGGTCATCGCGTCCAGACGCTCGCGTTGCGAGCGCACCACCGGGATGGCGCGTTCCTTGGCCAGTTCAAAGAATTCGCGATTCAGACCGGCCCCGTCGGCCACCACGTAGATGCGCTGCAGGGGAGCTTCTTTGCGCAGAAACTCCATGATGGTGCGTTTGCCCCAGATCAGGGACTGCTGCGTTTCCACCTCACGCCCTGGGGTGTGTCTTCCAGCACGATCCCCTGGGCCAGCAGCTGGTTTCGGATCTCGTCGGACCGGGCGAAGTTCTTGGCCTTGCGGGCGGCCTGACGCTCCTCGATCAGCTTCTCGATGTCCTCGTCCAGCGGGCCGGTCTGCAGCTTTTCTTTCAGGTTGAGACCGAGAACTTCGTCGATTTCGTTCCAAAACTCCACTACTTTCTGGCCGTTGATCGGGCCCGCGTCCATCCGCTTATTCACGTCGGTTACAAAATTGAAAAGGGCAGCCAAAGCCTCAGTAATCAGCAAATTGTTGTCCATGTGGCGGATGAACTCGGCTCGAGTTTTCTCGACCAGGTCATCCACGCTTTCGCCAGCCGTTTGCTCCTGAGCGCGTCGTAGAAGGGCCACAATTCTTTCAAGAGCCTTCTCGTCTTGCTGCAATCCTTCGTATTTAAAGTTCATGCGGCTGCCATAAGAGGCGCTCAGCAGCGAGAAACGGATCACCATGGGATCGTAAGCCCGCCGGCTGGGGTTGCCCTGAGGGTCGAGCAGGTCGCGCAGCGTGATGAAGTTGCCCTTGGACTTGCTCATCTTGTAGGACTCAACTTGCAGGTGCTCGGAATGCAGCCAGTAGTTGACGAACTTTTTGCCGCTGAAGGCCTCAGACTGAGCGATCTCGTTCTGATGGTGGGGAAAGATGTTGTCCACCCCGCCGCAGTGAATGTCGAAGGAATCGCCCAGAATGGCGCGGCTCATGGCCGAGCACTCGATATGCCAGCCCGGTCGGCCCTTGCCCAGGTCTTCATATTGATCCCAGTAGACATGGCCGTCGGCTTCATCCCAGGCTTTCCACAGAGCGAAATCGCAGGCGCTGTCCTTTTCGTATTCATCCTGGGCCACTCGAGCGCCGCTCACCAGCTCACTGACGCAGATGTGGGCCAGCTGACCGTAGCTGGGGAACTTGGTGATGTTGTAGTAGATCGAGCCGTCCTCGGAGCGATAAGCAATCCCCTTTTGTAAGAGATCGCGAATCATCTCTACCATGCCGTCCACATGCTCGGTGGCGCGGGGGTAGTGCTCGGCTGGCTGGATGTTCAGGCGTTTGAGGTCTTCAAAGAAAGCCTCGATGTAGGGCTTCGTGTATTCCTTGAAGTGGACGCCAGCGGCAATCGATTTACGAATGATCTTATCTTCAACATCGGTCAGGTTCATCACTTGAGTGACCTGATAACCGCGGTAGCGCAAATAGCGGCGCAGCAGATCCTCAAAGACATAGGTGCGGAAGTTGCCGATATGAGCGAAGTCGTGCACGGTGGGCCCGCAGGTGTAAAGCTTGACCTTGCCCGGCTCCATGGGCACGAATTCTTCCTGTTGGCGGGTCAGAGTATTGAAGAACTGCATGGCTTAAACGACCAGATTGACCATTCTCTTGGGAATGACCACCACTTTCTTGGTTTCTTTGCCTTCCAGCCACTCGGCCACGGCCTGGCGAGCCATTTTTTCCAATTCGGCTGTGTCGATTTCGGGTGAGACCTGCAGGCGAGCGCGCAGCTTGCCGTTGACCTGAACAGGAACCTCAATGACGTCATCGGTCAGCATTTCTTCCGCATAGCTGGGGAAGGGCTCGTAGGCCAGCGTCTGCTGGTGGCCCAGGCGCTCCCACAGTTCTTCGCAGAGGTGAGGCGCGAAGGGAGCCAGGGTCAGCACAAAGCGCTCCCGCTGGGATTGTGAGAGAGTGGGGGCTCCGCCCGCGCTGGCTTCGTTCAAGAAGATCATCATGGCCGAGACGGCCGTGTTGAAGGCCATGCGTTCGATGTCGTCGCCCACTTTCTTGATGCAGCGATGCAAGGCTCGCTCCAGTTCGGGAGCGTCTTTTTCGCCTGCAGGCTTGACCTGGCCGGTCTCCTCGTCGATGATCAGGCGCCAGACGCGCTGCAGGAAGCGGGCTACGCCACCAACGTCCTTGGTGTTCCAGGGTTTGGTAATTTCCAGCGGGCCCATGAACATTTCATACATTCGCAACGAATCAGCCCCGAATTCCTTGAGAATGTCGTCGGGATTGACCACGTTCTTCAAGGATTTGCTCATTTTGGCCACGACCTGCTTGACCGGCTGGCCGTTATGTTCGAACCCTCCCTCGGTTTCTTTCACCTCGTCGCTGGGGATCAGCTTCTTCTCGGCATCTTCGTAAGCCATTCCCAGGATCATGCCCTGGTGGAAAAGTTTGCGAAAAGGTTCGGAAGTGGAGACATATCCCCGGTCAAACAGTACCTTGTGCCAGAAGCGCGCGTACAGTAAGTGCAGCACGGCGTGCTCGCGGCCGCCCACGTAGAGGTCAACCGGCATCCAGTATTTCTCGCGCTCGGCGTCCCATGGCTGTTCATTGTTCCGCGGGTCGATGAAGCGCAGGTAATACCAGCAAGAACCCGCCCAGTTAGGCATGGTGTTGGTTTCACGCAGGGCCTCTTTGCCCGAGCTGTCTTTGGTGTTGAGCCACTCGCGGGCCTTGGCCAGCAAAGGTTCGGGATTACCCGAGGGCCGAAAATCTTCCAGCTCAGGCAGTTCCACCGGCAGCTGAGCATCCGGCACCAGTTCGCAGGTGCCGTCCTGGCGATGAATGATGGGGAACGGTTCGCCCCAGTAGCGCTGGCGCGAAAAGATCCAGTCGCGCAGGCGGTATTGAGTCTTGCCCTTGCCCTTCCCCTGGCTCTCGAGGTGGGCAATGATGGTTTTCTTGGCCTCGGGAGTCGGCAGGCCATTGATCAACTCACTGTTGATGGCCACGCCGTCGCCGGTGAAGCACTCGCCCTCAAAACCTTCGGGGGCTTGCACAACCTGAATGATCGGCAGTCCGAACTGACGGGCGAATTCGCCATCGCGCTCATCGTGGCCAGGCACCGACATAATCGCGCCGGTTCCATAGGTCGCCAGCACATAGTCCGAAATCCAGATGGGGATGCGCTGTCCATTGACCGGATTGATGGCGTAGCTACCCAAAGCCACGCCCGTCTTTTCCTTGTTGGCCGAACGCTCCAGCTCGCTTTTGGAGGCGGTCTTGAGCACGTAATCGTGGACGGCGTCAGCCTGTTCCTTGCTGGTGAGACGCGTCACCAAGCTGTGCTCGGGCGCCAGCACCATGAAGGTGGCACCATAGAGTGTATCAGGACGGGTGGTGAAGACGCGGATCTTGTCTTCGCTGCCCTCCACCTGAAAGTCGACCTCCGCTCCCTGGCTTTCGCCAATCCACTCGCGCTGCTGCTTTTTGGTCTCGTCGGGCCACTCCACTTCTTCCAGATCGCGCAACAGGCGACTGGCGTAGGCGGTGATGCGCAGCATCCATTGACGCAGCGGCAGGCGCATGCAGGGATGATTGCCGCGCTCGGACTTGCCGTCGATGACTTCTTCATTGGCCAGCACTGTGCCCAGGGCCGAGCACCACCAGACCGCCATTTCGTCGATATAGGCCAGGCGCCGAGAGTTGATGAAGGCCGTCTTTTGGGCGGCGTTGAGCCCCTCAGGGATGGGCAGTTCACTGATGGGCCGGCCCTTGCCCTGGGCTTCATCGAACCAGGTGTCATAAAGCAGGGCGAAGATCCATTGGGTCCAGCGCACATAGGCCGGGTGAGTCGTGGAAATTTCTCGGTCCCAATCGTATGAGAAGCCCAGCGACTGAATCTGACGGCGGAAGGTCTCGATATTGGCTCGAGTGGTGATGGAGGGGTGGGTGCCAGTTTGAACAGCGTACTGCTCGGCTGGCAGGCCAAAGGCGTCCCAGCCCATCGGGTGC
>JAFEBA010000079.1 GCA_018266105.1 bacterium | reverse complement strand
TGTCCTATCCAGCCTTGTCGGCGACATGGGAATGGAAGCCCCACCCGCGCCACCGCCACCGCCCTCCCCACCGTCTTCGGCGCCTGCGGCGGAAGATGATGGACTTGACGAACTCGAAGCCTTATTCATCAGTGAAGAGCCCGCGGCTCCTCCGCCTCCCGTTCCGGTCATTCCGGAGCCCGAGCCGGAGCCCGAGCCCGTGCGCGAGCCCGAGCCTGCCCCCGCAGCCGTGGTTCCAACTCCGGCCACCCCGACGCCTGCCCCCGCAGCCGACGACGGGGACGACCTCAGCGACTTCCTGCGCGGTCTTGGATACACTGAGGACGACGGTTCAGCCGTTGAGCCCCCGGTGGCGGAATCTCCCTCGCAAGCTGCACCCACGCCACCCATGGAGCCAGAGCCCATGGAAATGGAGCCCATGGAAGTGGAGGCCGCGGAGCCGGAGCCTCCGGCGCCCGAGCCCGAGCCGGCCCCTGCCGAAGCTGAACCCGCCGCGGAATCGACCTCGATCGAAGATCTGCTCGGCCTCAGCGATGCCAACGAGGCCGTCGCGGTACCGCCCCCCCAACCTGCGGCCGAAGAGTCCGTCTCCATCGAAGACCTTTTGGGAATCAGCGATTCCCAACCTGAGCCCGAGGCCGAGCCGACCAGGGTAGAGGCGCAGGTCGAAGACAACTCAATCGAAGCCCTGCTCGGTCTCAGCGGAAACGAGGAGCCCGCACCTGCTCCGGCGCCCGAGCCGACTCCTGAGCCCGCAAGCTTCGACGCCAATGCGATCCTCCAGGCGGCCGTGGTGGCCCAGGTCATGGGTCAGCTGGATGAGGCTGAGGCCAAGTTCAAAGAAATCCTCAACGCCGAACCCAGCCACTATCCCACCCTTCAACAGTATGGAGTCTTCGCTCGCAGCGCCCGCGGGGACGCCGCCCGAAGCCTGGAACTTCTGAACCAGGCTCGCCAACTGGCTGAGGCAGCTGGAGACGAAGTACGCCTCAAGCAGATCGATCAAGAATTGGGTCTGCTCAAAAGCAGCGAGCAGCCCGCCGTGACGGAAGCCCCCAAGCCGAACGAATCAAGGGCCTTCGCCGATCTGGATGATGTCTTAGAAAACATCATCGATTTCATCGACCTGGGCAAACTGGACAAAGCCAAACCCAAGCTGGAGAAGCTGCTGACCTCCAATCCGGGCCATCCGCAGGTGCTCAACCTGTTGGCCAAGGTCGCCAGCGAAGGCGATGACTGGGCTGGCGCGGCTCAATGGCTTGAACAGGAGATCGAATCTCGCCCAGGAGACGAGGCCTTCGATCAACTGGCCAACGCTTATGAGAAGTTGGACCAGCAGGATCAACTGAAGTCGACCTACCAACGCTGGCTGGCCTTTAATCCACAGGCGGAACGACCGCAAAGTGCGGCCCCCCCGGCCGAGCCGGCTTACAAGGAATTTGAGGCCAGAGGCGAGTGGGCTGAAGCCCTGGCGGCTCTGACCGAAGCCGAATCCGGCGAGCGCGAGCGCCTCTTCCAGGCCTGGCGGGACGGGCTGGAACAGACCAATCAGTATGAACAGGCACTACAGGTTGTCGATCGCCAGGCCCAAGAACTCAGCCTGGATCTGAACGAGGAGCGTCAGCGCCTCTATGGCGCCTGGGCTCAACAGGAAGAAAGCGGTTCCAACTGGGAAGCCGCGACCAGGGTTTATCAGGCTCAACTTGGTCAGGACCTCAACCCGGCCGGGGCCGTCCAGAACCTGGAGCGCATCTACACAAGCTGGAGCCAGGAACCCCTGTCCCAGGGTGACTTCGAGCAAGCCATTCAAATCTGGGATAAAGCCAAGGATCTCAGCCAGCTCCAAAGCCTGGCCAACGAGAGGATCGGTGCTCTCTACCTGGAGTGGGGCCAGGCCTTGCGCGCTGGTCACGACTACTCTTCGGCTGTGACCGTACTGGAGCAGGGCCGAGTGGTGGCCGATACCGATGCCGCCCGAGCTGAGATTGGTCAGACCTTCCAGGACTGGTCGGCTCACTGGGAACGCGAGGGCGATTTCGAGCAGGCCATCGACTGCCTCAAACGCCAGGCCGCCGCGGTAGGCGCCAGCGACACCCTGAACCAGCAGATGATCGGTCTTTACAAAACCTGGGCGCAGTTCTTGGAAGAAGACGGCCAAAAGGAAGCCGCCCAGGAAGTCTACAGCCGACTGCAGGCTGACTTCCCCGATGCCGAAATCCCCAGCAGCGATCCCTGGCCGGGTCACCAGACTCAGATTCAGGAGCTCAAGGGGGCTCAGGACTACGCCGCCGCACTGGCCATCGTGGATGGCTTCCTGAACGAGCACTCCGACCACGCCGAAGCGCAGCAGATGCGCTCGGAACTCCGCGAGGCTCAATTCAAGGCCTGGCGCGAGTCGGGCGACTGGGAATCGTGGATCGCTGCTCTGAAGGACGGCGACTCCGAGGAAGCCAAAGCGGGCTTCGCTCAGCACGGCCAAAGCCTGAGTCAGGCCGAAGCACTGGCCTGGGCCGAGAAATGGACTGCGTGGGACGAAGCCGGAGCTCAGGCTTACCGCGACCAGGCCGGCCGGGCCTGGGTCGGAGAGCTTAAGGGCGCCGAAGCGCTGGCCAAAGCCGAGGAACTGGGTCTGGCCGATCTCCAGCCGGGAATTTTGCAGGCCTGGACCGACTCTGAACTCAGCGCCAAAGATTATGAGGGCGCCCTGGGTCGTCTTCCTGCTTCTCAACACGCTCGAGTGCTGGAGGCCTGGAGTCAGTCGCTTGAAGAGGAAGGCGACTACGAGGAATCCATCAATATCCTCAATCGTTGGCTGGCCACCGATGGCGAAGCCGAGATCCCACAACAAAAGCTGGTCAGCGCCTATAAGTCCTGGGCCGAAGGCCTGGCTGAGGATCATCCGGAAGCGGCCGTGGCAGTTCTTGAGCAGTTGCTGGCTGCCAGCTTCCCCCTGATCCAGCAGGAAGAGAAGCGCGCCGAGATTCAGACCTTGCTCAACAGCTGGAAACCTGCTGAACCGGTGGCGGAAGCACCCGCGGAAGAGACCGCGGCTGCGGAAGCAGCCCCCGTTGAAGAAGTTGCGGCTGAGGAACCTGCGGCTGAAGCAACTGCAATCGAGGAAGCTCCGGTGGCCGCGGTCGAAGACTCCCCCGCAGCCGAACAAGCAAACGAAGAGACTCCAGCCGCCCCGGTCACTTCGGCCGGCAGCTGGTCTGATCTAGTTGACAAACAGAGCGCTGGCGACTGGGAGGGGGCTCTCGGCGAAGGCGCTGCCTTGCAGGCCGCAAGCCCCGACCCGGACGCTTACGCTGGTTTACTGGTAGCCCACGCCATCCACCTGATGGACGAGAAGCAGCCTGCGGCGCAAATACTGGAGCAGGCCAAGGGCCTGGACGGCCTGAGCGACGAGAGCAAAGACAAGATCGAAAAAGCCTTGTTACGGGTCAAAATCGAAGAAGCTCTGCTCGGCGATGATGATCGAGCCGAGGACCTGCTGCGGGAGATGATGTCGCAGGATCCCTCCAACGACACCTACCACAACGCCCTCTATCGGTTACATTCGGGCAGCAGCATGAGCGGAAGACGCCTGGTCGACTTCTATCGCGATCTGCAGAAAAGCTACCCCAACGAGCCGTCCTTCCTGTTGCAACTGGCCCGAGCCTACTGCAACGCCAGCAAGGATACGCTGGCGGTGGTGCAATTCCGCAAACTGGTCCAAATTTCACCCCAGGCCAGTTACTATGTGGAGCTAGCCCAAACCTATGTTCGCCTGGGCAAGGGCGGTGACGCCCAAAAGGCAATCTCCAGCGCGCTCGAACTGGACGGAGAACTTTCGGCCGGCCTGCTGACCGAAATTCAGGTGCTGATTCTGTCCAAAGACCTGGAGGGCGCCAAGGCCAAAGCCGAGACCGCCAAGGAGAAGCTCACCGGCCTGGATACCGTTCAAAACTGGTTAAACAACGTGCTGGCGGCCTTGAACGAAGGCAAGGCGCCGGACGAGGCCACCCTCTCTCAAATGCCCAACCTTCTGACCACTTAGTCCAGAAACGTGCGCCCCTTAGAGCGAATCCGCCGGGTCGGAGGTCTGGTGGTGATCCTGCTGCTTACCGGCACGATCGGCTACCGGGTGCTTTGCCATCTGTCCTGGCTGGACTCGTTCTACTTCACGGTGATCACCATGAGCACCGTGGGCTATCGCGAAGTGGGCGAACTGGACGGACTGGGGAAGCTCTTTACCATCTGTCTGATCTTTAGCGGCGTGGGGGTCCTGGCTTACTCCGTCTCCACCACCCTGGAACTGTTGCTGGACGAACAGCACCGCACCTACTTTACTCATCTCCTCAATCGGAGGCGCTCAAAAACCATGGAGCAACACTACATTGTCTGTGGACTCGGACGGGTCGGACGCTCCGTCTGTCAGGAGTTGCACGACAGCAACATTCCATTTTTGGTGGTGGATTCCAATCCGGATCGAGTCCAGAGCGCCAATGCCCTGGGCTGGGTGTCGCTTCTGGGGGACGCCAGTGAAGATAAAATTTTGCAGCAAGCCAACATCACCAAAGCTCGCGGACTGGTATGCACCGTGGACACGGACGCGGCCAACCTGTTCATCCTGATCTCGGCCAAGGCTCTGAATCCGGACCTGGAGGTTTCCGCCCGAGTCAACGAAGACTCCAACGTGAAGAAGTTCGAACGCGCCGGGGCGGTCCACGTTTACTCCCCCTACTCGCTCCTCGGAAGGCGCATCGCTCGCACCATCACACGACCACGCGTCCTGGAACTGCTGGACGTGGCCCTGGAAAACAACAACTTCGATATCACCATCGAAGAGTTCACTGTTTCCAAAAGCTCGCCGCTGGCCTGGCTGAGCCTGAAGGACTCGGGTATTCGTCAAAACTTTGGGGGCGTGGTCATGTCGGTCATCAAGGAGGATCGGGCCATTGTGCACAACCCGGATCCTGATCTAGTCTGCCAACCAGGGGATATTATCATAACCCTGGGAACGCCCGAACAACTGAAGAAAATGCGAGAAATCGTGGAGCTGAAATGATTCGACCCGAAGTAGAAGCCATGACCAGGACCGTGATCGAGCTGAGGCGTGACCTGCATCGGCATCCTGAGTTAGGATTCGAGGAGGTTCGGACCAGCGCTAAAGTCGCCGAATTCTTAAGAGCCTCGGGCCTTGAGCCCACCACCGGAATTGCCAAAACCGGAGTCACGGCTCTGATTCAGGGGGGCGAACCCGGACCCACTCTGATGCTTCGAGCAGACATGGACGCCTTGCCTATCGAGGAGGAAACCGACCTCGAATTTGCCTCCCAGGTTCCGGGCAAAATGCACGCCTGCGGTCACGACCTGCACACCGCCATTCTGCTGGGCACCGCTCGTATACTGAACGATCTGAAACCCAGACTCAAGGGCAACGTAAAGCTTGTCTTTCAGCCCGCCGAGGAGGGCCCGGGTGGAGCCGAGCCGATGATCAAAGCGGGCGTATTAGAAGGCGTGGACTACGCCCTGGGCCTGCACCTCTGGTCCGATCTCCCGTGCGGCCACGTCGCCATCACCCCCGGCCCGGTCATGGCTGCGGCCGACACCTTCCGCGTCCGAATTCACGGGAAAGGAGGCCACGCCGCCTACCCCCACGAGAGCGAAGACCCGATTGTGGCAGCAGCCGCCCTGATCACGGCCATGCAAACCCTGGTCAGCCGCAATACCAGCCCTTTCGACAGCGCGGTCGTATCGGTCACCCAGATCCAGGGGGGGTCAGCCGACAACATCATTCCGGAAAGAGTCGAGTTCTCGGGAACGATCCGAACTTTTCATCCCAGTACTAAAGCTGCCGTCATCAAACGACTGCAGGACATGGTTCCCAGCCTGTGTAGAAGCTACGGAACCGAAGGGGAATTCGAGTTCATCGAGGGCTACCCGGCTTTGATCAACAATCCCCTGCCCTGCCAGTGGGTCAAGAGTGCGGCCGAGGAAATGGAACTTGCCCTCTCAGCCCAGGCCACCATGGGCGGAGAAGACATGGCCTACTACCTGCAAAAGGTTCCGGGGGCCTTCTTCTTCCTGGGAGCGGCGCCGGATCAGCCGGAGCGTATCTTCCCTCACCATCATCCCAAGTTTCAACTGGACGAAAGAGCCGTGCCCCTGGCCATGGAGCTTTTCTTGCGCTGCGTGGAAAGCTGCCTGAAATGAAAACAGCCCTCTGATCTTTCGTACAGAGGGCTGTGGACTACTACCGTCGTTCATTTTTTACCCGCCAACTGCTTCTTTTGGGCGATTAGTTGAAGCAAGGCTTCGCGTGCCTTGCTCACGTCCTGCTGCGTCATCGGCGTATCCTCCTTTCCTGGGCAGCTCCCCCCGAAGAAAAGAAGTCCTCTCTACCAAGAGGATCGCCCTACTTTAGCGAAACGCATCACCAAATGCAAGCAAAACCCATGGGACATTCTGACTATGTCCCGGAGCGCCGACTGGGCCTGTTCGACTTCCTCTGCTTAGGTTGGAATTGCGTGATTGGATCCGGCATATTTCTCACTCAGGGCGACATCGCCAGACAGGTCGGCGCCTATGGCCCCGTCATGTTCCTGATAGGAGGTTTGTGCTGTCTGCCGATCGCCCTCTGCTTTGCCCAGCTGGCCCGGCTGTTCCATGGCACGGGAGGCTCCAGCCTGTACGCGCGCCAGGCTTTTGGCAAGCGGGCCGGCTTTCTAGTGGGCTGGGTGATGTGGCTATCGGGTCTGATCGGCCTTTCCAGCGTCTCGGTGGGGCTGGCCACCTATCTCCACCAGGGGCGCGGCCTGGCCTGCGTCATCGTCGGCCTGCTGGCTCTGGTCAACCTGCTGGGCAGCCGAAGCGGAGCCTTCAGCAATAATTTCCTGGCCCTGGTGAAACTGGGACCACTGTTCGTTGCGGCTCTGGTCGGTTTGGCTCATCCATTCCAAACATTCTGGCCGGCCGCCCAGCCGGCGGGTCCTGCCAACTTCAAACTGGGCCTGCTGCTGGTGCTCTACACCTATAGTGGCTTTGAAGAAATCGTGTTGGCCGCGGGCGAGGCCAAAGACCCTGAGCGAACCGTCCCCCGCGCCACCGTGCTGGTGCTAATCAGCAGCGCTCTCGTCTACACTCTGCTGCAGGGCGTGGCTGGACCTGCCACGGCCGAGCATCCACTGGAAGCGGCCCTTCCCTGGCTCTCGGGCGCGCTGGGCGTGGCGGCTGTGGCCAGCCTGGCCAGCGTGAACGCCAGCATCGCCTTCACCACTCCGCGCAGTTTGTGGACCCTGGCCCGCCAGGGCTGGCTCCCCCAACCTCTGCTGAAGCTTCATCGCGGCGCTCCCAGCCTGTGCATTCTCATCAGCTCAGCCCTGGCCGTCATCCTGATCCTTTCCAACAGCCTGGAAGCCCTGATTGCCCTGTCGGTGCTGGCGGCTTTATTGCAACACCTGGCTTCCAGCCTGGCCTGCTGGAAGCTTCAAGCCGGGCGGTTCCTGCCGCCCTTGGCGGTGGCCACCTGCCTGCTGCTGCTGTGCACCAGTTCGCTGCGAGATCTGGCCGGCATGGGTGCTTCACTGCTGATCGGTGCCATTCTTAGCGCGTTTGTACGCCCCCAACAGGCAGATCTCCCAGAAGATTGACGACCTGCCCCTGGCGTGGTAGATTCTTCCTCCATCAGCCCAGATGGCGGAATAGGCAGACGCGCGGGTCTCAAAAACCCGTTCCTGCAAGGGAGTGCCGGTTCGACCCCGGCTCTGGGCACCAAACCGAACGAGAGCTTCAACGCTCTCGTTTTTCGTTGTATTGAGGAAATTGTGGCGAGAATCTTTCTGTTCGACGGTATGTTCCAAATCTACAGGGCCTTCCACGCGCTGCCACCGCTGAGCGGCCCGGGGGGCATTCCCACCAACGCCGTGCACGGTGTGCTGGGCATCCTTTCCAACCTCTGGAGAGGCGAAAAGATCCGCCACCTGGCCTGGGTTTTTGAATCCCGCAGCAAGAGCTTTCGCCATCAGCTTGACCCCACTTATAAAGCCACTCGCACCGCTCCCAAGGCCGAGATGGCGGCTCAGATTCCTTACGTAGAAGAAGCCCTCGAATCGATGGGAATCACAATTTATCGACATGACAGCTACGAAGCCGACGACGTGCTGGCCACCCTGGCCTCCAAGGCTTCCACCGCTGGCCACGACGTGGTAGTGGTGTCCAACGACAAGGATCTGGCCCAGGTCTGCGTTCACCCCCGAGTTAGCCTGCTGCGTATCAAAGGATCCGGCAAAAACACCAACCTCGAATACATCGATCGTTCGCGGGTGGAAGAGCTTTTCGGCGTGCCCGCCGAGCTTATCTCCAGCTATTTGGCCTTGAACGGGGACGACATCGATAATATCCCGGGAATCCCGGGGGTCGGCCCCAAGACCGCCATCAAGCTGCTCAAACAACACGGCCCTTTGCCCGGATTGCTGGAACACGCCCTACAGGAACACCGCGACCGGCTGCTGCTCAACCTCAAGCTCACGGAACTGCACCAGGATCTTCCGATCGAGTTTTCCTTAGAAGACCTGACCCCAGGCAACTTCCGCGGCCTCGAAGAATTCTACAGAAAGATGGGCATGAAAAAACAACTGGCGGCACTCGATGGTGGCCTGTTTGATCCGCCCAACTCACTGATGGAGCTGTGGAGCTGAGCGGCCGCACAACACCAGGGCCGCGATAAAGAGATAGTTGCCCCAGACCAGGGGCCCACGGGCCGGGGGCAGCGCCGGCCGGCCGGCGCTTTCCCAAAACCCGGCCCAAAGTGGAGTCAGCCCTAAAACCCACAACTTGACGCCTTCGAGTTCAGCCTCAGGCGCGCACCAGTAAGCCAGAGGGCTGACCAGCAGTGGGATAGCCAGCAAGATGCCTCCCACCAGCAGGCGACGCAACTCCAATCGGTCCAGCCCGGGCGCGGGCGCAAACTCTCCCGCTTGCCCACCCAGCAGCAGTTGCAATTCGCGCGACAACTGCTCCAATGGCTCTTTTTGAGTATCCGACAAGATTCGGCGACTGCCCCCAGAAACCGGCAGCGTGAGCGCGTAGATGGTCGCTCGCCCGACCTCAAGCTCGCAAATCGTGGGCAGACCGACTTGTGAGTAGCAACAATCCAACCCCGGCCCGGTCACGCGGCCCTCCCGGAAGACCCAGGGCCGTTCTGGAAACATCACGCGCAGCCAGAGGAGCAGGCCGCATCCAACAAGGACCCAACCCAATTGGGATCCGGCCACGGGTAGAAGGCTTAGCCCGAAGCCTAAAATCAGAGAGCCCAGACCCAACTTGAAAGCAAAACCGCCGTGTCGACGCAGCTCCAGGCAGTCATCCCCACGCAAGACTCGATATTCAAGCCGCTCCAGCCAGACGTCCACAGGGGAAGGTTCACCAAGGACACGAACGAGACCCGCCTATGGGACTACGCGAAGAAAAACTCGAACCCCGGCTGCGCACGATGCTGGCCGACCCCAACGTGGCCGAGAGCCTGCCGGTGATTGTGCAGACTTTTCAAGGAGTGACTCCCCAGGTCATGGACCTCTTAAAAATGTTCAAGGGCTCCTACAAGGAGGATCTCAAGATCATTAAAGGCTTCACGGCCGACCTTTCCCCTCGGGCCATTGAAGCCCTGATTTTATCAGATTTAATCAAAGCCATCAGTTACGACGCCCAGGTCAGCGGCTTCGGCTCCTGAACTTGCAGGATAACTCATGACATGAAGGGTAAAAGCCCAGCGGGGCCTGACCGCCAGACTCGCTAGGAGACCGGCACGGTCTCCTTCTCTCTCACTCTACTCAGCAAAGGTAACACAAGCGTGACGGATACTCTCACCAAAGACTGGAAGTCTAAACTCACTAACGGCAAAGCCGTCTACCTCTTTGAAGAAGGCGACGCCAAGATGCGCGACATCCTGGGCGGCAAGGGCGCCAATCTGGCCGAAATGACCCGCCTCGGGTTCCCGGTCCCGCCTGGCTTTACGGTCACCACCGAGGTATGCAATGTCTACCTCAACGCCGGCAATAAATTCCCGGCCGATATGCAAGACGAACTCAAGACCGCCATGGCCGCAATTGAAAAGAAGATGAACAAGGGCTTCGGCGACCGGAAAAATCCCTTGCTGGTCTCGGTGCGCTCGGGCGCCAAGTTCTCCATGCCGGGCATGATGGACACCGTGCTCAATCTGGGCCTGAATGACGAGACCGTGCAGGGCCTGATCGAACAGAGCAACGACGAGCGCTTCGCCTACGATGCCTATCGACGTTTCATCATGATGTTCTCGGACGTGGTGATGGGCCTGTCCAAGCATGAATTCGACAAACTGCTGCAAAAGAAAAAGAAAGAACTGAACATCACCGAGGACTCGCTGATTCCGGCCTCCGCTCTCAAGCAACTGGTGGATGAGTTCAAGGCCAAGTTCAAAGCGGAAGCTCACCGTGACTTCCCCACCGATGTCTACGAGCAACTGAGCCTCTCGGTGGAAGCCGTCTTCCGCAGCTGGCGCAATCCCCGCGCCATGGTCTATCGCGACAAAGAAAAAATTGCTCACGATCTGGGCACGGCCGTCAACGTTCAGTCCATGGTGTTCGGTAACATGGGCGACGACTGCGGCACGGGCGTGGCCTTCACCCGTGACTACAACACCGGCCTCAAGGTGCCGGTGGGTGACTACCTGACCAACGCCCAGGGCGAAGATGTTGTGGCCGGTATCCGTACGCCCAAACCCCTGCAGGCTCTTGAACAAGAAGCTCCCGAAATGTGGCGCCAGTTGTTGGAAGTCTCCAAGAACCTGGAACTCCACTTCAAGGAAATGCAAGATATGGAGTTCACCATCGAAAAGGGTAAGCTCTATATGCTGCAGACCCGCACGGGCAAGCGCACTGCTCAGGCAGCCATCAAGATCGCCAGCGACATGGTGGAAGAGAAGCTCATCTCCCGTGAAGATGCGGTACTGCGAGTCTCCCCCAGCCAGCTCGACCAGCTGCTCCACCCCTCCATCCCACCGGAAGCCAAAAAGGCGGCCGTTGAGGCGGGACGTTTCCTGGCCAAGGGCACCGGTGCTGCACCCGGCGCCGCCTGCGGTAAAGTGGTCTTCGAAGCCAATGATGCTGTGGACGAAGCCGCCAAGGGCCTGCCGGTGATCCTGGTGCGCCCCGAAACCACTCCCGACGACGCCCACGGTATGGCTGTCGCCAAAGGCATCCTGACCTCGACTGGCGGCCCCTCCTCGCACGCGGCCCTGGTGGCTCGCGGTTGGGGTATCCCCTGTATCGTGGGCTGCGAAGCTCTGCGCATCGACCTGGATAAGAAGAAGGTCACGGTCGGCGATCAGTCTTTTGGAGAAGGCGAATGGCTGACCTTCGATGGCGGCACCGGTGAGGTCTTCCTCGGACACACCCAACTTGCGGAAGCATCCGAACTCACCAGCGAAACCAAGCTCTTGCTTGGCTGGGCCGACGAGTTCCGCAAACTGGGCGTGTATGCCAACGCTGACACCCCCAAAGATGCCGAGCGCGCACGCAATTTCGGCGCCACCGGCGTGGGTCTGTGCCGCACCGAGCACATGTTCATGGAGCGCGACCGTTTGCCCATCGTTCAGGAGATGATCCTCAGCGCTCCCAAGGCCGAATCTCTTCACCGTGAGGAAATTCGGGCCCAGAGAGAGCTGAGCGAACAGGTGGAGGGCACCCGCCGTCACTCGGATGCCAAAGCCGCTCTGGAAGCCGCCGTAGCCCGTAAGGCCGGCCCCTGGAAGTCTTACACCGACTGCCTTGCCAAGTTGCTGCCCATCCAGCGCGAGGACTTCCACGGCATCCTGAAGGCCATGGCCGGCCACTGGGTGATCATCCGCCTGCTCGACCCGCCTCTGCACGAATTCCTGCCGGCTCACAGCGAGCTGCTGGTGGACGTGGCTCGCTTGCGCACGGTGCGCGACCACGCTCCCGACAGCTACAACAAGGTGCTGGAAGAAATCCGTCATCGCCGCGAGGACAAAGGCGCCACGCTGGAGTCGCTTGAGGAAATGCTCCATCGCGTCGAGTCCATGAAGGAATTCAACCCGATGCTGGGTCTGCGCGTGTGCCGTCTGGGCATCGTCTACCCCGAAATCTACAAGATGCAAGTTCAGGCTATCTTCGAAGCCGCCTGCGACCTGGTCGCGGCCGGCATCGACGCCCGCCCCGAGGTGATGATCCCAGGTGTCGGAACCGTCGAGGAGATGCGCTTCACTCGCAAACTGGTGGAAACCGTAGCCAAGCAGGTTCAGGATAAACGGGGCATCCAGGTCAAGCACAAGATCGGCACGATGATCGAACTGCCCCGCGCCACCGTGGTGGCCGGCGACCTCGCCAAGAACGCTGATTTCTTTAGCTTCGGCACTAACGACCTGACTCAGACTACGTTGGGATACTCCCGCGACGATGCGGCCGGCACCTTCATCCCGGTCTACCTGGAAGAGAAGATTCTCAAGAACGATCCCTTCCAGGTCATCGACACAGTGGGTGTGGGGCGCCTCATGAAACTGGCCGTGGAAGAGGGTCGGGCTTCAAATCCCGATCTGGAAGTCGGTATCTGCGGTGAACACGGTGGTGAACCCGAATCAGTGGCCTTTTGCCACACGCTGGGTCTCAACTATGTAAGCTGCTCGCCTTTCCGCGTTCCCATCGCGCGCCTTGCGGCCGCCCACGCGGCACTGGCCGGCAAGGCCAGCTTCAAAGACAAGTAACCCTGCGACAAAAAGGGCGCACCTCTGGGGGTGCGCCCTTTTTTTATTCAGTCCAGCCGTCTGATTCCAAGCGCATCTTCTTCCGAGCGCTTCGCAAATTTGCCGGAAGCGGGCATCCATACCAGACAGGTGGCCAGGGCCGAGGTCAAAACGCAGCAAATCTCGCCGTCTAAAGGCAACTTCTCCGACCAACTCAGAAGCATGCAGGCCGAAAACAGCCCACAAACCACCGCCGCCACTCGCCGTGAGAAGTGCGAAGCTTGCTCTGAGTCGGGAGTGCCGGCAACCTTAAAGGCGCCGCACAAAGCCAGGTAAAGCAGACCGCGCAGAACAAGAAAGGGCAGCGACCCAAACAGACCCAGGATGAGAACAATCGGAATCCAGGCGAGGTAGGACATATACAGAGTATAGCACCCCCTAGTGGCTGGAGGCCCCCCACACGGGCACACCATTGCTGCCTGAGCGTCGATAGATGACGAGATTCCCGTCATCCTGCATCTGCAACTGGTAAAAACCGTTCTCGTTCTCGGGGGTCGACCAGATTTCCGCAGGCCCTTGCAGCACGCGAAAACGCCCCCGGCTGTCCAGGCCGACCCGAACCCCGACTCCGTGCGTCTGAGTGGCCCAAATGGGCACCGGACTGCTTCCATCCACCCGGTAGACGACGCAATTTCCATCCACCTGCACCACGAAGCGGTAACGCCGAGAGTGGGATTCCAACATTCCACAGTTGGGAAGCTCGCTGCCAGAATTCAACTGGTCCGGGGCCTGGGCGGCGGTGGGCGAGGGACTGGGAGTGGGCGTATCCACCGGGCCGGAAGCCAGTCCCAGCTGCCCGTCCAGAGCCGCCAGAGCTTCATCGGCGGACGAATAGCGAAAGCCCCAAGTGATCTTGGCGGGTCTCCCCTTCCCGTCCAGCCGGGTCAAACACAAGTAAGTCCCGTTGCGGGCAAGACCCAGGCGCTTCAGGCTGGCAGCCATTTGCGGCTCAGCGAAATCGTAGATTTGAAAGCGCGGGTCCAGGCCTGTGCCGGCAAAGTGTCCCTCGGCGCGTTTCTGACGCAGCAGTTCCACCAAATCTTTGTGCGCTAAAGACTGTGAGCTCTGGGCCGAGTCGAACACCGTCAGTAGGCCGCGCTGGCTCTGCGCCCAGGCCACCAGCATTCCCATCCAGAGAACCAGTACGGCCCGTTTCATACAGTGGCTGCGTTCGCAGCCACAAAAAAAATGCCTTGCAAAGGAGTTCAAGAATTGCCCATTAACCTTGTGGCGTGGAGCACGAGGCCATCTACTACATCCGTGAGGCTGTGGCCCAACTGGAGCGGCCGGCCCTTCTTTTTTCTGGGGGAAAGGACTCGATCGTGCTGGCCTATCTTTGCTATAAAGCCTTTCACGGCTTACCCTGTCCCCTGCTCCACGTGGATACCGGCCATAATTTTCCGGAGACCCTGGAATTTCGCGACCGCTTTGCAAGCCAGCTGGGCGCCCGACTGCTGATCGCCAGAGTCGAGGATTCCATTCGCAGAGGCTCGGTCCAAGAAGAGCCCGGTCCGCGACCCAGCCGCAATTTTGCTCAAAGCACCACTTTGAAGGAAGCCATCACCGAGTATCGTCTCGACGGCCTACTGGGCGGAGGCCGACGGGATGAGGAGAAAGCCCGCGCCAAGGAACGTTTCTTCTCTCACCGCGACCAGCACAGTCAGTGGAAACCTAAAGAGCAGCGTCCCGAGTTCTGGAGTCTGGTTAACGCTGAGCACCACCCAGGCGAACACTTCCGCATCTTTCCGCTCAGCAACTGGACCGAGCTGGACGTCTGGCGCTACATTCGAAAGCAAAACATCCAGCTTCCATCGCTCTATTTTGCTCACCAGCGCCGCGTCATCCAGACCGCCCAAGGTGGATGGCTGGCGGAATCGCCGCATACTCCGCCTCAACCCGAAGAAAAGGTCAGCCTGGAAACGGTCCGGTTCAGAACGGTGGGAGATCTGACCTGTAGCCTGGCAGTGCCCTCCAGCGCCAGAACTCTGGATGAAGTCATCGAAGAGATCCGCACCTCTGACCTCAGCGAACGAGGCGGCCGAGCCGACGACCAGCGTAGCCAGGCGGCCATGGAAGACCGCAAGCGGCTGGGCTACTTCTGATGTTACGCTTTGTCACAGCCGGGAGCGTGGACGACGGCAAGAGCACGCTGATCGGTCGGTTGCTCTACGACCGTCAGCTTCTGCCAGCCGATCAGCGCGTCGGCGTAACAGATCTATCCTATCTGACCGACGGTCTGCGCGACGAGCGCGAGCAAAAGATTACCATCGATGTTGCTTATCGCTATTTTGAGATCGGTCCGCGCAAGTTCATTCTTGCCGACGCCCCCGGCCACGAGCAG